>NZ_KV788389.1 GCF_001807265.1 Corynebacterium sp. HMSC05H05
CCGCCCGCCGGGACCGTGCGCGTCGCCGCGCCGGCGCCGGCTACCGAGCCCGAGCCGGAGCCACAACCCGAGACCGCGGCGCTCGCGGCGACGGTGGTCGACGACGCCGTGGCCAAGACGGCCCCCGAGCCGGAGCCACAAGCAGTTCGGCAGCCGGCCCCGAAGCCGGCTGAAGAGAAGGCTGCGGGGAAACCGGAGGGCGTCGCAAAGCAATGGCTCCCATGGGCGATCGGCGCACTCCTGCTGCTCGCCGCGGCCATCTTTGGCGCGCGCTGGTACGTGGGCACCGACTCCGGCGCCGACTTCATCGCCCGCTACAACGGCATCCAGCCGCTGCCGGACAACGCCCCCACCGGGCTGCCCGGCTGGCTGAACTGGGCGCACTTCTTCAACATGTTCCTGATGGCGCTGATCATCAAAACAGGCATCGAAGTGCGCCGCGAGAAACGCCCCGCCGCCTACTGGCAGCCAGAGAACGGCGGCAAGAAGATCTCGGTGACGCTCTGGCTGCACCAGCTTCTCGACGTCGCCTGGGTCGCCCTCGGCGTGGTGTTTTACGTGCTGCTGTTCACCACCGGCCAATGGATGCGCATCGTCCCCACCAGCTGGGACGCCATCCCGCACGCGGTATCGGCGGGCCTGCAGTACCTCTCGCTGGACTGGCCCACCGAGAACCCCTGGCTGCACTACAACGCGCTGCAGGAGTTGTCGTACTTCATCACCGTCTTCATCGCGTCGCCGCTGGCCATCGCCTCCGGTTTCCGCATGAGCGGCATGTGGCCGGCGTCGTGGAAAGCCGTGCCGGTGTCGTGGGCACGCGCGGTGCACTTCCCCACCATGATCTACTTCGTGGCGTTTGTGGTCGTGCACGTGTTCCTCGTGCTCACCACCGGCATGCGCGGCAACATGAACGCGATGTTCGCGTCGCGTGAGGACGCCACCAGCTGGATAGGCGTCGTGTTCTTCCTGGTCGCGGCGGGTGTGACGGCGCTGGGCTGGCGCTTCGCGCGCGCCTCGGTGGTCGCGCCGGTGGCGAGCAAAACGGGCAAGGTGTCCAAGCGCTAAAACTGTGCAACGTATACCGCGGTGGCGTGCTTGCGCCACCGCGTTTAGCGTTGCTGTGGACAACCGTGTTGCGGCGTCAACAACTGGCGGGGGTTATCCACAGATTTTGATTTGGGTCTTGTTCGGGTTGCGCTGGCTTAGCTTTCGGGCCATGAACTTCACCGACTTTGTTTCCGCAGGCGTGGCCGTGCTCGCCGACTTCGACCGCGACGTCGCCATGGCCGCCGGCCTGTCCACCAGCCGGGTGCGCGATTTGGCCCGGGTGCATGCCACGTACTTCGGGCCGACCAAGT
>NZ_KV788390.1 GCF_001807265.1 Corynebacterium sp. HMSC05H05
GGTCCTCTTAACCTTCCAGCACCGGGCAGGCGTCAGTCCGTATACATCAACTTAACCGTCTTCGCACGGACCTGTGTTTTTGATAAACAGTCGCTCCCCTCTCTTCTCTGCGACCCACACCAGCAACACAATCGTATGACCGGTAACCAGTGTGGGTCCCCCTTCTCCCGAAGTTACGGGGGCATTTTGCCGAGTTCCTTAACCACAGTTCACCCGCTCGCCTTAGTATTTTCTACCTGACCACCTGTGTCGGTTATGGGTACGGGCCGTACATGCACATCGCTAGAGGCTTTTCTCGGCAGTCCAGGATCACCAACATCACCCAACATGGGCTACGCATCACGCCTCACACTTGTGACACCCGGATTTGACCATGGTGTCGTGCCACACGCTTGCACCGCAATCCAATAAGCGGCTCGGCTACCTCACTGCGTCACCCCATCACTGACCTACAACGGATCAGGCCCCACGCATCACCACCAACCAACCACTTCGAAAAGTGGCAACGGCCAGCGGGTCAGGGTGGTTAGTATCACCGCTTCGATACTGGGCGCGCACATACGGGTACGGGAATATCAACCCGTTAACCATCGACTACGCCTGTCGGCCTCGCCTTAGGACCCGACTCACCCTGGGAAGACGAACTTGACCCAGGAACCCTTAGTCATCCGGCGGGCAAGATTCTCACTTGCCATTCGTTACTCATGCCTGCATTCTCACTCGCATGCAGTCCACCGCTCCTTCCAGTACGGCTTCACCCCACACACGACGCTCCCCTACCCAAGTCCAAAGGACTTGCCGCGGCTTCGGCGGTGTGCTTGAGCCCCACTACATTGTCGGCGCGGAACCACTCGACCAGTGAGCTATTACGCACTCTTTCAAGGATGGCTGCTTCTAAGCCAACCTCCTGGCTGTCTTCGCGATCCCACATCCTTTTCCACTTAGCACACCCTTAGGGGCCTTAACCGGCGATCTGGGCTGTTTCCCTCTCGACTATGAAGCTTATCCCCCACAGTCTCACTGCAATGCACCACTTCACCGGTATTCGGAGTTTGGCTGACGTCGCTAAGATGATAGTCCCGCTCAACCAACCAGTAGCTCTACCTCCGGCAAGCTCACATCACGCTGCACCTAAATGCATTTCGGGGAGAACCAGCTATCACGGAGTTTGATTGGCCTTTCACCCCTACCCACAGCTCATCCCCTCAGTTTTCAACCTAAGTGGGTTCGCGCCTCCACAACCTCTTACAGCTGCTTCACACTGGCCATGGGTAGATCACCCCGCTTCGGGTCCAGGACATGCCACTTGCCACCCTATTCGGATTCGCTTTCGCTACGACTACCCCACAAAAACGGGTTAACCTCGCGACATGCCGC
>NZ_KV788391.1:0-599 GCF_001807265.1 Corynebacterium sp. HMSC05H05
GCTACCTGCCTGTGTTTTCATTGGTGCTGGCACGTCATCAACTTTGCTGTGCGCAGGTGGTTTTGCCGTGCAAGCATCCGGCGTGTTGGCGGGCTGCACCGCATCACGGTTTCCGCCCGCCTTCTCCTGGCGTGCGTGCCGCACCCAGCGATACACCGTGATCACAGACCGGTCGAACGCCGCCGCAACCTCTTCAACCGGCTCACCAGCCAGCACCCGTGCGACCGCGTCTGCTTTCTGCTGCGGGGTGATGCGCGGCTTTTTCTGCAGTTCGGTCAGCACACCGACTTTCGCCAACCGCCGGTACAACGCCCCTGGTGAAGTGCCCAACGTCGCAGCCGCATCCGGTACCGACATACCAGAAGCCACCAACGTCACCGCGTCGTCGACAAGCTGGTCGCGTGCACGTGCCAACGCCTTCGTCGGCGGGACAACACCGGCCTGCTGGACCCATCTATATACCGTCTGGAACTTCACACCGGCATCACGAGCAACCTCGCAGACATCATCGCCTGCAACAACCCGCGCCACAGAAGCAGCCTTCACATCTTTCGGAGTCCAACGGCCAGCCACAACAACCTCCAAGTCGAGGTGGCGCA
>NZ_KV788391.1:619-24357 GCF_001807265.1 Corynebacterium sp. HMSC05H05
CCAAGTCGAGGTGGCGCATTCACCCACTGACAACCCCCGAATTTCAGGCACGGATTCACCACTTGAAATTCACCATGTGCGTCGGACCGGTTCTGACGAGCTGGGCAGGGCTGGTCGGACCACCCATGGCGCCGGGGAATTTTTATCCCCACAGAAAATGGACCGCTTGGTACACTGCGCCCCATGCTTTCCCTGGTTGCAAAGGTAGTTTCCACTGTCCGCGAGGACCTGGCAAACGCGCGCGATCACGACCCCGCCGCTCGCGGCGACGTCGAAAACGCGGTGGTGTACTCGGGTCTGCACGCCATCTGGGTGCACCGCATCTGCCACGCCATGTGGGAGCGCGACTGGAAGGGGCCGGCGCGCATCCTGGCGCAGCTGAACCGGTTCTTCACCGGCATTGAGATCCACCCTGGCGCGACGATCGGCCGAAGGTTCTTCATCGACCACGGCATGGGCATCGTCATCGGCGAAACCGCGGAGATCGGCGACGGTGTCATGCTCTACCACGGAGTGACCCTGGGCGGGCAAGTGCTCACGCAGACGAAGCGCCACCCCACCATCGGCGACAACGTCACCATCGGCGCCGGCGCCAAGGTGTTGGGCCCGGTGACCATCGGCTCCGGCTCCGCAGTCGGCGCGAACGCCGTGGTGACCAAGGACGTGCCGGAAAACTCGATTGCGGTGGGCATTCCGGCGAAGGTCCGTCCGCGCAAGACGGACGAGTGCGTGAAGCTTGTGGACCCGGACAGCTACATCGACCCGGGCAGCTACATCATCTAATTAGGCGAGTAGGTCCCGGTACTGCGGGTTCTGCTCGATGTAGCGCTCCACCGCGGGGCAGGACGGGGTGACCTGCATGCCGTCGGCGCGGGCGTCGTCGAGCGCCGCCTGGATCAGCGGCTTGGACAGGCCTTGGCCGCGGAACTTCGGGTCCACCACCGTGTGCGGCAGGTCGCGCACGCCGTTCGCGTCGGCGTAGGTGGCAAAGCCGGCGACTTCTTCGCCGACGAGGATTTCGTACTGGCCTTCCGTTTCGTTCTTGTGCACGGATACTTCCGGGTTATCAGACATGCGGCCGACTATATATGCGAAACCCCTTCCGCGTCGCTGCGGAAGGGGTTTCGGGAGTGTGGCCAGAGCCAGGATCGAACTGGCGACCCCACACTTTTCAGGCGTGTGCTCTACCAACTGAGCTATCTGGCCGGAACTACTCGTTTGCCAAGCAATTCAGCGACCCTGACGGGACTTGAACCCGCGACCTCCGCCGTGACAGGGCGGCGCGCTAACCAACTGCGCCACAGGGCCATATTCTGTTGTTTCTGTGCCCGCTCAAGTGCGTTTCACACTGTCGCTTGCACGAGTTGATACATTACACAGCCCCCTAACATGGCGACAAATCGCCAGCTTAGGAGAGGTATCTCCCGGTTTCAGACCCGGTGCTTTCGTGCTTACCGACGCCCACGCGCGACGAAGAAGACAACCGCCCCGGCCACCAGCAGCAGCACCAGCAGGCCGCCGAGCAGACCCGGAACGAGCCCGAAGCCGCCAGCCTCGTCGTCCTCCGCGGCGTTGACCTCCGCATCGTCTTCCCCGCTGTCCTGACTGTCCTGCGAGGCTGCAGTCTCGACTGTGTTGTCCACCGCGCTGAATGTGATCGGCTCGTCGGATGGCTCCGGACCGTCCTCGTGCGTCGGTGTCCAATCCGGGCCGCCGTTGGCCGGCTCGCCATCCATGACCACCTCGAATTCAAAGGGCTGCTCCACGCCAGCGATGTCGTAGCCCTCGTGCACCCACCCCATGCCGAGCCACACGTAGTACTCGCCCTGGTAAGGCGTATTCGTGCCGTGCCACACGTACTGGTTAAAGGTTTCCGGGTCGGACTCCGCAGCGTCCTGGAAAAAGTTCAACGGGTGGCGCAGTACCTCGTTGCGCATCGGGTCGTAGATGCCGAACCCGAGGCTATCGGCGTTGTGAGCAACCGACGCCGGCGTTTTCACCTTCATCACCGGTCGCTGCCCGTACGCCACCGGGATCTTATAGAACCTGAATTCACCAGGGATGATGTTGTCGGAGTACGTGCCCTCGGTGATGTCCACCGCATCACTGAACCCGGTGCCGCCGGAAATTGGCTTGGGGTTCTCAATCGGCAGCTCCCCTAGGTAGTCGCCGGCTTTGGTAATACGGCCGTCGGACCACTCGGTTTTCTGTTCATCGTCGTGAATCGGCTCATAAAACACGCCGACCTCGAGCGAAATGTCCCCAACGTCGTTCCCTTCGACGTCGGACACCTGCATTTTGACCAGGATGTCGCTCATGTCGCACTCCATGTCCGACTCCTCGTTGCGCTCTGCCGAGGCGTTCGCAGAGTCGATCCCATAGTCCGGCCCAGCAGAGACGAATGCGGAGTGCGTAACGGGGAACCAGCCGCACTCTGCGTCGCCCTCGTTGGTGACCTCCACCGGATCAATCTTGAGGTGGCCGTCCTCCCACATGCCGTCGGTCTGCCACACGGGTGAAAACACCATGCGCGCGTTGTGGCGCGGCGGCACGGAAATGCGGAAGTACCGGTCCTTCGCAGCGCCCCGGTCCGGCGTCACCGTGGTCTGGTACTGCCCCTCGCCCAGCCACTTCGCGTCCTCCGGGGTGTCCGAGAACTCGAATTCGGTGCCGCCGGTCTGGTACTTCTCCACCCCGCGCTGGGACAAAAACTTCAGCGACTCCGCCAAGCTGCTCGCATCGGCCGCCTCCAGGAACTGCCCGCCGCCAGCTTCCGCGATGCACTCCAGCTCCGCGCGAGCTTCCTCATCGGCCTTGAACCCGACAGTGTGGATCGCCAGGTCTACGCCGTTGCCGGCCAATTCTTTGGCCACGTCACACACCTCCGGCGGCGCGCAGGTATCAATGCCGTCGGAGACCAGAATGATCGAGCGCTCCCCCTCGTTGCCCAACTCCTCTGCAGCTTTGCGCAGCGCGTTGCCCATCGGCGTGTAGCCCTTCGGCGTGAGCCCGTCGATAGCCGTGCCGAATTTTTGTTTGTCCACCTTGCCAATAGGCACGAGGCGCTCGATATCCTTGCAGCCCTTTTCGCGGTTGTCGGGCGCATTGGATTCCTGCGCGCCGTAGGCGATGAGCCCCATCTGCGCAGTTTCCGGCAGGAAATCAACGAGCTCGCGGGTCGCCTTCTTCGCCGCGTCGATGCGCGGCCCCTCGGCGTCCTCCTCGACCATGGAATAGGACGCATCCAGGATTAGGACACCCTTCGCGTCGGCGGAGCCTCCGCTTGCCGACGCCCGCGTGGTCGAGCTCGACAGCGTCTTCGTCTCCGTGCTTACTGCAGTGCTCGATTCCGCGGGCCTACCCGTCGATGTCTCCGTCGCGAATGCTGGCGCTACCCACGCCAACATGCAAGCGACGACAAGCGCGAGCACCGCTACGGACCGACTTTCCCGTTTCGCATGCGACATTGCCCAAGTCCCCTTCAGTATGTGTCCGCAATCACAGCACACAATAAAAGTGGATCAGGACTTCCGCAACAGGTGTTAGGAAGACAGGTATCTCCCGTTTTCAGACCCGGTGCGTTCATGCCTATCGACGAGCTGCCGCACCGTGCCCGCATCCACCACTCGCCCACCTGCTGAGCCGGCACCGGGACCCAGGTCAATGACGTAGTCGACGCGGGACACCAGCGCCAGGTTGTGCTCCACCACGATGACAGTCGCGCCGGAATCCACCAGCCGGTCAAACAGCTCGACCAAGCGCGCGGTGTCCGTCAGGTGCAGGCCGGTGGTGGGCTCGTCCAGCACGTAGGCGGGCGCCGGCTTCTTCAGACTGGCGGCCAGCTTCAGGCGCTGGCGCTCGCCGCCGGACAACGTGGTCAGCGGCTGGCCGAGCGTGACGTAGCCCAGCCCCACGTCGATCAGGTGCCCGCACATCTTGGCCGCGGCGTTGACCTTGTTCTCCTTCAGGTAGGGCTGCGCCTCATCGGCGGGCATGGCCAGCACCTCGGCGATGTTCTTGCCGCCGAGGGTGTGCACGAGCACGGCGTCGTCGAAACGCTTGCCCTCGCAGACCTCGCAGGGCACGTCCACGCCCTGCATCATGCCGAGATCCACGTAGACCACGCCCGCGCCCTTGCAGTGCTGGCACGCGCCGGCGGAGTTCGGCGAGAACATCGAGGCCGGCTCGCCGGAGGCTTTCGCAAACGCCTTGCGGATCGGGTCCAGCGCGCCGGTATAGGTGGCAGGGTTGGAGCGCCGCGAGCCGGAGATGGGCGCCTGGTCCACCCACACCGCGTCTTCCAGCAGCGCGGAATCCTTCAACGCGCGCAGCAGGGAGGACTTGCCGGAACCCGCCACGCCAGTCACCGCGGTGAGCACGCCGGTGGGGATGTCTACGTCGATGCCGGCGAGGTTATTCTCGCTGGCCCCGCGCACCTTGAGCCACCCGCCAGGCTCGCGCGGGTCGTCCTTGATCTCGCCCACCGGCACGTCCACCGGGAATTTTCCGGCTTCGGCGTAGGCGCGGAACTGCCACGAGCCGGGCTTGTAGCCGGGCGCGAGGATGGCGCCGTCGTCGATGGACAGTGAGTCGTCCACCACCTGCGCCTCGTCGAACTTGCTCGCACGCCCGGTGCCGGCGCACTCCGGGCACATGCCGCCGGTGCGGGTGAAGGTCTTCACCACCTTTTTCTTGCCGGTCGCGTCCTTGATCGCCCCGCCGCCCGACACGCTCGGCACGTTGAACGAGTACGCGCCCGGCCCGCCGGCGTTGGGCTCCGCGATGCGCGAATACAACACGCGCAGCATGGGCGTAACGTCCGTGGCGGTGCCGACAGTGGAACGCACGTTCGCCCCAAGCGCGGACTGGTCCACCACGATCGCAGCGGTTACGCCTTCAAGCCCAACCACGTCCGGCCGCGCCATCGACGGCATGAACCCTTGGACGAAGGAGGAGTACGTCTCGTTGATCAGGCGCTGCGACTCGGCGGCGACGGTATCGAAGACCAGCGAGGACTTGCCGGACCCAGACACGCCGGCAAAGACGGTGAGGCGGCGCTTCGGGATCTGCACGGAGACGTCCCGCAGGTTGTTCTCGTTCGCTCCGGTAACAACGATTGCATCGTGGGCGTCAGCTTTGTTATTCACGGGCGCCAAGCGTAGCCGTCGCAAAGCAAAAAGCCCGAGGCGTACCTCGAGCTAAGAGCGACCCTGACGGGACTTGAACCCGCGACCTCCGCCGTGACAGGGCGGCGCGCTAACCAACTGCGCCACAGGGCCGTACCCCCAACGGGATTCGAACCCGTGTTGCCGCCGTGAAAGGGCGGAGTCCTAGGCCTCTAGACGATGGGGGCCTGTCATCAAAGACAGCCGTTGAATCATACGACACAGCCGTCGCAGCAACCAAATGAGCAGTACAGTGGGCCTCATGGCCGAAGCAATCATCTACGACGCAACCCTCAATCCAACGAAGGATGAGGTCCTTTCCGAGCATTCCCCCATCGTGGAGCCCCTCGGTTCCTACCGGGCGGTGGATCGCGACGGCGAGGTGGGCATTGAGGTCCTCGTCGGCCGCGATGTCAACGGAGCGCTGCGGCAGTTCGGCGTCTCCTACCGCGACGCGGGGGCCAAGCTTGACGACGAGCTCACGCCCATGGACCACTCCGTCCTCGGCGCCCGCTCCGTGGCACCACTGACCACGGACCCGGTGGCTGTGCGCGAGCTGATCCAGACAATCCTCGCCGGCGACGAGGGCGCGTCCTTCAGCAACGGCGAGCCGATCTTCGCCGTGCGCGGCACCGGCCAAACTCGCGACGTGGCCTTGGGCGCGGTGGAGATCGAGGACCACAACGAGTACACCAGCATCGGCTCGGTGGCCATCGACGGCGACAAGCAGCGCTACCAGCTGCGCATCACCCGCGAGATCCTCAGCGCCCAGGTGTCGGAGCCGGAAGACCTCGCGCTCGTGCGCGCGGACGACGGCGCGATCCTCATGCGCCTTGAAGTCTGGAAGTAAGCCTTAGCCCGGCAGCATGAGCAGGCTGGCCGCCATGACAGCCATGCCGATGATCATGCCGTAAATGGCGGTGTGGTGCTTGCCCGTCGCAATGGCGGTGGGCAGCAGCTTGTCCAGGCTGACAAAGACCATGATGCCGGCGATGACGGCGAAGGTGTAGCCCAGCGTCTGCGGCCCCAGAAACGGCTGCAGCAACAGGAAGCCGATGACGGCGCCGAGCGGCTCCGCCAGGCCCGACAGGGTGGCCCAGCCGGCAGCTTTCCACTTCGAGCCGGTGGCCTGGCGCAGCGGCACCGCCACGGCGATGCCTTCCGGGATGTTGTGGATCGCGATGGCCAACGCAATCGGCAGCGCCAGCGCCGGATCCGCGAGCGCAACCGCGAAGGTGGCAAAACCTTCGGGGAAGTTGTGCACCGCGATTGCTACCGCGCTGAGCACGCCGACGTTGCGCAGCCGCGCACGGCTCACACCGGACTCGTCCGGCTCCTCGTGCGGGTTGATCTCCTCCGGCACAAACCTGTCAATCAGTGCGATCAGCGCAATGCCAGCGAAGAACGCGGCCACTCCCCACTTCTCCGCCGAGGCGTTGCCCGCTTCCGCCAGGCCTCCGATCCCCTCGGGCAGCAGCTCCACAAACGAGATGTAGACCATGACACCGGCGGAGAATCCGAGCGCCCCCGCCAAAAAGCCCGGCCCCGGAGAACGCTTCATTACTACGACCAACCCACCGAAGCCGGTGGACAGGCCGGCTAGCAAGGAGATCCCGAGCGCGACGGCGACGGCGTCCGGGGCGACTGTTGCAAGATCCATGACGCAAAGCTAGCAGTTGCGTCAGGTGGCCGAAGGGACGTCGACACGCAAAATGCCCCGGCCGAACACGGCCGGGGCATGCGGTGGGCCCTGCGGGGATCGAACCCGCGACCTGCGGATTAAAAGTCCGTAGCTCTACCAGCTGAGCTAAAGGCCCGCGAGGGCTAATGGTAGCCCCTGCGACCATTAGCCCGGAAATCGGGGCAGGGTTAGTCCTGCTTCATCATCGTGCCGGTCTCTTCCATGCGCAGGTGGAAGTCGAAGGCGTGGCGCAGATCGTGCGGGGTTGCCTGGTACTTGCACTTGGAAGCGAGCTCGACGTACTCCTCCAGCAGCGGACGGTACGACGGGTGCGCGATGGAGATCATCTTGGCCACGCGGTCGCGCGGGGCCAGGCCGCGCAGGTCGGCCACGCCGTACTCGGTGATGAAGACCATCGCGTCGTGCTCGTTGTGGTCGATGTGGGACGCGAACGGGACAATGGCGGAGATAGCGCCGTCCTTCGCCACCGACGGGGAGATGAACGAGGAGATGTAGGCGTTGCGGGTGAAGTCGCCCGAGCCGCCCAGGGCGTTCATCAGACGGGAGCCGTTGATGTGGGTGGAGTTGGCGTTGCCGTAGATGTCCGCCTCGATCATGCCGTTGGACGCGATCAGGCCGGTGCGGCGGATGACCTCCGGGT
Organism: Corynebacterium sp. HMSC05H05; assembly: GCF_001807265.1. Lineage (GTDB taxonomy): Bacteria > Actinomycetota > Actinomycetes > Mycobacteriales > Mycobacteriaceae > Corynebacterium. The sequence continues at coordinate 8,127 of NZ_KV788391.1, forward strand.
GGTTGGAGATGGACTGCGGGCGCAGGATGATGGACTCGCGGTAGCGCGACGCCTCATTGTTCATCTTCTCCGCGTACTCCGGCGACAGGGAGAACGACGTTGCGGACGCCACGGTCATCTTGCCGGCGTCGATGAGGTCGACCATGCCGTCCTGAATGACCTCGGTGTAGGCCTGGATGTTTTCGAACTTGGAGTCCATCAGGCCCGCCATCACGGCGTTGGGGACATTGCCCACACCGGACTGCATGACGTAGCCGTCGTACGTCAGACGGCCGGCCTTGACCTCGTTTTCCAGGAAGTCCAGGAAGTTGCCGGCGATCTGCTCGGAGATCTCGTCCGGCGCCTTGAACGGGGCGTTGCGGTCCGGGTCGTTCGTCTCAATGACGGCGACGACCTTCTCCGGGTCGATCTCGATGTAGGTGGTGCCGATGCGGTCGCCGCACTTGGTGATCGGGATCGGGATGCGGTTCGGCAGCGGCGGCACGGTCCAGATGTCGTGCATGCCCTCGAGCTCCTCGGACTGCCAGGAGTTGACCTCGATGATGATCTTCTTGGCGGCGTTGAGGAACTCCACCGAGTTGCCGACAGAGGAAGACGGGACGATGTTGCCGTCCTCGGTGATGCGCACGGCCTCCACGATGGCCAGGTCGACCTCGCCGAAGAAGCCCTGCTCCACCATCATGCCGGAATGCGACAGGTGGATGTCCTGGAACTTCATCTCGCCGGCGTTGATCTTGTTACGCATGGTCGGATCGGACTGGTATGGCATGCGGTAGCGCAGCGCACCGGCCTCCGCGAGCACACCATCGCACTCCGGCGCGGTGGAAGCACCGGTGTACATGTCGATGGAGAAGTCCTGGCCCTTCTCGTGAGCGGCCTTCGCCTTCTCCGCAATCGCGGCAGGCAGAGCCTTGGGGTAGCCGGCGCCGGTGAAGCCGGAGGTGCCGACCTTGTCGCCGTGGTTGACAAACTGGACAGCCTCTTCGGCGGACATGACCTTGTCGCGCAGCTTCGCGTTTGCAATGCGGTCGCTCATGTTGCTCCCTCAAATCGTTATGTGCGGGTAGATAACATTCCCCACAATATTGTGACGTAGGCCCCACTGCCAGAATTCGGGCGGAGCCCGCGGTAAAGCAACTGCTTAGCGACGGCACCGTACCCCCGAACGGGCGTAATCCCGACGATTGGACGGAAGACGTGCTGCACGGGAAGAATAGGCCGCACTATGACTGCAGTTGCCCCCGCCCTGACAATCGGCGGCATTGATTTGAGCTCCCCCGTCATCCTCGCGCCGATGGCCGGGGTGACAAACATGCCGTTTCGCGTGCTGTGCCGCGAGATTGAAGAAGAGCTCACCGGCACCTCCTCCGGCCTGTACGTCTGCGAGATGATCACCGCGCGCGCCATGGTGGCCCGCAACCAGAAAACGCTGCACATGACCACCTTCGCCGACGTGGAAACGCCACGGTCGATGCAGCTGTACACCGTGGACCCCAAGTTCACCTACGAGGCGGTGCGCATGATCGTGGAGGAAGACATCGCCGACCATGTGGACATGAACTTCGGCTGCCCCGTGCCCAAGGTCACCCGCAAGGGCGGCGGCTGCGCCATCCCGTACAAGCGGCGCCTCTACGGCAACATCGTCGACGCCGCCGTGCGCGCCGCCGAGGGCTCCGGGATCCCGATTACGGTGAAGTTCCGCATCGGCATCGACGACGAGCACCACACGCACCTCGACGCCGGGCGCATCGCCGCCGACACCGGCGCCGCCGCGATCGCGCTGCACGCCCGCACCGGCGCCGAACGCTACTCGGGCCAGGCCCACTGGGACGAAATCGGCCGCTTGGTCGAGCACATGGACGGCACCGGCGTGCCCGTCATCGGCAACGGCGACATCTTCGCCGCCGACGACGCGGCGAAGATGATGGAGCAGACCGGCTGCCACGGCGTCGAAGTCGGCCGCGGGTGCTTGGGCCGGCCGTGGCTGTTCGCCCAACTCGGCGCCCAGCTGCGTGGCGAAGCCATCCCGCCGGAGCCGACCCTGGGGCAAGTCGCAGGCATCATCTACCGCCACGCCGAGCTGCTTGCCGCCCACGACGGCGAGGAGCACGCCTGCCGCGACATCCGCAAACACACCGGGTGGTACCTGCGCGGCTTCCCTGTCGGTGGCGAGTTCCGCAAGTCGCTGGCCCAGGTCAGCTCCCTGGCGGAACTCAAGGAGCGCCTCGCCCCCATCGCCGATTCGGAGGAAAAGGCTCAGCACGCGGACGACGCCCGCGGGCGCCAGGGTTCCGCCGGCAAGATTGCGCTGCCCGAGGGATGGCTGGACGACCCGGAGGACGACACTGTGCCCGAGGGCGCCGAGATTGAAAATAACGGCGGTTAAATCCGCCAGCTTGCGTAGCATGAAGCCATGCTGCGCACCGTGTATAGAGAACATCTCCAGGCCTTCAACGAGGACGTCCTCGAGATGTGTGATGCCGTGCGCGACGTTATGGGTCACGCCACGGCAGCGCTTTTGGAGCACTCCCTGGAGGACGCCGAGGCCGCGCTGACGGCAGTGGACGAGCTCAAAGAGATCAGCCAACGCTGCGAGGAACGCAGCATGAGCCTGCTCGCGCTGCACAGCCCCGTGGCGTACGACCTGCGCCAGGTTATCTCCGCTATCTACATTGTGGAGAGCTTCGATCGCATGGGCTCCCTGGCAAAAAACGTCGCGCTGCTGGCCAGGCAGCGTCACCCCAACCCCGTCTACCCCGAGCCGCTGCAAGGCTACGTCCAAGAGCTCGCACGTCTCGTCTACGAGATGGGTGCCGCAACCCGCAAACTGCTCGACGAGCCCGACGCGGACGCCGCTGTGGAGCTGCACACCATCGACGAAGGCGTGGACGACATGAAAGCGTTCCTCTGCGCGCTGGCCTCTGCCCCGGACTGGCAGTACACCAACCGGGAAGCCGTGGACCTGTCCATGCTCGCGCGCTACTACGAGCGCTACGCCGACCGCTGCGTCAGCGTTGGCCGACGCATGGTCTTCCTCATCACCGGGCTCCAGCCCGAGGCGTACGTGCAACAACGCGACGAGGTGGACTACGACCCGGTGAAGAAGTTCGCCACCATCGAGCGCAAGTTCCGCAACCAGAAGTAGCTGCGAAACGCAACGCCCCTTGCGGTGCGTGGTGCACCGAAGGGGCGTCGAGAAGCAGAACGCTTTAGCCGAAGCGACCGGAGATGTAGTCCTCGGTCTCCTTCTGCTCCGGGTTCTCGAAGATCGTGGTGGTGTCGTTGAACTCCACCAGGTGGCCCGGCTTACCGGTGGCTTCGAGGGAGAAGAAGGCGGTCTTGTCGGACACGCGTGCAGCCTGCTGCATGTTGTGGGTCACGATCACGATGGTGTACTCGTTCTTCAGCTCGTGGATGAGGTCCTCCACGGCCAGAGTGGAAATCGGGTCCAGGGCGGAGCAGGGCTCGTCCATAAGCAGGACCTCCGGGCGCACCGCGATCGCACGTGCGATGCACAGACGCTGCTGCTGACCGCCGGAGAGGCCGCCGCCCGGCTTGTCCAGGCGGTCCTTGACCTCTTCCCACAGGTTCGCGCCACGCAGGGACTGCTCGGCGACCTCCTTGAGCTTCTTCTTGTCCTTCTCGCCAGCCAGGCGCAGGCCCGCCACGACGTTGTCCTCGATGGACATGGTGGGGAACGGGTTCGCCTTCTGGAACACCATGCCGATGGTGTTGCGCACGGCAACCGGGTCGACGTTCTTGCCGTAAATGTCGTTGCCGTCGAGGAGGATCTCGCCCTTCACGGACGCGCCGGGGATGACCTCGTGCATGCGGTTCAGGGTGCGCAGCACGGTGGACTTGCCGCAGCCGGACGGGCCGATGAACGCGGTCACGGCCTTGGACGGGATCTGCATGTTGACGTTCTGCACAGCGTGGAAATCGCCGTAGTAGATGTTGACGTCGTTGAGTTCGAGCTTGGTAGACATCTGGGTTTCTCCTGGGTGGGTGGGAACGCGGGTGGGTTACTTCTTGACCGAGTAGCGCTTCGCCACGAATCGAGCGAGCAGGTTCAGGGTGACAACGAGGATCACGAGCGTCAGCGCCGCGCCCCAGAGTCGGTCGTTTGCCGGGCCGGTTGCACCGGACTTCCACATGTCCAGCATGAACAGCGGCAGCGAGGACTGCGGCTTGTCAAACATGTTGAACCAGTTGGTGGTCGGGGTGGAGCCGACGAGGATCAGCACCGGGGCGGACTCGCCCATCACACGTGCGATGGCGAGCATGACGCCGGTGACGATGCCGGACAGGGCTGTCGGTAGCACGATGCGCATGATGGTCTTCCACTTGGGAACACCCAGAGCGTAGGACGCCTCGCGCAGGTCCATCGGAACCACGCGCAGCATCTCCTCGGTGTTGCGGACCACAACCGGGATCATGAGCAGGATCAGCGACAGCGACACTGCGAAGCCGGAGCGCTGCTGGCCCAGGATGGTGATCCACAGTGCGTAGACGAACAGCGCGGCGACGATGGACGGCACGCCGGAGAGGATGTCCACCATGAAGGTGGTCAGCTTGCCCAGCTTGTTGCCGTTGGAGTACTCCACCAGGTAGATGGCGGTGAAGATGCCGATCGGGATGGAGAACAGCGACGCAACCAGCGTCTGCATGAGGGTGCCGGCGATGGCGTGGAGTGCGCCACCGCCCGGCTTTGAGGAGCGCACGCCGACCATGTCCTGGGTCCACCAGGCCGGGTCGATCACAGCGCCCAGGCCGCGGGAGACCACGGTGATGAGCAGCCACAGCAGCGGGATCAGCGCGAGGATCATGCACAGCCACATCAGGCCGCCCATGATCGAGTTCGTGGTCTTGCGGCTTGCGGCGATGTCGGTGAACGGGCTTTCACCTTTACGACGCACCGGAGCGGCGTTCTTGGTTGCTACCTGGGAGGAGCCGTTGTTCGGTACTGCAGTAGACATTTCTACTTTCCGCTCCTTACTTGTTGACGATCGCGCGGGCGATCGAGTTGACGATGAAGGTCAGCAGGAACAGCACCAGGCCGGCAGCGATGTAGGCGCCTGCGGAGACCGGGTTGTTGAACTCTGCGGCGGCGTTGGCGATCGCGGTGGCGAAGGTAGTGCCGCCGTCGAACAGGGAGCCACGGAAGTCGTTCGCCGGCGCCACGGCCATGTACAGCGCCATAGTCTCACCCAGTGCGCGGCCGAGGCCGAGCATGGAGCCGGCGATGAAGCCGGACATGCCGAACGGGATCACCGTCATGCGGATGACTTCCCAGCGGGTGGCGCCGAGCGCCAGCGCGGACTCGATCTGGCCGGGAGGGGTCTGCACGAAGATCTCGCGTGCGGTTGCGGCGATGATCGGCAGGATCATGATGGCCAGGACGATGCCGCCGGTCATCATGTTGCGGGCCGTGGAGAACGGCGGGGAGTTCTGGTAGGTGGCGAACAGGAAGAAGTCGCCGCCCCAGCTGTTGACCCACTTGTAGAAGTCGCCCAGCAGCGGGCCGAGCACCTGCGCGCCCCACAGGCCGTACACGATGGACGGCACGGCGGCGAGCATGTCCACCAGGGTACCCAGCGGCCGGACCAGGTTCGGCGGGCAGTAGTTGGACAGGAACAGTGCCACGCCGAGCGCGATCGGCATCGCGATGATCAGCGCGATCAGAGAGATGGTCACCGTGGAGAAGAACAGGTTCGGGATACCGAACTGCATCGCCTCCAGGTTCGATGTCTGCCACTGGCCACCGTAGGTGAGGAAGCCCAGCACACCACGGTCGTTACGCATCAGCGGCGGGAGAGCCTGAATGAGCAGGAAGATGCCGATCGCCGCGACCAGCACAGTGATCAGGGTTGCGGAGGCGGTGGACAGAAACTCGAAGACGCGGTCGCCGGGGCGCTTCACGCCGGCGCCCTTGGCGGGGTCGCCCGCAATGGGAGCGTGCTCGTTCTCGCCCTTGGTCAGGGTGGCGCCTGTGGAGTTCTGGATTACAGGATCAGTGGTGTTCGCGGGCCCTGCGCCGCGGTCGAGGTGATCGTTAGCAGCCATATGCTCGAATCCTTCGAAAATGAATCGTTGTGGACGGCGGAAACTGGGGCGAACGCTCCACTTCTCCGCATAGAGAGACCCCCCGAGATCGGAATCTGAGGGGGTCTATCTGCCTACCGCGGCGCGAGAGACCGCAGTGGCCGGTTACCAGCGCTTACTGGATAGCGTTGATAGCCTCGCGCAGGCGCTCAGCGTGTGCACCCTTGACCGGGATGAAGCCCTCTGCAGAGAGCTCCTCATCCTGGCTGTCCAGTGCGACGTTGAGGAAGTCCTTGACCATGTTGGAGGTTGCCTCGTCGTAGCCGGCGGAGCAGACGATCTCGTAGGTGGTCAGAACCAGCGGGTATGCGCCAGCGACGTCGGTCTGGAACAGCTTCTCAGCGTCGACGACCATGTCGTGGCCCTCGGTCTTGAACTCGAGGTTGTCCAGGGTCTTCTCAACGGACTCGTCGGACAGCTCAACCGGGCCGTTACCGAAGTCGATGTTGGCAGTCTTGTCAGCGAAGCCAGCCTCGACGTAGGTGATGGCGCCCTCGGTGGCGTTGACCTCCTGGGCCACACCGGAGGAGCCGTTTGCGCCGGTGCCCACGGAGTTCGGGAAGGCCTTGCCGGAGGACTCCCACTTGCCGTCGGAAGCCGCAGCCAGGAACTTCTGGAAGTTGTCGGAGGTGCCGGACTCGTCGGAGCGGTAGAAGACGTTGATCGGAGTATCCGGGAGCTCGACGCCCTCGTTGTTCTCGGCGATCTTCGGGTCGTTCCAGGTGGTGATGACGCCCTGGAAGATCTCGACGATGTTGTCGACGGTCAGGTTCAGCTCGTCCACGCCGTCCAGGTTGTACGCGATTGCAACCGGGCCGATGACGAACGGCAGGTGCCATGCCTCGTTGCCGCCGCAGCGGTCAGCAGCTTCCTGGACCTGCTCGTCCTTCAGCGGGGAGTCAGAGCCAGCGAAGACGGCCTGGTTGGCGATGAAGTTCTTCTGGCCAGAGCCGGAACCGGACGGGGTGTAGGCCAGCTGCGCACCCGGAACCTCGGATGCGTAGACGGACGCGAAGTAGTCCATCGCGTTCTGCTGGGAGGAAGCGCCCTCAGCAACGAGGGTGCCCTCCTGGCCGGACAGCTCGTAGTCGCCGGACTTCGCGTCGCCGTCCTTGCTGTCGTTGCCGTCGGAGGAGACGGCCTCGGTTGCGGACTCAACAGCGTCGGTAGCTGCGTTGTCCTCGGAGTCGCCGCAAGCGACGAGGGAAGCGGAAGAGAGGGCAACGACGCCAGCGATTGCGGCGGTGCGCTTGAAGTTACGGATCACGGGATACCTTTCCGGTGCTAACGGGTCAGTTTCGAGTGTCGGAGCAACTGTCCGATTACTCACGAGTGCAAACCTACGGAACCCTGGTTAATGGCCGGTAGCCAGTTAAGTGAATAACTGGTGAACTCCCGTCCATCACACTGTTTTCGCAGGTTAAGGCCAGGCTACTCGTACACAACGTGACTTTCATCAACTTCAAAACCGAGCTGCAAATACCGCTTCACCGCCGGCTCATTGTCCGCCTCAACATAAAGGATGACCTGCGGGGATCCCCCTGCAACTAGGTGCCTCAGACCCATCTGCATCAATGGTCCCCCCATCCCCTCCCCCCGATGCTTCGAAGCGAGCCCAACCACATACACCTCACCCGTCCCATCGGGGTGGCGTTTGGTCCAGTGGAACCCAGCCAACTGTTCGCCTACATACAGCAGCCGCACACCTGCCGGGTCGAACCAGTCGGCCTCCATTGCGCGATGCAGCCGCTCCAGGTCCCAACCGCCTTGCTCGGGGTGCCAAGAGAACGCGTCGTTGTTGACCTCGAGCCATTGCTTTTCGACGGCGTCCCGCCCCCAACGCTCCACCGCGCTGACGTAGTCCAGAGCTTCGAACCCCTCCGGCAGCTCGGGCTCACCCGCGGGAATGTCGCCGGCAGAAATCCCCATCACCAGCAGCTCACGAGCAACGCCCAGCCCAAGCTTCGCGGCGAGCGCTCGCGCTCCCGTCAGGTTGCCGTGCGCCCACAGGCCGGCGTCAGGGGTTTCCGCACGGACCTTGCGCGCCAGCGCCTCGCCGATCCCTTTGCGGCGGAAGTCCGGGTGCACGACCAGCTCCGCGGAACCGTCCTCTGCCAGCCCCGCGCAAGCCACCACCGCGCCGTCATTCTCGGCCAGAAAGTGGGTGTGGCGCACGCGCTCGTCCTCAAGCCCCTGCACAAAAGCTTCAGAGAAGGCGGCGATGCCGTCGTGGGCTTCGGCGGCTTCAAGCAAGGGCCGCACGCGGTCGCCGGGCAACTGGGCGCTTAGGATATCGACAGTCATGGTTCCCAAGGCTACGTGCGGGAAGGAGGGCGCGTTGAAACGAACGGTCGTGGTCGCGGCGGCGCTCGTCGCTGCCCTCGGGCTCGCAGATACAGCGCTGGCTTCCCACGTGGAGCACAATCTCGCCAGCGAAGGCGTGGAGGCGCAGGTCAGCGCCGTGCCATTCGTGTGGTCCGGCATCAGCGGCCGCGTCCCGCGCGTCACGGTCAAGCGCACCGACGCGGACATCCCCGGCCCTGGGGTGGGCACGGTGAGCGTGGAGATGTTCAACCTGAAGCTGGACACTCCGGCGAATGCGCTGCGCGGAGAGGTTGTCGGCGCGGATGCCCGCCTGGTGCGCCGCCGCATCCGCCTGGACGGCGTGGGCTTCGGCGAGCTACTGGGAATTACGGACCTGGACATGGCCAACCCGTACGACATCTCGCCTACCGGCGGCGTGGCCAGCGAGGCGCGGCTGACCGGCACCGTGCCCGGCGCGCAGGAGCCCGCCACGGTGGTGGTGACGCTGCGGCTTGTCGACGGCACGTTCCGCATGCGCCCCAGCCAACTCATCGACGCCGCGGCCGGCGAGGAACGTACCGTGCTGGACGGCTTCACCCTCGACCTGGACACCCGCGAGCTGCCCTTGGGCGGGCCCGCAGACCTGGTGCAGCTGCGGGGCGGCTCGCTCGAGCTGTCCCGCGACCGCGTGAACACCGTGGTGGAGCCTGCGGATCTGGAGCCGCTGGCAGGAGCGTCTACGCTGGGAAAGCATGACTGAAGAAAATAGGACTGAAGAAAACACACTCAACGGCAACGACGCTGTGAACCTCGCGGCGGAGCAGTCCAAGAACACTGCGCACCGCAACATCCCGGAGCTGGGCTTCGAGGAGATGCCGCTCGAGGCGGACACCGCCAACTTGCGTTTCGGCCCGTCGCTTCACGACGGCCTGCTGGCCCTGCTGCCGCTCGTCGGCGTGTGGACGGGCTCCGGCCAGGCGAACGACCCGTCCGATCCGGAGGGCGAGGAGTACGCCTTTGGCCAGCAGCTGGTTGTCTCCCACGACGGCGAGAACTACCTGCGCTTCGAGTCCCGCATCTGGCGCCTGGATTCCGAGGGCAACGCCACCGGCGCAGACCAGCGCGAGGTGGGGTTCTGGCGCATCTCGCTCAAGGACGAAATCGAGGTGACACTGACGAACTCGCGCGGTCTGGTGGAGATCATGTACGGCGGGCTAGTCAACGAGCGCGCGTGGCAGCTCACCAGCGCCTCCACCATCGCCACCGAAACTGGCCCGGCGGCCCACGGCCCGGGCAAGCGCCTCTACGGCCTGATGCCCAACAACAACCTGGGCTGGGTGGACGAGCGCGCCGTCGACGGCGAAATGGTGCCCTACATGTCCGCCGAGCTGAAGCGCGTGGCGGGCTAAGCTACCGCGTCTTCAATGAGCTGCCTGATCTCCGCGGCGTTGTCGGGGGCGGGCAGCTTTTCGCCGTCGAGACGCTTCACACGGGTTGCGATGCGGGTGGAGCTGACCAGCCAGACGGACTCCGCTTTGAACAGTTCGCCCAAGTAGATGTCCTTGGCCTTGCACTTCCAGCCCAGCTTCTCGGCGTGGTCGAAGACGGCGGCCTGAGTGGTGCCGGCCATCACGCCCGCACCCGGAGCTGGGGTGCGCAAGCGGCCGCCCTTTTTCACCATGAGCACGCTCGAAGTCGCGCCTTCGAGCACGCGGCCGGTCTCCGGGTCGACGTAGATGATGTCGTCCGCGCCTTGCTCGTCCGCCCAGCGCAGCGCAGCCATGGTCAGCGCGTAGTTCAGTGTCTTCGCGCCGTCGCGCATCCAGGGCACGTTGAGGTCGATGGCGTAGCCGCGCGGGGTGGTCAGCACACTGACGCCGCGCTCTCGCTGGCGCAGCAGTTTCTCTGGCAGTGGACGCACGGTGATCCACGCGGTGGGCACACCGGTGGTTTCACGGCCCCGGGTCATAGTCCAGGTCACTTTCGCTTCGATGCTCGGATCGTCGTCGCGCTCGCGGCAGTAATCCGCCACCGCCTCCTCAGTCGAGCGTGTCCAGTGCTCCTTGCCCGGTGTGGGCAGTCCCAGCAGTTCCGCGGAGCGCGCGAAGCGTTTCAGGTGCTTGCTCAGGTTCTGAGGTGTACCCCCGCGCACCAGGATGGATTCGAAGATGCCGTCGCCGCGGGTGACGGCCGCGTCGTCCCAGAACACGTGCGGCATGTTCGGGTTCTGGCGCCGCACCGAGCCGCCGAACGGCTCCACCAGGTAGATCACGGGCGCGGGCGTTAGCTGGGGAAAAACCATAGTGCCCCTATGATAGGCGCCCATGGGTTACGCATCGGAGCTTTTGACACGTCCCGGCGCACAGGAGCTGCCCGGACCCTCGCTTCTCGACGCCGAAGGGGTCCCCTGGCACTACGGCAACCCCCTTGTGGAGCAGCGCATCACCGAGCCGACGCTGGTGGACCGCTCACACCGCGCCGTTATCGCCGTTTCCGGGCCGGACGCGCCGGCGTTCCTGAACAACCTGCTCACCCAGAAGCTGGATGACGTCGCCGACGGCTTCGCCGCCTCCGCCCTGGACCTGGACGCGCAGGGGCGCATCCTGCACCACGCGGACGTGGCGGTGGCCGACGGCGTCTACTACTTCGACCTGCCGTCCTACCAGCGCGAATCCTTTGTGGACTTCCTGCGCAAGATGGTCTTCTGGTCCGAGGTGACCATTGAGGAGCCGGACCTGGGCGTGCTGACCATCCTGGGCCCGGTAGCGCAGCCGGACTTGGGCCAGGCGTTCACCCGCCGCCTGGACGGCTGGGGCGGTATCGGCCGCACCGACATCGCGGTGCCACGGCCGCAAATCACCGAGATCGCGGACCAGTTCCCGCTCGCGGGCCTGATGGCCTTTACCGCCTACCGCGTCGCCGCGGGCGAGCCGGAAACTCGCGCGGACCTGGACGAGAAGTCCATCCCGCACGAGGCGCCGAACCTGATCAACCGCGGCGAGAAGATCCGCGCTGTCCACCTGGAAAAGGGCTGCTACCGCGGGCAGGAAACTGTCGCGCGCGTGGAGAACCTGGGCCGCTCCCCCAGGTTGCTGGTGAAGCTCCAGTTGGACGGCTCCGCCCCTAACGAGCCGGAAAGCGGCGCCGAGATCACCGCCGGCGGGCGCAAGGTGGGCCGCGTTGGCACCGTGGTGCACGACGCGGACGAGGGCCCGGTCGCGCTCGCGCTTGTGAAGCGTTCTGCGCTGCAGGCGCCGCTGGAGATCGGCGGCACGGCGGCATCGGTGGACCAGTCGTCCTTGCCCGCGGATGAAGGCGAGCACGCGGGACGCCGAGCCGTCGATAGGCTAAGGCGCGGACCTGAGAGCCAGATATAACAGCTGCTCAGACCCCCAAAGCGCATTTTTCCTGAGTGCAAGCTATAGTGTCCTACAGGAAAATATCGTAAATAAGTATGAGGCCGCCTCTTTAGAAGGCCGCCCAAGAACCACCTCAAGGGGGTCACGCCATGGGCCGCGGACGCGCAAAAGCCAAGCAGACCAAGGTTGCTCGCCAGCTGAAGTACAACTCTCCCGAAATGGACCTGGATTCCCTGCAGCGAGAGCTTGCAGGCCAGGCCCCGCGACGCAGCTGGGACGACGATGAGGCTGAGGTGGACGACCAGTACGCGGAGTACGCGGACTGGGACGACGAGGACGACGACCGCTAGTCCACAGCCTCAATGAAAAAGCACCCCTGGCCGGGGTGCTTTTCTTGTTGCCTAGTACTGCGGATGCGAGCCGGTGAGCACGGCGCGGGCAGTGTCGCCCTCGCCTGCTGCGCGGACCTCGCCGAGATCCCACGCGTCGATGTGGCGCGCCGCCAAGATGGCCAGGGCGCGGTCCCGGTCCTCCGGGCTGACAATGGCAACCATGCCGACGCCCATGTTGAACGTCTTCTCCATCTCCTCGTCCGGCACCTGGCCGACAGACTTGATGGTGCGGAAGATCGGGCCCGGGGTCCAGGTGGTGCGGCGCATGTCTGCAACCAGCCCCTCGGGGATGATGCGCTCCATGTTGCCGGCCAGCCCGCCGCCGGTGACGTGGCAGAAGGTGCGGACCTCGCACTCCGCGGCCAGCGCCAGGCAGTCCAAGGCGTAGATGCGGGTCGGCTCCAAAAGCTCCTCGCCGAGCGTGCGGCCGAGCTCCTCCATCTCCACGTCCAGCGGCAGCCCGGCGCGCTCCAGGAGCACGTGGCGGGCCAACGAGTAACCGTTGGAGTGCAGGCCGGAGGACGCCATGGCGATGATGGAATCGCCCTCGCGGACCTTGTCCGGGCCGAGTAGCTCGGCAGCCTCGACAACGCCGACGGCGGTAGCGGAGACGTCGTACTCGTCCGGCTCCATCACGCCCGGGTGCTCAGCGGTCTCGCCGCCGAGCAGGGCGCAGCCTGCCTGGACGCAGCCCTCGGCGATGCCGGAGACGATCTCTGCGACCTTTTCCGGCACGACCTTGCCGATGGCGATGTAGTCCTGCAGAAACAGCGGCTCGGCACCGCAGACGACCAGGTCGTCCACGCACATGGCCACCAGGTCGATGCCGATGGTGTCGTGCTTGTCCATGGCCTGCGCCACAGCGAGCTTCGTGCCCACACCGTCGGAGCCTGCGGCCAGCAGCGGCTCCTTGTACTTCCCCAGCGCAAACAGGCCGGCAAATCCGCCCAGCCCGCCGCGGACCTCCGGGCGGGTGGCGCGCTTCGCGTGCGGGGCGAAAAGCTCCACGGCCTTGTCGCCGGCCTCGATGGACACGCCGGCGGCTTCGTAGGAAACCGGATTCTGTTCAGTACTCATTTAGGCTTCTGCACCTTTCTGGATGCGTCGGACAAGGTCGGCGTTGGGGTTGCCCTCCGGCAGGCCCAGTGGGTAATCGCCGGTGAAGCAGGCCGCGCAGAGGTTTTCCTTGGGTTGGTTCGACGCGGCGATCATGTCGTCGATAGGCACGAATGCCAGCGAATCCGCCCCGACCATCGTACGGATGGACTCAGCGATCGCCTCGTCCGAATCGGTGCGGCCGTGGTTGGCGATCAGCTCGCCGGGGCTGGCGAAGTCGATGCCGTAGAAGCACGGCCACTTCACCGGCGGCGAGGCAATGCGCACGTGCACCTCCGCCGCACCAGCCTCCCGCAGCATGCGGATCAGCTTACGCTGCGTGTTGCCGCGCACGATGGAATCGTCCACCACCACGAGCTTCTTGCCCTCGATGACCTCGCGCACCGGGTTGAGCTTCAGACGCAGGCCCAGCTGGCGCAGGGTGTCGGAGGGTTGGATGAACGTGCGGCCCACGTAGGCGTTTTTCATCATGCCCTGTTTGAACGGGATGCCGGATGCCTCCGCGTAGCCGATGGCGGCGGGGGTGCCGGACTCCGGCACGGGCATGACCAGGTCCGCCTCCACCGGGCTCACCTTGGACAGGCGGCGGCCGATTTCGATGCGGGAGGCGTTGACGGTCTGCCCGTCGATGACGGAGTCGGGCCGCGCGACGTAGACGTACTCGAACACGCAGTGCGCCTTCGGGGTTTCGGCGAAGCGCTCGGAGTGCACGCCGGATTCGTCGATGGCCACCATCTCGCCCGGCTCGATGTCGCGCACAAACGACGCGCCGACGATGTCCAGGGCGCAGGTCTCGGAGGCGACAACCCAGCCGCCGTCGAGGCGGCCCAGCGACAGCGGGCGCACGCCGTGCGGGTCGCGGGCGGCATACAGCGTGTGGCCGTCGGTGACCATGAAGCAGAAGGCGCCTTTGACACGGGGCAGGAGTTCCCGTGCGGCGTCGAGAAGCGTCTTGTCTTCGGTGACCAGATCGGCCAGCAGCGCGGAAACCACCGCGGTATCCGACGACGAGCCCTGGCCCTTCACCCCGGCAGGAGAAATCAGCTTCTTCGCAATCGCTTCGTCCTGCAGCTCGAGGTAGTTGACCAGGTTGCCGTTGTGCGCCAGCGCGATGTCCGTGCCGTTGGGCGAGGTGCGGAACATCGGCTGGACGTTCTCCCACGAGTTGCCCCCGGCCGTGGAGTAGCGGGTATGCCCGATCGCCACATCGCCCTGCAGCGCCTCTAGCGCGGGTTCGTCGAAGACCTGGCTGACCAGACCGGTGTCCTTGAACACCACCAGCTTGTCCGGGTCTCCCACCGCGATGCCGGCGCCTTCCTGGCCGCGGTGTTGCAGCGCGAACAGGCCGAAGTAGCTCAGCTTGGCCACGTCCTCGCCCGGCGCCCAGACGCCGAACACGCCGCACTCGTCGCGCGGGGCATCGCTGTCGATATCGAAGTCCTGACTTGGTTTAGGGCTCTCCGTAAGCACGCCCCTCACTGTATCCGAGTCCGCTCAGCGCAGCGCAATCACGGGCAGGCCAGCGGCGATTTCGGCGGCGCGGGAGCCGGAGGCGTCGATAGTCCCCCGCTTCAGCTCCTCGTCGAAGCTGGTCAGCCCGGTGGCCAGCCGCAGCCACGTCTCCGGTTTCATCTCCACCACATTCGGCGGGGTGCCGCGCGTGTGCCGCGGGCCCTCGACGCACTGCACCGCCACAAACGGCGGCACGCGCAGCTCCACCGAGTGCCCCGGGAGCTCCTCGGCGAGGGTGCGCGCGGTGCGCCGGCAAGCATTTGCAAGTTCGCTTCTCGACGGCTCCGCTGCCCCACCCTCCAGCCACCCAGCCACCTGCTGGATTGCCTCACGTGTCAGCGCCGGGTCTTGTTTCTGCACCATGACACACCATATTAAGGTGGCCCCATGCCAAATACCCGCGTCGCCGCCGAGCGCTCCCCATCCGTGACCCTGCGATTCATGGCCTCCCCCACCGACGTGCTGCACCACGGCGCACAAGGTGTCTCCGGCGGCCGCGTGCTGGAGTGGATCGACAAGGCCGCCTATGCCTGCGCCGCGCAATGGTCCGCCACCTACTGCGTCACCGCCTACGTGGGCCACATCCACTTCACCCGGCCGATTCCGTCCGGTCACATCGTGGAGGTGCGCTCCCGCATCGCCATGACCGGGCGGTCGTCGATGCACATCGTCAACGAGGTGCTCTCCGCCGACCCGCGCGAAGGTATCTTCACCCGCGCCTGCGACTGCCTGGTCGTGTTTGTGGCCAAGGACCCGGACACCGGCAAGTCCATGGCGGTGCCGTCGTTTGTGCCGACGGACGACGAGGAGCGCCGCGTCGCCGAGGCCGCCAAGTCCCGCATTGGGCTGCGCCAAGCCATCGAATCCGAGATGGAGGCGCAGACCTACACCGACGACTCCACCGCGCCGCGCATCGTGCACCGCTTCATGGCTAAGCCCACCGACGTGAACTGGGGCGGCAACGTCCACGGCGGCACCGCCATGGAATGGATCGACGAGGCTGGCCTGGCCTGCACCATGGAGTGGTCCGGCGAGCGCACCGTGGCGGTGTACGCCGGCGGCATCCGCTTCTACAGCCCCGTACACATCGGCGATCTGATCGAGGTGGACGCGCGCATCACCCGCACCGACTCGCGCTCCATCCACACCTCGATACACCTGCGCGCCGGCGACCCGCGCGGCGGGCGGGAGAACCTGAAGGACGCCATCCACGCCACGTTCACCTACATCGGCATCGACATCGACGGCAACCCCCTGCCGGCGCGCAAGTTCACCCCGGTCACCGAGGAGGACCAGCGCCTCTGGGAGCACACCCAGACGCTCAAGGACCTGCGCGGGCAGTACGAGCCGGTGCCGCTGGTCAAGCCGCTGCCGCCGGTGCAGCGCACGTCCTAAGTTTTTCGCCCGTATATGCGTTTGGGGAATGTGGCAAATATTTGCCACATT
>NZ_KV788391.1:24377-147885 GCF_001807265.1 Corynebacterium sp. HMSC05H05
AATGTGGCAAATATTTGCCACATTCCCCAAACGCTTCTATTGGTGGTCGAGCTAGACCGCCGCGTTCGGCGCCGTTGCAGCGGCGAAGTGCGACGGCATGGTCGCAGCCCACGCGCCGGCGAGCTCCGCGACCTGGACCTCCTGGCCGGCCACGCGCAGCACACCGTCGTCGGTGGTCTCGCCCAGCACGGCGACCGTGATGTCCGCGGAGTTCGCGCGCTCCACGGCGGCCTCTGCGCGGTCGCTGGTCACGGCGACCACGACGCGGGAGGCGGACTCGGAGAACAACGCGGTGAACGCGTCTTCGTGCACGCCCTCCAGGTTCAGCTCCGCGCCCTTGTCGGAGCCGAGCAGCAGCTCGAACACCGCCTGGGACAGGCCGCCCTCGGACAGGTCGTGCGCGGCTGCGATGCCGGCGGCGTTGCCGGCGAAGAACTCCGCCAGGCGCGCCTCGTTGGCCAGGTCCACCTGCGGCGGCAGGCCGGCCAGGCCCGCGCCGGAGATGTCCTGCCACACGGAGCCGCCGAACTCGTCCTTGGTTTCGCCCAGCAGGATCAGGGTGTACTGCTCGTCCGCGGACGGCAGCGCGTGCGGGATGGCCTTCTCCACGTCCTCCATCACACCCAGCACGCCGACCACCGGGGTGGGCAGGATCGGCGTCTCGCCGGTCTGGTTGTAGAAGGACACGTTGCCGCCAGAGACTGGGATAGCGAGTTCAGCGGAGCCGTCCGCAAGCCCGTGCACCGCCTCGCGGAACTGCCACATCACATCCGGGTTCTCCGGGGAGCCGAAGTTCAGGCAGTTGGTCACCGCAACCGGGGTGGCGCCGGTGACGGCGACGTTGCGGTACGCCTCCGCGAGCGCCAGGCGCGCGCCCATGTTCGGGTCGAGGTAGGTGTAGCGGCCCGACGCGTCGGCGGAAACGGCCACGCCGCGGTTGGTTTCCTCGTTGATGCGCAGCACGCCGGAGTTGGCGTACTTGGCCTGCACGGTGTTGCCGCGCACGTAGCGGTCGTACTGCTCGGTGATGAAGTCGCGGGAGCACAGCGCGGGCGATGCGACCATCTTCAGCCATGCGTCCTTGATGTCGCTTTGCTTCTCAACGTCACCTCCGGCCTGCACACCATCCTGCCAATCCGGACGCGCGTAGGGACGCTCGTAGACCGGGCCTTCGTCGATAGTTGATGGCGGGGCGTCCACCACGAGCTCGCCGTTGTGGAAGACCTGCAGGCGGTCCTCGTCCGAGGTGACCTCGCCGATGACGGACGCGAGCACGTCCCACTTGGCGCAGATCTCCATGAACTTGTCTACGTCCTCCGGTGCCACCACCGCGCACATGCGCTCCTGGGACTCGGAGGCGAGGATCTCTGCGGCGGACATATTCTCCGCGCGCAACGGGACGTTGTCCAGGTTGACGGTCATGCCGCCGTCGCCGGACGCGGCCAGCTCGGAGGTGGCGCAGGACAGGCCGCCGCCGCCGAGGTCCTGGATGCCCTCAACCACGCCGGCGGCGTATAGCTCGAGGCAGCACTCGATGAGGACCTTCTCCGCGAACGGGTCGCCCACCTGCACAGCCGGCAGCTTGCGCTCCTCGCCCTCCTCGAAGGTGGCGGAGCCCAGCACGGACACGCCGCCGATGCCGTCGAGGCCGGTGCGGGAGCCGAACAGGATGACCTTGTTGCCGGTGCCGGACGCGAACGCCAGGTGGAGATCATCCACCTTCAGCGTGCCCACGCACAGCGCGTTGACCAGCGGGTTGCCGGCGTATGCGGGGTCGAAGACGGTCTCGCCGCCAATGTTAGGCAGGCCCAGGCAGTTGCCGTAGCCGCCGATGCCGTGGACCACGCCCGGCAGGACACGTTTGGTGTCTTCAGCGTCGATAGGCCCGAAGCGCAGCTGGTCCATCACTGCGATCGGGCGGGCACCCATGGCCATGATGTCGCGGACGATGCCGCCGACGCCGGTGGCAGCGCCCTGGTACGGCTCCACGAAGGAGGGGTGGTTGTGGCTTTCCACGCGGAAGGTCACCGCGTCGCCGCCGCCGATGTCCACCACGCCGGCGTTCTCGCCGATGCCGGCGAGGATCTTCGACGCCATCTCCTCGGTCATGGTCTGGCCGAAGTAGCGCAGGTGCGTCTTCGAGGACTTGTAGGAGCAGTGCTCGGACCACATCACGGAGTACAGCGTCAGCTCCGCGTCGGTAGGCCTGCGGCCCAGAATGGCCTTGATCTTGGCGTACTCGTCGTCCTTCAGGCCCAACTCGGCGTACGGCTGCTCGAGCTCCGGGGTGTCGAAGGCGTTGTCGACGGTGTCGTTGTGCACGGTCATTTCGGGTCTACGCTCCGATCTTCGAAATCGCGTCGATGGCGGAAGTGAACAGGCCGAGACCGTCCGTGGACGGGCCGGTCAGCGTCTCAATGGCGTGCTCCGGGTGCGGCATGAGGCCGACCACGCGGCCGGTCTCGTTGGTCACGCCGGCAATGCCGTTGATGGAGCCGTTGAAGTTGTCCGAGTAGCGGAACACCACGCGGCCTTCCTTCTCCAGCGCCTCAATGGTCTCCGGGGCGGCCTGGAAACGGCCTTCGCCGTGCTTAGCGGGGACGTAGATGCGCTCGCCCAGCTGGCTGGTCCACGCGGTGTCGGTGTTCTCCACCTCAAGGTAGGTGTCCACGCAGTGGAAGTTCAGCCCCTTGTTGCGGGTCAGCGCGCCCGGCAGCAGGCCAGTCTCGGTGAGGATCTGGAAGCCGTTGCAGATGCCGAGCACCGGCATGCCCTTCTTGGCAGCCTCCACCACGGCGCCCATCATCGGGGCCTGCGCAGCGATCGCGCCGGAACGCAGGTAATCGCCGTAGGAAAAGCCGCCCGGGACGACAACCGCGTCCACGCCGGTCAGGTCATTGTCCGCGTGCCACAGCTGGCGCAGCTCGGCACCGGCGAGACGGACGGCGCGCAGCGCGTCGACGTCGTCAAGCGTGCCCGGAAAAGTAATGACTCCGATAGTTGCGCTCATCGCACAACCTCGAAGTCCTCGATAACAGTGTTGGTCAGCAGCGTTTCAGCCATGCGCTGCAGCTCGGCGTCGGAGACCGAATCATCCACCTCAATTTCAAAGCGCTTGCCCTGGCGGACGTCGGTCACCCCCTCGACTCCGATTCGGCCCAGTGCGCGGAGCACCGCCTGACCCTGCGGGTCAAGAATTTCGGCCTTGGGCATGACATTAACGACGACTCGTGCCATGAGAATCCTTCACGTTTCGGGAGGTTGAACGACCTTTGCGGTACGCGCGTCAGTATATCGGACGCCCCGACACGGCCCGAAACCCTTGCTGACCGGCAAAAAGTGAACGCATGGTGAATTCTTGGGAAAACCTGTCATCTCGCCGAGCGCAATCTGAGAGTCGCAGTTAGTTTGTTTTTGCTATCAACCGTCTTTCTTGAGTTTCCGAGAGGTAACCATGTCCACACCCCGTAAGAGCCTCGGCGCCGCGTTTGCGATCGCGCTGGCAGCAGGCACCGTCTCCGTCGTCGCCCCGACTGCATCCGCAGCCCCGGACGGCTCCAACGTCGTCATCAACGAGGCGTACGGCGGCGGTGGCAACTCGGGTGCCGCGTACACCCACGACTTCGTCGAGCTGTACAACCCGACTGACAAGGACATCGACATCACCGGTTGGACGCTGGACCAGCAGTCTGCCAAGGGCGGCTCTGGCGCAATCGTTTCTCTGAAGGGCGTTATCCCCGCCGGCGGATACTTCCTCATCCAGGGAAATCCGGGCGACACTGGCGCGGGCGAATCACTCCCCACTCCCGACCAGGAGGCAGGCTTCAACTTCGGAGCCAAGGGTGCAATTGCAGTTCTCGCAGACGCTAACGGCGAGGTAGACCGCGTCGGTTGGGGCAGTGCCACAAAGCCGGAGGGCACAGCAGTCTCCGGCACCGCAAACGGGACATCCGTCCAGCGCAAGACCGTCGGCGTTGACACCGACAACAACGCGAATGACTTCACCGTCGACGCGCCGACACCGCAGAACTCAGGCAACGCTGGCGAGACTCCCGTTGACCCCACCCCGGAGGATCCGACGGATCCGACGCCTCAGCCTGAGCAGCCGCAGCCGGGCGAGATCACCCCGATTGCCGAGATCCAGGGCACCGGCGCCGACTCCCCGCTGGCAGGCAAGACCGTAACCACCGAAGGCGTCGTCACGGCGGTGTACGAAGAGGGTGGCAAAAACGGCTTCTTCCTCCAGACCGCCGGCACCGGCGAGATCAAGAACCCGGGCGATGCCTCCGACGGCATCTTCGTCTACATGGGCCGCAACCAGAACTTCCCGGCAATCGGCGATTCGCTCCAGGTCACCGGCGAGGTGAAGGAGCACTTTTCGCAGACGCAGATCACGGTGTCGTCGATAGGCAAGCTCGAAGAAGCGCTGGAAGCGCCGAAGGCTGTCGAGATTGACACGCTTCCGCTTGGCGACGACGCACGCGAGCCGTACGAGGGCATGCTCGTGCGTCCGACTGGCGCGTACACGGTGACCAACAACTACGAGCTCAACACCACCGGCAACCTGGGTCTCGCGCCGGGGACCAAGGCATTCCGCAACCCGACCGACGAGATCGTCCCGGATAAGGCGAAGGTCGCGGAGATCAACGCGCAGCAGGCTGCAAAGATTGTCTACCTCGACGACGGCCGCACCCGCGACTACTTCAAGACAGACAAAAACACCCCGCTGCCGTACCTCGTCACCTCCGACAACGGCGTGAAGTCCATCCGCACTGGCGATCAGGTGGACTTCCAAACCGACGTCGTCGTCGACTACTCGTGGGACCAGTGGCGCTTCCAGCCGCTGCGGCCGATCACCGGCAAGAACGACGCCGAGGAGCTCCCGATCACGTGGGAGGACTCGCGCGCGACGTCCTACGACGTGCCGGACACCGTCGAAGGCGACAATTCCATCGGCTTCTTCAACGTGCTCAACTACTTCACCTCCCTGGGCAATGACGAGTCGGGCTGCAAGGCGTACTCCGACAAGGACGGCAACAAGGTCGGCACCAACCGCTGCAACGTCCGCGGCGCGTACTCCCAGGCTGCGTTTAACGATCAGCAGGCGAAGATCGTCACCGCGATCAACAAACTCGACGCGCACGTGCTCGGCCTGTCCGAGATTGAAAACGGTGCTCGCGTCACCGGCGATGTCGCGCAGCGCGACAACGCATTGTCCAACCTGGTCAAGGAGCTAAACAAGGCCGCTGGCGAGAACAAGTGGGACTACGTAAAGTCCCCGTCTGCGCTCGGCACTGCCGAGGACTTCATCCGCGTCGGTTTCATCTACCAGCCGGCTGAGGTCGAGCCGGTCGGCGAGTCCCGCATCTTCGACGACCCGGCCTTCACCCGCATGGCGCGCCAGCCGCTGGCGCAGGAGTTCAATACGGTCAAGCGTGACGACGACGACGACAACTTCGTCGCCGTGGTCAACCACTTCAAGTCCAAGGGCTCCGTGGCAAACGGCGATAAAGATTCGGGCGACGGTCAGGGCAACAACGCCAATGTCCGCGTTGCGCAAGCGCAGGCGCTGCTCGACCACATGGCCAAGCAGGACGATTGGCAGGAGCTGCCGACCTTCCTCGTCGGCGACTTCAACGCCTACACCATGGAAAACGCGCTGAACACGCTGCGCGGTGGCGGCTACACGCTGATCCACCACAAGAAGGACTTCCCGCAGGAGTCCTACCAGTTCAACGGCCAGCTCGGCTCCCTGGACCACGTCTTCGCCAACGACGCCGCCAACGCGCTCGTCCAGGACTCCGCCGTCTGGAACATCAACGGCGACGAGTCGGTTGCGTTCGAGTACTCGCGTCGTAACTACAACGTCCAAGACTTCTTCGGCGACGGCGACAACCCGCTCTACGGCTACGGCAACCCGTTCCGTTCCTCCGACCACGACCCGGTCAAGGTCGGTTTCGGCACCAAGCTCGATGAGAAGGATGATGCTGACAAGTTCGCCCCAGAAGCAAGCGAGGCCGTCACCGTCACCCAGGGCGATGAGCTGCCCGATGCGAAGACCACAGTGAAGGACGCAGACCAGCTGCCGGCGGACACAAAGTTCGAGTGGACCAAGCCTGCGAACACCGACACTGTCGGCGACGACCAGGAAGGCGAGATCACCGTCACCTACCCGGACGGGTCCGTCGACACGGTGAAGGTCGTTGTGAATGTGAAGCCGAAGGCTGAAGAGGAAGAACCGCAGCCGGAGGAAGATCAGCCGCGCTACATCGTCAAGGCAGAAGTCAACGACGCTGGCGAGCTCGTTGTCACCTACGACAACGGTGAAACTGAGAACCTCGGCAAGGTCAAGGGCACTGACGGCAAGAACGGTGCCGACGGTAAAGACGGTCAGCCTGGCAAGGACGGCGCCGACGGTCGCGACGGTGTCGACGGCAAGGACGGTCACGGTGTGAAATCCTTCGAGGTCAACGACGAGGGCCACTTGATCGTTACCTACTCGGATGACGAGACCGAAGACCTCGGCAAGGTCACCGGCGACAAGGGCGCTGACGGCGAGCCAGGCAAGGACGGCGCTGACGGTAAGGATGGTCGCGATGGCGTCGACGGCGAGAAGGGCCCGAAGGGCGACAAGGGCGAGACCGGCGCCGCGGGCCAGGACGGTAACGACGGCGTAGACGGCAAGCCGGGCAAGGACGGCGCTAATGGCGACAAGGGCTCTGACGGCGAGCCAGGCAAGGACGGCGCCGACGGTAAGGACGGCCGCGACGGCGAGAAGGGCCCGAAGGGTGACAAGGGTGACACCGGCGCTGCAGACCAGGACGGTAAGAACGGCGAAAACGGCGTCGATGGCCGCGATGGCAAGGATGGCGAGAATGGCCGCGGTATCGCCGAGGCTGTCCTCAACGAAGACGGCGAGCTTGTCCTCACCTACACCGACGGCGAGACCCAGAACCTGGGCCGCGTGACGGGCACCGACGGCAAGAACGGCGAGAAGGGCGCAGACGGTGCTGATGGCCGCGACGGCGCTGATGGCAAGGACGGCGCCAACGGCACCAACGCCCCGGCCGATGAAGGCTCCAGCGCGAGCGACCGCTGCCTACCGGCGGTGGGCATCACTGCCCTGCCTCTGCTGGCGCTGATCCCGCTCGGTCTGGCAGCCACCATGGACATTCCGGCGCTGGCTCCGGTGAAGGCGCAGATCGAGAAGGTCGGCGAGCAGCTGCCGGTTCCGGTGGAGACTGCCGCCGGTATCGCTGGCGCCGCCGTGGCAATCGCGGCGATCGCCACTTTGGCAACGGCGTGCAGCACCGAGGATGGTTCCTCTAAGTAGGACCGCAACTCACACCACGCGTCAGCCCCGACCCGGGAATCTCCCGGATCGGGGCTTCCCGCATTGAAAACAGTTTCCAATAGTGGTTGGATATCCCCTATGCGAAATCGTTTTCATCTCACTCCTTTGGCCGCGGTTGCGGCTACTGCTCTGGTTGGCGCGCTGGGCGGATGCTCGTCGGAAAGCAATGATGCGAGCGGCAGCGACATCATCGCCACCACGAACGTGTGGGCGGACGTGGCCTCCGCTGTCACGGGCAGCGACGTGGACGCGATCATCACCGGCGATGCTGTGGACCCGCACCACTACGAGCCGTCCGCGAAGGACCTCTCGCGCATCAAGGAAGCGGACACCGTCGTGGCCAACGGCGGCGCGTACGACGCCGCGCTCTACACCGCCGCTGAGCAGGACCGCATCATCTACGCGATCCCGCTTCTCGACGAGCACGAGGCCCACGAGCACGACCACGACCACGAACATGCCCACGACCACGCGCACATGCCCAACTCCCTGGACGAGCTCGAGCACGCCTGGTTCGCGCCGGAGAAGGTGCTGCAGGTCGCGGAGGACATTGCGGATCGCACCGGTGGGGACGCGTCAGACGTCAAGCAGCGCATCGGCGACATCCAATCCAAGCTCAACGCGGTGCCGCACGTGCACATCGGCATGACTGAGACGATCGCGGCCGGCCTGGTGTGGGGCACAGAGCTGCACGACATCACGCCCGAGGAGTACGTCAAGGCCAGCCTGAACCACCAGGAGCCGTCCGCATCTGCAGTGGCGGCGTTCCTGGAGCAGATCGAGCGCGGCGAGCTGGACATGCTGTTCGTGAACCCGCAGAGCACCAACAGCGCCACCCAACGGTTGGCGGATGCGGCGAAGGCGCATAATGTTCCCGTTGTTGAAATCCGGGAGACGCCCCCGGCCGGCCAGAACTTCCTGGACTACTTCGAGGAGATCGTGGGTCAGATCACCGACATCGCAGCCCATGCTGAGCCGACCGGCCACCACCACTAGGAATTGCCAATTTGATCGCTGAGCTTCGCAGCGCCGCAGTCGAACCACTCTGGCGCGACCTCACCCTCACCGTCGAACCCGGCGAATTCATTGCGGTCCTCGGCCCCAACGGCGTGGGCAAGTCCACCCTGCTGGGCACGCTGATGGGCACGCGCAAGCTCACTTCTGGGCAAGCGAAAGTCCACGGCCCGATCGGGTTCATCCCGCAGCAGCACATGTTTCCGAAGGACCTTCCGGTGCGCGGGCGCGATCTGGTTGCGTTGGCGATGGGGAAAGGGGCGAGGCCGGAGGACGTCGATAGGCAATTGGCTTCGGTGGGGGCGCAAGGTTTTGCCGAGCGCCGCGTCGGTGTGCTTTCCGGCGGCCAGCAGCAGCTCATCCGCCAGGCGCAGGCGTTTGCACAAAACCCGGAGCTTTTGCTTTGCGACGAGCCCCTGCTCTCCCTCGACCCCGCCCGCGCACGCGACACAGTGCAGCGCCTCGCCGAGCACCCGGCGGCCGTGATCTGCGTAACGCACTCGATTAACCCGGTACTGGGCGTGGTGGACCGGGTGCTGTACCTGGGCCCGGAGAGGCACGTGGTGGGAAGTGTTTCCGAAGTGATGCGCTCCGAGGTGCTCAGCGAGCTCTACGGCACCCGCGTGGACGTGGTCGAAGTTGACGGACGGATGGTGGTCCTGTGAGTGCATTTTGGGCGGACACGTCCTACCTGCTCGGGCAGGGGTTCGTGCAGACGACGCTGGTGGCGTGCGCGCTGCTGGGCGTGCTGTCCGGCGTGATGGCGCCGCTGATCGTGCTGCGCCAGATGTCGTTTTCGGTGCACGCGACCTCGGAGCTCGCGCTCATGGGCGCCTCCGCGGCGCTGCTGTTCGGGCTGAACGTCGGCTTCGGCGCGGTGGCTGGTGCTGTGGTGGCAGCGCTAGTGTTGGCCGCGCTTGGACTCAAGGGCCAGCAAGACTCCGCCGTGGGCGTGGCCATGAGCTTCGGCATGGCGCTGTCCGTGTTGTTCATCCACTTGTACCCGGGGAACTCGAACAGGGCTTTGGCGCTGCTGACGGGCCAGATTGTCGGCGTGTCGGCGCAGAACGTGGCGCTGCTGGCGGGGACGACGGTATTAGTAGCCGGCGCGGTGCTGGTGCTGTGGCGGCCGCTGCTGTTCTCCTCCGCGGACCCCGTAATGGCCGCCGCGTGCGGGGTTCCCGTACGGACGATGGCCCTGGTGTTCGCGGTGCTGGTCGGCATCGCGTCGGCGCAGTCAGTGCAGATCGTCGGCGCGCTGCTGGTGATGTCGCTGCTGATCACCCCCGGCGCGTCCGCCGCTCAAGTCACGGCGAACCCGAAGCTTGCGGTGGTGCTGTCCGTGGTGTTTGCGGAGGTCGCGGCCGTCGGCGGAATGGTGCTCTCGCTCGCCCCCGGCATGCCAGTGAGCGTGTTCGTGGCCTTTATCTCGTTCGGGATCTACCTGGTGTGCCGGGTGATCGGCAGGGTGCGGGACTAGCTAGCGGTACTCCCTGTAATCCGCCGGTTGAGCACCCTTGTCCACCGCTGCGGCGGCTGCGGCGAGGAAGTCGCGGCGCACCTTCTTCTGCCCCAGCTCGCGCCCGGAGACCGACAAACGGATTGTGTTGCCCTTCTCCGCGCCGCGCTCGGCGGCCTTGATCACATTGCGGCGCCACCACTTCGCGGCGCCGTACCCCTCACCCACCGACAAGTTGCGGGCCTGCGAGAACTCACCCTGTTCAATGCGGTAGATGCCCTTCGTGGAGGCGGCGACGGTGAACCCGAACTCACCGAGCACCTTCAGAGTGCCGTCCGACATGCGCCAGCGCGGCGGCGCAAACATGTCCAAGTCGAATCCCAGCGCGGACATCTGACGCGTCGCGCCTTTGAGACGCAGCCGCGCCTCGTGCTCCCCCAGGCTGGCGAACTCGCTGCGGCGCCCCTGCACCGGCTGGTCGAAGCCGTTGAGCATGAGGGCGCGGTGTTCGAACTGCTCGGTGAGCCAGGAGCGCGTGGCGTCGTCCTTAGCCAGGTGCCACTTCTTGTCGATGTGCGGCGCCACCAACAACGACACCGGCACCCCCTCCCGATCCAGGTCGCGCACCATGCTGGCAACGTCCTCCAACGTCGCGTCGAAGATGGAGGAAATTGAAACAAGTACGCGCCCAGGCATAGGGGAAATTATCGCACACCTAGACAGTTAGTGCCGGGTGAAGTTGCAGACAGCGTTTCCGCTGGCAGACCAGTGTTGTTCGAACGGGTGTTCTCCTTTGTCTGGCTCGTGTCAGACGGGGTTCTACTATGCGAATTCAAGTGCAATGAAAGGAGGTGCTCCAGATGAGTGCAGTGCTCGACCAAGCGGTCAACCAAATCGTCGACGGACTGCGTTCGCTCGCCAACGAGATGCGGGAACCGGACTCGCTCCACCTCGCCTCCACCCACGTGGCCATGGAGCGCCTCCACGCCTGCCTGCCGCTGCTGTCCAACGCAGACGCCGCGTTCGCTTTCCTCTGCGACCGGGACGGCGCCGGCGCCCTTGTCGGCGCGAACCACGCCGTGGAGTATCTGACACGGAGCTTGGGCTTGTCCCGTCGAGAAGCATTCGCTCTCTTGGAGCAGGGCAAGAGGCTCTACGGCGAACCCGAGGTGCCCGAGCCGGAGCCGAGCGAAAACAAAGAGGACCGCAAACGCAAGGAGCAGGAGGCGGAAGCGCGGCGAAAGAAGGCGCGCGAGGCGCGGGAGCGGGCACGCCGGGCAGCCGAGAAGGCCAACGCAGAGAAGAAGCGCATCATCACCAACGCGCTCAAAGACCTCAACGAGCACGCCAACCCCGGCTACGAGGAGATCCTCGCCGAAGCAATGGAGGCAGCCGAATCCCTCACCGCCGAGGAGCTCCGGAAGTTCGTCCGCGACCAGGTCAAGCGCGCCAACAAGCGAGGACGCGACTACGACGGCGAGAAAGACCCCCTCGCCGCATGGAAGAAGCGCGGCATCTGGCTCGGGGAACCGGACGCGGACGGCGGCTCCTATTTCAATGGCTACCTCGATGCTGCGTCACGGGCGAAGCTGGAGGCCTGCCTCGCCGCCGGCGACCACATGGGGTCCAACATGGAAGGCGAGGACGCCGCGAAGCGTGACAGCCGCCGCAAGCACCAGCGCCGCCTGGACCAGCTCATGAACGTGCTGGACCGCTACGGCGATGCCGCCACGAAATCGCGCGGCGGCGTGGGCACGGTGGTGATCTCGCTGACCCTCGACGACCTCTTAGAGGCGGACGCCTTCACCGAGTTCGCCACCAACACCTCGGTGTCGCTGACCCCGCTCGACATCGTGCGTTTGGGGCTTGCCGGGGACAGCTTCATCCTCCAGCTCGACTCGGCCACCGGCGTCCCGCTTTCCCTCGGCCGCACCCGCCTTGCCTCCGTGGAGCAGAAGCTTGTGTTACTGGCCATGCAGGGCGTGTGCGCGTGGAACGGCTGCACCAAGCCGGGCGTCGAGCTCGAAGCACACCACCTGGATTCCTACCTCAGCGGCGGGCTCACCAGCATCGAAAACCTGGTGCTGCTGTGCCGCGAGCACCACATGTGCAACAACGACAACAAAGACGGCGCCGGAAACAAGGGCCACTTCGGCCGGGACCCCGACACCGGCGAGGTGCACTACCACCCCGGCAACGGGGGCCCACCTGGGCACACAACCACCTACCAGTACCGCAATTCACCTGGTCAGAGGCTTGCCAAGAAGGCGAGATCCCGGCACGGCGGCAACCACAACCGCCCGCCGGACCCTGCCCTATTCGACCCGGACGGTTAAACCGCCCCTGCCTTCACCAGCGTCCACGCGTACTCGAACGCGGTCTGCTTCCACTTGGCGTAGCGGCCCGACACGCCGCCGTGCCCCGCGGACATCTCCGTCTTCAGCAGGACCTCGCCTGCGGTGCCCACCTCGCGCAGCTTTGCCACCCACTTCGCGGGCTCGACGTAGAGCACGCGGGTGTCGTTCAGGCTGGTCACCGCGAGGATGTCCGGGTAGTCCTGGGCGGTGATGTTCTCGTACGGGGCGTACGTCGCCATGTAGTCGTACACCTCAGGGTCGTGGTACGGGTCGCCCCACTCTTCCCACTCCCCCACCGTCAGCGGAAGCTCGGGCTTGAGGATGGAGGTCAGCGGGTCCACGAATGGCACGATCGCGAGGATGCCGGCGAACTTCTCCGGCGCCATGTTTGCCACCGCGCCCATGAGCAGGCCGCCGGCGGAGCCGCCCTCGGCCACCAGCTGCTTGGGGGTGGTCAGGCCCAGCTCCACGATGCGGTCGGCGCACGCGATGAAGTCCGTGAACGTGTTGGTCTTGTGCAGCATCTTGCCGTTGTCGTACCACGCGCGGCCCATTTCGCCGCCGCCGCGCACGTGGGCGCACACCCACACCATGCCGCGGTCGAGCAAACTCAACCGCGCCACGGAGAACCCGGGGTCCGTGGATGCCTCGTACGAGCCGTAGCCGTACAGCAGCGCGGGCGCGGGGCCTTCGACGCCCTTGCGGCGCACCACCGAAATCGGCACCTGTTCGCCGTCGGGGGCGGTTGCCCACTCGCGGTAAGCCTCGTACTCGTCCGGGTTGTAGCCGCCCTCGACTTCTTTTTCCTTCAGCAGGGTCAGCTCGCCGGTCGCGACCGTGTAGTCCAGCACCTGCGAGGGCTGGATGTAGGAGGAGTACACGATGCGCACCACCGGGGCGTCCCACTCCGGGTTGCCGCCGAGGCCGACGGTGTAGAGCTCCTCGGAGAACTCCAGTTCTTTGAACTCGCCGAAGCCGCCGTCGAGCGATGCCACTGCCAGCCGCGGGATCCCGCCGCGCCTGTAGGCCATGAACATGAAGTCACGGTAGGTATCGATCGCCTCGACGCGCACGGTCTCGGAGTGCTCCACCAGCACGTCGATCTCCCGCAGGGGCGCCACAGCGCCAACGGGTGTCGTCGCCACGCAGAAGTTCGGCCCGTGCGCGTTGTGCGTGACCACCCACTGCTCTTCGCCGTCGACGACGCAGAAGTCCGGGTGGTACTCGATGCCGGCCTCGCGCTCCCACAGCACCTCGAACTCGCCGGTGGGATCAGTCATGTCGAGCACGCGGTACTCGGAGGTCAGCGACGAAGACGCGATGATCATGAGGAAGCGTTCCGCGCGGTCCGCGCCCACACCGACGCCGAACTTCTCGTCCGTCTCCTCGTGCACCAGCACGTCCTCGGCAGAAGGCGTGCCCAGCTTGTGGCGCCAGATCTGGTGGGGCCGCCAGGCGTCGTCGCAGCGGACGTAGAACAGGTAGTCCTCGCCCGCCCAGGTCGCGCCGTAGAAGATGCCCTCGAGCTCGTCGTCGAGCAGCTCGCCGGTCTCCAGATTCTTGAACCGCATGGTGAAGCGTTCGTCGCCCTCGGTGTCGAAGGAGTACGCGAGCAGGCGCCCGGAGGTGGACACGGACGACGCCCCGAGCGAGAAGAACTCGTGCCCGGCGGCGAGCTCGTTGACGTCGAGAAGCACCTGCTCGCCCGGCATGTCTTCGGTGACCTCGGGCGGGGTCCACGGGTCTTCCGCGGTCGGGATGCGGCAGGAGATGCCGTAGTCCTTGCCCTCGATGGTGCGGCCGTAGTACCACCAGTCGCCCTGGCGCTGCGGCACGGACATGTCGGTCTCTTTGATGCGGGACTTAATCTCGCCGTAGACCTCGTCCACCAGCCCGGACCACGCGGAAGTCCGCTCAGACGTATACGCGTTCTCCGCCTCCAGGTGCGCGAGGACTTCGGGGTTGTCCTTGTCACGCAGCCACTCGTAGTTGTCCACGAACTCGCGGCCGTGGAACGTGCGGACAATCGGGCGCTTGTCAGCTACGGGTGGGATCATGCATGCTCCCCCGGCCACTCGGAGAAGCGGCGGCCGGAAAGCCGCTCGTAGGCCTCGATGTAGCGGTCGCGGGTGGCTTCCACCACGGAGCCGGGCAGCTCCGGCGGCGTGGTGCCTTCCTCCTGGTCCCAGCCGGACTTCGGGCCGGTGAGCCAGTTGCGCACGTACTGCTTGTCAAAGCTGGGCTGGCTGCGGCCTTCCTCGTAGCTGTCGGCGGGCCAGTAGCGGGAGGAATCCGGCGTGAGCACCTCGTCCGCAAGCACGAGCTCACCGTTTTCGTCCAGGCCGAACTCGAGCTTGGTGTCGGCGAGGATGATGCCCTTGGTCTCCGCATAGTCGGCGGCGCGGCGATACACCTCGAGCGTGGCGTCGCGCAGGCGCTCGGCAAGGTCCGCGCCGAGCTTGCCCGCCATGTGCTCGAAGGTGACGTTAATGTCGTGGTCGCCCTGCTCGGCCTTGGTGGCGGGGGTGAAAATCGGCTCGTCCAGCTTGGACGCTTCGGTCAGCCCCTCGGGCAGCTTCACGCCGCAGACGCGGCCGGTGGCGTCGTATTCCTTCTTGCCGGAGCCGGTGAGGTAGCCGCGGGCCACGCACTCGAACGGCACCATGTCCAGCTTCTTCACCACCATTGCGCGGCCGAGGACATCTTCGGGGATGCGCTCGTCGTCGATCGGGCCGGCCAGGTGGTTCGGCACGTCGGACAGCAGGTCGAAGAAGAACATGGAGGTGGCGGTGAGGATCCGCCCCTTGTCCGGGATCGCCGGTTCGAGGGAGAAGTCGAAGGCGGAGATGCGGTCGGTCGCGACCATGAGCAGGGTCTGCTCATCCACCTCGTAGATCTCGCGAACCTTGCCGCCGGAGATGTGTGAGTAATCTGAAAGCTCTGGACGCATGCGCGCTAGTATATGCGCCGTGAAAAACCGCGCTACCGTTGTCCTCCTCCCGCTTCTTCTCGCAGCGTGCACCGCACCTTCGGAGTTCAGCGGGGAGATGCCGGAGTTTTACCCTTCGCGCGACGGCGCCACGTTCCGTTTCGGGCAGACCGCCAAGATCGTCACCGAGGACGTGCGCTACCACGTGCCGGTGCAGTGGGAAGTCACGGTGGATGAGCCCACCACCACCCGCGCGCCCCGCAGCGCCGAACACGCCCGCTCCATCGTGTGCTTCCCTGTCAGCTTCACCCCGGCTGCCATCGGCGAGTTCCCCATGGATGTCACGGTCGCGTTGCCGGAGCTGTTGCCTATCGACGGCGACCTCGCCGCCAACGTGGCCGACCCAAATTACTGCGGCGATTGGGACATCACCGGCTACACCGGCGAGCTGGAAGCCAACGAAACCTACACCGGCTTTGTGGCCTCCTGGGCTGGCAGCGCCGACCCGGGAATTGTCGGCCGCGGCGTCGAGCTGAAAAGCCGCGACGCCACCCTCACGTGGAAGTAACTACAGGATGTCGCCCGGGGTGTAGGCGGCGGCCTGCGGATGCGCGTCGACAAGCTGTTGCACCCTCGCGAGCACCCGGTCCACCTGGGACTCCGCCGCGCCGATGAAGGCGTGGCGATCCGAAAGTGCCTCCTCCAACTGCGCCTGATCCAGCGGCAGGCGCTCGTCGTCCGCGAGGCGCTCCACCAGGTTCTGTTCCGCGCCGCGCTCGCGCATGTCCAGCGCCATGGACACCGCGTTTTCCTTGATCACCTCGTGCGCCGTCTCGCGGCCCACGCCGGCGCGCACGGATGCCATGAGGATGCGCGTGGTGGCCAGGAAAGGCAGGTAGCGGTCCAGTTCGCGGTTGATCATGGCCGGGAAGGCGCCGAACTCGTCGAGGACGGTGAGCATGGTCTCCAGCTGGCCGTCGATGGCGAAGAACGCGTCCGGCAGCGCCACGCGGCGCACCACGGAGCAGAACACGTCGCCCTCGTTCCACTGCTGGCCGGACAAATCCGCCACCATCGTGAGGTAGCCGCGGAGGATGACCTGGAAGCCGCCGACGCGCTCGCAGGAACGCGCGTTCATCTTGTGCGGCATGGCGGAAGAGCCAACCTGGCCTTCCTTGAAGCCCTCGGTGACGGTTTCGTTGCCGGCCATGAGCCGGATCGTGGTGGCCAGCGAGGACGGGCCCGCGCCCAGCTGCACCAGTGAGGACACGACGTCGAAGTCGAGGGAGCGCGGGTAGACCTGCCCCACCGAATCAAACACGCGGTCAAAGCCGAGGCCTGAAGCGATGCCCTGCTCGAGCTGGGAAAGCTTCTCCTCGTCGCCGCCCATGAGGTCCAACATGTCCTGCGCGGTGCCCATCGGCCCCTTGATGCCGCGCAGCGGGTACCGCTCCAAAAGCTCCTCAATGCGCTCAACCGCAACTAGAATCTCGTCGGCGGCGGAGGCGAAACGCTTGCCCAGGGTGGTGGCCTGCGCCGCCACGTTGTGGGAGCGACCGGCCATGACCAGGGACTTGTACTCGCCGGCGCGGTTGCCCACGGCCTTCAGCAGCGCAATCGCCTTGTCACGTGTGAGCTCGAGGGCGCGGCGCACCTGCAGCTGCTCCACATTCTCGGTGAGGTCGCGCGAGGTCATGCCCTTGTGGATTTCCTCGTGGCCCGCCAGCGCGTTGAACTCCTCGATGCGCGCCTTCACGTCGTGGCGGGTGACCCGCTCGCGCTCAGCAATGGAATCCAGGTCCACCTGGTCGATGACCTTCTCGTAGTCCTCGATCGCGCCCGGTTCCACGGCGACACCGAGCTCCTGCTGCGCCTTCAGCACCGCGATCCAGAGCTGGCGCTCCAGGATGATCTTGTGCTCCGGGGCCCACAGGGTGGCCATCTCCGGGGAGGCGTAACGGTTACTCAAAACATTCGCGTTGTTCGGCTTCACGGCATTCATCATAGGGAGATCGCCCCCTCGATCGCGGGGCGGGCGATGTCCTTGCGGTAAAACGCCCCGGGAAGTTCGATGCCGGAGATAACCTCGTACGCCTCCGCCACGGCTTCCTCGAGCGTCGCGCCCTGCCCGACCACGCCGAGCACGCGGCCGCCGGAGGCAACATACTCGCCGTCCTCCAACGCAGTGCCGGCGTGCAGCACCCGCGAAGGATCGTCCAGCGCCTCGCCGCTCACAACCCCACCGGTCTTGGCCGCCTGCGGGTAGCCCTCGGCGGCCAGCACCACCATGGCGGCGAAGCCGTCGCGCCACTGCAGCGGCTCCACCTCGTCCAGGCGGCCCTCCGCGACGGCGAGCAGCACGTCCGCCAGCGGGGTTTCCAGTAGCGACAGCACAGCCTGCGTCTCGGGGTCGCCGAAGCGGGCGTTGAACTCCACCACTGCCGGGCCTTCCGGCCCCCAAGCGGCGCCGACGTACAAAAGGCCCTGGTACGGGGTCCCGCGGCGCACCATCTCTTCCGCAACCGGGCGCGCGATCGCATCCACGATGGTCTGGACACCGTCCTCGGGCAGCCACGGCAGCGGCGCGTAGGCGCCCATGCCGCCGGTGTTGGGCCCCTCGTCGTTGTCGTAGGCGCGCTTGTGGTCCTGCGCCGGCAGCAGCGGCACCACCGTCTCGCCGTCCACCAGGCAGAACAGGGAGACCTCGGGGCCTTCCAGGAAGGATTCGAACAACACCGGGTTGCCAGCCTCGAGCACCGCCTCCGCGTGCGCCTTCGCCTCGGCGCGGTCCTCGGTGACCACCACGCCCTTGCCGCCTGCCAGGCCGTCGTCTTTGACCACGTAGCGCGGGCCGTACTCGTTCAGCGCGGGTTCAACGTCTTCCGGCTTCTCAACGCGGGTCGCGGACGCAGTCAGCACACCCGCCGCGGACATCACGTCCTTGGCAAAGGCCTTGGACCCCTCGAGTTGCGCCGCGGCCTTCGTCGGGCCGAACACCGGCACGCCCGCTTCAACGAGCGCGTCCGCCGCACCCGCTACCAGGGGCACTTCCGGACCGATCACCACAAGCTCCGCGTTGGTTTCGCGGGCCAGCTCCACGATGGCCTGGGGAGAGGCGACGTCGACGGCGCGTACCGTCGCTAAGCGGGACATGCCCGCGTTACCCGGTGCGACCGTGAGATCGTGGCCTTGCATTGCGTTGAGAAGGGCGTGTTCGCGGCCGCCCGAGCCGATGACAAGGATGCGCATGCGCCCCAATTTACCGGTAGCGTCGAGAAGCATGAGCACCGTATTCAGCAAGATCATCGCAGGCGACATCCCGGGCCGGATCGTGTACCAGGACGACACCGTCGCCGCCTTCCTCACCATCGAGCCGGTCGCCTACGGCCACACGCTGGTCGTGCCGGTCGAGGAGATTGACAAGTGGACCGACATCCCGGCGGACCTGTGGGCGCACATGAACGAGGTCGCCCAAAACATTGGCGCGGTCATCGTGGACAAGTTCAACGCAGAGCGCGCCGGCTACCTCATCGCCGGCTTCGAGGTGCCGCACGCCCACATCCACGTCTTCCCCGCCAACGACATGTCGGGTTACTCGCTGTCTGCCGCGATGCGTCACGACGAAACCGACGCAGCGAAGATGGACGCCGCCGCGGAAACCATCCGAGAAGCTCTTAAAGCGCAGGAAGCGAAATAGTAAACGTCGAGCCTTCCCCCGGCGCGGTGGTCACTTTCACGGTGCCGCCGTGCGCCTCAATGAGGGATTTGGTGATGGCCAAGCCCAGCCCGGAACCGCCGGTGGCGCGGTTGCGGGAGGAGTCTGCGCGGTAGAAGCGCTCGAAGATGTGCTCCGCGTCCTTGGCCTCCATGCCGCAGCCGTTGTCGGCGACGTCGATGACCATGCGGTCGAGGTTTTTCCGGATGGTCACTGTGACCTCAGCGTCCGGGCCCGCGTGCTTGTAGGCGTTAGTGATCAGGTTCACCAGCACTTGGTGCAGCCGGTCCGGGTCGCCGTTGACCTGCGCGATGTCCGGGGTGTCCGTGATGACTTCCACCGTGCGGTCCGGGAACGCGGCATCGACGGTGCTTTTTGCGGCGAGCACCCATTCCAGCACGTCCATCGGCTTCTTTTCTAGCCGTGCGCCCTCGGCACGGGTCAACGCCAGCAGGTCCTCCACCAGCAGCTGCATGCGGGCGGATTCTTCATCGATCTTGCCCAGGACCATGTCTGGGTCGTTCGCCATACCCTTGCGGTACAGCTCCGTGTACCCGCGAACGCTGGTCAGGGGCGTGCGCAGCTCGTGAGAAGCATCGCCGACGAAGCGGCGCATTTGCTCCTCCTGGGTGCGAGCGTTGTCCAGGGAATCCTGCAGCTTGGACACCATGGTGTTCATCGCGTAGGACAGACTGCCCACCTCGGTCTCCCGCGGCCATGCGGGCACGCGACTGTCCGTCTCGCCGTTGGCGATCGCCAGCGCCGTGTTCTCCACGATCTTCAGCGGCGCGAGCGCGCGGGCCACCATGTAGTTCGCGGCCACGCCGATGCCGAAGAGCGCCAGCGCGCCCACACCGGCTTCCACCCAAGCGAGCGCGCGCAGCATCTTCGCTTCGGTTTCCAGCGACTTGGCAACGTACTGCACTGTGCCGTCGGACTGTTGGTGCGCCATCGCCCGCCATTTCACGCCTTGGCCTTTATCGTTGACGGACGGGATGGTCGTGGGGTGGTCGAGGCGCTCCACCTTCGAGTAATCAGGCGGGTTCACAGATCCTCTGCGCGGCACCAGCTGGTCGTAGCCGGGGTACAGGGTTGCCTGGTTGAACTCGCTGGGCAGGCTCAAGATGTTGAACTGCCAGGCGGGTGTTTGCTGCGCCCACGTCGCCATGCCCTCGCGCAGCTGGTCGTCAGCCCGGTCGAACAGGAAGTGGCGCATGACAAAGTAGATCAGCACCGAGCTCAGTGTGATGCCGATCGTGAGCGCTGCCATCACCACCGCGACAAGCTGGCGCTTGAGCGGCTTTTTCGACGGCGCCGTTAACACCGAGTAGGGCATGGGATTACTGGCGCGGGGTGCGCAGCACGTAGCCGACACCGCGGACGGTGTGGATCAGTTGCACGTCGCCGGTGTCCACCTTGCGGCGCAGGTAGGAGATGTAGGACTCCACCACGTT
Source organism: Corynebacterium sp. HMSC05H05 (assembly GCF_001807265.1). Taxonomy (GTDB): domain Bacteria; phylum Actinomycetota; class Actinomycetes; order Mycobacteriales; family Mycobacteriaceae; genus Corynebacterium. Next base: position 44,660 of record NZ_KV788391.1, read on the forward strand.
GCCGTCGCCGCCGAAGTCGTAGTGCCACACGTTGTCCAGGATCTTCGCCTTGGACACGACAACCTCGGCGTTGAGCATAAGGTAGCGCAGCAGGTTGAACTCGGTGGGCGACAGTTCCACGATTTCGCCGGCCTTGGTCACCTCGTGGGTGTCGTCGTTGAGTGTCAGGTCCGCGTAGCGCAGGGTGGTGTCTTCGTTGGAATCTTCGCTGACGTTGCCGCGGCGCAGGATCACTCGCAGGCGGGTGATCACTTCCTCGAGGGAGAACGGCTTGGTCACGTAGTCGTCCGCGCCGATGGTCAGGCCGTGGATGCGGTCTTCCACCGCGTCCTTGGCGGTGAGGAACAGCACCGGCGCATCCAAACCTTCGGCGCGCAGCTTGCTCAGCAGCTCGAAGCCGTCCATTTCCGGCATCATCACATCGAGGATGTACGCATCCGGTTTCCAGGAATGTGCGAGCTCGATGGCGGCGGGACCAGAGTTAGCGGTCTCCACATCGAACCCTTGGAACTTCAGGGAAACCGTTAACAGCTCCACAATGTTCGGTTCGTCGTCTACGACGAGCACCTTGAGGTTCTGCGAGTTCTCTGCCATGTCAATCACTTTCCGTTTCGTTGCAAGTTCTGCGGCAATTTCTGCGTTGCCAACAAGATAGAGCGATTAAACCGCACAACTCTGCACGTTTCCTGTACGTCCACTGAATGGCTCTAGCGGACTTCCCCCGAAATGTCTCCCCGACAAGAAACCGACAAGCCCCAGAAAAGAATTGGAGCTGGAGACGGGACTTGAACCCGCAACCTACGGTTTACAAGACCGTTGCGCTACCAATTGCGCCACTCCAGCAGTGCAGCAAAATCTTACACACGCCCCACACCTGCGTCACAACTGGCCAACCGATAGTGTGAGCGTGTGGCAGAAGGTAACTCATTGTGGGAGAGGATCTCCGGTTCGCGGCAGCGTGTGGCAACGATTGACGAGGCCCGCACGTCCCCGCCACCGTCCGTCCTCGCGCCCATCAACCTGGCAGATCCAGCCGAGGTCGCGGCGGTGATGAACATCGCGGCACGCATCGGGGAAATCCTCATCGCGAACGCGACGACGTCGGCGGATGCGGCGAAGCAGATCCACACGGTGTGTTCTTCTTACGGCCTGCACTACGTGCATGTGTCGATCACGGTGAACACGATCACGCTCAACACGATCATCGGCGTGGATCAGCGCACTCCGGTGAATGTGTTCCGCGTGGTCACCATGATCAGCGAGAACTACCACAAGCTGCAGGAAGTGGATCGCCTGATCCGCTCGATTCGTTCTGGCGCGACCCCGCCGGAGATGGCGGAGCGGATCCTCAACGACATCGACACCGCGCCGATCCCCCACCGCAACACCCGCAACCTGGCGGGTTGGACGGTGATGGGTTTCTTCGTGGCGATGCTCCTCGGCGGGGACCTTCTCATGATGGCTGTCGGCGGTCTCACTGCGTTTCTCATCATGGGCTTCAACAAGTTGTTGTCCCGCGGCGGCCTGCCGGCGTTTTTCCACAACGTGATCGGCGGCTTCCTCGCCACCGTCCCCGCGGCAATTACCTACGACTTCTCCGCGTCGATCGGCCGCACAATCGTGCCCAGCCAGCTGATTGCGACGGGCATCATCGTGCTGCTCGCGGGTTTGACCCTTGTGCAGTCGCTTCTCGACGGCGTGACCGGCTCCCCGCTCAACGCCTCCGCCCGCTTCTTTTCCGCCATGCTGAACACCGGCGGCATCGTGGCCGGGGTTGCCAGCGGCGTAGCGGTCTCTGAGATGGTGGGCATGCCCTTGCCACCGATCGAACTCCTGCCCGGCAGCGCCGCGTACTCGAACGCCCTGCTCACCGTAGTTGGTGGTGGGATGGCTGCGGCGGCGTTCGCAGTGTGCTGTTTCGCGGAGCGCGCCGCGATCATTCTGTCGTTTGTCACCGCAGCGCTCGGCTCTGCCTGCTACTACATCCTGCTGGCCCCGCTCGGTCTGGGCAGGCTGTCGGCAACCGCCGCCTGCGCCATCGTGGTGGGTCTCGTCGGCGGCCTGATTTCCCGCCGGTTCTTGATCAACCCGGTGATCACAGCAGTGGCGGGCGTGACCCCGTTCTTGCCCGGTTCGTGGATTTACCGCGGCATGTACGCGTTGATGAACGAGCAGATGCTGCTGGGCATGATGAATTTGTTCACCGCCATCGGCACCTGCATGGCCTTGGCCGCCGGTGTGGTGTTCGGCGAGTGGGTTGCGCGCCGCATCCGCCGGCCGCAGCTGTACGTGCCGTACCAAGCGTTCAAGCGCGCGGGCCGCTTCACGTTCGAGCAGCTGCTCAGGGTGCGGCGACGGAGATAAGTTCATCGCGTAGGATGAAAACCCTTGACGCCTGATGCAAGGAGGAGAACGTAGTGCCACCCAAGATCACCGATTCGCGCCCTACTGCCGAGGCGATGCATGCTGTTGAGGAGCAGACGGCTTCGGGTGCCCGTCGGATCGTGGCAACGTACGCCGAGGATTTCCTGGACGGCGTGACTCTGATGTCCATGCTGGGGGTCGCCCCGAAGGGCTTCGTGTACAAGCGCTACGTGGAGGATTTGGAGCAGGAGGCCGAGGAGGAAGCTCCGAAGAAGGCCACCAAGAAGAAGGCGACGAAGAAGAAAGCCACGAAGAAGAAGGCGACTAAAAAGAAGGCCACCAAGAAGAAAGCCACGAAGAAGAAGGCCACCAAGAAGTCGACGAAGAAGACTGCCAAGAAGGCCTAAATGGGGGACAACGAGTTCGTCGTTGTGGCGAACCGCCTGCCGGTGGACAAGGTGGGAGACCACTACGAGGTCTCCCCTGGCGGCCTGGTCGCTGCCCTCGCTCCGGTGTTGCGTGCCCGTGAGGGCTGTTGGGTGGGGTGGCCCGGCAACATCGGGGAGGCGCTCGAGCCGTTCGAGTTCGGCGGCATCTCTCTTTTGCCTGTCTCCCTCGACCAGGATGATTTTGAGGGCTTCTACGAGGGCTTTTCCAACTCTGCGCTGTGGCCGCTTTACCACGATCTGATTGTCCAGCCGGAGTACAACCAGGCATGGTGGGACCGTTACGTTGAGGTGAACCGCAAGTTCGCGGAGGCAGCCGCGAAGGCCGCCGCCGAAGACGCCACGGTGTGGGTGCAGGATTATCAGCTCCAGCTCGTCCCGGGGATGCTCAAGGAGATCCGCCCGGACGTGACCGTCGGCTTCTTCCTGCACATCCCTTTCCCCGCTCCCGCGTTGTTCCAGCAGCTGCCGTGGCGCGAGGAGATCCTCGAGGGGCTGAAGGGCTGCGATCTGATCGGCTTCCAGCGCCACACCGACGAGGACAACTTCCTCCTACTCACAGACGAGATTCGCACCGGCACCTTCCCCATCTCCATCGATTCGGGGGAGATCGCAACTGCGACAGACGATCAGGTCAAAGCGTTACGTAGCGCCGTCGGCAGCCCGAGGCACCTGCTGCTCGGCGTGGACCGCCTGGACTACACGAAGGGCATCCTGCAGCGCCTGCTGGCCATAGAGTCGTTGCTGGAGGAGGGCAAGCTCTCCGACATCGCGTTTGTCCAGATCGCGACCCCGTCGCGCGAGCGCATTGAGCACTACCGCACCACCCGCAAGCAGGTTGAGGAAGCTATCGGGCGCATCAACGGCCGCTTCGGCGAGGTAGGCCGTCCGATCGTGCACTACGTGCACCGCAGCGTGTCGAAGGAGCACCTGGGCACCTTCTACGCCGCCGCGGACATCATGCTGGTCACCCCGTTCAAGGACGGTATGAATCTGGTGGCCAAGGAGTATGTGGCAGCCCACCCGGACGCGGACGGCGCGCTGGTGCTCTCCGAGTTCGCGGGCGCCGCCGTGGAGCTCGACCAGGCGTACCTGTGCAACCCGTTCGATTTGGAGTCCATCAAGGAGGCGATCCTCGAGGCCACCGACCCGGACCCGGCGCGTATGCGCCACATGCACGACTGGGTGATGGAGCACGATGTGGCCGCGTGGGCGAAGTCTTTCCTGGAGGAGCTGTGAAGCGCGCTCTAGCAATCCTGCCGCTATTCACCCTGGCCGCCTGCGTTTCTGCCCCGACATGGCAGGTTGTCTCGCTGCGCACCAGCGAGGACCAGCCCGCCACTGAGGCCTCGGTGGCGCGCGTGCGTATCGACGACCAAAGGTTCACCGGCACCACCGGTTGCGCCGACGTGTCCGGCTCGTTCGAGGGCGAAGACACCATCACCCTGGAAAACATCAAGCTCAGCGACCCAGGCGATTGCTCCGGCTGGGCCCGCCACACGCACGACCAGATAGAACAATTGCTCACCGCGAACACGACCTTCCGGGTGTCCCACCCCGCGGACTTCGAGATGATCCTTGTGGCAGAATCCGGCGAAACGCTAAGGCTGATGCGATGAGACTTCTCGTGTGCTTGGATTTCGACGGCACTCTCGCCGAGCTGGACCCGGACCCGTACGCGGTCCGCATCCACCCAGAATCAGAAGCCGCCATCCGCCGCCTCGCTGCCATCCCAGAAACGGAAGTGGCGGTCCTCACCGGCCGCCATATCGAGGGCATCAAACAGGTCCTCCCGCAAAACCTACCGGTCACTCTCGTCGGCTCCCACGGCGCGGAGCCGGGTCCGCAACTCGAAGACCAAGACCGCGCCTACCTCGACCGTATCGAGGACCAGCTACACGCCCTCGCCACCAACGACGCATACGTGGAGGTCAAGCCGTACCAGCGTGTCCTCCACGTGGCGAAGGTGCAAAACCCGGATACCGCACAAGCCATCCTCGCCGCTGCGAACGCCATCGACACCCAGGGCCGCCCGAAAACCCAGGGCCACAACGTGGTGGAGTTTTCCGCGGTGGAGGTCACCAAGGGCACCTGGCTCAACGCGTACAAGCAGGCCTTCGACCGCACCATTTTCGCCGGCGACGACGACACGGACGAGCACGCCATGGCGGTCCTCGATGACACCGACCTCGGTATCAAGGTCGGCACAAAGCCATCGCGGGCGACCCGCCGGGTACCGGACGTCGACGCCATGGCACAATTGCTCACCCAACTCGCCGACGAAAGGGAAGCATGGAGCGCCACGCGCTAGTCCACCAGGGCCACGAGCGTCGCTGGATTGAAGTCCCGGGAGACGCCACTGCCCTCCTTGTGGTCCTGCACGGCTCGCTGCAATCCGGCAACGTGCTGCGCAACTTCACCGACCGCACCTTCGAGGGCCTCGGCCCCACCGTGGTCTACCCGGACGGCATCAAGCACCACTTCAACGACCTGCGCGCGGGCTTCAACGAGGACGCGCGCCGCATGCGCATCGACGACGTCGGCTTCCTCACAAAGGTCGTCGAGCGCTACAACGCCGACACCGTCATCGGCTGCGGGTTCTCCAACGGCGGGCAAATGATCATGCGCCTGCTTTTCGACGCCCCAGGCCTGCTCACCGGCGCCGCCACCTTCGGCGCGTCGATGCCCACCGAAGACAACACCCTGACCACCGCCGACAACTACCAGCCGACGAAACTCCTCGCCGTTCAGGGCACGAAAGACAAGCTCGTGCCTTACGACGGCGGAATCGCCGGCATCGGCGGCAACAACCGGGGAGAAACCCGTTCCGCCCTCAACTCTGCAGAGTTCTTTGCGGAACTTAACGGGTGCGTCGGCCACGAGTCGTCGAGAAGCGAGAAGCTCCGCGTCGACGACTGGGCCGGCGAGCACCCGGTCCGCCTCGTCTCCCTCGAGGGCGCCGGGCACATGGTGCCGGTAAATAAGGACCTCGACCCGCGTCTGGGCCACAACCCGAAGTCCCCGACCGGCGGGGAACTTATCCGCGAGTTCTTCTTTGCCTAGCGAATTCGCTTAGCACCACGCCCGCCGCGACGGAGGCGTTGAGGGATTCCACCCAGTCCTCCATGGGCACGGACATGATGACGTCGCAGTTCTCGCGCACCAGGCGCGAAATCCCCTTGCCTTCGGACCCGACGACAATGACCACGTTGTCGGTGGCCTGGTCGAAGGTGTCTAAGGTGTGCTCGCCGCCGGCGTCGAGGCCGACGACGGTGTAGCCGTTGTCCTGGAACTGCTTGACAGTGCGGGTCACGTTGGTCACCCGCGCCACCGGCAGGCGCGCCGCGGTGCCCGCGGAGGTCCTCCAGGCCACGCCGGTGACCTGCGCCGAGCGGCGCTCCGGGATGATCACACCATTGCCGCCAAAGGCCGCGGTCGAGCGGATCACCGCGCCGAGGTTGCGCGGATCCGTGATGTTGTCCAGCACCACGAACATGCCGGGGCCGTCCACGGACTCGAGCAAATCATCAAAGTCCGCGTACTTATACGGCTGGATCTTCAGGCCGAGGCCCTGGTGCATGCCGTTGCCGGTCATCGCATCGAGTTGCTGGCGCGGTACCTCGTGCACCGGTATGCCCTTCGAATTGGCCATCCCGACGGCCTCGCTCAGTCGCTCGTCGTGGCCGGTACCAGCCGCCACGTACAGCGCCTCCGCCGGCACCTTCGCCTTCAGGCACTCCACCACCGGGTTGCGGCCGACCACCATGTCGGCGACCTCGCGGTCGTGGCGCCCCTGCGCGCGGCGCTGCCGGTCCAGCTTGCGCTTGTGCGCGGCGTGGTAGACGCGGTCTTCCGCCTTCGGGGTCGCGCCCTTGCCCCGCAGCCCGCGGCGGCGCTGCCCGCCGGAGCCCTTCGTGGGGCCTTTCTTGTTCTTCTTTTGCTTGTCGGGCCGCTCGTACGGTTTCGCCATGATTTACTCCTTCACCTGCCACTGCGGCCCGTCGGCCGTGTCGGTCACCTCGATGCCGGCCGCGGCCAGCCTGTCGCGCACCTCGTCGGCGGTCGCCCAGTCCTTCTCCGCGCGGGCAGCCGCCCTGCGATCCAGCTCGGCGCGCACCAGCACATCCAGCGCGTTGCTATTGCTTGTCGACGACGGCCACGCCCCCGGATCCACCCCCAACACCGCCGCCATCGCACGCACTTGAGCTGCGATAGGAGCAGGATCAGAAGCCTTGTTGCCCTCGCGGACTAGGTTGTGGATCTCGGCGAGCGCCTTGGGCACGGAGAAGTCGTCGTTGAGCGCTTCGGCGAACCCGTCGGTCCAGGTCGTGGGCTCGGGCATACCGGCGCGCTTGACAAACTCTTCGATGCGCCGGTAGCCGGCAGCCGCCTCTTGCAACGCCTCCGGCGAGTACTCCAGCACGCTGCGGTAGTGTGCCGAACCCAGGTAGTAGCGCAGCTCAACCGGGCGTACCTGCTCGAGCATCGCGTCGATGGACAGCACGTTGCCGAGAGACTTCGACATCTTCTCGCCCGCCATGGTCACCCAGTGGTTGTGCATCCAGAAGCGCGCAAAATTGTCGCCGGCCGCATGCGACTGCGCCTGCTCGTTCTCGTGGTGCGGGAACTGCAGGTCCAGACCGCCGCCGTGGATGTCGAACTCGGAGCCGAGGTACCACGTGGACATTGCCGAGCACTCGAGGTGCCAGCCGGGGCGGCCCGGGCCCCACGGGGTGGGCCAGCTCGGCTCGCCGGGCTTCGCGGCCTTCCACAGGGCGAAGTCCGGGTCGTCGCCCGTCATGTCCTCCAGTTTGTTGCCGGAGATCGAACCGTAGTCCCCGCCGGCTTTCACCCAGGCATTCACGTCGAAGTAGACGGATCCTTCGCGGGTGTAGGCGAAGCCTGCGTCGATAAGCCGCTGCATGTAGTCGACCATCTGGGTGACGTGCCCGGTCGCGCGCGGCTCGACGGACGGCGGCAGCACCCCGAGGGTGTCGTAGGCGCGGGTGAACTCGCGCTCGTAGGTGGAGACCCACTCCCACCAGGGGCGGTTGTGCTCGCGCGCCTTGGTCAGGATCTTGTCGTCGATGTCCGTGACGTTGCGTGCGAACGCGACGTCGTAGTCGTTGGCCAAAAACCAGCGGCGGACGATGTCGAACGCGACACCCGAGCGCAGGTGCCCGATGTGCGGCTTGGCCTGCGGGGTGGCACCGCACAGGTAGATCGAGACGTGGCCGGGCCGGATCGGCTCGAAGTCGCGCAGCGTGCGGGTCTTGGTGTCGAAAATGCGTTGCTTCACAACTCCGCAGTCTACAGAGACGACTCGTCCACCCTGAGCTCCGAGTAGCGTGCCTCCGGAACGCTGAACTCGTATGGCTTGCCAACCGGCTCCCAGACCTGGTCCGCGCTGCACTTCACGTCCTGCGCGTCGCCGTCGAGCATGGTGAAGCCCCACACCAGCCGGCCTTGCTTGCCGGCGTCGAGGGTGTACGGGCCGACCACCTGGTTCAGCGACCAGGTGGCCTGGTGCACGTAGTTCCAGCCGTACGCGCGGGAGACGTTCTTCACCAGGTCGCCCTTCGGTGTGAAGGTTCCGGACACCTCCAGGGTCTGCACACGCTTCTGCTTCACGGTCTGCTCCACCGGCACCGGGCCTTCGGTGTCGTTGCCAACGCTCGCGGCGTCGGTCTGCTTGAACCAGCGGCGGGTGGCGTCGACGTAGGTGTCGGTCATGCCCGGGGTGGCGCAGTGGCTGCCCGGGGCGAGGTTCTCGTTCCAGCGCTGCGGGAGCTCGAAGTCGTAGGACTGCGCGTTAGCGGGGGCAGCGAAAACCAGGCAGGCCGCCAACGCAGGGATGACCCGTTTCATTTACGCACCCCAGTCAGTGTTCTCGCGGGTGCTCACGCGGACGTGGCGCTCCTTCGGCATCGTCGCGGTGAACGTGTTGCCGGCCGCTTCCCAGGTGCCGCCCTCGCCGCACACGGTCTCCTGGCCCTTGAAGTCAGAGACGATCCAGCCGGCCTGCAGCACGGCGGTCTTGCCTGGGGCGATGTTGTACGGGCCGACCTTCTCGCCGACCTCGTAGGACTGCTCGTTCGTGTAGCTGGTGGAGAAGGTGAACTGGATCAGCTTGGCCACGTCGAAGCTCAGGCCCGCGGTGACGTTCCACGTCTTGGTCTTGGTCTCGGTGATCGAGCGGGTCACGGGCAGCGGCTCGTCGTTGTAGTTGGCCACGGTCCAGGTGCCTGCGGAACCGTCGAAGTAGCTGCGGACGATCTCCACGGTCTGGCCGCGGTCGCCCGGGTTGGCGCACTTGTCGCCGATGGTGGTCGGGTTCGTCTCGTCGTAGGTGCGCTGCGGCAGGGCGTTTGCGGCCGGGGCGAGAGCGACGACGGCGGCGGTGGTGAGCAAAGCGATGGTGCGTTTCATGGTTGTTCCTTAGAGGTAGGTTTGGGTGGGTACGGGGAGGTTGCGGTACTCGTCCGGCGTGACGTCGATGATCCGCTCGGTTCCGTCCTTGCTGGTCACGGTGGCTTCCGCCCAGAAACCGGACGGCGCCGCCGACTGCGGGTGTGTGACCACGCGGGAGTACTTGCCGTCGCGGCCGGCGGAGATTTCGCTGTAGTTGATGCGCGTCATCGTCGTGCCGTACTCGACGCGGACGCGGTCGCCCGGCTTCAGGTCGATGGGTTTCAGCGGGGTGTTCACCGGCATGTAGGCGCGCTTGACCGCCCCGACGGAGGTGAGCCAGCCTTCCGGCAGCCGGCCGTCTTCGCCCATCCAATTCAGGTATTGGTCGTTCTCCGCGCCGACGACATAATCCGTCACGGGGCGGAAGGTGTAGTCGCCCTTGGACCAGTTAAGGAAGTCCTGCGAGTAGCCCGGCTTGCGGAAGGTCGGCGCGACCGCCTCGATGTCGTGCGGGTACCAGGACTTGTCGCCCTCGCGTGCCGGCTCGTTCAGCTGCGGCCACTCTGCGTCGCGGCGGAAGGAAGCATCAGGCTTCACGACGGCATCCCGCTCCCCCGCCACCTTCTCCAAGCTCGGCCCAGAGGTGGCGGTGTACGTGTCGCCGGCAGGCTTCGAGTTCGCGCCCTCAGCACGGGCAGGGATCTCCATGGCCAGGTTGGACACAGAGCCGTCCGCCTTAATGATGTATGCGAACGCGTAGCGCTCCGCAGGGCCGGTGCCGCGGATGACGTTCGCGCCGGGGCCGTTGCGCAGCACGCCGTTGTCGCAGGTGACAAACATGGAGATGAAGTCCTTCTCCAGCACGCCGTAATCCACGCGGAAGGACTCGCCCGGGCCGAGCTCGATCGGGCCGAAGGTCTCGCCCTCGATCCAGCCGTTGGACTCCTTCAGGCCGATGTCGGCCTTCGCGGTGGTGTCCCAGCCGTTCGGCAGGACCGCCTTCGAGTTGGCCTCAATCTTGCGGTTCGTGCCCGTCTCTACCGTTGCCGTGTAGGGCACGGTCTGGTCGGTGCGGTTGGTGAACTGGAGGGTGCCGTCCGCCAGGTAGCGGCGCGCAGTTTCGCCGTAGCGCCACTCCGGCGTGACACCGGCGTCGCACTCCGTGTCCAGGTTCTCGATGGGGTACCCCTGCGGCATCGCCGGGACTGCCGCCGCGATGGGGGCGTGGGCCACCGCGACCGTTCCAAGCACCGCAGCGAGCGCTGTACGTATTTTTCGCATGCGGTCACGCTAACCCTGCAACTTCCTGGACGGAAGCTAAAACCGCAGGTAAGGAACTTTCGTTACGAAATAGGGAACTTTCGTTCCACCAACGCCGTTGCAATGGCCGCACGGCCCTCCCCGCTGCCGGTGAACCCCATGTGGTCCGTCGTCGTCGCCGACACCGATACCGGGGCGCCAAGCGCCTCCGAGAGCACCCGTTCCGCTTCCTCCCGCACCGGCGACATCTTCGGGGTTTGGCCGATGAGTTGGGCGGAGACGTTGACGACGCTGTGGCCGTGGGCGTCGAGAAGCTCTTTGAGCTCCTGCAGAAGCTGGACACCTTTCACCCCGTCGTACTCCGGGCGGCCGACGCCGACGAAGGAGCCGAGGTCGCCCAGGCCGGAGGCGGACAACACGGCGTCGACGATGGCGTGGCTGACCACGTCGCCGTCCGAGTGGCCCTCGCAGCCGTCCTGGCCTTCGTGGAGGATGCCGGCGATCCAGCATTCTTTCCCGGGTTGGATCTGGTGGGCGTCGAACGCCGTGCCTACTCGAAGATTTGTCATACGTACGAAGCTACTTCAGGGTCCGGCGGGTAGTCGCGGACGGCGTAGTACTCCTGCATCTCCTCGCACTCCATTTCCTTCCATTGCTTTTCCAGCGCGGCGAGGATATCCAATGAGTCCTCCGGTTGCTTTTCCGGCGGATACTCGAATGTCATGCCGAACCGGTCCTCCATCGCGCGGATCGTGGCCATGCATGCGTCGTAGTCGAAGTCGTTTTCGTACTTCTCCACCGCGGAGTGACACCGGTTGTAGAACTCGGCGCGGTCCTTGCGTTTCTGGCGGCGTTTCTCAAGCGTCGTCTTCCATCTCGGGTTCGTCGGCTGGAGGTAATCGGTGATGAACCCTTCCGGGGCGGAGACCTGAAAGGTGCCGTCCGCGTGCAGCCACACAATTTCGCCGGTGACAGGGTCTGGCACGTAGTACACGCGACGATCGGTCTTGACGTTGTGGTGGTGTGCACACAGGCTGAACAGGTTGGACGCGGCGGTCTTACCGCCCTCGTCGTACGGGATGCGGTGGTCCAGCTGGCAGTTTTCGGCCTTCACGTTGCAGCCGGGCCAGAGGCAGACCCCGTCGCGGGCCTGCACCAGCGCGCGGGTGGCAGCGGTGGGCACGTATGCCTCGGTTTCGGCACGCTCGGCTTCGTCCAGGTCCACGATGTGGGGCGGGTTGTCCTCCAGCATCTGTTCCACCGCGGCGGTGCCGTCGGCGTCCGTCCAGCCGAAGTTGGGAATGTAGTAGGAGCTGCCCGGCGTTTTCGAGGTGAACATGTAGAGCACGACCTTGGGCGTCGCGCGAATGTCACCGGTGAGGATGGCCTTGATCGCATCGTCCTGCGAGAGCTTGTGCTCGCGCGCCACTTGTTCGGTGTAGCGCTCCATCAGGCCGACCGTGGCGGGATCGCCCTCGACGTTCAGTCCCGCGTCGCCGTCGTCCTGGCCGTAGAAGTGGCTCCGGCAGGTGCCGAACGGCATGTCTTTTTCTTTCTTCCGCTCCTTGATCTTCTTTTGGTTCGGCGCGAGGTCGGAATCGATGCGCTGGATCCGCTCGCGCAGGCGGCGACGCAGCGAGCTTGGCGACGGCAACTCCGCCCCCACCCGCTTCGGCGTGAACACCTTGACCAGGTACTCATCCATGTCCGCGAGAATGCCTGGCGTGGCCAGGTCATTGAGACGGTTCAGTGTGGACTCGATGGCCGACAACCTCCGAACGTCCAACCTGCGGGTCTCCTCCTGCAGCGCACACAGCTTCGGCAAATCCGCCAGCACCGAGTACCCGAGGATCCCGCTTTCAGCCCAACTCTGGCTCTCGCCGACTGCCATCGCGATGGAATAGGCCTCTAGTTCGAAGTCCTCTACCTCCACCAACGGTTTGGCGTACCGGTGAAAGATTGCAAACTCCGCTTCCCGCATCGCCTGGCCTGCAGCTGCGACCGGACAACCTTCCTTTTCTGTGACAAATGTTCCGCTCATGTCTCACCCTCCTTCCCGAAACTAATATCGAACATAATGCCGACCAGTAACCAGAGTCAAGGGTTTTCAAAACTTTTTTCGGCAACTTTTTCGAACGCCTAAAAACGCGAAAATCCCCCACGCATACCTATAGCAAACGACCCCGACACGGGCCCTAGACTGCGCCGGCCACGCTTTCCGCGAGCTTCAGGTCCAGCGGGGTGGTGATTTTGAACGCCATGGGATCCCCCTCTACAGACACCACCGGCACCCCGAACCACTCCATCAACGAGGCGTCGTCGGTGGCGACAAACGCAGGCGTTTCGGCGAGGTACTTCTCGTTCGCCTCACGCAGCATCCGCAGGTCAAAGCCCTGCGGCGTCTGGGCGGCGCGCAGCGCGGACCGGTCCAGGGTTGCTTCGATAGTCTGTCCCGATACCCGCTTCACCGTGTCCGCAACCGGCACCACCGGAACGACGGCGGGGGCGCCACCCAGCACAGCGTCGACCACGCGGGAGACCATTGCGGCGGGGGTTAACGCGCGGGCGGCGTCGTGGACGACCACGCAGGCGTCGTCAAGCGAAATTGCCCGCAAAGCGGCGAAGATGGAGTCCGCGCGCTCCGCGCCCCCGTGCACGAATTGGACCGTATAGTCCGCGAGAAGTTCGCGGGCGCGCGCTTCCATCGACGGGCCGACCACAACGACGACATGGTCGACTACCTCGGACATCGTGGCCACGGAGCGCTCGAGCAGCGTGCGGCCGCCGAGCTCCACGTACGCCTTGGGCACCTCGGCGCCCAACCGGGTTCCCTGGCCGGCGGCGGCGACGACCGCCACTGTTTCGCGGCGCAATTTACTTGTCGTCATCCTCGTCGTCGAAGGAGAGGTCGTCCAGATCCACCTCGTCATCGTCGTCGATCTGGCCCGGATCCTCGGAAATACCGGCCTTGACCTGCGCGTCGATGATGGCCTGGATCTGCTTTTCCATCTCCTCGACCTTCTTCTCGTCCACCGGCTCCGCCAGCGCGAGCTCGCCGACGAGAATCTGGCGCGCCTTGCCCAGCATGCGCTTCTCACCTGCGGAAAGGCCCTTGCCCTGGTCGCGGCGCCAGAGGTCGCGGACCACCTCGGCCACCTTGTTGATGTCGCCGGACGCGAGGCGCTCCTGGTTGGCCTTGTAGCGGCGGGACCAGTTGCCCGCCTCCTCCACGTCGGTCTCGCGCAGGACGGAGAACACCTTCTGCAGGCCTTCCTCGTTGACGACGTCGCGCACACCGACCAGCTCGGAGTTCTTCACCGGAACGCGCACTTCAAGGTCCGAGTGGAGAATCTGCAGCACCAGGTAATCGAGCGTCTCCCCGCGCATCTCGCGCTGCTCGATGTCGGCGATGCGGGCCGCTCCGTGGTGCGGGTACACGACCACTTCTCCGACCTTGAATTCCATTGCGGCTCCTTGCGTCGTTAGGCGAAGTTCAGACCCCAACACCCTACCACCGAGCATTTTGCTTATCGACGACCAAAGGTCGGCTCGCCCAATAGGGGGAGCAAGTGGGAAAACTTGCTGTGCGGACGCTAGAGTAATGCGGAGAAAACCCTCGAATGAGTTTGATGATGGAGGACACCCCCGTGAAGTCCCTGAAGCGCGTCGCTGCCGCCGCCGTCGCTGGCTGCGCAACCCTGGCCCTCGTCGGCTGCTCCGCCGGCCAGATCACCCAGACCTCGAACCAGGTCGCGGCCGTTGACGGCGCTAGCGCCTCCACCGAGGACGGCTCCGTCGCTGTGCACGACGTGACCGTGGTGCTCGCTGAGGACGGCCAGGCCGCCCTGAAGTTCACCGCCACCAACCAGGACACCTCCATGAAGGACCACACCCTGAAGTCCGTCGAGGTGGACGGTAAGCCGGCGACCGTGTCCAGCACCTCCGCTATCTCCTACAACTGCGCGCTGGTCGCGGACTCCAAGGACGGCCTGGAGCGTATGCCGCAGGACAAGAACGACAACTGCATCGAGTACACCGCCACCTCCCTGGTGAACGAGGGCTTCGCCTACGGCGGCAACGTCCCGGTCACCTTCAAGTTCGACACCGGCTCGGTGGATGTGGACGCGACCGTGTCCGCCCCGACGCTGGCTTCCGGCCAGGTGGACCGCGAGGTTTAGTTCTTCTTTTAGAATTTGCCGCTGGTTTGACCAGCGGTTTTTTCGTGTTCGAACGCCGTGTCGGGGCCGTGTTATACGGTGTGGCGCATGGCAAAGAAACCCCGTGTTATCCACACCTGCACCGAGTGCGGCTACTCCTCCCCGAAGTGGCTCGGCCGCTGCCCCGAGTGCGGGTCCTGGGGCACGCTCCAAGAGGAGTCGCCGGTTGCGTCGGGCCCGGTGAAGACGTCCTCGCTGACGCCGTCCGCCCCCGCAAGCCCGATCACGAAGGTCGAGGCAGCGGCGACGAAGACGGTGAAGTCCGGTATCCGGGAACTGGACCGCGTGCTCGGCTCCGGCGTGGTGCCCGGCTCTGTCGTGCTGATGGCTGGCGAGCCCGGCGTGGGCAAGTCCACCCTGCTGCTGGAGGTGGCGTCGCGCTGGGCGAAGCAGGGGCGCAAAGCGCTCTACGTCACGGCGGAGGAGTCCGCGGGCCAGGTCCGCGCCCGCGCCGAGCGCACGGAGGCGCTGGTGGACACGCTGTATCTGGCCGCCGAGTCCAACCTGGACGTGGTGTTCGGCCACGTGGAGCAGCTGAAACCCTCGCTGCTGATCGTGGATTCGGTGCAGACCATGCACGCCGCCGGCGTCGAAGGCGTGGCGGGTGGCGTGGCGCAGTCGCGCGCGGTGACGGCGGCGCTGACCACGCTGGCGAAGACCACGAATATCCCGGTGCTGCTGGTGGGGCACGTGACTAAAGACGGCAACGTCGCTGGCCCGCGCGTGCTGGAGCACCTGGTGGACGTGGTGTTGAACTTTGAGGGGGACAGGCAGTCGTCGTTAAGAATGCTCCGGGGCATCAAGAACCGCTTCGGCGCAACCGATGAGGTCGGCTGCTTCGAGCAAACCTCCGGCGGCATCCGGGAGGTGCCGGACCCGTCGGGGCTGTTCCTGTCGCACCGCGGGCAAACGCCGGACGGGTCGGCGGTGACGGTGGCGATGGACGGCGTGCGCCCCATCCTCGCGGAGGTGCAGGCGCTGACCGTGGACCCGGTGAACAAGAGCCCGCGGCGCGTGGTCACCGGCCTGGATTTCAACCGGGTGCCCATGGTGCTGGCGGTGCTGCAGGCGCGCTGCGGGGAGCGCACGAACGACAAGGACGCATACGTGGCCACCGTCGGCGGGGTGAAGATCACGGAGACAGCCACGGACCTCGCCGTCGCGCTTGCCACGTGGTCGAGCCTGCACGAGAAGCCGCTGCCTGCGAAAACCGTGGTTGTGGGCGAGGTAGGCCTGGCGGGCGAGATCAGGCGCGTGCCCAACCTCGGCCGGCGCCTCCAGGAAGCGGCGCGCATGGGCTACACCGGCGCCATCGTGCCCGCGGGAGAGCAGTTGCGTATCGACGGCCTGACGGTCCGCCCCGTCTCCACCCTCGCGGAGGCGCTGTCCTTGCTACAGTAGGCGCCATGAAATCGGGGGAAATTCAGCGGGCTATTCACGTGCTCCGCGAACACACGGCAGATTCAGACCATGTTGTTGTAGTGATTGAGACGGCGACGTTTCTTCTGCGGGGAGGGTTGCACGGCCAGGCGTTGGGGCTGGTCTCCGGCACCGAGCCGTTCATCGAGGATCCGGCGGAGGCGATGGGTGCCCTCGGGGAGTTCTTCGCGGTCGCGGTGGACGCTGGGTTGGGGGAATATCCGCTCGTGCGGTACACCTCCCCGCGCTGGCCGGGCACGGACCCGCGGGTGGCGTCGCTGACGGAGGCTTTCGGGGGAACGTGCAGGCGCGTGGATGGGTATTCCCTCGACCTGGCGGATTTCGCGGACACGGTGGTGTTTTCTTTAACGTTTCCGGTCGGGGCGCACCTGCCGGAGCCGGACGAGCTGGTGGAACAGGTGATGGTGCTGCAGGACCTGGACCTGGGCACGGAGCAGGCCCGCCAGATTTTCGACGCGGCAGGTGCGGTGACGTTCCACCCGTCGCTGGACTACGTGGTGGTGTTCCAGCTCGCCCTGCTTGCGGACGAAGCGCAGCGGCCCCTGGACGCCCTCGCGTTTCTGGATGCGCTGTCACAGCTTCCGGAGCGAATGTGCCCTGGCATGGAGGAGATCGATCTGGCTCTGGTGAAGGCCGCGAACTACATGGACTTGGGCGCGGTGCGCGACGCCGTGGCCTGCCTGCTCATGGACACCGCCGGTGCAGACCCGGACACCGCGCTGCGCCGCTACTCGTTGGTGATGCGCAGGCTGTTGCGTGCCGACGAGTTCGATACCGCGCTGTATTTGGTCTCCCCCACCCAGGAGATCGTGGACTCTGGAGAGGGGGAGCTTTGGTGGCGCCTGCACGGGGCGTCCGCGGTGGCGCAGTGGGTCGCCTCCGCGGCAGACCCCGGGTTCGGCGAGCTGTGGCCGTCGGCGCGGAAACGTCTTGAGCTCGCTTTTTCCGAGTACATGGATAGTGGCGCGACGGACGGTCTGGGTTCTCAGTACGTAGGCAACGTGGTCACCGCGCTGCAGAAAACACAGCGCGCGGCGGAGGCGGTGGACCTGTCGTCGTGGGCCCTGCCAGTCGCCGCGGAGTCGAACAACTCGAGGGAAACCCTGTTTACGCTCTGCGACAACGCGGTGTCACTGTTTTGCTGCGAACGCTTCGAGGAATCCGCGATGGTGTTTGAGTCGGTGCACCAGCGGGCGCGCGAAGCCGGCGATGCCGAGGCAATGGGGTGGGCCGTGAATTACCTGCGCGACTTCGGCGTGTTCTCGGGCTCGCCCGCGTATTCGCAGGCGCTCGAGCGGCTTAGGTGATGTTGAAGGGGCTGGCGTCGGAGGCGTTGTCCCCGATCACGCCGTGCAGGAAGTAGGAGCCGGCCGTTACCTCCGGGCGGTTCTCGCACTGCCCCGGCTGCGATGCGGTGGCGGACCAGCGGGCTTCCCAGCGACGCTTCTCGCCCGGCGCGAACTCGACGTTTCCTGCCGCCACCGGCGGGTAGCAGTCGGTGTCGGACCAGATGCGGTCGTTGGTGGCCATGTCGTAGACCTCGAAGCGCAGCAGGTTGTCGTCCAGGTTGATCACGCAGTCGGTGTCGGTCGGGTTTTCCACCTCCATGTAAAACACCGGCTGGACCCCAACCGCGTACGAGGGCTGGTTGCTGGAGGCGTGAATCTTCAGGTCAGCCAGCTCGCAGCTGCCCTTCTTCACCGGGGCGGCGGCGGTTTCCTCGCTCGGCTGGGTGGATTCGGTAGGCGCCTCCGAAGATGACGGTGCCGTGCTCTCCTCGGAAAGCTGCACCGTCGGCTCGGTGGCCAGGGTGGTAGACGGGGCCTCGGCTACGGTTTCGGGAGTGTTTTCCGCCTCGTCCGTCTTTCCGCTGCGGGCGAACGCGGACAGCCCCCAGACCAAAAGCGCCACAACCACCAACAGGATGACGAGGGCCGCCACGCGGCGGCGCATGTAGATCTCCGGAGGAAGTGGGCGCTGGTTCGACATGCCTATAACTTAATCGCCGAAGTTTTCGTAGGTGGTCTCGACACGGCCGTCGGACAGGCGGTACCGCGCGCCGACCACTCCGACCGTCTTCTTCTCCAGTCCGGAAATGACAGACGGGATACGCGCCACCAGGTGCTCCGCGCCATTGCGGGCGTGCGCCTGCTCCACCTGTTCACCGCGGGTCTTCGCCTCGGCCACGGCCGGCGAGATCTTCTCCACAAACACGCGCGTCAGCCCCGGAGGGATGTCGCCCGACTCGAGCGCGGAAACAGCGGCACCTACCGCACCGCACTTCTCGTGGGCGAGGAAGAGCACCAGATCCACCCCGAGGCCGTCCACTGCGAACTCGACGGAGGCGGACACTGCGGAGTCCACGCAACCGCCGGCGGTGCGGATGACGAAGATGTCGCCGAAGCCGGCGTCGAAAAGCAGCTCAATGGGCACGCGGGAATCCGAGCAGCCCACCACGCACACCGCCGGGTTCTGGCCGGAGGTGAGCTGCTGGCGGGTAGCGGGGTCGCGGCGCGGGTCCGCGGTGTTGCCGGTGGCGAAGCGCTCGTTGCCGGCTTTCAGCAGCTCCCACACCTCGCGGGGTGTGGTCGCGGCCTGGAGATCGGTTACGTCAGTCATGACCACTATTGTTGCACGCATTGTGACGAAACTGCGCCCAAACAAGATCATCGATTGGTACCGAGCCAACGCCCGCGAGCTGCCGTGGCGAAACTCGTCGACGTCTCCCTGGGGCGTGCTGCTCAGCGAGGTGATGAGCCACCAAACCCAGGTCGAGCGCGTCGCTCCGATCTGGCAGGAATGGATGGGGCGATGGCCCACCCCGGCGGCGTTCGCGCAGGCTGGCACAGACGAGATCCTGCGCGCCTGGGGCAGTCTGGGCTACCCGCGCCGGGCTCTGCGCTTGAAAGAATGTGCGCAGGTCATCGTGGATGAGCATGGCGGGGTGGTGCCGGAGGACGTCGATAAGCTGCTGGCGCTCCCCGGGATCGGCGACTACACCGCGCGGGCGGTGGCGTGCTTCGCGTACGGCAAAAATGTGCCGGTGGTGGACACGAACGTGCGGCGCGTGGTGGCCCGCGTGGAGCGCGGCGAGGCGCTCGGGGCGCCCGGCAAGAAGGAAATCGAGCAGGTTGCGGAGCTCTTGCCGGAACAGAATGGCCCCGAGTTTTCTGTTGGGCTGATGGAGCTCGGCGCGCTCGTGTGCACGGCGCGGGCGCCGAAATGCAGGGAGTGCCCGGTGAGCGCTGAGTGCGCATGGCTCGCAGCCGGCAAACCGGAAGCCGAGGTGAAGAAGCGCTCGCAGAAGTTCCACGGCACCGACCGCCAAGTGCGCGGCAAGATCATGCGTCTGTTGCGGGAGTCCGACAGCCCAGTGGAGCAAAAGCTTATCGACGACCTCTGGCACGACCCCGCACAGCTTTCCCGCGCGCTGTTTTCACTGCTCGAGGACGGCCTGGCCGAACAAGACGAGAAGGGTTACTTCCACCTGCCGCGGTAGTGCAGCCCGCCGGGTAGCTTCACGTACACGCCGCCGCGGGAGTTGAAGGTGACCGGCCCGATCTTTTTCGACGCGGACACACCGGACTTGGAGTAGTTGAGCCAGCTGCCGTCGCTGATCTTTTGGCGCTTGCGGTACTGAATTCCCATGGGCGGGAGCTTACACTGCTTTCCATGCGTAAACGGTGGTGTCTTTTTGCTGTCCCTCTCCTGATTTGTCCCTCTGCGCACGCTGAGGATTTGAGCGCGGAGTCCCTGTCGTCGTTGTCGTCGGTCGGCTCGTCCACCTTCGAGGTGATCGGTGACGCGTCGTCGCTTTCGTCTCTCCCAGAGATGTCATCGCGGGCGCTTGACGGCGCGGCGGGTAACACTCCTGGAAAGCTCGACGCGAAAAAGTGGGTGCTGGGCACCAACGGCAAGCGCATCCGCTACACCTCCGTCAACGAGCGCGGCGAGAAGGTGCCGGTCACCGGCGCGCTATACGACCGTCCGTTTGCAAAGGGCCTGATCGTTCTCGCCCCCGGCACGCGCGGCCTGGGAGACCAGTGCGCGCCGTCGGCGGCGTCGTCGATGCTGTCCTCCCTTGGGCCCAACGGCACGGTGAACATCAACTACGAGGTGCCAATGGTGCAGATGCTTCTCGACGACGGCTACCGCGTGGTAGTTACCGACTACATGGGCCTGGGCACCGACGGCCTGCACACCTACCTCAACCGCGTCGACCAGGGCCGGGCAGTGATTGACGCCGCCCGGGCCGTAGCCAAACGGGGCGAAAAGGTGGCGTTCTGGGGCTACTCCCAGGGCGGTGGAGCAGCTGCGGCGGCCGCGGAGCTCGTCGGCGACTACGCCCCGGAGCTCAACGTGGTGGGCACCTTTTCCGGCGCTCCCCCGGCCGACCCCTTGGGCGTGCTGCAGCAGGCGTCCGCACCGATGCTCACCGCCGTGGCGGGTTTCGCCGCCGCCAGCTACTCGGAAACCTACCCCGAATTCCACGAGGCTCTCGACGGTTATCTCACCGACAACGGCAAGGCCCTGCTGGAGGACCTGAAAACGTCGTGCGTTATCGATGCGTCGATGAACGCCCCGAAGATCACCGACGACATGTTCGTCGACGGAAAGACGTTCGCCGAGATCGCGGAAGAAGACGAGCGCATCGGCAAATACCTCGAGCACAACAAACTGGGCAAGGTGAAGCCGAACGCGCCGATCATGGTGCTGACCAACCCGGACGACGACCTTGTCCCGGAGCCGCAGGCCACCCAACTGGCCGAGGACTACTGCGCAATCGACGCCGACGTGGAGTACCGCCGCGTGGTGGTGCCGGGGTCGCCGACGCAACCCTTGTCGTCCGGCCGCCGCGAGCTCACCCCGCGCGCTCCGGGTTCCGGCCACGCGCTGCCGCTGGTGCTGCAGACCGGCAACGTTTCAGACTGGTTGTCCGACCGCTTCAAAGGCAAGCCCATGAAACAGGTGTGCCCCTCCGACCACCCCGAGTATGAGGTGGTGGAGGGGCTCAACGCCGTAGAGATCACAGCAATCGTTGTCGCAATCCTCGGCGCCTTGGGCTTGTGGGCTTACACCGGCTCGGGGCCGTTGCCCTCGTTGCCGTCCTTGCCCTCGTTGCCCTTCTGATCTTCGCGCTCGTCCGGGAACTCTGAGGCCTCGGACTCCGGCTGGGTGTGCTCCGGTTCGATGTCGCGGACCTCGTCCTCGGGCTCCACGTCGAAGGCCTCGGCTGGCAGCGGGCGCGGGCGCGGCGTGAAGGTGAACTTCGCGTCCGGCGCAGCCTTGCCGCGCTCCTTGCGTGCGGCCTCGACGTCGCCGTCCCAGCCCTCGACGTCCACGGTGATGATCTCGCCGGCGCCGATCTCGCCGAACAGAATCTTCTCCGACAGGATGTCCTCGATCTCGCGCTGGATCGTGCGGCGCAGCGGGCGGGCGCCCAGCACCGGGTCGAAGCCGCGGACCGCGAGCAGGTTCTTCGCGTTCTCGGTCAGCTCGATGCCCATGTCCTGCGCGGCCAGGTTCTTGTCCACGCGGCCGATGAGCAGGTCCACCATCTTGACAATCTCGTCCTGGCTGAGCTGCTTGAACACCACGATCTCATCGATGCGGTTCAGGAACTCAGGGCGGAAGTGCTTCTTCAGCTCGTCGTGGACCTTGCCCTTCATGCGCTCGTACTGCGCATCGGAATCCGCGGCGGTGTCGCCGGTGAAGCCCAGGCCGACCGGCTTGGAGATATCCGAGGTGCCCAAGTTCGAGGTAAAGATCAGCACCGTGTTCTTGAAGTCCACGTTGCGGCCCTGGCCGTCGGTGACGTGCCCCTCCTCGAGGACCTGCAGCAGGGTGTTGTAGATCTCCTTGTGCGCCTTCTCGATCTCGTCGAAAAGCACCACGCTAAACGGCTTGCGGCGCACCTTCTCGGTGAGCTGGCCACCCTCTTCGTAGCCGACGTATCCCGGAGGGGCGCCAAAGAGGCGCGAGGCGGTGAAGCGGTCGTGGAACTCGCCCATGTCCACCTGGATCAGGGAGTCGTCGTCGCCAAAGAGGAACTCAGCCAGAGCCTTGGACAGCTCCGTCTTACCCACACCGGACGGGCCGGCGAAGATGAAGGAGCCGGACGGACGGTTCGGATCCTTCAGGCCGGCACGGGTGCGGCGGATGGAGCGGGAGACGGCTTTGACTGCCTCATCCTGTCCGATGATGCGCTTGTGCAGCTCATCTTCCATGTGGAGCAGGCGGTTCGACTCGCTCTCGGTGAGCTTGAACACCGGGATGCCGGTCCAGTTGGCCAGCACGTCCGCGATCTGGTCCTCGCCGACCTCGGCAATCTCCTCCAGGTCGTCGGAGCGCCACTTCTTCTCTTTGGCGGAGCGCTCCTCCCCCAGCTTGCGCTCGGTGTCGCGCAGGCCGGCGGCCTTTTCGAAGTCCTGGGCGTCGATCGCCGCTTCCTTTTCCTTGCGCACCTCGGAGATGCGGTCGTCCACCTCGCGCAGGTCTTCCGGGGCGGTCATCCGCTTGATGCGCATGCGGGCGCCGGCCTCGTCGAGAAGGTCGACGGCCTTGTCCGGCAGGAAACGGTCGTTGATGTAGCGGTCCGACAACGTTGCCGCCGCCTTGAGCGCGTCGTCGGTGTAGGACACGCGGTGGTGCGCCTCGTAGCGGTCGCGCAGACCCTTGAGGATCTGCACGGTGTCCTCGACGGACGGCTCGTCCACCTGCACCGGCTGGAAGCGGCGCTCAAGAGCCGCGTCCTTCTCAATGTGCTTGCGGTACTCCTCCAGCGTGGTCGCACCGATGGTCTGGAGCTCGCCACGGGCCAGCTTCGGCTTCAGCAGCGACGCCGCATCGATAGCACCCTCGGCGGCACCTGCACCGACGAGCGTGTGGATCTCGTCGATGAACAGGATGATGTCGCCGCGCTGGTTGATCTCCTTGAGCACCTTCTTCAGACGCTCCTCGAAGTCGCCGCGGTAGCGGGAACCGGCGACAAGGGAGCCCAGGTCGAGGGAGTAGACCTGCTTGTCCTTCAGCGTCTCCGGGACCTTGCCGTTGGCGATGTCCAGGGCGAGGCCCTCCACAACGGCGGTCTTACCCACACCGGGCTCGCCGATGAGCACCGGGTTGTTCTTGGTGCGGCGCGACAGCACCTGCATGACGCGCTCGATTTCCTTGTCGCGGCCGACAACCGGGTCGAGCTTGCCTTCCTTCGCCGCTGCGGTGAGGTTGCGGCCGAACTGGTCCAGCACCAGCGAGTTGGAGCGCTCGCCGCCCTGTGGGCCGCCGCCAGCGCGCGGACCCGCGCCGGCACCCGCGAAGCCCGGCTGGCCCTGCTGCGGCGACTCCGGGTTCTGGCCCTCGCCGCCCTCGTAGCCGGACAGCAGCTGGATAACCTGCTGGCGCACGCGCGGCAGATCCGCGCCGAGCTTGATCAGCACCTGGGCTGCCACGCCGTCGCCCTCACGGATGAGGCCGAGCAGCAGGAACTCGGTGCCGATGTACTTGTGGCCCATCTGCAGGCCCTCGCGCAGAGAAAGCTCCAGCACCTTCTTCGCGCGCGGAGTAAATGGGATGTGGCCGGTCACCGGCTGGGTGCCGTGGCCGATAATGTCGATGACCTCGCGGCGCACGTCGTCGAGGTTGATGCCCATGGACTCGAGCGCCTTCGCTGCGACGCCCTCGCCTTCCTTGATCAGGCCGAGCAGGATGTGCTCGGTGCCCATGTAATTGTGGTTGAGCTCGCGCGCCTCCTCCTGTGCAAGGACGATGACGCGGCGGGCCCGGTCTGTAAACCGCTCGAACATGTGGCTGACCCCTTCTTTCCTAAATCAGTTGTCCACCACCATAACGCTGGGGTCCGACATCACTTCCCTGGTTTGTTCGCATGTACCCGCAAGGTCGTCGATAAGCGCAGGTGAGAGGCAATGTTCACCCTTAGCGAACAGGCCTGAAATACACGTCCTCGTGGGCCTTGCAGCCGGGGTTAAAAGGGTGCCCGCACGAGGGGCAGGACGCGCCGTATTCGGCATGCGTCATCATGCGCCCGCACGCGCCGCACATCACGGAGGGCAATTGCCTATCGACGGGCACAAAGCCGTGATCGGCCAACTCATCGTGGCACAGCGAACAGGCCCATAATTTCTCGCAGGCCCCGCACGTGTTGGCAGCGACGTCGCGCTCGGAGTGCCAGTGAGCGCAACGCCCTTGCCCGTCGACGTCGATTCCGTAGATCATCATGAGTTCGCCGGGATGACCGAACCTTCGTACTTCTGCCGGATCCACTCAGCCGTTTCCGGCGACGAGAGGTCCGCAGCCAACTTCTCCATTCGCGGATCCTTCGCCGCTTCTTCGTTGGCCGCGAGGATGTTCACGTAGGGGTTGTTCTCCGGGCTCTCCGCGATGACTGCATCCTGCGCCGGGCTGAGCCCAACCTCCAGCGCGAAATTGGATGTGGCAATAACGCCGTCGACGGTCTTATCCGAAAGCGACTGGATGACCAGAGTGTCCTCCACCGGCACGATCTCTACATTCTTCGGGTTCGAAGCGATTGACTGCAGGTTGATCTTGGACACATTGTCCGGATCGACGCCCTGATCCAAACCGATGACCCCATTCGCCTCGAGCAGTATAAGCGCTCGAGCGAGATTGGACGGTGAATTATGCGTCACGATTTTCGCGCCGTCCTCCAGCTCATCAATGGCGTCGATAGCGTTCGAGTACATTCCCAACGGCTCAATGTGGACGCCGACGACGTTGACCAGATGTTCGCCGGTCTCATTCTCCCAATCGTGGAGGTACGGCGGGTGCTGATAGAAATTCGCGTCCGCAGAGCCGTTAGATACCGACATGTTCGGGTCCGGCCCGCCGGGAACAACTTTGACGTCCAGCTCGTAGTCCGGATTGGACTCGTCCACATACCGCAGGATTTCGGCATGCGGGGTGGCTTGTGCAAGCACCGTGATCGGCTCGTCTTCAGCGGACTCAGCCGAACACGCAACGGCAGCGAAACTCAGAGCAGTGGCCAACGCGGCTGCTGCGAAACGTTTCATGGAAACTCTCCTCATATAGAAAGACTGTGCTGTCTATGTAGATTAGACAGCACAGTCTTTCTCCGGAAGATTTACTTACAGCAGATCCTTCAGCACCGGATCAGCGAGGTTCAGCACGGCTTCGCGGGCGCCCGCGGCGGTGCGGGCGTCGACGGCGAAGTTGGCCATCTGGCGGCAGGTGTCGAAGTCGTGCAGGCGCAGAGCAGCGCGCACGGCGTTGACCTTGCCCGGGGCCATGGACAGGGACTTCACGCCGAGGCCCACCAGTACGAGCGCCATGAGTGGGTCGCCGCCCGCTTCGCCGCACACACCGACCGGCTTGCCGGTGGCGTCGCCGCCGCGGCAAGTCTCGCGGATCATGGACAGCACCGCGGGCTGCCACGGGGAGAGCAGCTCGGCCAGCTCACCCTGCATCCGGTCCGCCGCCATCGTGTACTGCGACAGATCGTTCGTGCCGATGGAGGCGAAGTCCACCTCTTCCAGCACCTGCCAGGCGCGGATGGCGGCCGCCGGGGTTTCCACCATCACGCCGACCTTCTTCAGCCCAGCGCCGCGGGCGCGCTCGGCGAACCACTTAGCTTCTTCCACGGTTGCGACCATCGGGGCCATGACCCACAGCTCGGAGCCGGGGACGTTGCGGGTTGCGTTTGCAAGCGCCTTCAACTGGGTGTCCAGGAGGTCTTCGCGCGCCTGCGAGAGGCGCAGACCGCGGCGCCCCAGCGCGGGGTTTTCTTCCTCCCCGAGGTCCGCAAAGGACAACGGCTTGTCCGCGCCGGCGTCCAGGGTACGCACCACAACGCGGCGGTTGCCGAAGGCCTCGAGCACCTTCGTGTAGGTCTCGGTCTGCTCTTCCAGGCTGGGTGCGGAGTCGCGGTCGAGGAAGAGGAACTCGGAGCGGAACAGGCCGGAGCCTTCGAGGTCGTAGCCCGCAGCCGTCTGCGCGTCCTCGGCGGTGCCGGTATTCGCCAGCAGCTTGATCTTGTACCCGTCGCGGGTCGCGCCCTCGCCGGAGGAGCCGGCCAGGGCAGCCGCACGGCGGCGGGAGCGCTCCTCCAGCTCGTCGACGTCGGATGCGTTCGGTGCGACGATCACCTCGCCGACGCCGCCGTCGAGGGCGATCAGCGGTGCGTCGACAGTCGCCTCCGCGATGCCCTTGACCTGCACAGCGCACGGAATGCCCAGCTGCGCCGCCAGGATGGCGGTGTGCGACGTCGCGCCGCCTGCCTCGGTGACGATGCCGAGGACCAGGTTCTTGTCCAGCGTCGCCGTTTCCGCCGGCGCGAGGTCGTGCGCGATCAGGATGGACGGCTCGGTCAGGTCCGGGATCCCCGGCTCCGGCAGGCCCCGCAGGCGCGCGGTTGCGCGGTCGCGGATGTCGTAGAGGTCGGTGACGCGCTCTGCCATGTAGCCGCCGATCTTACGCAGCTTGTTGGCGTAGAGCTCCACCGCGTCGTGGATCGCCTTCGTCGGGCCGGTGCCCTTCTTCAGCTCTTTGTCGATGCCGCGGATTAACCCCTTGTCGGTTGCCAGCCCCGCGGTTGCGTCCAGCACGGCTTTCGCCGAGTCCGAGTTGGCGTGCTCGGCGCGTGCGGAAAGCGACGCCGCAACGTCGTGAAGCACAGCGCGGATGCGCTCGCTGTCGGCCTCCGGATCAGTGGAGGCGGGCTCGTGCTCGTCGATGCCCACGGCGGGCGTGACCACGGCGATCGGACCGGACGCGGTGCCGGCCGATACGCCGATGCCGTGCAGGACGGTGCGGTTAGACATTCGTGTTCACCTCAGTTGTGACCTCGAGAATAGGATCGCCGGCGACGACCGTGCCGTCCGCAACGTCACCCACGCCGCCAAGCTTCTTCGAGTTCACCACTGTAGTGATAACCGTCGTGTCCACGCCGTGGCCAGCGATGGCGGCGAAGTCAACCTCCGCCAGCGGGTCGCCCGCGTTGATCATCTGCTTCTTCTCCGCCAGCGGGGTGAAACCCTCGCCGCCGAGCTTGACCGTATCCACGCCGATGTGGACGAGCAGCTCCACACCGTTATCCGTCTTGATGCCGTAGGCGTGACCCGTCTTCGCCACGGAAATCACCTTGCCGGCCGCCGGGGCGACCACGGTGAGCTTGGCGTTTTCGGGGGTGATGCCAACGGCCTGGCCGAGGGCGCCGGAGGCAAACGCGGCGTCAGAAAGTGCTTCCATCGCGACCGCCTGGCCCGCAACGGGCGCGAGCACAGTGGCATCCGCATCGCTTGCCGACGTCAGCTTCGCCGGGTCATCCGTGGCCGTGACCTCGTCCTCGACCAGCTCGGCCTCCTCGGCTTCGTCGGCATTGCGCGCGGCAGCGGCGCGGGCGAGCGCGTCCGCCTTCTCCTCCGGGGTGCGGTAGTCCGTGATGAAGATGATGATGAAGGAGGTGAAGAAGGCCACGGCGATGGCGATCATGTAGACCCACATCGGGTCGAACACGAACATGGTCGGGATGGAGGTGAACACGAAGGCGTTCGTCTTCACGCCGCCGAACGGGGTACCCAGGATCGCGATAGTCAGGCCACCAGCGAAGCAGCCCACGAGCATGCGCGGGTAGATCTTCTTGTAACGCAGGTGGATGCCGTAGAGCGACGGCTCGGAGATGCCGCCGAGCAGGCCCGCGGCAAGC
Organism: Corynebacterium sp. HMSC05H05; assembly: GCF_001807265.1. GTDB lineage: Bacteria > Actinomycetota > Actinomycetes > Mycobacteriales > Mycobacteriaceae > Corynebacterium. The sequence continues at coordinate 72,496 of NZ_KV788391.1, forward strand.
GCGGAGCCGGAGGTCTGGCGCATCAACGGGTCGCGGTCGCGCAGGGAGATCGCCAGCACCGCCGCGGTGGCACCGAAACACGCGAAATTCCAGGCGCCCATCGGGCCCTGGATGAAGTCGTATCCGAGGGTGTCAATGTTCACCAGCATCAGCGCGTTGAGCGGCCAGTGCAGGCCCAGCGGCACCAGGAACGGGTAGAGCATCGGGATCAGCAGGGCGAATACGAACGGCGCGTTGCCGTTCATCCAGGCCAGGCCGGTGCCGATCCAGGCGCCGAGCAGGTAGCCGAACGGGCCGATAAGAAACGCGGTGACCGGGATCATGATCAGCATGGTCAAAAACGGCACGAAGACCATGTGCACCGCGGACGGGATAATCTTCTGCAGGCCCTTGTACACCAGGGCAGCCACGGCAGCCATGATCAGCGGCACGAAGACGTTGCCGTCGTAGCCGTTGAGGATCATGGGCAGACCGAAGACATCGACGACGTCGGTTGGCGCGCCGAACAGATCGATCACTCGCGCGTCCGGGTGGTCGGGCAGTTCCATGAAGTTCGGGGTGAACAGCGCCAGCATGATCGCGGCTGGCACCCACGGGTCGATGTCCAGCTTCTTACCCGCGTTGTAGGCCACCGCCACCGGCAGGAAGAAGAACACGGAGCTCCACATTGCATCCACGAACTGCCAGCCAGGGGTCTTCACCTCGGCGCGGAAGTCCACAAGGTGGAACGCGTCGAGCACCGCGGCGAAGGCAATGATCAGCGAGGCGCCGAGCAGCACACCCAAAATAGGGCGGAAGGAGTCGGAGAGGTACTCAAAGAAGGCGTCCAGCCACGGCATCTTGCCTTTGGCGCGTTCGCGCTGCTGGGCTTTGAGGTCCTCGTTGGACACGTCGCGCCCGGCCATCTCGGGCAGCTTGTTCATCGCATTGTACACGGTGGCCACGTCGCCGCCGACGATGACCTGGTAATGGTTGCCGCCCTGCGGGACGGCACCCATGACCTTGGGGTTTGCCTCGAGGCGGTCCTTGTCGGCCAGGGAAGCGTCGTAAAGCTCGAAGCGCAAACGTGTCGCGCAGTGCGTCATCGACGCGATGTTTTCCGCCCCGCCGATGCCGGCGAGGATGTCGGCGGCCTGGTCTTGCAGGCTCGCCTTGGTGGTTGCCATGCTGATGCTCCTTTCAACCACAACGGTTGGTCGCATCAAACGTTAGTTGGTTATAACCACCACACACAACTGCGGAAGTTAGGCCTCCGGCTTCACCATCGGGAAGAGCACCGTCTCGCGAATGCCCAGGCCGGTCAGGGCCATCAGCAGGCGGTCCACGCCCATGCCGCAGCCGGCTGTCGGCGGCATGCCCTGCTCCATCGCGGCGAGGAAGTCCTCGTCGAGCTGCATCGCCTCGTCGTCGCCGGCGCTGGCCAGGCGGGCCTGGTCCTCGAAGCGCTCGCGCTGGACCACCGGGTCCACCAGCTCGGAGTAGCCGGTGGCCAGCTCGAAGCCTCGGACGTACAGGTCGAACTTCTCGGTCACACCCTTTTTGCTTCGGTGGTCGCGGGTCAAAGGCGAGGTCTCCACCGGGAAGTTGACCACGAAGGTCGGCTCGTAGAGCTGGTCGGAGCACAGCTCCTCCCAGATCTCCTCCACCAGCTTGCCGTGCAGCCAACCGGCGTTTTCCGGCACCTTCAGGCCGATGGTTTCCGCGATGCCCTTGAGCGTGTCCACGTCGGTGTCGATGGTCACTTCCGGCTGCCCCGGGAACTTGCGCTGCAGCGCCTCGTTCAAGCTCGGGTACATCTCCAAGACCTTCCACTCGCCGCCGAAGTCGTACTCCGTGCCGTCCGCAAGCGTGACCTTCTGGGAGCCGAAGACTTCCTCGGCGCAGAACTGCACAAGCCCCTTCATGGTGGCCGCGCCGTCCTTGTAGGTGCCCCACGCCTGGTAGGTCTCCAGCATGGTGAACTCCGGGGAGTGGGAGGAATCCACGCCCTCGTTGCGGAAGTTCCTGTTGATCTCGAAGACGCGCTCGATGCCGCCGACCACAGCACGCTTGAGGAAGAGCTCCGGCGCGATGCGCAGGTACAGGTCGATGTCCAGCGCGTTGGAGCGGGTGACAAACGGACGTGCCGCGGCACCGCCGTGCAGCGTCTGCAGCATCGGCGTCTCAATCTCAACGAAGTCCAGACCCGTGAGGTACTTACGCACCGCGGCGATGACCTTGATGCGGGTCATGGCGTTGGTGCGCGCATCCTCGCGCATGATCAGGTCGGTGTAGCGGCGGCGCACCCGCTGCTCCTCGTTCATGTCCGCGAACGCCACCGGCAGCGGGTTGAGCGACTTCGAGGCCATGTGCCAGGACTTCGCCATCACGGACAGCTCGCCGCGACGCGACGAGATGACGCGGCCGCGCACGGAGACGATATCGCCCAAGTCCGTGTCGGCCTTCCACCGGCCCAGCGCCTCTTCGCCGACCTCAGCCAGGGAAAGCATGACCTGCAGTTGCGTGCCGTCACCCTCCTGCAGGGTGGCGAAGCACAGCTTGCCGGTGTTGCGCTGGAACATAATGCGGCCGGCAACGGCGACCTCGTCCTGCGTCTCCTCGCCCGCTTCCAGCGTGCCGTCGTACTTGGCGCGAAGGTCCTTCAGAGACGTAGTTCGATCGACTTCGACGGGGTAGGCGTCCCGCCCTTCGTCGATAAGCCTCTGCCTCTTCTCCCGGCGGATTTGCTGCTGCTCTGAAAAGTCCTGCGTAGTCACGGCGAATAATCGTAGCTTATTCGCACACGGGGAGGTCCAGTCGCTGGTTCTCCGCGTCGAAACCATTGACGATGAACAGGTACTCCGGCTTGTCCTGCGGTGTCATCACATACGCTGGCGGGTTAGCCTCCGGCAGCTCGTAGGAGTAAATCGTGCACTCGCCAGAGCCCAGGACCACGGCCTCACTCAGGTCCGGCACAGCATCGTCGCGGTCAGACTCGGAAGCATACTGCGCGACAGAAACACCCAGCTCATCGTTAGCGCAGCGGATCTTGCCCACCTGGTCGGTGTCCAGCGAGCCCGGCTCGCACGCGAGATCCTTCCAGCCCTTCTGACCGGCGCGCTCGGACACGACATTCGGGTAGTCCTGCGCGATCTGCGTCTCCGCACCGGCCCAGTCCTCGCCGCGGTGGGTGCTCCAGTACCACAGCGCCGCCAGCGCAATCAGCAGCAACGCGAGGATGGCAATGATCCACGGCCACGGCGCCGTCTTTTTCTGCTTCGTCGGAACCGAGCGCACGTAATTGCCGTCCGCGCCGTAAGCGTAGGGCTCCGGTGGCTTGCGGTAGCCGTCCTGCGGGCGCGGCGCCACGGACTGGTCAGGCTTTTCAATAGCCACCTGCTCCGCCGGGGCGGTCTCCAGCACTCCGGCGCAGGTGCGGGCGCCGGTACGCGGCGCGTCGCCAGTCATCAGCGCGACCACGTTGGCGAACTTCTCCACGTTGCCTTTCGCCGCGGCCTCGTCGCTCTCCGCCGGGTCAGTGCTCGGCCCCACCAGGGTGAGCTTGACCGGGGTGGTGGACCACTGCGGCTGCACCAACAGGCGATCCGGGGTGATGGAGCGGGAGACGAAGCCAGACAGGCCCTTCAGGTCGTAATCGTCGATCGCCTCGGCCACCGGCGCAAGCAGATCGCGCACCTCCTGCGGGGTAAACGCGGCGCCCTTCTCAGCGATCACGTCCGACAGCGGGGTGCCGGTAGGCACCTCGCGCAGGACGAACAGCTTGCCGTCCTCGGTGGTGCCCACGCTGCGCGGCTGGAACGCGCCCGGGTGCGCCGCCAGCGCAAGGCGAGAGTTCAGGGTGTTCACGTCGTCGCCGACTGCGGAATCCACAGGGGCGTTGAAAACCTCCACCTCCACGCCGTGGCCCGTATCGTCGGTGGCGGTGTACAGCGTGGACGTCTCAGTGGTCCCGGTCTGTTCAACCTGCTCCGGGGTGAAGGTGAACCCGAAGCGTTCTGCGAGCATTCCGGCGATGGTGGCGTTGGACATGCGCGAGAGTCTACCGGGTGTCATGCTTCGACGTGTTTGAAGCCGACCCCGAGCGGCAGCCCGACATTGTCGGTTAAGCGCACCCCGTCCAGATCCACCGCGCCCAGCAGCCGCGCGTCTCCCTCCTCGGGCGCCTCCCGCATGGCGAGGTCTCGCAGTTCCAGGTATGCGGGTGCGACGCCGGCGGCGTCGAGGACACCGCGCGCGGTTTCGATGACTTTGGCTTTTCCGTGCTCCGCGGCGTGCGCCCCGGCCGTCAGCGCGGCCGAGAGCGCGAGCGCAGCATCCCGCTTATCGACGGCGACAAGCGCGTTCCTGTTCGACAGCGCCAAACCATCGGGTGTGCGCACCGTGGGCACGCTGTGGAGCTTGCACTCCATGCGCAGCCCGGATACCGCGTACTGGGTAGCCACCAGCACCTCGAAGTCCTTCTCCCCCAGCACCACGTCCGTGGCGTGGGTGGCGTTGATCGCGGCGAGGATCCGCGCGACCTCCTTCTGCGTGTCCTGCGGGTCCTCCAGCGGCTCCACGCCGGAATCCACCCGCACGGTCGTGGCCAGCTCCCCGTGGAAGACCACATCCACCTTCTCCCGGGCGAAGACCTCGGGGACCTCGTCGCCGGAGAACGTCACCACCACGTAGGAACCGAGCAGCGACTTCGCCGCCCGGATGAGCTCCACGTGCCCGCCGTGAATGTCCGTGCCCAGCGGCACAACCACCACCGACTTGCCTATCTTGCGGAATGCCCGGCCGTAAGTGGCCAGCATCCGTTCGTCGGTGACCACCACCGCCTGACCTGGTTCGAAAGCCATTTATCCTCCCTCGTATTTCTGAATCACCCACAACTCGGTGTCGGTGTCCTGGTCCACCTCGCCGCGCCTGCGCGCCAAATCCACAAACAGGCGGCGAACGCCCGGATCCGGCAACGCGTGGACGAGCTTGTCCAACTGCTGCGTGCTGTAGGCGCTTCGGGGCGCCGGCGGGGCCTGAAGAAACTGGTGCGCCACCGCATCGAACCCCGGCACCGCGTCGGCGAGGATCGCCTGCGCGTCGTCGCGGATAACGGATTCCATCGACCGTAGCTCCTGGGCGGCGGCGATCGCGGGGCGTGCGTCGTCGTTAATGCGCAAGCTCACCCCGCCTATCTCCGCGATGAGCAACCCCACCACCGTCTCGCCGAGCTCGTCGGCGGCTGAGGTGACCCACACGTTGCCGAAGATGTTGTGGGCGCACATAGTGATGGCCTGGGCAACCTCTACGTCATCCAGCAACTGCTGGCCCTCGTCCAGCGCGGTGTGCAGAAACATCTGCCGCGGGCGGGCGTGCTCGGCCAGGACCTCGCAGGCGGTGCGGATGTCGGCCGCTGGGGCGTCGAGAAGCACAAGATCCACGTGCGCGACCGCGCCGGGGTCATTGGCGATATCCAGCGGACGCACCGTGTGGCCGGCGCGCTCGAAACGCTCCGCCAGCGGTGAAGCACCAAACACCGCCCCCACCAACAGGCGAGGCGGCATCTACTTCCCCCGACGGGCGAGCAGCTCGGCCACGGAAACCGCGTTCTCGCCCCGCTCATCGGCGCGGCGACGGCCCGGACGGCGCTCCGGCTGCGGCTCAGGAGTTGGTTCCGGCTGCGGCTCTGGGGTTTGCTCTGACTTCGCCTTCTCCGCCTCCCGCTCGCTGATCAGGTCCGACAGCGGGTTGCGCGCCGGGCGGGCCGACGGCTGAGTGCCGATGCGCCCCGCGATCGCGTCCGAGCTCGGCGCGCCGGTCGGACGGGAGGGGCGCACGCGGCTGATCACGACAGTGTCGTCCGTGGACGGGCTGTGTGCCGGCTGCGGCTTCGGCTCAGGTGCGGGTTCCGGGGTTGGCTCCGGCTTGGGCTCCGGCCTCGATTCCAACTCGCTGATGCGGCGGGCGCGGGCCTGCACGGCGGCCGGCTCGTACTCGAAGACGCGGCCGTTGAGCTCCTCCAGCTGGGCGCGCAGCGCCTGGATCTGCTCCTGCAGCTCGCGCAGCGTCTCCACGTCCACGGAGGACGCGGGATTGGACTCGAGCGCTTCCCGGTGACGCTGCTCCTGCTCCTGGATGCGCTGCTCGGCGGCTGCGGCCTCGGCCGTGGCGGCGTCGCGGTCCCGGCGCACCTTGGAATTGATCAGGATCCCGGCGGCACCCGCCCACAGCGCGAAGATCAGTGCGACCTTCAGCGCGTTGGCGGAGTTGGTGAACAGCATGACCACGGTGCCGATGACAGCGACCACAAAAGGCACGATGACCCACAGGCTCGCGCGGTCTGGGGACGCATTCTGGGCACTCATGCCCAACACTCTAGCTAACGCCTTGGCCCTCGTTGGGCGGCGACACCTCGCAGTTTTTCTCCAGCCAGACCCCGGCTGCGCACAGCGCCAATCCGCCCAGGGTGCCGGCGACCAGCGGCGGGACGTCGCCAGGCGCCGCTTCGAGCACGCCAAGTTTGGTCACCACGAAGCTCAGCGTGCCGCCGTACAGGCCGCCGAACACGGCTCCCACCCAGGCACTGGCCTTGCCGAAGACCATGAAGTTCGCCGCCTGCATGGGGTTGAGCTGGCTGCGGTCCAGCCCGACCTTGCCTTCCTTGCGGCGTTTGCGCACCACCAGCGCGAGCCACGCGGCGATCACGGCCATCACCCACAGCGACAGCGGCACCACCATGCTCAAAGACTCCAGCAGGTTGTAGAACCGGCGCACCAGAATCACCGCCGCTGCCGCGAAGAACCCGGCAACCGCGATCAAGCCCTCGTACGGCGTGCGCTTCACAGTTTGCGCACCCCCTGGTCTTCGAGGTTTTCAAGCAGCTGGCTTATCGACGCTCCGTTGAGCTCCGCACCTGGATCAATCTCGAGCCAGGGCTCGAGCACGAACTGGCGCAGGTGCGCGCGGGGGTGCGGCACGGTCAGCTCCGGGTCGTCGGAGGTGTAGCCCTCGATCCAGATGATGTCCACATCCAACGTGCGCGGGCCCCACCGCTCTTCGCGGACGCGGTGGGCGCGCTGCTCCAGCTCCTGGCAGCGGGCTAGTAATTGCCGCGGGGTGTCGGTGACGTCCACCAGCAGGGACTGGTTCAGGAATTCCGGCTGGTTTGTGTTTCCCCACGGCGCGGTGGCGTAGACGGAGCTTGCTGCGAGGGTTTCGCGGGCGAACTCGTCGGCGACCGTCTGCAGGTGGGCGCGCGCGTCGCCCATGTTGGACCCGGAGGACAGCACGGCACGCATCGGCTACATCCGCTTCCGGGAGCGGCGCGCCACCACCGCGACGTCGTCGAACACGGCCGGGATCGGCGCGTGAGGCTTGTGCAGGGTGACCTCCACGGCGTGCAGGGCGTCGTAGCTGCGCATCGCGGTTTCGGCGATTTCCACCACCACCGTCTCAATGAGCTGGCGCGGGGTGCCGGTGGCGATCTTCAACGCGGCTTCGGAAAGCTCGGCGTAGTTGACAGTCTGCGTCAGATCGTCGTCGCGCGCCGCGCCGGCGAAATCCAGCCAGCAGGTGATGTCCAGCGAAAACGCCTGCCCGAACTCGGTTTCGTGCTCGAGCACGCCGTGGTTGGCGTGGAACTGCAGGCCCTTCAGCTCAATCCGGTCAGCCATTTTTCCACCTCTCAGCCACGTCCACCGCGTCCCGCGAGACCGCCACCTCGTGCACCCGCACACACCAAGCCCCGGCCTGGGCAGACAGTGCGGTGACTGCGGCGGTGGCGGGGTCGGCGTCGATAGGCGAATGTTCCAGGCCGCGCTGCTGGCGGACTTCCATGAGGAAGCGCTTGCGCGAGGCGCCCACGAGGATGGGGAACCCGCTCGCGATGAACTCGGGCAACGCGTTGAGCAGCGCCCAATTGTCCGCCGCCGTCTTGGCGAAGCCGAGGCCCGGATCCAGGGTGATCTGGCTTTCGTCCACACCCGCAGCGGTCGCCTTCTCCACGAGCTCCGCCAGCACCTCGTGCACATCCCCCACCACGTCGCCGCCGTGGTCCGCAGAACCGGATGCGTTGACGAACGCGTCCGCGCGCCAGTGCATCAGGCACACCGGGAGTTTCGTTTCCGCCATCACGCGGTACATGTCGTTGTCGGCGAGGCCGCCGGAGACGTCGTTGATCAGATCCACGCCCTCCTCGGCCGCGGCCAGCGCGGTTGCGGCGCGCATGGTGTCCACGGAGGTGCGGATCCCGTCGGCATGCAACGCACGGATCACAGGCCGGATGCGCTCCGCCTCCACCTCCGCCGGGACGCGGGTGGCGCCGGGGCGGGTGGATTCAGCGCCGACATCGATGATGTCCGCGCCCAAGCGCACCAGCTCGTGGGCGTGCGCGATGGCGTCGTCAGTGGCGAGCCACTTGCCGCCGTCGGAGAACGAATCTTCTGTGACGTTGACAATGCCCATCACGCTGGTGCGCCCCGGCACGGTCAGATCGGCAACGGTAGTCATCTTCTATCCCCTAATCAGGCTCAGCACTTCCGCGCGCGAGGCCGCGTTGTTCTGGAAGCCGCCGCGCACCGCCGAGGTGGTGGTGGTCGCGCCCGGCTTGCGGATCCCGCGCATGGCCATGCACAGGTGCTCGCACTCGATGACCACGATCACCGCAGAAGCATTGAGCTTATCGACGATCGCGTCCGCAATCTGCGCCGTCAGCCGCTCCTGCACCTGCGGGCGCTTCGCGTACATGTCCGCCACCCGCGCCAGCTTGGACAGGCCGGTGACCTTGCCCTCCGGGCCCGGGATGTAGCCGATGTGCGCCTCGCCGTAAAACGGCACCAGGTGGTGCTCGCACGTGGAGTAGATCGGGATGTCACGCACGAGCACCAGCTCGCGGTGGTTCTCGGAGAACGACTTCTCCAGGTGCACCTTCGGGTCCTCGTGCAAGCCCGCGAAGACCTCCTCGTAGGCGCGCGCGACGCGGGCCGGGGTTTCCACCAGGCCTTCCCGGTCCGGGTCCTCGCCGACCGCGATGAGCAGCTCGCGCACGGCGGCCTCTGCGCGCTCCCGGTCGAAGTTCGCGTTAGTCATCGTCCCTCCTGTGCTTCGGCGCGCGCTCCTCGCGCGGCAACTGGGCGGTCTCCGCATCCGGCGTCGTCTCCGGCTCCGGGCCGCGAGAGGCGTGGTCCGGGCGCTCGTTCTCCGGCAGACGGAATCCGATCTGCTCTGTGTTTTCCGTCGGGTAGTTGCGGGCGCCCGGGTGCTGCTGAGGCTGCTCTTGTTTCGGCGCAGGTGCTCCCTTGTACGTCCAGCCCTCCGGGGGCTTCGGGCCGCCGTACTGCGGCTCGTTGTGTTTCGGCTGCTGCCAGCGGGTGGAACCCTTCTTCGGCGGCTGGTTCTGCTCTGTCTCGCGCTCCTTCCGGCGGCGCTCGCGGGTGGCCTTGGACGCCTCCAGGATGGAGAAACGCTTCGGCGGCTCCTCGCCGCGCTCCTTCGCAATCTCAACCGGGGTCTTCACCGGCTCGCGGTCCGCCTGGCGTCCGAAGCGCACGTCGTGCGCCGGCAGTGCGGGGCGGGTCGGCTCGACGGTGTCGAAGATGGCCTCCAGGTCGCCGCGGCGCAGCGTCTCCTTCTCCAGGAGTTTCGACGCCAGGGTGTCCAGCTCGTCGCGGTAGCGCTCCAGGGTGGCGTAGGCGACCTGGTGCGCTTCGTCGAGAAGCATCTGCATCTCCTCGTCGATCTTCGCGGCCACCGCCGGCGAGTACTCCAGCGAGCCGCCCGAGCCGCGGCCGGAGAAGGGATCGCCCTGCTCCTGGCCGTACTTCACAGGGCCGAGTGCGGAGGTCATGCCGTACTCGGTGACCATCGCGCGGGCGATCTTGGTGGCCTGCTCGATGTCGTTGGACGCGCCCGTGGTCGGCGCGCCGAAGACCAGTTCCTCGGCGGAGCGGCCGCCCATGGCAAAGACCATGCGGGCGAACAGCTCGTCGCGGGTGTACATGCCCTTGTCGTCCTCGTCGGCGGTCATGGCAAACCCGCCGGTGCGGCCGCGGGCGAGGATGGTCACCTTGTACACGCGCTCGATGTCCTTGAGCGCCCAGGCGGCGAGCGTGTGGCCGCCCTCGTGGTAGGCGGTGACCTTCTTCTCGTGCTCGGAGATGACCTTGCTGGAGCGGCGCGGGCCGCCGATGACGCGGTCCGTCGCCTCCTCCAGCGCGTCCGCGGTGATGACGTTGCCGCCGATGCGGGCGGTCAGCAGCGCGGCCTCGTTGAGCACGTTGGCCAAATCTGCGCCGGACATGCCGGCGGTGCGCTTGGCCAAAGCGTCGAGCGAGACGTCGTCCGCAAGCGGCTTGTTCTTGGCGTGCACCTTGAGAATCTGCGCTCGGCCAGCGATGTCCGGGTTGGTCACCGGGATCTGGCGGTCGAAGCGGCCCGGGCGCAGGAGCGCCGGGTCCAGGATGTCCGGGCGGTTCGTCGCCGCGATGAGGATGACGCCCTCGCGGCCGGAGAAGCCGTCCATCTCCACCAGCAGCTGGTTCAGGGTCTGCTCGCGCTCGTCGTGGCCGCCGCCCATGCCGGAGCCGCGCTGGCGGCCCACCGCGTCAATCTCGTCGACGAAGATGATGCACGGGCTGTTCTCGCGCGCCTGCTTGAACAGGTCGCGCACACGCGAGGCGCCCACACCGACGAACATCTCCACAAAGTCGGAACCGGAGATGGTGTAGAACGGCACACCCGCCTCGCCGGCCACGGCGCGGGCGAGCAGCGTCTTACCGGTGCCGGGCGGGCCGTAGAGCAGCACGCCGCGCGGAATCTTCGCGCCGAGCTCCTCGTACACGGTCGGGTCGGTGAGGAAGTCCACCACCTCGTGCAGCTCGTCCACCGCCTCGTCGGCGCCGGCGACGTCCGCGAACGTATTGGTCGGGTTGTCCTTGGTCAGCTGCTTCGCCTTCGAGCCGCCGATGCCGAACGGCCCACCGCCGCCCGCCTGCATGCGGTACATGAAGTAGAAGATCAGGCCGAACACCAGGATCATCGGCAGCATGAAGCCGAGCATGGACATCAGGAAGGATTCCTGCGTCACGTTCGTCTCGTACTTGTCCGCGCCGGACTCGCGCACCGCGCCGAAGATCTCCGGGGTCGTGCGTGCCGGGTACTGCGAGGAGATTGCCTCGACGCCCTCGCGCTCGTCCACGGTGATCGGCTCGCGCAGGTCGATGCGCACGCGCTGCTCGCGGTCGTCGATCTGCACTTCTTCCGCGTTGTGGTTCTGCAGCTGCTCAATGGCAACAGAGGTATCCACACGCTGGTAGGCGCGAGAATCGTCCCCGATCAGCGTGAGCAGATACAGGACGATCAGCGCGATGGCGCCAATGATGCCCCACCGCAAAACCTTTTTATTTTTGCTCATAAACCTTTGTTCTAGTCAGCGTCTGAGTACACGCGCGGGTGCAGCGTGCCCACATACGGCAGGTCCCTGTAACGCTCGGCGTAATCCAGGCCGTAGCCGATGACAAACTCGTTGGGGATGTCGAAGCCGATGTCCAGCAGATCAATCTTGGCCGTCTGCACCTCCGGCTTGCGCAGAAGAGTAACGACTTCGAGGCTCTTCGGGTTCCGGTTACGCAGATTGCGCAGCAGCCAGGACAGGGTCAGGCCAGAATCGATGATGTCTTCCACCACGAGCACGTCGCGGCCGGCGATCTCCTTGTCCAGGTCCTTCAGGATGCGCACCACGCCGGAGCTGGTGGTGGAGTTGCCGTAGGAAGACACGGCCATGAACTCCATCTCCGCCGGGATGGTCAGCTTGCGCGCGAAGTCGGTGAGGAAGAACACCGCGCCCTTGAGCACGCACACCAGGATCAGGTCCTCTTCCGAGTCGCGGTACTTCTCCGAGACCATGTCCGCCAGCTCCTGGATGCGTTCCTGGAGTACGTCTTCCGGGATGAGAATCGCCTCGACGTCATCGCCGTAGCGGTTCGCTGGGACGTTGAAGTCCTTGGTGTCGTGCAACTCGGTCATGGGCTGGCCCTTCCCTTTCGCGGTTCTAGCGCTTCAGTTTGCGTTTACGTGCGCGTAACTTCCACATCTTGCCACCTGCCAGGCTGTAGGTACAACCATCTGCGGGGTTCGGGTCAGTGCATAGCCAGCTGTCCACCCTCGCGCACCACCGCACGCCCGCCCGCGACAGCCACGGGCCCTTGCCCGTGCCAATCGACAACCAAGGCTTCCACCGCGTCGAGCTGGTCCCCTTGCAGCGGCACGCCTTGTCCCAGAAGCCATGCTGCTAATCGACGCCTCCGGACCGGCCCTGCATCGTCTGCCAACTCCGCACAGGAGGTCGTCGGCGCGAGGTCGGTCAGCGACGCAATGAGGGCTTGGTCCGCCGCGATCCGGTCTGCCGTTGCCGCGAGCGCGGGGACGGCGTCGCCGCCGAGCAGCTCGCTGAGCAGGGGCAGCACCTGATTGCGCATTGCCACGCGGCGGAAGGCCGGGTCGGCGTTCATGGGGTCGTGCCACGGATCGAGGCGGAGCTCCTCGCAAGCCCCGACGGTGTCCGCGCGGCGGATGCCCAGAAACGGCCGGACGATGCGACCGTTGCGCGGAGCCATGCCGGACGGGTTGCCGCGCAGCGCACCGAGCAGGAGCGTTTCCGCCTGGTCGTCGGCGGTGTGGCCGACCCAGACGTCGGCCCCGTATGCCAGCAGGGCCTCGTACCTGGCGCTTCGTGCGGCCGCCTCCAGGTTGCCCCCGTCAACCTCGACGCGGACGACTTCGGCTGCGAGGCCGAAGGCTTCTACTGCCCGAACTGCCCGCCTGGCCACCTCCGCCGACCCGTCCTGGATCCCGTGGTCCACCACCACGCAGCGCACGTCCCTCTTCTCTGCCGCTGCCGCGGCGGCTAAGGCGAGCGAGTCGGGCCCGCCGGACAGGCCGATGATGGCGGGGGCGCCGAAGGGGCGGAGTGCTCGTCGACAGGCAAGGAAGTGCGGCGAGCGGCGCGGCCAGAACGGCTCCATCAGAATTCGCGCAGGGCGGAGGTGAACTCGTCCATGGCGCGGCGCGCGGCGAGGACGTCGGCGTCGTTGCAGATCAGGGCGAACGTGTAGACATTGCCGTTCACGCTGGTCACAGTGCCGGCAAGCGACGCGGTACCGTCGAGCGTGCCCGTTTTCGCGCGCACCCAGCCGCGGCCGGCGAGGTCGCTGTAGCGGTCCAGGAGCGTGCCTTCGCCGGCGGCCACGGGCAGCGTGGCAAGCAGGGGGCGCAGCGCGGGCTGGGCGGTGGCGTCGTACAGCAACGCGTCCAAAAGCTTCGGCGCGATGAGGTTGTCCGCGGACAGCCCGGAGTTGTCGCGCAGCACGAGCCCGGCCGTGTTGAAACCGCGCTCCTCCAGCACGCTCAGGGTCGCGCCCGGCGCGTCCGTGGTGCCACGCGCCAGTGCCACCTCGCGGCCGATGGCCTCGGCGTAGACGTTGTCGGAGTTTTTCATCATCAGCTCGAGCCGCTCCACCAGCGTCGGCGATTCCACCGCGGCGACAACCTCGCCGTCGCCGTGGCCTTCACCGACGTTCTGCGCGCCGACGCGGTTCGCCAGCGCTTGCGCCACCTCGAGCGCCGGGGTGTGGGAGCGGGCCACGTCGCCGGAAGTTTCGCCGTTTATGCGCCCGCCGGAAAGCATCGCCGGCTGCAGCGGCGCGACGAACCCGCCGTCGATGTCCAGCGGATCCCAGCCCGGCATCAGCTCCGGCATGCCGTCCCACGCGGAGGTGTCGATGAGCACCGTGTCGGCCTGGCCCACCTGCTCTGCGAGCTCGTCGAGTGCTTCGGCATCCAGCCACACGTCGCCGGCGGCCTTGATCACCACTTCCCCCGGGTTTGCCCCGCGCACCACCTCGGTGGTGATACGGTCCTGCGCGCCCAGGCTGAGCAGCGCCGCCGACGCGGTGAGCACCTTCGTCACACTCGCCGGCTTCAGTGCCTCGTCGGAGGCGCGGTCGAACACCGCGTCGCCGCTGCTGGACTGCGTGACGTGGCCGTGGAACACGCCCAGGTCAGGGTTGTCGGCAAGTGTTGCCAGGGTGGTTCGCAGCGAAGCGTCGTCGATAGGCGAAGGCACCGCCGGCTCCAACGCGGACGGGGCCGACTGCAGCTGGTACGGCGGCGCGTGCGTGATCTCCGAGAGCTGCTCGTGCGCCGCGATGCCGAAGCCTGCGACACCGCCGACCGCAGCGAGCGCGACGGCGCCTGCGACCCAAGTCCATACCTTCATCGGCCAAAATGGTAGCCGAAGTATGATGGCGTGCGGACATTCACCAATTTCAGGCACCGAACAAAGGAGAAGTAATGGCTATCGAGGTCATCATCGAGATCCCCAAGGGCTCCCGCAACAAGTACGAGGTCGACCACGAGACCGGCAAGGTCTTCCTGGACCGCTACCTGTTCACCCCGATGGCGTACCCGGCGGACTACGGCTTCATCGACAACACGCTCGCGGACGACGGCGACCCGCTCGACGCGCTTGTGATCACCCCGGAGCCCGTCTTCCCGGGCGTCACCGTGATCGCGCGCCCGATCGGCGTGTTCAAGATGACCGACGAGGCCGGCGGCGACGATAAGCTGCTCTGCGTCATCGACGACGTGCGCTACGAGTCCTACCAGGACATCTCTGACGTCTCCGACTTTGTCAAGGACGAGATCGAGCACTTCTTCGTGCACTACAAGGACCTCGAGCCGAACAAGGAAGTCACCGGTTCCGGCTGGGGCGACAAGGCCGAGGCGGAGAAGATTCTTCAGGCCGCGCTCGACGAGTTCGAGCGCGTCGGCGACAACTCCCGCAAGAGCCTCGAGGAAGAGAAGGAAGCCAAGACCGCCAACTAATTTGCTTATCGACGGCTAAAGCCGGGCCCGCATTCGTGCGCTGGCCCGGCTTCTGTTTTGCGCTGCTAGAACCAGCTGCGCATGAACGCGAACCCGAGGCCGATTGCGGAGATCGCGGCCGCGGCCACCGGCAGGATGAGCGCCAGCGGCGAGACGTGCTTCGGACGCTCGGGGGTGGGCTCCGGCGCGATCGTGGTGTCGATCACGGTCGTGCGCCGCTCGGTGGGGGTTTCGCTTGTCGACGGCTGCGCTTCCGGCTCCCTCGTCACCGTCGTCCGGATCGGTGTCGGGGCAACCTCGATGGTCGTGGAGTTGCGCTCGCCGACCCACTCGTAGACGTTGCCGTTGTTCGCCGGGGTTGGCGTCGGGGTGGGCTCTGGGGTGGGGGTGGCGGAGCTCGTCGATAGGCGAACTGCTCGCAGGTTGTTCGCCTGGATGAGCACCTGCGTATCCAGCGGCTGCGGGGTCTTGGCCACCTTGCCGCGGTTAGAGCCGTCCTTCATCAGCGCGCCGTCGCAGGAGTGTGCCAGGCCCATGGCGTGGCCGAGTTCGTGCGCGATGGTCATGACCAGGCTCTCGTAATAGCCGTTGCGCAGAATGTCCGGGTTGAGCAAAAGCTCCATGTTGTTCACGTTGCCCTGCACGCGACCAACCACGTAACCGCCGAGGTTCGCTTCGCGCACCGTGACTACCTTGTAGCCCGGGTGATCCACGTACTCAAAGCGCATCAAGCCGCCGGTGGCGCTGGCCCACTGGTCGGTTGCTTGAGTGATGTACGGCTTGTACTTCGCCGGCGCGAAGATGCGCAGCACGCCGTTGTCGACGGCGTTTTCGTTGCTACTCAGCAGATAGTTGCCGATGTTCGGGATCGGCTCGCCCATGTTCGCCGCTGCGGTGGCGGCGCGGCACTCCCGGCCGACTGGGTCAACTGCGGCCTGGGCCGGGGTGGCGACGGTGCCTGCCACGACGGCGGCGGCACAGCACGCTGCAATCAGATGTCTATAATTCACCAACCCAGAGAACACCATTCTCCAAGCTGGCGCAAATCTGCGGGCTAAATCAGGCGGCGGCGCGCGAAAGCGAAGAAGCCGGCACCCAGTGCGCTGGCCAGCGCGAGCGCGAACAGCGCACGGACGACAGTGTTGGAGCCGGTCTCCGCCCCCAGGCCGCGGGCAGGCGCGGCATACGGCGCCGCGACCTGGTTATCAGCTGCAGCTTCGACAGCCTCGCCCGCAGCACGCGCCGCCTCGAGCCCCTGGCGTCCAATCTCACCCGCATTGGCCCGGACCATCGCCTCGGAGTCGGCGGTTTCCTCCGGGGTGACATCCGCATTGACTCGGGTGATGTCGGCAACGAAGGTGTGGCCGTCCTTGTTTAGGAAGAACGTCTCGCCGTTCAGCGTGAGCACCGGCGGGAACTTCACCAGACCGTGGGCAACCGGATCCTCGCTGGCAGGGTTCACATCCTCAGCCCCGAGCGGCTCTTCCGCCGCGTCATCGGGGGACGGAGCCGGGACGGCGGGGGCCTCTGCGGAAGTTGCGACAGACATCTCGGCGGCGTCGGCGACCTCCGGATCGGTCGGCACCGGCTCGCCGGTCGGCTGATCTGCGGGCTGGCCCTGGATCACGCCCGACTCGATCAGCCCGGCGACTGCGGCATCTGCAACAGCGACCGCACGCTCCTGCTGGCCACTGTCCAGCTGCGCGAACGGCTGCGCCGCCTCCTGGAGCGTGCGCACGTAGTGGGACCCTTCCTCATTGAGGAAGTACTGCTCACCGCGTACGTCAGCGGTTTCAGTCGGCAGGTCCTGCGCAGTCGCGGCAACCGGAACTGCGAGCAGGGCTGCGGCTGCGGCGGTAGCGACGGCGGCGGCGCGGGTGGTGCGGTACATGACGGTCTCCTAAGAGGCTCGGGGAAGCTCGAGGAGTAGAACCTCAAGCATTGGTTGAGAGTTTACACACGTTGCCCTCAATTTTCACTCCAGCAACACGGGTTTCTTACCGGTAGGTGCAGGTGAGGCCCGGCTACGATCCAGCAACCGGGCCCCTGGGAGGGCAGACTAAGTTGCCCAGACCGAAATCTAGACCAGGAAGCGGCGGCCGGCCGCGAAGACAGCTGCACCCAGAACAGATGCAATCACCAGTGCAAACAGGGCGCGTGCGACAGTGTTCGAGCCAGTCTCAGCCTCGACACCACGGTTCGCGGCCGCGGCAACCTGCTGCGCAGCGATCTCGTCAGCGTGCTCAGCGCGGAGCTGGTCAGACTTCGCCTTCTCCTCCGGAGTCGGCTGCTGGTTCACGCGATCCGAGGACCCAACGAGAGTCTCGCCATCCTGGTTCAGGAAGTAGGTCACGCCAGCAATAACGACCGGGATGCCGATCGCAGCGGCAGCGATGCCCGCGATCGCACCCGGGGAAAGCTCAGCCTGCACCTCGCCGCCTGCCTCGACGTCACCTTCGACGTCAGCGCCGGCGCCGGCCTCGCCCTCAACGTCAGCCTCGCCCTCCGGTTGCGGCTCGGCCACCACGGTGCCACCAACCTCGTCGGCCGGTTCCACCGTGAGGGTTTTGCCCGGGCCCTGCGGCTGCTCCGGAGCCGGAACCTCGACAGTGCCCTCAACCGCGCCGTCGACGCCGTCGACGAGCGAGATCACGACGTCGTCCTTGGAACCATCCGGGTAGCTGATCTTCAGCTCCCCCTTTTCGGTAGCACTGACCACCGGCACGTTGTCAGCGCCAGCCGGCAGCTCGGTCTGGATGATCTCGCCGTTGACCAGCTGGAAGTAGTTGCCGTTACCGTCGGTGAACACCTTCGGCATCTCGGACTCCAAAACCTTGGTCAGCTGCTTGTACACAGCAGTGGTGTCGGTTTCGGTCTGGGCGCCGGCGGCCGGGGTCACGGAAATTGCGATCGCGCCGGCCATTGCGGCTGCGGCCAGCGTACGGATGGTGCGCTTCATTGGGGCTCCTATCGGAAAGTCTAAACCTCAGGTCGAAGGTTACGCCACAACAGTAAACACATTTCACACAAGCCTCAAGTAAAACTTCAGACTTTTTGGAAAGCAACTGTAAATGCGCAGTTCAACGCCAATATAAACGCAAAAATCTTGGCTACCGCGGCTCGAAGGCCATCTCAACTTCGTCGCCGGTCGCCGTTCCGGCCAGCTGCCACCCCACCACCGCGTTGCGCACACTGTCCGCCAGCAGGTTCGCCGGCTGGATGCAGGAAATGGTCAGCAGCCGTCCCGGCATCGGCCCCGTGCCCCAGATTTCCGCGTTGCCCGCCAGCGCACCTTTGTCCGGGTCGTGCAGGTCGGTCGCGGTGTACTTCAACCAGTCGTCGCCCGACGCCTCCGTGCGGACGAACAGCGTGTCGCCCGTGGCTACGGTGTGGCGTTCGGCTTTGCCGTCGTAAAGCTTGTTAAACACAGCATCCACCCCCGCACCTGTATGCCCCGCCACGACCACGATGTCGCTGGCATCCGTGCCCGGCAGCTCGTACGGGTAGTCCTCCCCCGTCAACGCGCAGGCTTTATCCATGCTCTTCGGGTCGATCTTGCCGTCCACCACGCGACATTCCCCCTGCTCAAACCCGGCGCGCAGCCCCAGCACCGGCACCACCATTTCCACCGGGCGCCCCTGCGCGATCGAGGCAGCAGCTTGTCGACGAGGCTCCGCCGACACCGACGTCTCCTGCTCTGGCGCTGGGGGGTCCGAAGGTTCGTCGTGAAGCAATGCCTTGAAACCTGCGCGCACCACAAGGAACAGAATCAGCAGGGCGGCAATGCGGCGGACGTGGTACTTCACGGCAGTTATCATACGAGCCATGAAGGAAGTTTCCGTAGATAAAGTCCCCGCAGGCGCGCAGCTCATCGATGTCCGCGAGCCCGACGAGTACAGCGCCGTGCGCGCCGAAGGTGCCGTGAACATCCCCCTGTCCGAGTTCGTCGCATGCACCGACGAAATCGACCCGGAGCGCGACATCTACCTGATCTGCAAATCCGGCGGCCGCAGCGCGCAGGCCGGCGAATACCTGGAGCAGGCCCGCGGCTGGGACAACGTCATCAACGTCGCCGGCGGCACCACCGCCTGGGTCGAACAAGGGCTGCCCCACCAGAATTAGTGCAGTAATTAGGCGTTCCCAATTGTTGGGCGCGGAAACGTAGTTATGATGAGGGCATGTCCGCCCTCCCCGAACTGCCATCCGCACTGGTCAAGTCCCCCCACTTCCAGGTCGAACGCGTGCGCAGACACACCAAAGACGAGGTGGAGCGCACCCTGGCCAAACACACCGCCACCATGCGTGAGTACTGGATCCTCACGTGCGTGAACGGCGAACCGATGAGCCAGCGTCAGCTGTCCGAACTGCTCGGCATCGACGCCTCCGACATGGTCCGCCTCATCGACAACCTGGAAAACAACAACTGGGTCACCCGCGAACGCGACCCGAAGGACCGCCGCCGCCAGATCGTCGCCGCCACCAAAAAGGGCACAAAGGCGCTGGCCAAACTCGCCGCAGACGTGGCCGAGGCGGAAGACCGCGCGCTCGAGGCGTCTTCCGACAAGCAGTTAAAGAGCCTGCGCAAGCTCTCCCAGGCCCTCGCGGCGGAGGAATAGGGCGCGGGATCGCGTTTCCGCCGCTTCTTTTCCGCCACTCCCGCCGCTCGTTTTCCGCGGATCCAGCTAGTAGGACCCAGCTATCTCGCTCTGAGAAGCGATTAGCTGGGTCCTACTAGCTGGATTTGGCGCGCGGGCCGGGCGGGCTCCCGGCGCGCTGGCCGTGCGGTCACGCGCGCGGCCGGTACGGCGTCGCCGGCACCGAAACCGCGCCGCGCATGTCCGCTCTCGCCTTGGCCGCGTAGAGGCGGCGGATGCACCCGGCTTCGTCGAAGATGATCTCGATGGGAAACAGGTGCAGCACCTCGTAGCCCTGCTCCTTCAGCCAGTTTTCCCGCCTGGTCATCTTCATCACCTCTTCGTGCGGCATGTCCTCGAACTTCATGTACCCGTCGATCTCGATGATGAGGGTGCCCCACAGCAGGTCAACCCGGAAACGCCTGCTCACCCACATCTGCTCCTGCGGCTGAATCCCCAGCTCGATGAGGATGACTCGGAACAGCGACTCGTACGCCGATTCCGACTTCATCGAGCTGAGCTCGAGCGCCCGGCGCGCCAGCCCCACCCCTTTCTTCCCCGCCAACCGGTTGATCGTGGCCGCCAGCTCGAGCTGAATCGACTCCTGACCAAACGGCGTCTGCTCGCGATACAGGCTGTCCATCGCCGCAACCGCGTCGCGCACTCCGTGGAACCGGGCGATGTCGACGGCGGTGCGAGGTGCCGTCGTCAGGCGAATGCTCCCGTCGCCACCTGCCGGATCGAAGGCTTCGTGCCCGAGGATGTCAATGTCTGGGACCGGGATGTTGCGGTAGATCACCCCGTCGGGCCATTGGCTTTTCGACGGCGGCCGGCCCCCTCGCTGCGCCAACTCCACAATCTCCGGGTTCTGGATCAGCACCCCGAGGCCGAGCGCCCTCGCCGCAGACCGGCCGATCAGCACGGCCTTGTGCGCGCTCACGCCGATTGCGTAGCACCGCAGGAATTCCTGCTCGTAGCGCTTCAGCCCTGCCCACTTGGTGGCAGGGACAAACTTTGTCGCAGAAAGCTGCACGCACTCTTGGTGTTCGGCGTCCCCGCGCGCCACAAGCAACGCGGCTAATTTCGCTTGATCCATCAGTCCCCCATTTTCTTGTTGTCTCCCCCGAGACCGGCCTTGACAGTAGCAGCGAGTGCGAAACCGCGCAGCGCTTCCGCGGATCCAGCTACAAGGATCCGGCTAATCGGCCCCTGGGGGCGAAAAACGAGGTACGACTAGCTGGATCCGGCCGGGGCAGCCGCCGGGAGCCGCAACACCAACAACGTGGGCAAGCGCAAATAGTTGGTATTTCCCATGATTTGCGGATTTATAGCGCGCTATTAGCCTTATCCGCATGTCTCAGGCCGACAATCCGCTTCTCCGCAGCCACCTCGCCCCGCCCGAACGCACACTTATCGACGTCCTGACGGCCACCGCCGCCGAGTACCCCGATGCCGCCGCCATCGATGACGGCGGCGCCAACTCCGCGGACGACGGTGTGCTCACCTACGCCGAATTGGTGGAGGAAATCGAGCGCCGTGCCGCCGAGATGCGCACAATGGGCGTGCGTGATGGGGGTCGCGTGGGGATCCGGATGACGTCGGGAAGCAGGGAGCTCTACCTTGCGATCCTGTCCACGATGCGCGCGGGCTGCGCGTACGTGCCGGTGGACGCGGACGACCCGGACGAGCGCGCGGAGACCGTCTTCGGCGAGGCGGACGTGGACGCGATCTGGACCGACGACGGCCTGCGGGTACTCAAGCCTGCGCAGCCGACCCCGCTCGGCGAGGTCACCCCGGACCACGACTGCTGGATCATTTTCACCTCCGGCTCCACCGGAAAACCAAAGGGTGTGGCGGTGACGCACCGTTCTGCGGCCGCGTTCGTGGACGCGGAGGCGCGCCTGTTCTGCCAGGACAACCCGCTCGGCCCGGACGACCGCGTGCTGGCTGGCCTGTCAGTGGCCTTCGACGCGTCGTGCGAGGAGATGTGGCTGGCCTGGGGCCACGGCGCGTGCCTGGTGCCGGCGCCGCGCGCGCTGGTGCGTTCGGGCCAAGACTTGGGCCCGTGGCTGATCCGCCGCGACATCACGGTCGTGTCCACCGTGCCGACCCTGGCCGGACTGTGGCCGAAGGAGGCGCTGGACAACATCCGCCTGCTCATCGTGGGCGGCGAGGCCTGCTCGCAGGAGTTGACCGACCGCCTGGCCGCCGGCCGCGAGATGTGGAACACCTACGGCCCCACCGAGGCGACCGTGGTGGCCAGCGCGAAGCAGCTGTTCCCGGGCGAGGCGGTGACCATCGGTTGGCCGCTGGACGGCTGGGATCTCGCCATCGCAAGCGACGGCGAGGGTGAACAGGGAGAGCTCATCATCGGCGGCGTTGGCCTGGCGCGCTACCTAGATCCGGAGAAGGACGCGGAGAAGTACGCGCCCATGGGCGACTGGGAGCGCGCCTACCGCACCGGCGACCACGTCAAGCTCACCGATAACGGCCTGGCGTTCATCGGCCGCGCCGACGACCAGGTCAAAATCGGCGGGCGCCGCATCGAGCTGGGCGAGGTGGAGGCCAACGTCGCAGCACTCGAGGGCGTGTACAACTCGGCCGTGGCGGTGCAGACCCTGCCGTCGGGCGACAAGGTGCTGGTGGGCTACGTCTCCCCCAACGAGGGCACTGAGCTGGACGTGCCGCAGATGCGCGAGCGTCTCGCCGAGGCCATGCCGGCAGCACTGGTGCCGCGCCTGCACGTGATGGACGAGCTGCCGATCCGCACCTCCGGCAAGGTGGACAAGAAGGCCCTGCCGTGGCCGCTGCCCGCCAGCGTGGACGCGGTCGGGCTGACCGAGACGGAAGCCTGGGTGGCCCAGCAGTGGGTCGAGGTCCTCGGCCTGGACGTGCCGGGCCGTGACGCGGACTTCTTCGAGCTCGGCGGCTCCTCGCTCGCGGCCGCCGCGCTGATCACGCGCCTGCGCGAGCGCGTGCCCACGATCGCGGTGCGCGACCTCTACGACCACCCCAGGTTGGAGACGCTTGCGTCGCTTATCGACGAGCTCACGCTCTCCAACCGCACCGCCAAGCGCGAACGCGAGGTGGAGCCCGTCGGCGCCGGCACCCGCGTGGCGCAGACTGCGCTGATGGTGCCGGTGATGACATTGAAGGCCGCCACGGCGGTGACCTGGGTAGCCATCGCTGCGAACCTGCTGGGCTTGACCGAGCTGAGCTGGTCCTGGCTGGCTGCGGCGTTTGTGGTGCTGTGCACCCCGTTCGGGCGCATCCCCGTCGGCGCGCTGGGTGCCCGCCTGATCCGCGGCCGTATTAAGCCCGGCGTGTACGCACGCGGCGGCGCGCAGCACGTGCGGCTGTGGGCGGCCGAGCGGTGGCTGGCCGCCTCGGGCGCGTTGAACATCTCCAGCGCGAACGCGGCGAAGGTCACCGCGCGCATGTTGGGCGCAACGATCGGCAAAGGTGTGGACATGCACGCCTTCGCGCCGGTGACGGGCCTGCTTTCCATCGGCGAAGGCTCCGCAATCGAGCCAGAGGTGGACCTGTCGGGCGTGTGGCTCGACGGCGACGAACTGCATGTCGGCGAGGTCCGCATCGGCGCGGAGGCACGCGTGGGCGCGCGCTCCACGCTCATGCCCGGCACCGAGATCCGCAACGGCGCGCACGTGGAGGCCGGTTCCACCGTCACCGGCCGCAAGCCGGTGAAGAAGCGCTCGCGCTGGGCGGGCTCGCCGGCCCGCAAGGTGGGTCGTTCCAAGCACCGCTTCCCCGAGAAGCGCCCGCCGCGCCGCCCGCTGTGGGCGCTTGGTTACGGCTTGACCTCGCTGTTCCTCGCGCTGTTGCCGGCCACCGCGGGCATCGCCGGCGCGGCCGCGACGGTGGGTCTGGCGCGCCTGGCGCATACCTCGTCGGTGTGGGGCCTGCTCGTGTTCGCCCCGGTCGGCGGCCTGGTCTACATCGGAGCTGGGCTGCTGTTGACGTGGCTGGCCGTGAGGGTGGCGTCGATAGGCGTAAAGCCCGGCGTGTTCCCTGTGCGCAGCGTGCATGGCTGGGCGCTGTGGACCGTGACCAGGCTTATGGACGACGCCCGCACCCGCTACTTCCCCATCTACGCAGGCCTGGCCACCCCGGTGTGGCTGCGCTCGCTGGGCGCGCAGATCGGCGAGCGCGTTGAAGTGTCCACCGCCGTGATGGTGCCGAAGCTGACCGAAGTGCGCGACGGGGCATTCCTTGCCGACGACACCATGGTGGGCGCCTACGAACTCGGCGACGGCTGGATCCGCACCGACCACACCGTGGTGGGCAAACGTTCCTTCGTGGGCAACTCCGGCATGGTCGCACCCGGCCGCAAGTTGGCGAAACAGTCGCTGGTGGCCGTGCTGTCCGCGTCCCCGAAGAAGTCCAAGGCGGGCTCCAACTGGTGGGGCTCGCCACCGGAGCGCATGCGCCGCGTCGAGGTCGAGGCCGCCGGCGAGGCAACCTACAAGCCGTCCGCGTCGCTGATGCGCAAGCGCGGCGTGGTGGAGACGCTGCGCCTGCTCGCGCCCATGACCCAGGCCGTGCTGGCTGCAGTATTCGCCGCGGGAGTGGTCACGCTGCTGGAGCGCTTCGGCTTCTGGACGTACCTCCTCGGCGGCCTGGTCTGGATGGCCGTGGGTGTGCTGGCCGTGCTGTCCGCCGTGGTGGCGAAGTGGGTGCTAGTCGGGCGCCACAAGGCTGGCGAGCACCCGCTGTACTCCTGGTTCGTGTGGCTCAACGAGCTGCAGGACCAGTTTGTCGAGGTCGTCGCCGCGCCCTGGTTCTTCAACTGGGCCTCCGGTTCCGGCGAGATGAACCTGGTGCTGCGCGCGCTGGGCGTGCGCGTGGGCCGCGGCGCGTGGATCGAGTCCTACTGGTTCCCGGAGACCGACCTGTGCGTAGTCGGCCGCGGCGCGTCGGTCGGCCCGGGCACAGTGGTGCAGACGCACCTGTTCCAAGACCGCGTGATGTCCCTGGACACGGTGTCCATCCAGGATTCGGCCACCTTGGCCGCGCACTCGGTGTCCCTGCCGGGGTCCGCGATCGGCGCCGGCGCGACGGTGGGCCCGGGCTCGCTGGTCATGCGTGGCGACGAGGTGCCGGCCATGACCGTGTGGCAGGGCAACCCCGTGGAGCCGCAGTAGAGGAGCTACTGCCGCTTCGCCTCGCGTCGCTTCTTCCGCCGGTCCCGCCAGCGTTTCCACAGGATCAGCAGGAGCACCAGCAGGATCAGCACGAGCACCGCGATCATCCACCAGGACCACACGAAGGCATCCACGGCCGGCTCCGGGGTGTCCGGGTCCAGGGGCGCGCGCTCGGCGTGCACCAGCAGACGGTCCGTGTTTAGCCCGTACGGGGTGCAGGTGATCAGCGTGAGCTTGTCCTTGCCGGGCTCGTAGGTCACGGCGTCGTAGTCGTCGGGTTTGACCACGTCGCGCGAGGTCATGCGGTAGCGCAGGCGCTGCCCCATCACGTCGATGAAGATGTCGTCGCCGGGCTTGAGCATGGGCAGCTGATCGAACATCGCCGCGTTGACCATGCCGGTGTGCGCGGAGATCACCGCGTTTGTGCCGTCGCCGCCCACAGGCAGGGTGGAGCCGTACATGTGCCCGGCGCCGTCGTACAGCACGTCAGGCCTGGTGGTGTGGTACACGGGCAAGTCCACGTTGATGCGCGGGATGCGCACGCGCGCCATCACGCGGTAGCTCTCCGGCAGGGTCAGCTGGGACATGTAGTCGTCGAAGCCCGGGTCGTCGTCGCGCGGTACACGTGCGTGCGGCCCCTTCGCCAACAAACGCTGGTTGTACTGGTGTGCCAGTTCCAGCTGCTGCGCCTTGGCGTCGTCGCTAAGCTCCTGCACCGCCCCCGCATATTCCTCGTTTTGCTGGATCTGCCGGTACTGCGCGGACAGCGTGGACGCGATCGGGTACAGCAGCAGCAGCGCCCCCAGGATCAGCACGATCCAAGAGACGGCGTTGCTGCGGCGCTTACTCCTCTTCGTTGTCATTGCGCCTACGCAAGAAGAGTCCGAGGAGGATCAGCAGCACGGCGAGCCCGGTGATGCCGATGACGCTCGCGCCGGTGGACGCGAGGTCGCCGACGCGCTCGCCTATCGACGGTGTCCCGTCCCCCTCACCTCTTTTCACCACTGTCTCAGTCACAGTGGCCGGGGAACCGTCCGCCCGCGTGGTCTCGCGGGTGACCACCTCGGTGACGGAGGCGTCGGACGGCATGGCACTGGTTGGGGTTCGGGTCTCGGTTTCGGTCTCGGTGCTTCGCTGGTCGTCGTCGGTGACGGTGGTGGTTGCCGCGGCAGCGTCGAAGCACTTTCTTCGCTCCACCACGTTGATGTGGTTGACGTGCTCGACCGTGACGGGCGCGCGGGTGGCGTCCATGCCGTCTGCAGTCAACGTGGCGGTGGTGGCGAGGTCCCCGAGCGTGGCATCACGCACCGGGCCGCTGCCCCAGGGCTTCTTATCGTTCGCCTTCGCCGGCACCCAGGTTTCCACCGTGGTGGCGGGGTCCGCCGACTTCGCGCGGGCGAGCTTAGCCAGGCCCGCGCTGGTGAGCGTGAAGGTCGCCTCGTCGTTGCCCTGCTGCTGCTCGTCGTAATCCTCGCCGCGTTTCAGCTCGGTGCTCTTGCCCGCGCCGTGGATGGTCAGGCGCGGGGCTTGGAGCTTGTTTACCGGCTGCTCCTTGCGCGCCGTGCCCGGCACCTGCTTGGAGGGTGTCGCCGCCGCTGCATCGAAGCGCAGCACCTGGTCGCCCTGCGCCACCACGCTGCGGGGGCCGCCGTTGTCCCACTGCACGGTGTGGCCCCGCGAGAACTCCAAGGTCAGCACGTACTGGTTCAGCGTGCCGTCCGTGGAGAGGTTGGGCACGGTGGAGACAAAGTCGTACTCCACATACGTCCCAGGCGCTGCGGCTTCCTTCCATTCCAGCGTGTTGCACGCCGTCAGCGGGTCCACGCTGATCCCCAGCTCCTGCGCCTTCGGTGCCACCACCTGCGCCGGCTTGTCCGGGGTCACCGCCACCACGAACGGGGCGTAGGACACGCGCGCGTCCTGCGTGTCCGGGTTGTCCGCCACCCGCACTAGGTACACGCCGGTGCTGAGGCCCGTGAAGGTGGCGGTGCCTTCCTTCGACACTTTGGTGTCCACCTTGCGCAGGCGGTCGGGGTGGTCGCGTGTGATCGCCGGGATGTCCAGGGATTGGAGGTTGTCGGGGGTGGGCCGAAGGTCGTCGATAAGCAACAGCTCCACATCGCGGTCCCCGATGCGCGCGAACCAGTCCGCGCCGACGCTTTCGCGGAGATCGACCCGCAGGTCGGCGGCGGAAGCGGTGGGCGCGCAAGCAAGGAAGGCAGCGGCGAGCGCGGCGGCGAGCCTGGGTGCCGTGCGTGAGTGCATGGTGTCCTTCCTTGTCATAGTGAGAGCTTGTACGGATGGTGAATGGCGGATGGTGAAAATGCGCCACTTTGGGGCATCTTCACCATTTGCGATTCACCATCTGCGCGCCTTAGGCGTTGCGGCGGCTCAGCTGGTACGCAGCGCCGCCGCCGAACAGCACGAGACCCAGCGCCAGGATGTAGAGCATGGTGCGCTCACCGGTCGCAGGCAGGCGGCCCCAGATGTTGTCCTTCACGTCGTTGACCGCGACGGTGTACACGGGGCGGGTGGTGTCGGTGCCCTCCGTGGTGCGGGTGAGCAGCTGCGGGTCCGGGTTGAGCAGGTAGCCGGCCGGGGCCTTGGTCTCAACTGCGCAGTACTGCACGGTCGGGTTGAGCTGCATGCCAAAGCCGGACGCCACGGCGGCCTTCGCGGAGGCAACGTCGCCGCCCTGGGCGGTGAAGGAGGTCTCGATCTTGGTGCCGTCTGCGGTTGCGGTGCCCTTGATCGCCGTGGCGTCCTTGGCCACCTTGTAGCCGTCGCCCTCCGGTGCGCAGGGGTAGATCTCGAACTCGGCGCCGTTGCCGGTCTTTTCGTCCTCCACCGCATTGCCGTTGAGGGTCTTGGTCACCTCGACGTTGGCGTACTGCGTGGTGGTGTCGTTGGTGTCCTGGTCGCCGTCCTTGGTGGTCTCCGGCTTGGTCGAAATCGGCTCGTCGCGGTTGGGCACGTAGACGTTGGCGGTGTTGTTGATCTTGCCGTTTGCCGGGATCGCGTTGACCTTGGCCTTGAACACCACCTGGGCAGTCAGGCCCGGGTTCTCGCCGCGCAGGGTCTCCAGGCGCTGCAGGCCGGCCTCGGTGAACTCGACGGTGAGGTTCTGGCCGTCGTTGGTGATGGTGTAGTCGCCGGACTGCAGGGCAGCGTCCACCCCGTCCTTGGCGCCGATGAGGGAAACGGCAGCAGAGTCGGCGACGTAGGTCAGTTCTTTCTGCAGGTCATCGGTGATTCGGAAGCGGCTGATGGTGCGGGTGCCGTCCTGCAGCACATCGCCGGCCGGGACCGGTGCCTTGACGGTGTAGGTGATTTCGTCGCCGACGTTTGCGTTCGCGTCGTCAGCGGCCTTGGTCGGGTCCAGCTTCTGGTTCTTCGGGGAGATGGTCGGGGTGTAGGTGAGGGAACCGTCCTCCTGCGTCAGCGGCAGGGTGACCAGGAAGGGGGCGGCGACGGTGTAGTTGCCGTTGGTCTTTTCGGTGACCTTGTAGATGCCCACCTTGAGGTTGTCGAACTTGGCGATGCCGTCAGCACCGGTCTTTTTGTTCTGGGCGGTGAACGTGTCGTCCAGCGTCGCTTCATCGGCGCCTGCGTTGACGATATCGCCGGCTTCCTTCCAGCCGGCGGCGGTGTTCAGCCCGTTTTTCATCTGCACGCGCTCGATGGTGAATTCGGTGCCCGCGACATCGCCGGTGGCGTTACCCGGGTCGCCTTCCTGCTTGTGGATGGTCAGGCTCGCCGTCTTGTTCACGTCAACGGCCTGGTGTTCTGGGCGACCGCGACAGGCGCGAGGTCCGGGGCGACGGCGAGCGGGGTGGCGGTTGCGAACGCGGCCGCGGCTGCGAGCGCGAAGGTCTTCTTTGTCAGGTTCGACATGGTTGCAGTTCCTTTTCTGGAGGGGTGTGTGTGGAGTTGGTTTTGGGAATTACATGTGCCGGTTTAGGAGAGCCCGTACACCGTCCGCTTGTAGCGGGCGAATTTTCTACATCTCAACGAGCTCACCGCCTTCCGCGCGCTCGTCGCGGCGGCTCACCCGCCAGGCGCCCCAGCCGAACAGCGCCAGGCCGAGCAGCAGGAACAGGACGAGGGTCTGCTCACCGGTTTCGGGGAGCAACATGCTTATCGACGCCGAAGGTTTCAACGCCCCCTGCGCATCGTTCGCCGTCACCGTCTGGGTCGCCCCGCCGGCGTTCGCGGTGGCGGAGACCGTCACGGCGGCGTCGCCTTCAGACGGGTAGCGCCACGTCTCGTTGGCGCCCGCCGGGATGGAAACGTTGAAGGTGCACGAGAACTCTTCGCCGGCGGCCAGCTCGGTGGTCGGGCAGATGCTTGGCGGGACGACACCGTCGTCGCCGATGCGCACGACCGACGTGCCGCGGGTGACGTCGAGGCCGGCGAGCGAGGGGTCCGTCACCGTGAAGTCCTTCAGCGGGAATTCGCCGGTGTTGGTCACGGTGTAGGTCATCCGCATGGACGCCGCGTCGTGGCGCAGCAGCGTGGTGCCGAAGGCGTCGCCGGTCAGCTGGCCGAGCGGGGTGCCGTCGATACGCTTCTGTGCTCTCAGGCCTGGGAAGGTGTTCTTCGCGGTGAGCGACCAACGGTCGCCGGAGCGGGCGAGGTCCTTCGGGTCGGAGACCGGCTGTGCGGTGAACACCACCGAGTCGGTGTCGCCTTCAAGCGGGGTGACCAATTCACCGTTGGACACCACCTGGAACACCGATGCTGCGTCCGGGTTGCCGTCGTCGAGCTCGTCCACGGCGCAGTCGCTGTCGACCGGAACGTCCGCGATGGTGTGGGTTTCGCCGGCGCGCAGCTGGAACTTTTCGCCGTGACCCGAGCACGACTGGTGGAACGTGAACGTGCCGGAGTTCGGCCCGGCGGCGGTCTTGGTGAACGCGACGTCGTAGTGGGCGCGCGGATGGTAGATGTCCGCGCCGACGGTCAGGACGGTCTCCGCGGACGGCAAGTTCGCTGCGGTGGCGAAGGTGTGCGAGTACACCTTGTCCGAGTCGCTCACCTCGTCCGCGGCGAGGTTGGACAGGGATCCGGTTGGCAACGAGGGCGAGCCGCTCCCCCACGTGGCGTACTGCGCCAGCGGGGTACGCGCACCATTTGTCACCTCGAGCTCGCCGCGTGCGGCGAGCGCCGGGCTGCCGGTGAGGTCGAGCGTGCAGTTCGCGCCCACTGGCAGGTCCACGACCTGTCCGCCCGCCGGGGCTTCAAAGGTGCGGGGCATCTCCGAGCCTGACAGGGCGGTCAGCGGGAACTGACTGGTCACCGAGGTCTTCGCGGGGTCGTCGCAACGCAGCTGCGCGGTGTAGCCCGCCTCATCCGCGCCGGCGAAGTAACCGGAATTGAACACCGCCAGGCGCACCGGGGTGGTGCGTCGCTCCACCTTGTTCACAAAGTGGAGGTCCGCCGGTGCGGTCTCGCCCGGATTGGGGGCGTAGCCGCGCACAATCTTCTGCTCCGGGGCGATGGTCAGCGCCTCCGGCACGTTTTCCGCATCCTGCTCGTTGAACGTGCACAGCGACCCGGCGGGCACCTTCGCCTCGCCGGAGACAAACGCGCCGTCGGTGAAGTCACCCTTGCGGATGCTCGCCGGGATGACGTAGCCGTCTTCCGGGCGCAGCTTCTCCGGGATGAAGGAGGTCTCGCCCACCGAGCTGGTCTGATAGCCGATCGCCTTGCACTGCAGCGTGAAGTTGAAGGTGTAGTCCTCTGGGATTTCGTCGAGGTTGCCCGCCGCGCCGGCGAGGTCCTTGCTCAGACGCACCGCGGAGGTTTCGTACTCGTAGTGGTTGTCCAGGCGGACATGGTTGTTGGCCGGGTCGTCCACGGTGAGGAATACCGGCGAGGTGGTCGTGCCGTTGTCCAGCTTCTGGTCCGGGTACGCGTTGCCGCCTTCGCGGTCCACAACCCAGTCCACAAAGGCCGGGCGCAGGAACGCCTTCAGGTCGTCCTGGCCGTCGTTCATCGCTAGGGCGAGGGAGCCGAACTTATCGCCGGTGAGTTGGCAGTCGGCGCCGACCGGGACGCCGTCGAAAAGCGCAGTGCCCTCACCCTTGATGGACTTCTGCTGCTCTTGCAGCACCGCGGTGTCGCCCGTCTCGGGGTCGCGGCACACGAGGGTGAACGCGTGGTTGTACAGCGCGTCCTGCAGGTCCTTCCCGGCATTCGCGTACTGGGTGCGGATGCTGTCGGTGGGAAGGATCGCTTCCTTGTCCAGCTGGATCTGGGTGACTCGGCGGGAGTATGTGTTGATGAACAGCAGCGTCGTGCCGCCGTCGCCGACGACGAAGTCGGCCGTGCCGCCGGCCACCGGCGCGCCGTCCACAGTCACGGACTTGTCCAACGTGATGCCCACCGCGGTGGAGGTTTCCCCTTCGGTGGCGGTGCAGCTGGAACCGACCGCAGCCTTCGTGCCGCCGGGCTCTTGGCCCTGCTGCACCGTGGTGGACAGACGCGGGCCTTCGGTGCCGTCCGGGTTGGTGCACGTCAACGTCACGGGGAACACGCGGTTGGTCTTGATGTCGCGGCGGGGCTTGGAGATCAGGTTGTCCGGGTCGTTGAACCGCACTTCCTTGGTCCCCTGCACCGGTGCCTGGATCAGGTCGTACTCGTGGTGCACATCCATGGTGGACTGCTTGCCGATGGTGAACTGCCCGTTGGCGCCCACGTCCTTGCTCCCGCCAGTGTCAGCGGCATACAGGTACTCGGAGGTGTTGCTGATCGGGTACTGCCGCCCGTCCTTCGTGGTGCGGGTCGCGCTGTCGCCGCGTTCCGCGAGCGTGCATTGCGTGCCCTGCGGCACCTGCCCGGCGGTGAACTCGGCGCTTCCGCCGGGGGCAAGGTCGAAGGTGTCGCTGAAGCCGTTGTCGCAGGTGAGCTCATAGCTTAACGACGATGGCGCCAGCGTCGCCCGACCACCAGTGCGCAAATTGACCGTCAGTCCATTGCCCGCCGGCGTGAACGTGTTGGTCACCGTGGCGGTGGTGGTGTCCTGGGAAATCGTTGGAGTGACGTTCTGCACGTCCGTGCTGAACAGGATGCCGCCCGCGACCTGCGGGGTGTCCTCCGTGAAGGTGCAGGTGTTGCCGTATGGCACGCCCATGTTGCCGCCGAGGTCGTTTGCCGCGGCGTCGTCCGCCTGGAGCGTGACGGTGCCGTTCGCCGCGACGGTTGCGCGGCCGGTGAGCTCGACGGAACGGGACTGCCCAGCCACACCGGTGGCCACGTTGCGCGTCCCGCAGCGGAACGAGAACGCGTACGTGCTGGGAAGTCTGCCGGTGACGGTGGAGTTGACCACCTTGTTCAACTGCACCTTGCCCAGCTTCGGGTCGAAGGTGTTGATCACCGTGACCAGGTTGCGGTCTGTGCCGGAGACCTGCCGGATGGTGTGGACCGCCTTGTCTTTCGCTTGCGCGTTGGTCAGCGTGGTCACTTGGTCGCTGGCGCTGGACGCGCTGACCTGCGCACCGATGAACTTGGTGTTCGCGGTTCCGCCCGGTTCGTCTTCCCACACCTTGCACGCGGCGTTGGCCGGCACGCCCTCGACAACCGCTTCACCGTCGGAGCCGGTTAGTGTGACGGTCCCCTCCTTCGCGGGGCGGCCAGCGACCTCGCACTTGTAGTGCACCGTGTAGGACAGCTTGGACACATCCGCATCGCCAGCGGCGAGACCGTTGACCTGGTTCCGGATGTGCAGGGGGAACGTGAGGTAGGCGTAGCTCGTGGTGAAGTGAAGCTCAGGCGTGACGTCCTCGTGGAGCGTGAAGTAGTACTCCGCGCCCGACGGGTTCAGCGGCGCGCCGGCGAGCTGGGCATCGCGGCCGGTGAACTCGATGGTCTTTCGCTGCTCCTCGGTGAGGTCCGTCAGCGGCGTGATCGAGCAATCCCGCTCCACCGGGATGTTGTCCAGGGTGACGGAGTTGGACGGCTTCGCCTGGGTCAGATCCAGCGTGAATTCTCGGCTGATGTTGGTCCCGGCGCACGTCAGGTTGAAGCGGTAGGTCCCGCCAACCTTGCCGTCTGTGACCGGGTCTCCGACGATCGTCTTGCTGAAGACGAGCTTGCCCGGCGTGTACGTGTAGGAGTTGTTGGCGTTTGCCGAGCCGATAGCCGTGGGAGCAGCCGCCGTGGTTGGCAGCTGGACCGTCACCGGTGCCGAAGCGGACGGCGCAGCCGTGCCGTTCCACGACAGGGTGAGTTTCGTTCCGGCAGGCGGCGCCGGGACCTTCTCCGTGATGGTGCAGGTGCTGCCCTGGGGCAGGTTGTCCACGCTGGCGGAGCGCCCCTTTTCCACAACAACGTCGTCTTCGAGCTTGACGTCGGGGTAGGCAGCTTTGAACCCTTCGGGCACGGTGCACTTGTAGTGCAGCGTGTACTTCTGCAAGCTGTTTTCCGCGAAGTTCGCGGCGTTGCCATCCACCGTCTTTGCCAGGTTGAGCTTGGCGGGTTTGAACCTGGATTCCCAAGTGACCGAGCAGTTAGGGACACGGGTTTCGGCCGCGGGGATCAGCAGCGTCGACGTGCCGGTCTGGGCGTTTTCCGTCAGCGTGTAGCCCGTAGGCACCGCCCCCTTGCGGATGTGGTAGGTTTCGCTGTTCGTTCCGCCCGAGGTGAGGGTGCACTTCCACACTGGGTCGTAGCGGACGAACGCGCGGTCCGCCGGGTTAAGCGTGGAGGTGTAGCCCAGCTGGTCCAGCGGAACGCCGTTGGAGCCGATGCGGCGAAGCGCCGTGGTGGAGCCGCCCGCCGGGGTCGACAGCGTCGTCCGGTTGGAGCCGTCCTGCAGAAACGCCGAGTAGCTGGCGGTCCGTTCCGTGGGGTCCGCCACCTTCTCAAACGCATCCTGCACCTTGGCGGAGCCGTCTTTGTCGAAGGCGATGCGGCTCAGCGCGATGCCGATAGCCACGCCCTGCGTTCCGGCACTGTTGGAACCCATGCTGACCTGCAGCGTCTTCGGGTTGTCCACGCTCACCACCCACGTGCCGTAGGTGCCGGTGGCCTGGGAGAAACAGACAAAACCGCGGTCGCGACCGTCGGACATACTGCCCCAGTTTTGTGGTTCTGGTCCAGGACCGAACTGCGAGTTTCTGCCGCCGGTGCACGCATCCTTCGCGTTCAGCGGGGTGAGACGGATCGGCTGGCCCACGGTCCCGCCGTCGACGCTGATCATTTCGCCGACACCGCCGGCACCGGTGGACTCGCCGTCCACCACCGCAAAGCGATACGACGCGAGCGGATCGACAACACCGTTTCGCTTCACCACAATGTTCGACAAAGTGAAACGGGCAAAGGGGCTACCCGACCCTTCCATCTGCAAGATGTCCTGCGACGTCGAGCTCGGATAACGCTCAAAGAAACCCGTGCCGGCTTTCGCAAATGCTGTGCCAGACCAGCTGGGGTTGGAATTCGCGGTGAACTGGGTGCTGGTGTTTCTCGTTTCAATGCCGAGGTTGAAGGTGATGGTGTAATCGCCCACCCTCTTCGTCTTTGCGCCCGGTGTGGTCAAGTCCGACACATCCAGCCAGCACATTTGGTTGGCCCATGTCTCGGCAACTCCCGTGCCTCTGCGGAACGAGCAGTCCCCGAAGTTCACGCCGTCGCTCGACGCAGTTTGCGCTTCTGCCTGCTGCACTCCCGGGGACACGACGCCCGCGACAAGCAAGATCGCGGCGAGGAACAGCGCTGCCCACACAGCCGCGGCGCCATGCTGGCGGCGGCTGGAAGCGGGGTGGCCAGTCTGAGACATGCATCCTCGGATCATTGTGAACTTTTCAATAACGCCATGGATGCTACGCGGGAAACGTGAAGATGAAAACACGGAGAAATCAGCATTTTAAAAGTTGGACACGCCGGCTCTTCACAGCCCTCTCCCAGCCCCTCGGCTGGGCAGCTCATTTCCGCACGTTAAGAGATTATGCAACTCACGTCAGAGCTCTGCCTTGAGGGGACGACCCCCTTCGCACGCGTCCCATCGCCCACGTGTTTTCCGTCACCACCCGCTGAACACCCCAAAGATTTCGAGTTCCACCTTTCGAAGATCAGCCCAATTTCCATGGTTTTCGAAATCCGCTCTTCGAAACCTTTGGGCAGCCGCCCCCCACGGATAGACAGCAAAACGCCCGGCTGACGGAATCAGCCGAGCGTCGAAAAGCGATAAGCCCCTAGTCCCCGATCTGGTCGCGGCCACGCTTCACAATCAGCGGATCCGGCTCGCCAACGACGTCGTGGTCCTTGTTCGTGTATTCGAACTTGGACAAGATGTAGCGCATCGCATTGAGGCGGGCGCGCTTCTTGTCGTTGGACTTAATGGTGATCCACGGCGACTCGTCCGTATCCGTGTAGCGGAACTGCTCTTCCTTGGCGCGGGTGTAGTCCTCCCACTTATCCAGGGACGCTAGGTCCATCGGCGAGAGCTTCCACTGGCGCACCGGGTCCACCTGACGGATAGCGAAGCGGGTGCGCTGCTCCTTCTGGGTCACGGAGAACCAGAACTTGGTCAAGGAGATGCCGGAGCCGAGGATCATGTTCTCCAGCATCGGCACCTCGCGCAGGAACTCGGCGTGCTGGGATTCGGTGCAGAAGCCCATGACGCGCTCGACGCCAGAGCGGTTGTACCAAGAGCGGTCAAAGAAGACGATCTCGCCGGCCGACGGGAAGTGCTGGATGTAGCGCTGGAAGTACCAAGAGGTGGACTCGCGCGGCGACGGTTTCTCCAGCGCCACGGTGCGCGCACCACGCGGGTTGAGGTGCTCATTAAAGCGCTTGATGGTGCCGCCCTTGCCGGCTGCGTCGCGGCCCTCGAAGAGGATGATGTGTCGCTGGCCGGTGTCCTTGGTCCAGTTCTGCCACTTCAGCAGCTCAATCTGCAGGGCGCGCTTTTCCTTCTCGTAATCGTCGCGGGACAGACGCTCGTCGTAGGGGTAGTTCTCGCGCCACGTCTGGATGGCGGTGCCGTCCGGCATGAGCAGGACCGGATCGTCCTCGTCGGTGTCGTCCACTACCCAGCCCTCGGTCTGGGCGAGGTCGATCATCGGCAGTTCGTCGTCTTTATTGTCAGCCATGTCTTCCAGTCTATTCGGCGCGGGCACGGTATGCCGGAGAAGTATCCGGATATGCAAAAAAGGCCCCGCCGCTTTGCGACGAGACCTTCGGCTATGCGCGTTACAGTTACGCGATCAGGCCGATCAGCTCAGCGATGTTGCCAGCAAGGCCACCGAGGTTCTTGAGCAGGTCGAGCAGAGCGCCCGGAACCTGGGTGACACCGTTGTCGCCGTTACCGGAGGAAAGTGCAACCCAGTTGTTCAATGCTTCCATGATGATTCTCCTTTAAAGAAAGTTTGTGTCGAGTGAGGTGAAGGCTTACTTGGAGACCTTGTCAGCGAAGTCCTTGATGGTCTTCGGGGTCTTCTGGAACAGGTCCACCAGGTTGGTGGAGAAGGTCTTGAAGGTCTTCAGCTGCTTCTGGATGGCCTTGAGATCGAAAGGCATTGATTTCCCCTTTTCGATAGGTGCCAGTGTGTGTCTGGCAAAACTTGACAGGTACTGACACCCAACGGGCGTCACAGGAGGAATTTTGCCACATCAACCAGCTACGTCAAGCGCTTTCTGAAAACTAGATTTGCGCCACACAGGAAGCTTCAAGCTGGCAGACGTTCACCGAAACGTAACCTTTTCGCGACTGAGCCGATAACCTGCTTCGACCGAAAATCGAAAGTTAACACCAATTGAATATCCCGCCGAACGTGTAACTCAACCGGTTTCACGGACGATCTGTACACGCCAAAAATTCCTCCCCTCCGTGACTTTTTACACCATTCCGGGGGTGCGCCAGAGGGGCGTCGATAGGCAAGAAAAAAGCGCGCCCCGAAGGACGCGCTTTCACACCTTAAGGCTGATTTACATCATGCCCATGGCTTCCGGGTCCATGCCCGGGTTCGCACCAGCCGGCTCCGGCTTATCGGCCACGACAGCCTCAGTGGTGAGGAACAGCGCGGCGATGGACGCGGCGTTCTGGAGCGCAGAGCGGGTCACCTTCGCCGGGTCAGCGATGCCGCTGGACAGCATGTCCACGTACTCGCCGGTGGCGGCGTTGAGGCCCTCGCCGTCCGGGAGGTTGGCAACCTTGTCGGCCACCACGCCCGGCTCCAGGCCAGCGTTCAGAGCGATCTGCTTCAGCGGGGCGGACAGGGCCTCGCGGACGATCTTCACGCCGGTGGCCTCGTCGCCCTCCAGGCCGAGGTCGTCGGCGAGCTCGTTAGCAGCCTGCAGCAGTGCCACGCCACCGCCGGCGACGATGCCCTCCTCAACGGCAGCCTTCGCGTTGCGCACAGCATCCTCGATGCGCAGCTTCTGCTCCTTCAGCTCCACCTCGGTGGCGGCGCCGACCTTGATCACCGCAACGCCGCCGGCCAGCTTGGCCAGGCGCTCCTGCAGCTTCTCGCGGTCGTATTCGGAATCGGAGTTGTCGATCTCGGCGCGGATCTGCTTCACGCGGCCGTCGATCTGCGCCTGCTCGCCGGCGCCCTGGACGATAGTGGTCTCGTCCTTGGTCACCACAACCTTGCGGGCCTGGCCGAGCAGCTCGATGCCGGCGGTCTCCAGGGACAGGCCAACCTCCTCGGAGATGACCTGGCCGCCGGTGAGGATCGCAAGGTCCTGCAGCATCGCCTTGCGACGATCACCGAAGCCCGGCGCCTTCACCGCAACCGACTTGAAGGTGCCGCGGATCTTGTTCACCACGAGGGTGGACAGGGCCTCACCCTCGACGTCCTCGGCGATGATCAGCAGCGGCTTGCCGGACTGCATGACCTGCTCCAGCACCGGCACGAGCTCCTTGACGTTGGAGATCTTGCCGGAGACCAGCAGGATGTACGGATCCTCCAGCACAGCCTCGCCGCGCTCCATGTCGGTGGCGAAGTATGCGGAGATGAAGCCCTTGTCAAAGCGCATGCCCTCGGTGACCTCGAGGTCCACGCCGAAGGTGTTGGACTCCTCAACCGTGATCACGGATTCCTTGTTCACGGCACCGTTGCCCACGGCGTACATCGCCTCGGCAATCTTCTTGCCGATCTCCGGGTCGGACGCGGAGATACCGGCGGTGGAAGCGATCTCCTCCTGGGTCTCAACTTCCTTGGCCTGGTCCAGCAGGTACTTCGACACCTTGTCGGTGGCGGCCTGGATGCCGCGCTTGATGCCCATCGGGTTGGAGCCAGCCGCAACGTTGCGCAGGCCCTCGCGCACGAGCGCCTGAGCGAGCACGGTAGCGGTGGTGGTGCCGTCGCCAGCGACGTCGTCAGTCTTCTTCGCAACTTCCTTGACCAGCTCGGCGCCGATCTTCTCGTACGGGTCCTCGAGGTCGATCTCGCGAGCGATGCTCACGCCGTCGTTGGTGATGGTCGGGGCGCCCCAGGACTTCTCCAGCACCACGTTGCGGCCCTTCGGGCCCAGCGTGACCTTTACTGCGTCAGCCAGCGTGTTCAGGCCGGTTTCCAGGCCACGGCGCGCTTCCTCGTCGAATGCAATCATCTTTGCCATGCGAGTGTGTCACTCCTTGTATATAGGCGTTCGTGGACGATCACTCAGGTCGTCGGTGCAAGCAGGCGCCCGCGACGGCACGGCTGACGAGTGGTCTCAGCCTCACCCGCTTTGTTCGTTTATTGGCACTCGGTTTGCGTGAGTGCCAGCCACATTTTTAGCACTCGACGGGGGTGAGTGCAAGGAACGCAAGGGCGCGTGGTTGTGCCGGGGCGAGGATGCTTACCGGTTCGAGGATGCTTACCGGTTCCAGGATGCTTACTGCAGGATGCTTACTTCTCGAGTAGCGCGGGCTGGCACGCCGAGGGTTACTCGAACAATAAGCATCCTGGGGTAAGCATCTAGCCGGGTAAGCATCCTGCAGCCGAAGTCCGGCCAAACACCGCCCCCCCCCAATACCGCCAAACCGGCCCCGCCAACGCTGCTAGCGTGGTGCCATGACTACGCAGAACTACACACCCCAACGCGACCGCATCTTCAACGACCTGTCCAAGCTCGTCTCTTTCAACTCGGTGCACTCCACGCCTGAGCTGGCGGACCAGCACGAGGACGCTTGCGCCTGGACGGTCAAGGCCCTGGAGGATCTGGGGCTGGACGTGACTCGCTACCCCACTGTGGATGACGCGGACACGATCGTCGCAAAGCGTGAGCCCAAAAACGGCGCGCCGACGGTGCTGTTGTACTCCCACTACGATGTCGTCCCCGCGAACAACCCGGACGCCTGGACGAACAGCCCGTTCGAGCTGACCGAGCGAAACGGACGCTGGTACGGCCGCGGCGCCGCAGACTGCAAGGGCAACCTGGCCATGCACCTGGAGGCGCTGCGCCTGCTGGAGGAAAACGGCGGCACTGACCTAGGCCTGAAGGTTGTGGTCGAGGGCTCCGAGGAGCTCGGCGGCAAGGACGGCCTGGGCAAGCTCATCGTGGAAAAGCCGGAGGTCTTCGAGGCGGACGCGATCCTCATCGCCGACTCCGGCAACGTGGCAGTGGGCGTGCCCACGCTGACCACCTCGCTGCGCGGCGGCGCGCAGGTGAAGGTCACGGTGGAGACGCTGGCGAACCAGGTCCACTCCGGCAGCTACGGCGGCGGCGCCCCGGACGCCGCGCACGCGCTCGTGGTCATTGCGAACTCGCTTTTCGACGAACACGGCCGCACCACGATCGACGGCGTGGACACCACCACGAAGTGGGACGGCGACGCATACGACCGCGAGTCCTTCCGCAAGGACGCCACCGTGCTCGAGGGCGTGCAGCTGCTCGGCACCGCGGACGATGAGCCGGCCGACCTGGTGTGGGCCCGCCCGGCAGTGACCATGATCGGGTTCACCTCCACCCCGGTTGCTGAGGCGATGAACGCGGTGAACGCCCGCGCGGAGGCCCAGTTCAACCTGCGCGTGCCGGCCGGCCAGAGCGCCGCCGAGATCGCGCAGAAGATGGAGGAGCACATCAAGTCCCACACCCCGTGGGGTGCCAAGGTCGAGGTTGAGGTCAGCGGCGTCAACGAGCCCTTTGCGACGGATCCGTCGGCAGGTGCTGTGGCCGCACTCGGTGAGTGCCTCAAGGAGGCCTACGGCGCAGACAAGCTGTCTGTGGTCGGCTCCGGCGGCTCGATCCCGCTGACCATCACGCTGCAGAACACCTTCCCGGATGCGGAGATCGCGCTCTACGGCGTGGAGGAGCCGATGTGCGGCATCCACGGCGTGGACGAATCCGTGGATCCGACGGAGATCGAGCGCATCGCGGTGGCGGAGGCCGCTTTCTTGCAGCGTTTCGGCAAGTAGCACTAAAAATCGCTACAGTTAATTGCCAACGGCCGCGCCACCGGTGTTGACGCGTAGATACCCAGTTACGGCTGGAGTGAGTATTTTCTGTGTGAACTCAATGAGCTCCCCCGCTTAAGGCGCGGTGTGCCCTGCACGCACACGACCAGAGGAGGGCTGCGCACCTCGTGCTGATATTGCTCATCGCGCTCACCGCCGCCACGCTGGCCGCCCCTGTGCTCATCCGCACGGTGGGCCGCGCCGCGTTCGGGCTTCTTGCGCTCGTACCGTTGGGCGGGTTCATCTGGGTGGCGCGCCTATTCGCTACCGGTATGTTCCGCGACGGCGGCGAGGTCAAAGCGGTATTCACGTGGATGCCGTCGACGAACCTCAACCTCGAGTTCCGCCTGGACGCCCTCGCTGGCCTGTTCAGCCTGATCATCCTGGGCGTCGGCGCGTTGGTGCTGTTGTATTGCTGGGGCTACTTCGACTCCAACCCGCGGCGCCTGGCCAAGTTCGGCTTCGAGCTGACGTTCTTCGCCACGGTCATGTACGGCCTGGTCATCGCCGACAACTTCCTGCTCATGTACGTGTTCTGGGAGTTGACGTCGGTGCTGTCGTACATGCTTGTCTCCTACTACGGCGAGCGCGCATCTTCTCGACGGGCCGCCATGCAGGCGCTGATGGTGACCACCCTCGGCGGGCTGGCCATGCTGGTGGGCATCAACCTGCTCGGCTTCAAGGCGCAGATCTGGAAGCTGTCGGACATCCCCCAAATCACCGACATCGAAAACACCCCGGCGATCTCCACCGCCATCGTGCTGATCATGCTGGGCGCGCTGACCAAGTCCGCCCAGTCGCCCTGGCACTTCTGGCTGCCCGGCGCGATGGCCGCGCCCACCCCGGTGTCCGCCTACCTGCACTCCGCGGCGATGGTGAAGGCCGGTATCTACCTGGTGGCGCGTCTGGCGCCGGACCTGTCAGCGGTGAACACCTGGCACCTGGTGGTGCTGTCCACCGGCGGGTTCACCATGCTGCTAGGCGGCTGGATGGCGCTGAAGCAGCGGGACCTGAAGCTGATCTTGGCGTACGGCACAGTCAGCCAGCTGGGCTTTATCACCACCGTCATTGGCGTGGGCTCGCGCGAGGCCACCATGGCCGGGTTGGCCATCACGTTCGCGCACTCGCTGTTCAAGGCCACGCTGTTCATGATCGTCGGCGCGATCGACCACACCACCGGCACCCGCGACATCCACGAGCTGTCCGGGCTGGGCCGAAAGCAGCCGCTTTTGGCCACGCTGGCGATCATCTCCGCGGCCTCCATGGCGGGTATCCCGCCGCTGTTCGGATTCGTGGCCAAGGAAACTGCGCTGGATGCCATCCTGCACGAGGAGCTGCTCACCGGCATGCCGGGCAATATCACCCTGGTGGCGTTGGTGGCCGGCTCGATCCTCACCATGGCCTACTCGCTGTACTTCGTTTACGGCGCGTTTGCCACCAAGGGCCAGCCGTGGGCAGACGGCCTGTCCCCGGCAGTGCGCGACATGCACTCCCCCGGCCCGAAGCTGTGGCTTTCCCCTGCTGTGCTCACCGCCTGCACGGTGGGCTTCGGTGTGGTGCCGGCCGGGTTGTCGTCGCCGATCAACGAGTACCTCAACGTGCGCTTCCCGGATGTTGAAGGCTCGGAGCTTGCGCTGTGGCACGGGTTCACGGTGCCGCTGGCGCTGTCCGGCGTGATCATTTTCGCCGGCGCCATCATGTTCTGGCAACGCTCCGTGGTGGCCAAGGCGCAGTTCGAGCGTCCCGCGCTTGGCGACGCCAACGCGGTCTGGGACATCATCATGGACACGCTGCGCCGCTGGTCGCTGAAGCTGACCGCGTCCACGCAGCGCGGCTCGCTGACCATCAACCTGGCCGTCATCTTCACCTTCCTGGCCGTGGTGCCGCTGGCCGCGCTGATCCTGGGGGACTCCAACAACATCCGCATGCAGGTGTGGGACAACGTCTGGCAGGGCCTGGCCGTCACCGTCATGGCAGGGTTGGCACTGTTCGCCGCCGTGCAGCGCAACCGCCTCTCCGGAGTGATCATGGTGGGTCTGACCGGCTACTTCATGGCGCTGATCTTCGTCCTGCACGGCGCGCCAGACCTCGCGCTGACGCAGGCACTGGTGGAAACCATCGTGATGGTGGTGTTCATGCTCGTGCTGCGAAAGATGCCCACGGACACCGAGCAGCGCAACGAGGACAACCGCCTGCGTGCCTGGCTGTCCATCGGCGTCGGCGTGTCTGTGGTCACGGTGGCGATGACGGCCATGTCCGCGCGGATCGCGGACCCGATCTCCAAGTACATGCCGGAGTTGGCCTACGAGATCGGGCACGGCCGCAACACTGTCAACGTGCTGCTGGTGGACCTGCGCGCTGTTGACACCTACGGCGAGACGCTGGTGCTGGTTGTCGCTGCCACAGGTATTGCCAGCCTGATCTTCGGCACCTTCCGCTTCGACCCCGAGTCGCGCCGGCCCACTCTGTCCACCACCAAGCCGCGCTGGCTCGCATCCGGCGTGGAGACGGAGACCGCGCAGAACCGCTCCATCTTGGTGGACGTGGTCACGCGTCTGCTCTTCCCGTCGATGATGCTGCTGTCCGCCTATTTCTTCTTCTCCGGCCACAACGCCCCGGGCGGCGGCTTCGCCGGCGGCCTCGTCGCGGCACTTGCGCTGACGTTGCGGTACTTGGCCGGAGGACGTCGAGAGGCAGAAGAAACGCTCCCGGTGCACCCGGGCAAGGTGCTGGGCATCGGCATCATGTTCACCACCGCGGCCGCGGTCGCCCCGATGTTCTTCGGGATGCCGCCGCTGACCTCCTCGTACGCCGAGTTCGACGTGCCGCTCATCGGCGATGTCACGGTGCCGTCGGCGCTGATCTTCGACGCGGGCGTCTACGTCATCGTCGTCGGGCTGATCATGCACGTGCTGGCCTCCATGGGCGCCTACCTGGACCGCGAAGAGGACACCAGAAAGCAGCGCGCCCGCGACCGCGCGCGCGAGCTGCAGGCCAAGAACGAACGGCGGCGCAGGCTCATGGCCAGGGACCGCAAGGCGCGTTACGACGAGCGCAGTGCGGTGATGGCCAGCGGGTCGTCGATAAGCAAACGCAGAAAGAGAGGCGAGTAAATGGAAGCGAACCTGTTCCTTCTCATCGGCTCCGGCGTG
This sequence comes from Corynebacterium sp. HMSC05H05, assembly GCF_001807265.1. Taxonomy (GTDB): domain Bacteria; phylum Actinomycetota; class Actinomycetes; order Mycobacteriales; family Mycobacteriaceae; genus Corynebacterium. The sequence continues at coordinate 115,686 of NZ_KV788391.1, forward strand.
CTGATCGCGTGCGGCGTGTACCTGATGCTGGACAAATCCATGACCCGCATGATCATGGGTGTCACCCTGATCGGCAACGGCGCCAACCTGCTGCTTCTGCAGTCCGGCGGGCCCGCCGGAAGCCCACCGATCATCGGGCGCGACTCCAAAGTGGCCGCCGACAGCGCGGACCCGCTGGCGCAGGCGATGATCCTGACCGCCATCGTGATCTCCATGGCCATGGTCGGGTTCATGCTCGCGCTGGCGTACCGCCAATACCGCTACCGCACCGACGACATCGTCGAGCGAGACGAGGAGGATCGCGCAATCGCCGCGCGGCCGAAGTCCGCCTCCCCGGACCGCGACAAATCCGACGACGCGCAAACCGGCAAGGCCAGCCCCTCCGGCGACGCCTTCGGCCCCAAGCCGTTCGAGGACCCGGTGAAGGAAGTCAAGGGAGGCCACGATGCGAGCTAGCTTCATGGCCTTCGCCGACTGGGTGCTGCCCGCCATGCCGTACCTGACGGTGATGCCGATCATCCTGCCCGCGTTCGCCGCCGGGCTCATCGCACTGTTCCGCGGCGTGAACCTGCAGCGCTTCATCGCCCTGGGCACCCTGGCGGCGCTGACAGTGATCGCCGCGGTGATGATCATCGTCGCCGACACTCACGGCATCCAGACTGTGCAGATGGGCGGCTGGGAAGCACCGGTGGGCATCACCATGGTGGCGGACCGGCTGAGCTCGATCATGCTGTTCGTCTCATCCATCGTGCTGTTCGCGGTGATGTGGTACGGCATCTCGCAGGGGCTTCGCGACGGCGACGACGACGACCCCGTCGCCGTCTTCCTGCCCACCTACATGCTGTTGAGCATGGGCGTGAACCTGTCCTTCCTCGCCGGCGACCTGTTCAACCTCTACGTCGGCTTCGAAGTGTTCCTGGTGGCCTCCTACGTGCTGCTCACCCTGGGTGCGTCCCCGCAGCGCGTGCGCGCCGGCATCGGCTACGTCATGGTTTCTATGGCGTCCTCGATGGTTTTCTTGTTCGCGCTCGCGCTGGTGTACGCCTCGGTGGGCACCGTGAACATGGCGCAGGCCGGTATCCGCATGGAGGAGCTGCCGTCCGGCACCCGCGCCGCCATCTTCGCCACCTTCATCGTGGCTTTTGGCATCAAGGCCGCGATCTTCCCGCTCGACGCCTGGCTGCCGGACTCCTACCCCACCGCCGCCTCCATCGTCACCGCCGTGTTCGCGGGCCTTCTGACCAAAGTGGGCGTGTACGCCATCATCCGCGTGCGCTCCACGGTATTCACCGACGGCGCCCTGGATTCCACGCTGATGGTCATCGCGCTGCTCACCATGATTGTGGGCGTGATGGGCGCGATTGCCCAGAACGACATCAAGCGATTGATGTCCTTTACCCTGGTCAGCCACATCGGCTACATGATCTTCGGCATCGCCCTCGGCTCCGTCGCAGGTCTGTCCGGCGCCATCTTCTACGCGGTGCACCACATTCTGGTGCAGACCTCCTTGTTCCTGGTGGTGGGCCTGGTGGAACGCCAGGCGGGTTCCGCGCAGCTGCGCCGTTTGGGCTCGCTGCTCTACACCGCGCCCGTGATTGCGCTGTTGTACCTCATCCCCGCACTCAACCTGGGCGGCATCCCGCCGTTTTCCGGCTTCCTGGGCAAGGTCATGCTCATCCAGGCCGGCGCGGAGGACGGCTCCTGGCTGGCGTGGGTGCTCATCGGCGGCGCGGTGGTCACCTCGCTGTTGACCCTGTACGCCATGATGACCGTCTGGTCCAAGGGCTTCCTGCGCGACCGCGCGGACGCACCCGAAGGCGACGTCGTTCTGGCGCGCCCGGCAAACCTTGCCGCGCGCGAAGAAACGGTCGCTTCGGGCGACCGCGACGACGTCGGCCGCGTCCCCGCCGGCATGTTTTTGTCGACCGCGTTTTTGGTGCTTGCGTCGACAGGCATCACGTTTTTGGCCGGCCCGATCTCCAACATCACGGACCGCGCTGCCCAATCCGCCCAGGACCTGTCCATCTACCGAAGCGCCGTGCTTATCGACGACCCTTCGGCCCCGACCCGCGACCTTGACGCCTTCCTCGAACAGACCGGCGCCGGCGGCGGTCGGGACTCCCTGGAGCACCGGGACTCCTCCCGCCCCGCCGGGCCCACCAGCACCGGCGTGACCACCGAAATGGTGCCCGAGCCCGCGGACGCCGAGTCCAACAAGGAGCCGAATGAGGTGAGCCGCTGATGTTTACCGGTATCGCCCACCGCTTCCGCCCGCTGACCGTCGTCTGGCTGACCTTCATGTGGATCCTGCTGATGGGCCAGCTCAGCTGGGGCAACCTCATCGCGGGGCTGGGCCTAGGACTGCTCATCGTGCTAGCGCTGCCCCTGCCACCCGTTCCCCGCAGCGGCAACCGGGTGGACTGGCTGAAGCTCGTCGCTTTCATGGTGGAGTGGTTCTTCGACCTGCTGGTGGCCTCCGCGAAGGTGGCGTGGTTGTCCCTGCGCCGCGCGCCGCAGCCTCGAAACGCCGTGCTGCGGGTGCCTATGCGCCTGAGCAACGAACTGGTGCTGTACCTAGCCACCTGCGCCTACAACCTGCAGCCAGGCGGCACCGTCACCGATCTCGACCTAGCCAACCGCGAATGGACCATCCACGTCCTCGACGCCGACAACGACGCCGCCATCGAACGCGAAATCGCCAACGTGCAGAAACTGGAGCGCCAAATGATCGCCATCTTCGAAGGAGGCCGCTGACATGCACAGCACCGCCTACACCGTCTGCCTCACCGTGGCCGCCGTGTTCCTGGTGGCCGGGTTTTTCATCTTTGCCTGGCGCGCCATCGTCGGGCCCGACTCCATGGACCGCATGCTGGCCAACGACGGCATCACCGCCTCCCTCCAGTGCGCCCTGGCCCTCTACATCTGCTGGACGCTGGACACCACGGTGGTCAACGTGATGATCGTCATCGCCCTGCTCGGCTTCATCGCCACCCTGTCCGTGGCACGCTTCCGCAAGAGGGACGGTTCCCTATGATTGCCGACATCATCTCACTGCTGTTCATCCTCCCCGGCGCGTTCATGGTCTTCTCCGCCGCCGTGGGCACCGCCCGGTTCAACTCCACCCTGGCGCGCGTGCACGCGATCACCAAACCCCAGACCACCGGCCTGGTGCTCATGATCACCGGCACCATCATCCGCGTGGTCACCGCCGAAGACTTCAGCGTGCACGAACGCGGCGACATCGGCATGATGGTCCTACTCGTGCTGTTCGCGCTGATGACCAGCCCCGTCACCGCGCAGCGTCTCGGCCGTATCGCGCGACGCGAAGGCCTGTACGGCGACGAAGAGCAGCTCACCCGCAACGACCGCCCCGCCAGCTACCACCCGCGGCGCATCAACCCTAAAGGCTGAGCTCCCACATCTCCGCGCAGGTCGCGTCCACAACGTCCTTCCAATCGCCGGTGCGCTGGTAGATCGCGCGCTGGCGCTCGTAGCCGGCGCCACGCTCGATGATCTCGCGGACCAAGTTCAGCTCGTCGACGCAGCCCAGGTCGGCGGCGACGGGCGTGAGCTCGTCGATAAGCAACTGCAACTCGGTCTTGATCCAATCCTCGTCGGTGTCGCGCGAGGTAATGACCAGCGCGTCCATGCCGTATCGGGCGCCGCGCCACTTGTTCTCCGCGACGTGCCACTGCTGCAAGCTCGGCAACTTTTCGCCGCGCTCGAGCATGCGGTCGTAGTGGACGACCAGGCAATGCGTCAGCGCCACGACGGCCGCGAGCTCGCGCAGGTTGCTCGTCGCATCCGAAATGCGCACCTCGACGGTGCCCCACTTCGCGGCCGGGCGAACGTCGAAATGCATCGAGCCCGTGTGGTTGATCACGCCCGACGTCTGCTGGTCGCGCATGAAACCGACCCACTCGTCCCAGCTCTGGAACTGATACGGCATCCCCGCGGTGGGCAGCTGCTGGTACAGCATCGTGCGGTTCGACGCGTAGGACGTGTCGATGCCGTCCCACCCCGGGCTCGACGCGCTGATGGCCAGCAGGTGCGGGTACTTCGTCATCACCGCGTTAATAATCGGCCACACCTTGTCCTCGTGGCTGATGCCCACGTGGCAGTGGATCCCCCACAGCAGCATGTGCTGGCCCCAGTACTGCGTGCGGTTAACGATCTCCTCGTACGTGTGCTTCGGACTCAGCGGATTCGTGCGGAAATCCGAAAACGGGTGACCGCCGGACGCCCAGAGTTTGAGGCCCATCTCGTCGGCGACCTCCTTGACGGCGTTGAGGTCGCGTTGGAGCGCCTGCACCGCCTCTTTGGTGTTCGCGCAGATCGGAGTGACCAACTCGATGGTGTTCTGCAGGAACTCCGGCTCGAGGTGGATGTCCGGGTAGCGGGCCTGCACCTCGTCGATGACTTCGGCGGCGCGGGGCACCAAGTCGCGGGTGACCGGGTCGACGAGGCAAATCTCCCACTCGACGCCAAGGGTGGGGCCGTCAGACCTGGCAAAGTCGCGGAATGGATCCATAGTGGACGAGCCTATCCGCTGCCGCGCTCTGGGCAGGTGCCGGAGGCGGGTTTATATGCGCGAGGCGGTTGGGCGTTGGGGCTACGCGCCACCAACGCCCCCGCCAACGCCACCCCAACCCGCCAATGCGCCGAAACCGGCTACCTAGAACCGGCTGCCAGCTTAATTTTCGCTTGGTAGCCGGTTCTAGGTAGCCGGTTTTTGGGAGGGAGCGCTCCGGGCACGCGGGAACTAGCCCGCCAGAACCACCGCCACGGCGGAGCTGTTGTTCGCGGCCTGCTCCGGGATGCTCGTCGCGCCCTCCGGCAGGTCGCCCTTCGCGCGGGCGGCACCACCGACGCGGCGGGCGATGTCAGCTGCCACCTGCTCGGCGCCCGGGACGGCCGGGTCGAAGAAGACGTAGGTCTCCGGGAAGACGCCGTAGACCTGCTCCGGCATGTTCATCACCGCGGCGTCGGCGGAGTTGTTGGCCACGTTGTACTGGCCCTTCAGCTGGTCGGCGGTGCGGCTGGCCAGCTCTGGGGTGCCGGAGTTGTTGTAGACGTAGACCTGGGCCGAAGCGTTGTCGAGGCCCGCGCCCGCCGGAGCCGGAGCAGGTGCGGGCTGGCCGTTCTCGCCCTGGCCCTCGGCGCCTTCCGGACGATGCGCGTTCGGGTCCTGGGCGTTCGGGTCCTGGGCGTTGGGGTCATCTGCGCGGTCGCCCTCCTGGCCCGGCTGGCCCTCAGCGCCAGTTGCTGCGCCATCCTGATCAGCACTTTGACCAGCACCCGGCGTTGCGCCGCCCTGGCCAGCGCCGTCGCCGGCAGGCGCGGCCGGGGAGGTGCCCACCACGGTGGACGAGGTCGTCGCGGCGCCTTCGCCGTCGCCGCCCTTGTCGTCCTGCGTCATCTTCCAAATCCCCCACAGCGCCAGCAGCGCCGCAACGGCGATCAGGATCATCGCCAGGCCGCGCTTCGGCAGGCCGCCTTCCGCGGCGCCGCCTGCGGCAGCTGCCTTACGACGATCCTCCGGTTCGCCCTCGTAAGGCTCCTCATAGATGGCGTCGTCGGCGTTGCGGGTGTCGTCTGCGTAACCTGCGCCGTAATCGACGTCCTCGATGTACTCGGAGTCGTCGTCGCGGCGGTGCGCGCCACGGTACTCGGTGCCGGCACCAGCCACACCAGCGCCAGCGGCGGAGTAATCGTCGACGATTTCGGCCTCGATCGGCTCGGCGTCGTAGTCGTACGCGCCGTCAAACGAGTCGGTGTTGCCTGTGTAGCGCGTGGAGCCGGAACCCGGCTCGAACTCGGAGCCGGAGTCGGGACGGTTGTTGCCAAAGTTGTCGTTAGTCACATCGGCAACTCTAACCACACCGCCCCGGAAAGCAGGCACAACACACCGTAAAGCTGAACTAGAGGTTGGGGGACCTTTGGCCGTCGCGAAGCCTTTGCAAGCGCCGGACCAGCTGGGGCTCGGCCGCGAGCGCATCGGGCGAGTCCAGCAAGCGATTCAGATGCTGGTAGTAGCGGATGGGCTGCATGCCCAGCTCAGAGCGCACCGCGTCCTCGCGCGCGCCGATCGACCTGGGGGCGCGCGCGGCGAAGCGGAGCACGGAAAGGTCGGTCTCTGTAAGCATGCCTAATATATTGGCATGACCATCCGACCCATCGTTATCCACGGCGATCCGGTGCTGCACGAACCGACCAAAGAAGTCACGCAGCCCGTGGAGGAGCTGCAAGAGCTCATCGCCGACATGCACGAAACCATGGACGCAGCCCACGGCGTGGGCCTGGCCGCCAACCAGATCGGCGTGCCGCTGCGCATCTTCGTCTACCACTGCCCGGACGGCGACCAGATGCGCCGCGGCACCGTGATCAACCCGGTGCTGGAGACCTCCGAGATCCCCAAAACCATGCCCGCCGACACCGGCGAGGACGACGAAGGCTGCCTGTCCGTGCCCGGCTACGGCTGGCCCACCGGCCGCGCGGAATGGGCGAAGGTGACCGGCCTGGACGAGAACGGCAACGAGATCGAGGTCGAGGGCACCGGCTTTTTCGCCCGCTGCCTGCAGCACGAGACGGGCCACCTGGACGGCTTTTTGTACACCGACGTGCTCACCGGCCGCTACAAGAAGGAGGCCAAGCGCGTGATCCGCGACAACGGCTGGAAGGAAGCCGGCCACACTTGGCTTCCGGGCACGGACGAAGATCCGTTCGGCCACGACGATTAACACGCTAAGATGTTCGCCATGCGTATCCCCGCCGTTATCGCCGCCGCGTCGCTCACCCTCACCCCCGCGACGCCCGTGGAGCCAGTTGAGCAGTTGCTTGACGACGTCTCCGTCACCCACACCTCCTCCATCACCGCAATCAACAGCGCGGAGACGGACGACGAGGTCCGAGACGTGCTCATCGCGTGGCGCAAGGAGCTCATCGCAGCCTCCGACGAGCTTGCGGAGCTGCGCGAGGAAGCGGCAGAAGACGGCCTGACCGAGGAGGAAAAGGCCACCTTCGACGAGGCGTCTGCGGCGCTCAAGCGCGAGCGCGCCGGCGTGCGCCAGCTGCGCGCGGAGCTTCTGCCTGACGACGAACCCGTGGTCGTGCCCGCCCCCATCGAAGGTCTCGGCGGGCTCCTCGGCACCACCGCGTTTGACGCGTTCGAGCGCTCCGAGGCCGGCGACGCCCCGATCGTGTACGGCATCCCCGGCGCGGAACGCACACGCGATGCGGAGTCCGCCGATGAGGATGTTGCGGACGCCGAGCCGACCGTTCCGGTTACAACCAAGCCGACCAAGCCGACCAAGCCGACCGTAGTGGAGGAGCCGACCACGTCGACCACCGCCCCAACCAGCACGGCGACCAGCACGGCGACCAGCACTTCCGCCGCGTTCGGACCCGAGGTGACCCACCGCGTAGAGCGCCTCCAGGACACCGACAACGACGACGAGACCACCACCGAAACCACCTCTTCGGAGACCACGACGGACTCCACGACGACGGAGACCTCGTCCACCACCACGGGCACGGCAACCGAATCCGCCACGTCCACCACCACGGCGGCAGAGACGACCACCGGGGCCTCCACCGCGTCGTCGAGCAGCTCTGCACGTTCGGTGATGGAAAACCGCACCACGTCGGCGACCTCTAGCTCGACCACCTCTAGCTCGACCACCTCCTCCTCGACCACCACGTCCAAGACCTCCTCGACCACCACGACCGAGGACGACGACGAGCGCGACGACGACCTCGCCGACACCGGCACCCCGATGCGCGCCCTGATCGCCATCGGCATGCTCTCGCTGATGATCGGCGCGGCCCTGGTGCTCACCGGCGCGATCCGCCCGCGCGGGGCCCGCAAGTAAACGTGTCCCGGATTTTCCGCTCCGACGAGGTGGCGGTGGGCGACCGCGTCGTGGTGCGCCAGCGCCGCGGCGAGCACGCCAGCGACATCATCGGGCACGTGCTCAGCCTCGAGCCGCTGGTAATCCGCCCGCAGGAGGTCGGCGGCTTCCCTTCCTCCAAGGAGGCGATCGAGGTCACGGACCTGCACATCATCAAGAAGCTCTCCCCGCGCACGGTACGCAACTCGGAGATCCGCGGGCTGGAAAAACGCCTCGCAGACCGCCTCGACGTGCGCGAATCCGCCTGGGCCGGCGGCTGGCTCATGCGCGTCGGCGACACCGATGAGGCCAGCTCCGCGGTCCCGCTCGGCCCCTCGGCGGGCTTCGAGCCGTTGCCTCTCGACGCCATCCGGTCCTTCTACGACCAGCGGGGACTGCCGGTGCGACTGCTCATCCCCGAGCGGATCGGCAAACCGGCGTTGAAGGTGCTCGATAGCGCGTGGGAGCTCCAGGACGAGCAAATTGTCTGGGTTGCGGGGGAGTCCTTTGGTGTGGCGTCGATAGGCAATGTGCCCGAAGGGGCGCTGGAACACCACCGTAGGCGGCTGGCGCTAGGCTAGGCCGCATGCGAATCGCCACATGGAACGTCAACTCGGTGCGCACCCGCGCCGAGCGGATCGCCGCCTTCCTCGAAAGCGAGGACGTGGACGTGCTGGCGATGCAGGAAACCAAAACCGCCGACGACAAATTCCCCTACGCCACCTTCGAAGCCGCAGGCTACGAGGTCGCGCACGTGGGGGTCAACCAGTGGAACGGCGTAGCCATCGCCTCGCGCGTGGGACTGGACAACGTCCGCGACAGCTTCACCCGCCAACCCGCGTTTGCTAAAAAGGGCGACCCGTCCGTGGAGGCGCGCGCCGTGGGCGCGGTGTGCGGCGGGGTGGACGTGTGGAGCCTGTACGTGCCCAACGGCCGCGACATCGGCGACCCGCACTACGACTACAAACTGCAGTTCCTCTGGTCCCTGGCCGACCAGGTCGACCCCGGGGAGCTGCAGCTGTACATGGGCGACTTCAACGTCGCACCCCGCGATACGGACGTGTGGGACGTGTCCTGGTTCGAAGGCAAAACGCACGTGACCGAGCCGGAGCGCGCCGCCTTCCAGATGCTGCTGGAGGCCGGGCTGTACGAGGTCACGCACGAGCAGCCGTACTCGTTTTGGGACTACAAGGCCATGCGCTTTCAGAAGAACGAGGGCATGCTCATCGACTTCCAGCTGGCCACCAAGCCCATGTTCGAGCGGGTCCAGCGCGCGTTCGTGGACGTGGAGGAGCGCAAAGGCAAGGGCGCGTCCGACCACGCGCCCGTGATCGTGGACTACGACACCCGCGGCCTGACCTACGACGAGGTGCGATGAGCCTGGATTTGTCCTGGTGGCAGTTCGCGGCCATGGTCGTGGACTACGCCATCAAGTTCGTGATGATCGGCGTGGTGCCCGGCGGGCGCAAGCCGTCCTCGGCCAACGCGTGGCTGCTGCTGATCCTGCTTTTGCCGGTGGTGGGCCTGCCGCTGTACCTGCTGTTCGGCTCCACGTTCGTGTCCCGGCGCCGTCACCGCATCCAAGTCCAGGCGCGGCGCATGCTCGACGGGGCGTGGGCGGGCCCCGACGACACGAGCGCGCACCTGCCGCCCGAAACCGCCTCGCTGATCCACCTCAACCGCGAACTCACCGGCTACCCCGCCGTCCGCGGCGAGGTCCGCGCGCTGTGGGCGGACTACCGCAAGACCATGCTGCGCATTGCCAAGCTTATCGACGAAGCATCCGCCTCCATCTCCATCGAAATCTATGCCGTCGCCTGGGACGACACCACGGACGTGGTGTTCCGGGCGCTGGAGCGCGCCGTGGCGCGGGGCGTGCACGTGCGTCTGCTTTTCGACCACATCGGCTCCGCCAAATACCCCGGCTTTAGGAAACTGAAGCGGCGGCTGACCGACATCGGCGTGGACTGGCACATGATGCTGCCCCTGGCTCCCCTGCGCGGGCGCTGGCGCCGCCCCGACCTGCGCAACCACCGCAAGGTCGTGGTCATCGACTCGGAGGTGGCGTTCGTCGGCTCGTTTAACCTCATCGACCGCGGCTACCTCATGCCGGGCCACGTCCGCGCCGGCCGCCAGTGGGTCGACGCCTTCGTCGAGCTAGAGGGGCCGATCGTCGAGTCCGTCGAGTCCATGTTCGCCGTGGACTGGTACACCGAATCCGGCGAGACACTCGACATTGTGGCTGGAGCTAGGAATGAGGGGGTGGCGGAGCCGTCGACAGGCGATGTGCTCCAGCTTGTCCCCTCCGGGCCCGGCTACCTCACCGAGCCGAACCTGCGCATGTTCAACTCCATCGTCCACAACGCAAAAGAGCAGCTCACGCTGTGCTCGCCGTACTTCGTGCCCGAGGAATCGCTGCTGGAGGCCATCACCTCCGCGTGTTACCGCGGCGTGCGCGTCGACCTCTTCGTCGGCGAAAAGGCCGACCAATTCATGGTGCACCACGCACAATCCGCGTACTACGAGGCGCTGCTCGAAGCCGGGGTACGCATCTGGGAATTCCCCGCGCCGTACGTGCTGCACACCAAGTTCGTGCTGGCGGACCCGGGGCGGGAGGATTCCGTCGGCGTCCTCGGATCCTCCAACATGGACATCCGCTCCTTCTCGCTGAACTACGAATCCTCCCTGTTCGTCGCCTCCGGCGCGCTGCTTGAGGCGCTGGAACAGCTGGGCGCGAACTACCAGGCCGTCTCGCGCGAGCTGACGCTTGAGCGGTGGGCGCGCAGGCCCTGGTACCGGCGCTACGTGGACAACGTGTTGAAGCTGACGTCCGCGCTGCAGTAGGGGTTTCGGTGCGCGGTGGTGCGCGGTGGTGCCTCTGTCCCGCCGCGCCGGTCCCCGACGCCTCGCCACTCCTTGCTCGCCCCCACCGCTAAACCGGCTACCTACAACCGGCCATCAGGCGTTTTAGGGCGTGGTAGCCGGTTGTAGTGAGCCGGTTGCGGGCGAAGTATGCCGCGGCGCGGGAGCGACTATGGCCTAGCGTGGACGTCGAGAGGTAGCGGAAATTCGCACCGATGGGTTGGCATCCGCCTCCGCCTTGCTGGCCAAAATGCGGCGTATGCAATCTTCAGGGTCCCTGATGATTTCGGCTGGGAAAAGACGAATCACCGTATACCCTTGTTCCCTGAGCCAGCGTTCGCGTTTCTCCTGTTTGATCACTGCCTCGAAAGGCTTGTCTTTGAACTTGAGATACCCGTCGATCTCGATGACCAGCGTCCCCCACAGCAGGTCGACCCGGTAGTACCTCCCGATCCACATCTGCTCTCTCACCTTGATTCCGCGCAACGCCAACAGCACCCTCACAACGGACTCGAACGGCGACTCCGACAGTGATGAGCTCAAGGCGACAGCCTCTTTCACGCGGCCGATCCCCCGCTTGCCCCGCATGCGCTGCGCCACCGCCATAATGTCGTCGCACCACATCTGTTGCTGAAGCGGTGCCATTTCGCGGTACTGCCCGTCGATGGCCGCAGTAGCGTCCACGAGACCATGGAACCTGGCGATGTCTACGACGGTGCGGGGTGGCGTCGTCAGGCGAAGGGTTGCTCCCGCGCCCGCACGGTCGATCGGATCACGGACCACGGTGTCGATCTCGGGAACGCTGATGTGGCGGTACACCACCCCTGTCGGCCACTGCTTCTTCGGCGGAGGGTTGCCGTTGCACTGCGCCAGTTCAACCAGTTCATCCTTGTTGGGGATAACCCACATGCCGTGCATACGGGCAGCGGATCTCCCTACGAGCACCGATTTGTACGCAGCCGCCGAAACGGAATAGCAACGGAGATACTCCTGCTCGTGAGATTCAAGGCCATTCCAGTCAGCGATGGCGATGAACTTCGTTGCCGATAACTGTCGGCATTCTTGAGATTCGGCTGCTCGCTTAGACATAAGCATCCCAGCTAGGCGTGCGCGATCCATGGTCCCCCCAGATTCTGGCCATCCCCCGTTGACAGGTAAAGGCTAGCAAAGCGCACCCGCACGCGCCTGTCGATCCCCTCCCCGAAACAAGAACCGGCTACCTAGTACCGGCTGTGTGCCGGAAAAGGGCAAGGCAGCCGGTTGTAGGTAGCCGGTTTGCGCGTTGTGGTGCGGGAGGCGGGGCGGCGGCAAGGCTGGAGGGGCGGCGGGAGGAGGGGCGGACCCAAACCCCCTACGCGTCGCGGGTCTCCAGCAGCACCACGCCAATGATCCACGCCGCGACGGCCCACACCGCGAAGATCAACAGCGACACGGGCAGCGTCCAGTCCTGGGTGGGGCTGTTGGTCATGAACGCCATGAGGTTGCCAAACGGCAGGAACTTGGCCACGTCGGCGCCGTAGCGCGGGATGAAGCCGACGATGGATTCCACCAGCAGCATCATGCCCATGCCGGTGACCACTGCGCCCGAGGTGTTGCGCGTGATCCAGCCCACGCCCTGCTGGAACAGGGTGATCAGGGCCATGCCGAGGGGGATGGCCCACAGGGCGCGTCGGGAGGCGGTGTTGCTCACCCAATTCGCGGGCACGGGCGCGGTGAGATCGCCGACCATAAACGCGACGGCGAGCCCCACGAAGGTCAAAAGCGCGGCCAAAACAGCCCCGAGCACAAGCTTTGCGACGGCCACCTGCCACCGCTTCGGCGCCACCCTGAAGTTTGTCGGTGGGATGCCGAACCGGTACTCGGTGGTCACGGTCATGGAGGCCTGTACGATCACGACGATCGCGACGGTCAGGGCCATGGTCGCGGCGACGGTCAGGGGCGCATAGGGCATGCCGCCGAGTTTGGAAGCAAACCCGAACAGGGCTCCGTAGAAGGCGCCGAAGACGATGATCAGCGCGGAGGTCCACCAGAAGGAGGCGGTGGAGCGCAGTTTGGTCCACTCGGCGGGAAACAGGTTAAGCATTGGTACCTCCGGAGACGTACTGGGCGTGGCCCTCGGTGGATTGCATGTAGGCCTCTTCGAGGGAGGCGCGGCGCTCGGCAAGCTCGGACAGCGGCACCCCGGCGGCGAAGGCGACGCGGCCGACGTCATCGGAGGTGCGGTCCGGGATCTCGAACACGGCGCGGCCGTCGCCGTCGACCGCGCGCGTGAACGGCATGGCCACATCCGCGTGCTGCAGCGCCGCGGCCAGCGCGGCGGCGGCGTCTTCGGTGGGGGTGCGCACGATGGTGGTCACGCCGGAGTTTTCGCGGATGAACTCCGCCATGGACGTGTTGGCCACGAGGCGGCCGCGGCCGATGATGATCAGGTCCTCGGCGGTCTGCGCCATTTCGGCGAGCAGGTGGGAGGACACCAAAACGGTGCGCCCCTCGGCGGCCAGGGACTGCAGCAGTCCGCGCACCCAGCGGATGCCGGCGGGGTCGAGGCCGTTGACGGGCTCGTCCAGGATCAGGTATTCCGGGTCGCCGAGCAGCGCCGCCGCGATGCCAAGGCGTTGCCCCATGCCGAGGGAGAATCCGCCGACGCGTTTGCCGGCGACGTCGCTTAAGCCCACCAGCTCGAGCACCTCGTCGACGCGGGTGCGGGGCAGTCCGGCGGCTTGCGCTTGCCAGAGCAGGCTGGCGCGGGCGGAGCGGTTGGGGTGGACACCTTTGGCGTCGAGAAGCGCGCCCACTTTGCGCGACGGATTCTGCAGCGAGCGGTAGGGCACGCCGTCGATGAGCGCGGTGCCGGAGGTGGGGCGGTCCAGGCCCAGGATCATGCGCATGGTGGTGGATTTCCCTGCGCCGTTGGGTCCGAGGAAGCCGGTGACGACGCCGGGTTTGACGGTGAACGTGAGGTCGTCAACCGCTTGGACGGCGCCGTACCGTTTGGTCAGGCCTTGCACTTCAATCATGCGGTTCAGTATGCACCATGGCTTTCGCGAGCACATTGCTTAGCGACGCCGCAAAGCCCGGGTGCAGCTCAAACCCCGAAACGTCCGTCAGGGCAACCCAGCGCAGTTCCTCCGACTCTTCGTTGGCGGTCACGGCAAGCGGCGCCTCGCACAGCGCGATGACGGTGGTGTAGCTCCACTCCGGCAGGTCCGTGGTCACCACCTCTTCGACCACGTCGATGCGGCCCGGGTCGATGGCGCACTCCTCCACGGACTCGCGCACCGCCGCCTGCGCCGGGGTTTCGTGGCTGTCGCGGGCGCCGCCGGGGATGCCCCAGGTGCCGCCCTGGGCGGTCCAGTCGGCGCGGTGCTGCAGCAGCACTTTCGCGTCCGTTCCCCGGCCGGCGACAAGGAACAGGCCGGCGGCGCCGAAGCGCCCCCAGAGTTTTGTGCCGTCGGGTGTGGTGACCCAGCCGTTTCCGTCGCCAAGCATGGCCCCCACTGTAGGTGCGAACGGTTATTATTGCGGAATGGTGACGCAAAGCAGGCCGAGCGACGACGCGTGGCTCGACGAGCTTGAAGCGCGCCCGGCGCACCCGCGCCTGCACGGGGTCCTCCACGGCCCGCTAGCCGGGCCCTTAAGAATGGGGCGGCGCGGCCACGCGTTCGCGCAAACCACCCCGGGCAAGATCATCGTGGTGATGGTGCTGCTGACCGCCATGCTGCTGGCGGCGGGGCTGTCCATGAGCCAGTCCATGTCCAGCCGCAACCAGGCGCTGGACACCGTGCGCGAAGCCACGGAGCCGATGAGCGCGGCCGCGCACCTGCTGTCCACTTCCCTGCTGCGCGCGGACACCATCGCGGCGGGCGGGTTTGTCCAGCCCGGGCCGCTGTCGCACGAAGACGTACAGGCCTACTCGGCGGCGCTGGACACGGCGGTCAGCTCCGCCGGCGAGATTTACAAGGGCGCGGTGGAAGCCGACACCGCCACCAGCGCGCGCATCGAGGAGCTGGTCAGCGACATTCAGCGGGACCTGCCCGTCTACGCAGGGTTGAACGAGCGCGCACGCGTGAACCAGCGCATGGGCAACCCGGTGGGCGTGGCGTACATGTCCGAGGCGTCCAGCATCATGCGCACCCGCATGCTGGTGGCGGCCTCGGAGATCAACGCGCTGACCCGCGATGATGTGGCCAAGGAGATGCGGCGTCTGTCCGAGCCGCAGTGGGTGCCGCTGTCCGGCCTGGTGGCGGCGCTGGGGTTCTTGGCGCTCACCCAGTGGTGGTTGTGGCGGGTGTTCCGCCGCCGCCTGAACAAGGGTTTTCTCGCCGGCACGCTCGCGGTGGTGGTGGCGTTGAGCTGGGCCGCGGTGTCGAACTACCAGTCCTGGCGCAACGGTTCTGTCGAGTACGAGCGGGCCGCGCAGCCGTGGGAGGAACTCACCGTCGCCCGTTTTGATGCACTGGAGACGCGCACGGACGAGACGTTCGCGCTTTTGCGCCGCCAGTCGGTGGTGCATTCGTCGCGGGCATTTGACGGCACGTATGCGTCGGTGAGCGCAGCGCTGGCAACGGCCGAGGAGTACGGCGGGGAGCAGCAGCTTATCGACGACGCACGCGACGCCCTGCGCACCTGGGCCTACGAGCACAACGAGCTGGTCGGCGCGCTGAACTCGGGCAGCTACGAGCAGGCGGCGGCGCTTCTGGCCTCCGGCGGCGGGGCGGGCGAGGCGCCGTTCAGGGAGCTGGACGCAACGCTGTCCAAGCTCATCGCCTCTTCAAGGGAGGGCACGCAGGCCTACATTGACGCCTCGTTGGACGCGACGCGGCAGGTCTCCGCGGTGGTGGCGCTGCTGTCCGTGCTGGCCGTGGTGTGCACGTGGCTGGGCATCCGTAGAAGGCTGGGTGAGTACTTGTGAGAAGGACGTGGGCCGTGTGCTCGGGGGTGACGGCGTTGGCGTTGTCGTTGGCGGGGTGCTCCGACGAGCCGTCGCCGGTGCGCGCCACCGTCGCCCCGGAGCAGGAAACCACAACCACCCGCGAGCTGCTGCCCCTGCCGCCCGGCGCGCAGCTCGAGGACGCGGAGGGTGTGCCTGCGGAGCCGTACGTGCCGTCGAAGCTGGACTGGGAAGGCTCGCTGAACCCGCGGAGTACTGCGGAGGAAACCCCCAACGTGGACCGCATCAAACGCCGGGGCCGGCTGGTGGTGGGCATCGACCAGTCCCTGTATCTGTTGGCGTTCCGCGACACCGCGAGCGGCGAGCTGCGCGGGCTGGAGGTGGACCTCGCCCGCGCGATCGCCGCCGACATCTTCGGCGAGGACAACCCCGGGGTGAACCGGCTGGACCTGCGGTTCGTGGACTCGGCGGCGCGCGCCGAGGCGCTGAACCAGGGGGAGGTGGACGTGGTCATCCGCACCATGTCCATCACCCCGGAGCGTGCGAAGGCCATCGACTTTTCCACTCCGTACCTGACGTCGCGTGTGCGCGTGCTGGTGCCGCGGGACCGTGGTGTGGACGACATCAACCAGCTGAGCGGCAAAACAGTGTGCATCGTGGACGGCACCAACCTGACCCAGATCGCGCGCACCTTCACACCGCACTCGAATATTTTGCGCACCCGCTCCTGGTCGGACTGCCTGATGGCCACCCAACAGTTCCAGGCGGACGCGATCGTGGCGGATGATTCCATCCTGACCGGCCTGTCCGCCCAGGACCCGTACGCGACGATCCTGCCCGGCACGCTCGCGTCGCAGTACTACGGCGTGGGCATCCCGAAGGGCCAGGCGGACCTGGTGCGGCAGGTCAACTCGACGCTGGAGCGGATGCGTAACGACGGCACGTGGTCGCAGCTCTACTCCACCTGGCTCGGGGGCTCCATCGCGGAGTCGTCCCCGCCGCCGCTGATGTACCGCAAGGAGGAACAGTGAGCACCGAGCGAGACGAGCTGGATCCGCTGGAGCAGCACACCGAGGCGGTGGCCTTCGACCCGTTCGCCGACGAGGAGGATGAGGAGCCGGGCACCGAAGCCGTCGCGTACGACCCCTTCGCCGACGACGACGAGGACTGGGACGACGACTGGGGTTCCGACGGCGAGACGGACTACTCCGCCATGGGCGAGATGGCCGGCCTGCTCAAGGACCTGGACAAGTTGCGCGTGGGCGGCAACCGGGAGGACACCTCCCAGCGCTCGCGCCGCCTGGCACTGGACACCTTCCGCGAGCGCCGCGGCACCCGGCGCGCCACCCGCGTCGTCGCAGACGGCATGGTGGAGCTGCCCTGGGTGGAGCCCACCGAACCGAAGGAAGCGCTGATCGACCCGGAGCCGGCCGTGGTGAAGAAGGGCATCGCCCCGCCCGTGCTGCATCCGGGCGACGTGGTGGCCAGCCAATACGAGATCATGGGCGTCATCGCCCACGGCGGCATGGGCTGGATCTACCTGGCCCAAGACCACCACGTGGCCGGCCGCGTGGTGGTGCTCAAAGGCCTGCACTCCACCGACAACCCCGACGAGGCGGCGGCCGCCGCAGCCGAGCGCGAATTCCTGGCGGAGATGACGCACCCCGGCATCGTGCAAATCTTCAACTTCATCGACGACCCCCGCGTGCCCGGCGGATTCACTGTGATGGAGTACGTGGGTGGGCCGAGTTTGCGGGCGTGGCGGAATGCGTCGACAAGCAAAGTGCTCCAACCAGACATCGCCATCGCCTACATCCTCGAAGTGCTGCCCGCACTGGACTACCTGCACTCGCGCGGGGTGGTGTACAACGACCTGAAGCCCGACAACATCATCGTCACCGAAGACCAGGTCAAGCTCATCGACATGGGCGCGGTCTCCGGCATCGGCGCCTTCGGCTTCATCTACGGCACGAAGGGATTCCAGGCACCGGAGGTGGCCACCGAGGGGCCGTCGATCGCCTCCGACGTGTACACCGTGGGACGCACCCTCGCCTCGCTGGTGGTGGACCTGCCGCAAACCGACGGGGTGTACGACCCGGGCCTACCCTCCCCCATCGACGAACCGCTGTTTCGCCAGTACACCTCCCTGTACCGGCTGCTCGCGCGCTGCTGCAACGAGGACCCCGAACAGCGTTTCACCAGCCTCACCGAGCTGGAGGCGCAGCTGCTCGGCGTCCTGCGCGAGATCATCGCCGTGCGCGACGGGCGCACCTTCCCCGCGCAGCACTCCCTGTTCTCCCCGCAACGCACAACGTTCGGCACCAAACACCTGGTCTTCCGCACCGACCAGCTCATCGACGGCATCGCCCGCAGCGTGGACATCACCCCGCAAGAAGTCGTCGCCGCGCTGCCGTCGCCGCTGATCAACCGCGAAGACGTCGGCGCCGCGATGCTGCAAGGCTCCTCGTATGCCGAGCCGCGCGAAACGCTGGAAACACTGCGCCAGGCCATGTCCACCCCGCAGTACGAGCACTCCATCGAAATCCCCTTCGGCGTCGTGCGCACCATGATCGACCTGGGCCTAACCTCCCAGGCGCGAACCTGGCTGCGCTCGCTCTCTGAACGCTTCGGCGACAACTGGCGCTACTCCTGGTACGCGGGTGTGGTGGAGACGCTTTTGGGCGACTTCGCCTCCGCCAAACTGTCGTTTTCGCAGGTGCTCAACCAGCTGCCCGGCGAGGCCGCACCCAAGCTGGCGCTTGCCGCAGTCAGCGAGCTCATCCTGCAGGAGGGCGGGTACCAATCGAGCGAACTGCTTGACGACGAGCTCCCGCCCGCCGCCGCCGGCCTCACCCAACACCTCCACGACATCCCGGACTCCGTGTTCGAGCACATGGCCTCCGCCGGATTCACAGACGGCACCTGGTCATTGACCGTGACCTCACCCGAAGGCCTGCGCTTCCACGCCACCCGCCTCTACGCCCTGGTGTGGATGACCAACCCCACCACCGTCTCCTCCGCGTTCGGCCTGGCGCGCATGCTCGTGTGCGAGGGCGAAGTGGGCCTGGCCATCAAGGCGCTGGACAAGGTGCCCAACGCGTCGCGGCACTACCGCATGGCGCAGCTGACCGCCATTTTGTGCCTGGTTGCCGAGGGCGCCACCGAAGACCAGATCCGCCTTGCCGCCCGTCGCCTGGAGCAGATCCCCTCCACCGAGCCGCGCTTTTTGCAGATCAAGGTGGCCGTGATCGAGGCCGGACTGACGTACCTGCGCTCCCACCAGGCCTCCACAAACGTGGCGCTATTCGAGTACCCGTTCACCATCCGGGGGCTGCGCCGCGGCCTGGCCCAGACGCTGCGGGAGCAGGCCCGGGTGGCGCCGTATCCGAAGCACCGGTACGCGCTGGTGGACCTGGCCAACAAGGTCCGGCCCGCCACCTGGTTCTAGGGTCCGGCTGGGCGGGGCGCCCGCCGACACTTCGCGGCGGAATCTGTCAGACCGGACCCATCGGACCAGGTAAGCACAAACGGCCGCCGTAATCTGTCAGGACTACGGCGGCCGTTTCGGGCGGGAGTGCTTAGATGAAGCCGCCCATCATGGCTGCCGCGCCGCCGAGGCCGACAACCGCCAGGATCGCAATGATCACGCCCACGATGGTGCCGGCGCTGCTGCCGGCCTCCTTGCCGCCCTTGCCGGTTTCGCCGGCCTGGGTCTTCGGGGTCGGCTCGCTCTGCGTCGGGGCCGTCTCCGGCTTCGGCGCCGGCTTCGGCTGAGTCGCGCCGTTGAGCTCGGTCACCGCCGGGCGGCGGTTGCCGGGCTGCACCGGCTCATTCGCGGCGGTGGGCACCGGCGCCGGCTTGGCCAAAGTGGGCTTCGCCGGGTCCTTCTTGCCCACGGTGTCGCGCGCAGCCTGGAGAAGCTTGGAGTTGTTCTTCTTCAAGTCCTTGACCAGATCGTCCATCTGCTTGGTGGTGTAGTTGAGCACCGAGAACTCGTTGGTCTCCTCCGCGACCAGGTGGCCCTGCGTGTTGTACACGCGGAACTTCACCGGCATGGTGGTGTTCTTGTAGCCCGCGGTGTTGGCGATAGGCACCTCGACGTTGAGCTTGTCGTGGTCGGTCAGTGCGCCTTCCACCGGGTACGTCTTGCGGAACTTGCCGCCCGGGTAGTCCACCTGGAGGGTGAACTTGTGCAAGTCGATGCCCAGGTTGGACAGCTCCAGGTGCACCTTGGAGTCCGAGCGGTTGGCGATGATCACGTTCTTGATGCCCTCGCGCTTGCCCAGCACGCGGATGCCGGCCTTGCCGTTGTTCTCCTCCGCCGCCATGAGGACGAGTTCATCCACCTGCGGGTGGCTGTGGCCGGACTCCAACGGGTCCTCGGACACACCGGCGGAACCGGTGGCCTTGGCAATCTCGCCGTTGACGATGTCCAGGTTTTGCCAGTCCGGGGCAATGTCGTAGTTGCCGGTGAAGCAATTCGCGGTGCCGTCGAAGCACGCCTGCGGGATGCTGATGTTGTCGTTGGCTGTGGAGTTCTTGTCCGAGTAGTCGAAGTGGCTGAACTGGTACAGGTAGTTCATCACGGACTTGTACTTGGGCACGTAGTCACTGTTCGGCTTGTCCACGTTGGACGCGCCGGAGTGGGTCAGGCCCAGGTTGTGGCCGAATTCGTGGAGGATGGTGTTGCGCATCTGCTCCTGGGACGTCATCAGGTAGTTCTTGGCCACGTAGAACGCGCCGTCGGAGATCAGTCCGTTGCCGGAGGACAGGTTGCCTGCCTCCTGCTGGTCGCCGATGATGCCGACGCGGAAGACGGACTGGCGCGCACCGAGCAGGTTCTTGCGGTCCTTGACCAGGCGCACACCAGGCACCTCCGCGCGGCCCTTGTCGTCCTTGAAGTAGATCGGCGCGAAGTCGATCGTGTCGCCGCCCTGGGGCGTGATGCCGGGGATGTTGCTGTAGTAGTCGCCTGCGTCGATGTGCAGGTTGTAGCCGCGGCGGTCGAACAGATCCACCAGGTCGTTGAGAATCTTGCGCGACGGGCGGTAGACGTTCACGTTCGCGTCGGCGCACTCCAAGAACTCGCCGAAGTCCTGCTCCGTAGCTGCATAGTCGCGCTTCTCGGAGCAGCCATTGGTCTCCCACTCGGACTTCATCCAGTTCAACTGCAAAAACAGGTCCGGCTTGTTCGGGTCCGCGCCCCAACGGTGCAGCGGGAACTGGTTTCCGTCGGCGTCGGTGTAGCCGTTGATTTCCCAGTCGTCCGGGAGGCCGTCGCCGTCGGAATCCTGCAGCGCTTCGTTCGCATCACCGGCGATAGTCATGCGGGCGCTCAGCGTTTCGGCGTTGGCTTCCCACACGCCCGCGAGGTAGTTCTCGCCGTCCCCCGCGTCGGTCTCTGCGGACTGCAGGCTCTTGCCCTTGCCGGTGGAATCGGCGCCCTCGAACTTGGTCTGCAGCTGGTAGCGGCTGCCCACGTCGACGGTGTACTCGTTGGTACCTTCCGCCGACGAGCTGATCGGGTAGTCCTGGCCGATCAGCGCGTCCGTGAGCACCAGCTTCAGGTCCTTGTTGCCGGAGGTGCTTTTCAGCTCCACCCGCACGTCCACTTCCTTGGAGGTAACGGTAAACGTGCGCACCAGCTGCACGCCGAGCTTCGGGTCGGTGTGGGTGAGGGTGACTACGTCGCCGTCCGCGTTCGAAGCGGGCTCCACCTTGGTGGCCTCGCCAGCGAACTCGACCTTCTTCCCGTCCGCGTACGCATCCAAGTAGAAGGCGGTGGGCATCAAGCCGTAGGTGAGGCTGTTGTACATCAGCCAGGACACGCGCCCCTTGTTCACGTCCACGTTCTGGAAGCCCTCGGCGACACCGGTGGTAACACCAACCAGGTGGCTCTTGGACAGGTCCACGGCCGCGTTCGCCTGAACCGGCAGCGCGACACCGGCGGTGAGGCCCAGCGCGACAGCAGCCGCGATCACTTTCTTCCCTGTGTGCATCATGTGCCTACATCCACCGCTCTAAAAAGTGTTGAAAACTATCTCGGTTATCATACAGAACCTTGCCAGCTGCGCCCAACAATCCAATCACCGCAAGCACCCACACCACCGGCGAGGGTTTCGAGGAGCCATCGGCCGCGCACCATCCACATCGACAACGACCTTGAACTGGCCCGTGGAGCCGTCGGCAAGCAACACGTTCACCGGAATCTCCTTGACCTGCCCGGCGGCATCAGCCGGAACATGCACGTCCAGCACGCCGCGGGCGCGGTCCAGAGACACCTCCCAGCCGTCCGCGTCGAACTCGCCCAGGCTGAACGGCTGGTCTGCGGCCTTGCTGGGCACCGGCAGCGTGACTCGTGTGGTGGAGTCGGGGCGGCCGACAGCGGAGACGTCGTTAAGCATGATGCTCTCAGCGAGCGTGTCCTTGCCGGACTTGGTGCGGACCTCAACCCGAGCAGACGTGATCGTGTGCGAGGAATCCTCGAACGTGACCTGCACCGGAATGTCGCGCGGCCCCGGGACAGTGCCGTCGTAGCTCGCGACGGTGAGCTCGCCCGTAACCGAATCCACCTTCGTGCGCAGCCCAGGAATCGGCTTGACCAGGGAGAACGACGCGCCCGAAACATTCGGCCGCAAAATGGCGGTTTGGCCAGCGTTGATGGTCACACGCGGGTACGTCACCTGCGTTAGCGCCGCAGTGCCGCGCACGGTAGTTGCCGGCACCTCCACGACACGCTGGGAACCGTCAGCAAAGGTCACCACCACCGGGATCAGCGTCGCCTGCGGGTCAGCCTCATCACCGTTGCGGACAGCCGTAATGGCACCCGTTTTCGGGTCCACAGAGGCCTGCCACCCTTCCGCATCGAAGGACGCTGCCAGCGCAAACGAGGTGCCCGCCGGAGCCTGGCTCGGTTCAACAGTGACCGGAGTGCCAGCCTCCGTCACCTTGACCGGGCGCCAGGACACCGCCTGGTTGGCAGCCTCCGACTGCGTGGCCACCGGCACCACCATCTCCTGCACAGAACCGTCCGGCAACGTCAGCTTCAACGGGATGTCAAAGTTTGCGCCAACCGGAGCCTCCTCCGAAACCTTGACGGTGATCGCGCCCGTCTCCGGGTCAATCTCCACCGGCAGCGCCGTGAGACCCGTCTGCTCGAAAGTCGCGCCCGGAGGCATCGAACCCGCGGGGAACATGCGGATGTTGCCGTCCGCGTCGAAGAACGGCTTGCCGTAGCCCCCGGCCGTGTTCGCCTGCGCCAGCGACTGGCCCGTCAGCGACGCGATACGGGCGAAAACGGTGGGCTTGTTCTCCTCGTCCGAAGTCGTGCCGTCGGCGTACAGCACCGTCACCGGAACAGTGATCGGCTCCGGGTCCTCCTCCGGAGCGGTGGCATACACCGCGCCGGTATCCGGGTCGATACTGACATCCCAGCCCTTGTACGCCTTTTCGGCGCCGAGCTCGTTGCCCTTGTCGTCGTACACCGGGGCTAGGGCGTACTGGCCAACGTTCTCGCGATCCTTGTTGACGGGGTACGTACCGTCGATAAGTGGCACGACAACGGTCTTGCCCGGCTGCGCGCCGAGTCCCTCCTGGTAGGCAGGTGCATACGCCTCGTTCTGCGCGGCGGCGTCGACGTGGAAGACTGCGGTTGCCTTGCCCGTGGTGCCGTCCGGGTACGTGAAATCGACGGGAACCTCGATGGTTTCCCCCGCCGGGGTACGCAGCGGCGCCTTCACAGTGACAACACCGGTGTCCGGGTCCACAGTTCCCTCAGCACTCTTCGTGGAGAACTTCGTGCCCGCGGGAAGCGGCTGCCCCGTGTACTTCACACCGTCGCGGTCGACGACCGCGATTGGCCGGCGGCTGGAGTTCGTCTTGCCCGCCTGGACATAAGAGTCCTTGTACTCCATGCCGCTAATCCGGTCGGAGTCGCTCACCGGCGCCGTGACCTTGACCGTGACGGTGTCGCGCTCCCCTGCTTCGGAGACCACATCAACCTTGTACGTGCCCGGATCGACATCACGGCCCGGCTCCGCCACCACCTGGCCGTCCGAGGCCACAGACAGCCACTCCGGCGCATCGCCGTCCACGCGCACGTTGACGGTCTTGGACGGCTTACGGGAAGGCACCGTCACCTTAGTGGTGCCAGCCTGCACGGTCAGCGTTTTCCATGCGAAGTCGTCCACCGACGGAGCGGGCTTCGAGGTGGTGGGCTTGGTGGTCTGTTGTGCCGAGGTGGTCGGCTTTGCGGTGGTGGGCTTCGGGGTGGTGGGTTGCGCGGACGTTGCCTGCCCCGAAGTCGGCTGTGCCGAGGTGGTTGGCTTGGTGGTGGGCTTCGGCGCTGGCTGAGTCGTCTGTCGGCCCGAGGTCGGGGTTGCCGAAGTCGGCTTCGTGGTCGTCGGCTCAGACGTCGTTGTTTCCGGTGTCGTCGAATCACCTGACCCCTCAACCTGGATATCGATGGTGTCGGTGATGACCTTGGCGTCGTTAGTGATGATCTCGACTTTCGCCTTGCCCGAGGCCTTCGGCGTGCCTTTGATCTTGCTCTCTTCGTCGTCGTAGGTCAGACCGTCCGGCAGGTCTGTGACCTCAACGGAAGATGCATTCTCCGTGGGGATTTTGATGTCGACTGACTCGCCGGGCTTCACCGGCTTCGGATCCTCGACAAAGTTCTCTTCGACTGGGGCAGGCAGGTCAGCAGAGTCTTTCACCGTGATGGTGAAGGTTTGCTCGAGCGGCCCGTTGGCGCCTTCAACGACGCTGCCCCCCTCAACCAGCTGGGTTTTCACCTCAAAGGTGCCGATTTCAGCCGGGGTGCCTTTAAGGAAAATGTGCTTGATATTGCCGAAGTTGCGCAGGTCCGCGGTGATGCCTGCTGGCAGCGTCGATTCGTCGATGGTTAGTCCCGAGTCGTACGTAGCGCGGTTGACGCGGATATCAACAGGGTTAATTTCCCTGCCAGTCCAGTAGACCTTGTCGGCCTGGTCGACGTAGACCGGGTCGGGTTGCAAGCTAATTGGGGCGCCGACAACCTTGGTGGAATTGTCCTTGAAGGTGAATTCCACATTGATCGTGTCGGTCTCCGGAAGCTCAGCATCCGAGTCCGGGGTGATGGAAATTTCACCCGTCGCTGGATCGACCGTTGCACCCCAGCCAGGGTTTACACCGTCGGCCAGCTTGTAGCTGGTCGGCGGGTAGACGGTCAAAGCGTTAGTGTTCGGACTGATCTTGGTCGTATCTCCGTATTTCACCGTGGTGGAAGACGGGTATTTCACCCACGACCTATCGGCGTCAGTCCGTTTTGAAAGCTGCGCCGACGCCTGCGACGAGACCTGCGGGGCTACAACCGGCTGGACGCCCGTGGCCACAAGCGACAGGCCGAGCGCGCACGCGGCTACCGATGTCCCGCGCCGACGCGCAAATGCGCGGTCACGCTTTCCAGTCATTGCAAGACCCCTTTTCACAAACTTCCATCTACTGCCGACCCAAACAACAGCCGACAGTACGATTTTATCCATCCGTAAATGTATAGGGCACTAACCCATGAAGACAACACAATTATGGTTTACGGAGCAGCAAAGCAGTCCAACAAAGACCAACGCAGTCCCCTGCCCTGCTACGCCCGCAACACAGACAGTTTTTGTGCAATCAATCACAGCAAGAAGAATCATCATACGTCTGCCTGCAGTGCGGTCAATTTCATCTGCTAGTTGCCCGAACCGGCTCCTAGCAGATCAGCCCGCAATCGAACCCGCTTTTCAATATCACCTGGAGCGACGCAAACTTGGACACTTGATCTGCTAGTTGCCGGTTTTTAGGCAACTAGCAGATTGCCTATCGACGCATCCGGCACCCACGCCAACACCCCCCACCAACACCAAGATCGCTGACCGTCTAGCAGCACCACACGACCTGCTAGACGATCCGCGAACCGGCTCCGCATTTCACCAGGTGATGATGACATTGAGTTTCAGTATCAGGCTGACCGTCTAGCACCCGCCGCACGCTGCTAGACGATCAGGCACAGAGCAGCAAAAACCCCGGCGCCAGGACTCGCCTGGCAACCGGGGCACGAGAAACTGCCGGGCTACCCCACGCGGGCGGCGACGGCTGCGGCCTTCTGCGCGATAGCGAGCTCCTCGTTGGTGGGCACGACAAGGACCTTCACCTTGGAGTCGTCGGTGGAGATGATGCGCGGGCCGTCGTTGGGCAGCGCATTTTTCTCCGGATCGATCTCGATGCCGTACATCTTCAGGTTGTCCAGAGCGTCCATGCGCACGTGCTGGTCGTTCTCGCCGACGCCGGCGGTGAACGTGATGGCGTCCACGCGGCCAAGCGCGATCATGTAGGAGCCGATAAAGCGGCGCAGCTGGTTCAGGTAGACCATGTAGGCCAGCCAGGCGTTTTCGTTTTCTTCCTCGATCATGGCGCGTAGCTCGCGGAAGTCGTTAACGCCGGACAGGCCCTTCACGCCGGACTGGCGGTTGAGCAGGTTGTCAATCTCGTCGATGGACATGCCGCCCTGGCGCACCAGGTGGAAGATGATGCCGGGGTCGATGTCGCCGGAGCGGGTGCCCATGGCCAGGCCGGCCAGCGGGGTCAGGCCCATGGAGGTGTCAATCGGATGTCCGTTGGCCACGGCCGACGCGGAGGCGCCGTTGCCTAGGTGCAGGACGATCTGGCGAGTGTGGTTCGGGTCGCGGCCGATCAGCTCCGGCACCTGGGAGGAGACAAACTCGTGGGAGGTGCCGTGGAAGCCGTAGCGGCGGATCAGGTTCTGCTCCGCCACCTCGGCGTTGATCGCGTACAGGGCGGCGGCCGGCGGCAGGTCACGGAAGAAGCCGGTGTCGAAGACCGCGACGTGCGGGATGTCCGGCAGCAAAGCGCGGGCGACCTCGATGCCGTCGATGTTGGCCGGGTTGTGCAGCGGCGCCAGCGGGATCAGATCGCGGATCATGTCCACCACCGGGTCCAGGATCAGCTCCGGCTCGGAGAAGACCATGCCGCCGTGGACGACGCGGTGGCCTGCGGCGACGATGTCGAGTTGCGTCGGGCCGATGCCTTTGGCGTCGAGAAGCTTGAAGGTTTCCTGCAGGCCGTCAGCATGCGTGGGCACGGCCTTCTGCACGACGTACTTCTGGCCGTCGTACTTGATGGTGATGCGGCCCTGCGGCTCGCCGATCTGCTCGACCAGGCCGGAGACGAACGGGTCCGCGGACGCGTCCGAGGTCGGGTCGACGATCTGGAACTTGATCGAGGAGGAACCGGAGTTGATAACGAGTACGTAGGACATTTACTTCGCCCCCGCCTGGATCGCCGTGATGGCCACGGTATTGACGATGTCGGGCACGGTCGCGCCGCGGGACAGGTCGTTGACCGGCTTGTTCAGGCCCTGCAGCACCGGGCCGACGGCGAGTGCGCCGCCGGTGCGCTGGGCGATCTTGTAACCCGCGTTGCCCGCCTCCAGGTCGGGGAAGATGAACACGTTGGCCTGGCCGGCAACCGGGGAATCCGGGGCCTTCTTCTTGCCGACGCCCGGGTCGCAGGCGGCGTCGAACTGCAGGGGTCCGTCGATGGCCACATCCGGTGCGAGCTCCTTGGCCTTCGCGGTCGCCTCCACGGCGCGCTCCACGTCCGGGCCGGCACCGGAGCTACCGGTGGAGTAGGACAGGACGGCCACCTTCGGGTCGATGCCGAACTGCGCGGCGGTCTTCGCGGACACGGCGGCGATCTCACCGATCTGCTCCGCGGTCGGATTCGGGTTCACGGCGCAGTCGCCGAACGCCCAGAGGCGGTCCTGCATGACCATGAGGAAGATCGAGGACACCACAGACGCGCCCGGGGCGGTCTTGATGATCTGGAAGGACGGCTTAATCGTGTGCGCGGTGGTGTGCGCGGCGCCGGAGACCATGCCGTCCGCAAGCCCCTTGTGCACCATCATGGTGCCGAAGTAGGAGACGTCCTTCATGGTCTCGCGCGCCTCTTCAATGGTCACGCCCTTCTTCTTGCGAAGCTCCGCGAACTCGGCTGCGAACTCCTCCGCCAGCTCGGACTCGAGGTGGTTGACCAGGTGCGCGCCGGAAAGGTCCAGGACCAGGTCGGCGGCGCGGCGGTTCATGTCGTCCACGTCGCCGAGGATGGTCAGCTCGGCCACGCCCTGCTTGAGCAGCTGGTCCGCGGCCTGCAGGATGCGGTCGTCCTCGCCCTCCGGCAGCACCACGTGCTTGCGGTTGGCGCGCGCCTGCTCGATCAGCTGGCGCTCGAACACCACGGGGCTCATCACCTGCTGGGCCTCGACGGGCTCAACGTTGTCAAAATCGCCATTGCTTATCGACGCCACGGTCGCCCCCAACTCCCCAATCCTCGCTGCCGCGAGCTTGGCAGCCGCGTCGTCGCCTGCGGCGAGCAGCACCGGAGCACCGATGGCGGCGGCGAGCTGCGCATCGAAGTTGTAGTCGCCGGTGCCGGCGTACAGGGCCGGCTCTTCGGTGACCTGCTCGGAGTTGAAGATTTCTGCCACGCTGTCACCCGAAAGTCGCACCAGGGGCAGCTCCAGACGGCTGGCAAGCTGCTGCAGATCCAGGCCGTCAAAGGTGCGGTTTGCAAGGGTTACCAGCAATGATTGGCGTTGAGACATGGCTTCACCTTTCGTCGTGGGCAAACATGCAACAGTTTACCGGTGCGAGCCCCGTCAAGACGAACCGAATGGTGTGATCTAATTCTCGCCGGGTTTTCCGTCGACTCTGTAGATCTCGCGGACGGCCTCCTCAGTGCGCTGGCGGGCCTCCGCCGCGGAATCGGCCGTGGCGAGGACCAAGGTGCCGTCGCCAAGCATTCGCACCGTCACCTCCTCGATTGCCATGGCCGCGGCGAGCGCGGACTGCGACGGGTGCCCCTCCAAAAAACGCACCGCGCCCGGGCTGATCAACGTCGAATCAATGGGCAGCCGCTGCGTCGCGTGCGCCTGCAGGTCGAACTGGTTGATGCGCTGGGTGACAAACGTGACCAACCCGTCGCGGCTCGGGCGCGGGGTGACCTGGGAGAAGTAGACATCGTCGCCGGAGACGAACATCTCCACCGAAAAGATGCCGCAGCTGGCCAACGCGCCGGTGATGCGCGCCGCGATGGAGCGCGCGTTATCCATCGCCGCCTCAGGCAGCGGCGCAGGCTGCCAACTTTCGACGAGCTTGCCGTCGCGGTGGCGGGTACCAATCGGCTCGCAGAACCACGTAGCCAACTCGCCCGTCTCCGGGTCGATGGAGCGCGCGGCAAGGATGGTGACCTCGAAATCGAAGTCGATGAAGCGCTCCACCACCGCACCCTGGCCCAGGCCACGATCGGCGGCGCGCCACGCATCAGCGAGATCCCCGTCGCTGTGCACAATGCTGAAACCCTCGCCGTCCTTGCTGGTCGGCGCCTTGACCACGCAGGGGTAGCCGATCCGCTCCACCGCGTCGTGCATCTCCTGGGGAGTCGAGGCGTACTCGTAGTCCAAAACGGGAAGGCCCAGCTCCTCGTTTGCCTGCTTACGCACGGCCATCCGGTCCGCCGTGTGGCGGCACGCCTCCACCGACGGGGCCACCACCGCGCCGACGCGCTGGGAGACCTCCTCCACCGTCTCGATCGTGTCCTCGGCATCGCCCGACGTGACGATGATGCCCGGGTAGAACACCTCCGCGATACTCGCGGCGCCGATGCGGGTGTCAAACCCCATGCGCTTGTAGGCCTGCTCCAGGTCCAGCGCCATCGCGGACTCGCCCAGGATCAGCGCCCGGCGCGGCATCTCCGCCGGTTCCTCGCTGGTAGCGGGCGCGGCGGGGACGGTGGGGATGGCACCCGTGTCGTCGGCGGAGTGCTCGGCGTTGGGCCCGGTGTTGAGGTTGGTGTTGGGCCCGGTTGAGCGCTCGGAGGGGTGCTCTGCAGAGTGCGGAACAGTCATGGGAGCTGATTATCCCACAGTTCCGGGTGCGGGCTGGTACGCAAAGCCTGCCCTTGTGCGAATACGCTGGATCCACCCCCAGACCGTCACCGAACTGGGGGATGTTTGAGGAGCTGCGACACACGACTGAAGCCTGTCGCCCATTCTTTCAACTCCGGATCGACGATTTCTAGAAGCTCGAAGATATCGTTAAGCCGCTGACGAAGAGGATGCGTTGCGGTTACACGAGTTGAAGGCCCCAGCAGGTACTCGTGGTGCGCTATGCGGTTCCGAAAGTACGTGAGCCTGTAGAGAAGCCACCGCAATCGGTCCGGATCGGCTCCCGGCTGGAAAACACACTTGAGGGCAGATTCCCAAAGAATGGTGCGGTAGTTGTTCGTCACCGGGTCTTTCGACTCTCCCCACTCAGACGGAAACAAATTGTGCCAAGCTCCAAAAGTCACCTGAGCAAGAACATCGCCTTCCTGCAACGGAAAACCCTTTCGTGGGTGCGCAGGGTTCTGATCTCGACGGTTCTTCGCTTCCTTCGCCTTGGATTGAGCCTCAAGCAGAGGTCCCTTCATCAACTTCTGCAAAGGAAGCGGGAGCATCGCTGGCTCCGCGAGCAGCCATTTCCCGACGTCCCTAGAGAGACAGTAGCGGTCCACCCCTCGGTAAATGACGTTTCGCAAAGCAACCTCCGAAATGCCAAGCAATTCAAAATAAGCTGCCCCGACTTGGACATTCCAGAGATAAAACGAGAGCGCCAACTTCACGTTTCCATCAGCAAGCTGTAGGAACGGCGCTAAACGAGCCTCTCCGAGATAGGTTCCCCAGAAACCCTTATTCATTACAATCCCCCTCGATACATGCTACTGTTCTACGCGAAAAGGCTCTACGGAGTCGGAGACTGAAAGCGGGTCTGTTGGTTTTCACCAGCACGGCCCGCTTTCGTTTGCGTTTACTCGGACAGACCCTGGGATCCTCACCCTGGGATCGGCCGATTGGAGTTGTCAGTGGGTGAAGATCCCAGGGTTTCGCGGTGCGGGGGTCTGAGCAGTGCACTTCACCAATAGTGATCGATCATTAAAAGTGATCAAACAGATCAGACCGGTCGCTCACGGGCTCGCCCCCCCCAACCAACGACGAAGCGCCCCTGCCTCCCGGTGCGGGAAGCGGGGGCGCTCGGCTCGGCTAGGGCCCGGGCCCTACTCGGTTACTTCTTCTCGGAAGAACCGGCGTAGGTCTTGCCGGAGGAGCCCTTCAGCTCGAGGTCCTTGACGGAGCTGCCGATGCCGCCCGGGGTGCAGTTGTCGTAGATGACCGTGCCGGTGAGGATGCCGGCGGCGATCAGCGCGAGGCCTGCGCCCACGGTTGCCACGTCCAGGCCGAACTGGCGCAGCTGCTTGTTAATCACCTCTACCTGCAGCGCAATCTCCGGGTTGAACACGCCCAGCTCCTGCTGGATCCGTGCGTTGGCCAGGCGGATCTGCTCGGAGTATTGCTCCACCACCGGGGACAGGCCCGGGATGGCGGTCTGGGTGGCCAGGCCGATCGGGATCAGCGCCAGCAGCGGCAGGCCGAAGCCGACGGAGGTGGCGATGCAGCGCTTGCGCTCGTCGTCGGTCAGGCCCGGCTTGCCCGGCGTCTCAGACACTTCCTGACCCTCGGACGGCGTGAAGTTCACGTCGAGCGGGTTGGACTTGCCCTCGATCTCGTCGCGGTTGGACACGCCGTCACCGTCGAAGTCGCCGTTCGGGTCCAGGATGGAGCGGCCGTCCTGACCCACCAGCTCAAACTTCGCCTCGCCGGTCAGCGGATCCTTCACGCCGTCGAGCGTGATGGTGCCGGTGGCCTTCGGGTTGGCGATGCCGTCGAACTGCTTCACAAAGTCGTCCCAGGTGGTCTTGCCGGTCGGGAACTTCTCGGTGAAGGAGTCCTGGAGCTGCTCGTTCGTCGGGGCCTGGCCGGTGATCGTGCCGGAGGTGCCGTCGATAGTAAAGCTCCAGTTGTCCGCGCCCTCGGAACCTTCGACCTCGGCGCCTACCACTGCAGTGGTGAGGTCCTGGCCCGCGAACGGATCCTTGGACGTGCCCTTCTCGCCCGGCTTCACCGCGGTGGCGTCGCCGTAGTTCGGCGCAACGATGTTGACGCGCAGGTCGTAGCCGTCCTTGTCGGTGACGCGCTTGCCGTCCTTGTCGCGCACGGCCACGAAGGCCTCGCGCGGGTCGGTGCCGGCCGGCACGCTCACCTTGATCTCGCCGGTTTCCGGATCGATCTCGACGACGCCGCCCTCGATCTCCTTGCCGGAGCGGTCCACCAGCTTGCCGGTGTAGCCGCCGTCCTTGTCCGGGTTGTTCACGCGGCCGACAACGTGGAAGTTGCCGTCAGCGGGCACGTCCGGGGTGCTCACAGAAGCGGTGTCGGAGTCGTTGTCGTCGCGGTTCTTCTCGTGGCCGTCCACCGGCACCTCCACCTCGACCGCGCCGTTGGGCAGGTTCGGGTCGGTGACGGTGACGGTGATCGGGCCGTCGACATCCTCGCCCGGGGTGAGGTGGATGTTGCCGTCCTCGTCGATTTCGGCCGGGATGTCCTTGCCGTCTTCGTCGGTGGCGGTGACCTCGGTGTCCTCGGACG
>NZ_KV788391.1:147905-155872 GCF_001807265.1 Corynebacterium sp. HMSC05H05
TGTTCACCTTGATGCCCGAGTCCTGCTTCTCGTCCGTCGGATTGACCGGCTGGACGCCGTCCTTGTCCACGGAGATGGCGTTGTCGTCGCGGTTCTTCTCGTGGCCGTCCACCGGCACCTCCACCTCGACCGCGCCGTTGGGCAGGTTCGGGTCGGTGACGGTAACCGTGATCGGGCCGTCCACATCGGTGCCCGGGGTGAGGTGGATGTTGCCGTCCCCGTCGATTTCGGCCGGGATGTCCTTGCCGTCCTCGTCGGTGGCGGTGACCTCGGTGTCCTCGGACGGGTTGTTCACCTTGATGCCCGAGTCCTGCTTCTCGTCGGTCGGCTTGACGGTGTTCGTGCCGGAGGCGTCCACAGTCGTGCCGTTGTCGTCGACAGGCTTGTCGGAACCGTTGTCGTCGCGGTTCTTCTCGTGGCCCGCAACCGGCACCTCGAACTCGACGGAACCGTTGGGCAGGCTCGGGTCGGTGATGGTGACCTTGATCGGACCATCGACGCCGGGCTGAGGCTTGACGACGACATTCCCGTTGTCGTCAATCCTCACCTCAACCGGGTTGCCGTCCTCGTCCACCGCGGTGACCTTGGTGTCCTCGGACGGGTTCTTCACCTTGATGCCCGTCTCCTGCTCTTCGCCGTTCGGCTCGACGGTCTTGATGCCGCCCTTGTCCACCTCGACGGACACGCCGTTGTCGTCGACGCCCTTCTCGTGGCCGTTGACCGGGACCTCGACGTCAACCGCGCCGTTGGACAGGTTGTCGTCGGTGATGGTGACGGCGACCGGGCCATCCACGTCCTCGCCCGGGGTGACGCGAACGTTGCCGTTCTTGTCGATGCGGACCGGGATCTCCTTGCCGTCCTCGTCCACCGCGGTGACCTTGGTGTCCTCGGACGGGTTGTGCACGACGATGCCGGTGAGCTGTTCGTCGTCGGTCGGGTCGACCGGGGAGACCTCGGAGTCGTCCACAGTGGTCACGACCGGCACAACGACCGGGCCTTCCGTCTCCTCGGCAGGCTTCTCGGTGACCACGATGTTGATCGGGCCGCCGACGTCATTGCCGTCCTTGTCCTTGATCACCACGGTCGCCGGGCCGGTCGGAGCATCCTCCGGCACGGTGACGGTGATCTCGCCGGTCTCCGGATCCACGGTGACGGTTGCGCCGTCGATCGGGTTGCCGTCCTTGTCGCGGACCTCGCCGCTCATGCCGTCGGTCGGGTTAGCGACCTTGTCGTCGAGCTTGCCGGAGCCGCCCTGCTCGATCTCCTCGACCTTGGTGCCCGGCACGACGGTGCGGTCGGAGCCGTTGTCGTCCTTGCCCTTGGTGTGGCCCGCGACCGGGACCTCGATCTCGGTCTTGCCGCCCGGCAGATCCGGGTCGGTGACGGTGACCGTGATCGGACCGTCGACATCCTCGCCCGGGACGACGGAGATGTTTCCGTCCTCATCCACGATGACCGGGATGACCTTGCCGTCCTCGTCCTTCGCCTGGACGCGGGTGTCGCCGTCGAGGTTGTCCACCTTGATACCGGTGGACTGCTCGTCATCGGTCGGCTGGACCTCGGTGACGTTGGAGTCATCAACGGTCGTCGGGTCTGCGGTCGGCTCCGCAATCACGACGTGGATCGGGTCGTCGACCTGGTTGCCGTCGGCGTCCTTGATGACCACAGTGGCCGGGCCGGTCGGAGCGTCCTCCGGCACCTTCACGGTGATCTCACCGGTCTCCGGGTCGACAGTGACCTCGGCGCCGGTGATCGGGTTGCCGTCGTTGTCCAGGACCTCGCCGGTCATGCCCTCGGTCGGGTTGGTGACCTTGTCGTCGAGCTTGGTCGGCTCCTCGGCGCCCGGCTCGAGTACCTCGACCTTGCCTTCGCCGTTGTCGATGGACGGCGCCGGCTCGATGATCTCGATATCGATCGGGTCGCCGATCTGGTTGCCATCGGCGTCCTTGATGACGACGGTGGCGTCCTGCGGGTCGGTGCCCTCCGGGACGGTGACGGTGATCTTGCCGTCGGTGCCGATCTCCACCTTGGCGTCGTCGATGACGTTGCCGTCCTTGTCGCGGACCTCACCGGTCAGACCGTCGGTGACGTTCTGCACCGTGTCGTCCAGCACCTTCGGGGTGCCGTCAGCCGGAACCTTGTCGGTGACGGTACCTGGCATGAGCGCTGGGTCGGTGTTCTCGACGGTGCGCAGGCGCAGGTACGTCTCATCCGTCTGGCCGTCACGGGAGGCGCGGACAACGATGCGGTAGTTCTGATCTGCTTTCTCCGGGGTGCCGACAATCGCGGACTTTTCCTCGTCGAAGGACAGGCCGTTGACGCCGTTGTCGCTGTCCGCGATGGGATCACCGTTCTCGTCGAACCAGAAGACCTCGATGGTGGCGTCTTCCGCCAGCTTCTCCGGGTCGTTCGCCTCAGTGGCTCGCACCGGAATCTCCGTAATCGGCTTGCCCACCGGAACAGTCAGCTCCGGCACGACGTGCACGCGGACCTTGTGCTGGCTCGGATCCTTCTGCACGCGAACCACAGCGGTTTCCGTAGCGGTGGAGCCATCCGGGTTGGTCACAACGACCTCGATCGGGATGATGCGCTCGGTCTCGCCCGGCTCCCAGTTTTCCACCACCGGGGTGCCAACGATCTTGCTGTCTTCGAACTTCAGGCCGTCGGGAAGCTTGTTGCCCGATTCCGGGTTGAACGTAATCTCGGCTTCGGGGTCACCCGGGGTGACCTCGATCGGCGTGATCTCATCGCCCTCGTCGACCTCCTGGTCCTGCGGGGTGACCACAACATCGCGGATGTCCGGGACACCGTTGCCGTCGGAGTCCAGCAGGACACGGCCGGTTGCCTTGTCCTGGCCGCCGGTGACCCTGGTGCCGTTGATCGTCTGATCCGGGTAGTTGACCAACACCGGGACCTCGAAGTCCTTCTCGGTCGCGTCGGTTGCGTTATCCGGCGGCGTCACGGTGATCACGCCGGTGTCCGGGTCAACCTCGATGCCGTAGCCTGCCGGAACCTTAAAGTCCGGATCCAGCTCGTACTTCGTGCCCTCCGGTGCCGATGCCGGGACACCGGTGTTGCGCGTGACAATCGGGTCCAGCGTGACGGGCCTGCCGCCAGCGCTGGCGATCGCCTCGCCGTAGTCCACGTCGTACAGGTCCGCGACCTTGCCCACGATGGTGATCTTCGCGGTGGTGGAGTCTTCGGTGCCGTCAGCGTAGGTCACCTTCACCGGCAGCTCGTACTCGTCGCCAGCCTTAGCGCCCTGCGGAGGGATGAAGGTGATCTGGCCGCGGTCCTTCTTGTGGGAATTGCGCAACGTAGCCCAGGAGTCGATGGAGATGTCGCCCGGGTTCTTCACGTCGCCAGCCTTGGCAACCAAGTTCCAGCCCTCTGGGAGCGGAGCGAACTCAAACGCCTTGGACTGCTCCTTGCCGTCGCCCATGGCGCCGAGCTTCGGGTCCATGTCTTCTCGTGCGACGGTGACCGGGTTGTCCATGTCAGTGACGTCGGTGAACGTCGCTCGGATCTCGCCCTTGCCAGTTGCGGTTTCGCCCCTGCCCAGCGCGTAGACATACTCGTCGTAGGACGGCTCGTAGTCGTCGGCGACGGCGAGGTAAGAGATCGTCGCATCGTCGATGAAGCGCTTCTCCTCGACGACGGGCTTGCCCTCTTCGTCCGTGACAACGTCACCAGTGTCCGGGTCGGTCTTGTAGATCTCGTCGTACACCTTGACGGTGTACTTCTCACCCGGTTCGGTGCTCTGCTCCTTCGGATCGAAGGTGAGGTCACCGGTGTCGGGGTCGATGCTGACACCAACTGGATCGTCGCCAGTCAGTGGCCCCTCAGCAATCGTGTTTCCGTCCTTGTCAAACACTTGGTAGACGGGGTTGGACGGGAAGTCCTGCGGATCCTTCTTGCCGATGTTTTCCAGCGTCACCGGATCCTGCTTGTTCGGATCAGCGGTGAAGTCATCCCACACCGGGGTATCAACCAGCACCACAAAAGAATCGACAGAGATGTCGCGCGAGCCGTTGGTCAGCGCCGCGTAGTAGTACGACCCGTGCGTCGCGTCCTTTGGCACGTCGAACGTAGAGCAATCCTTGGACGGATCGTTCTTGTCGCGCAGGTCGTTCTTGCTGGCGATGGTGCACGACTTCAGCACCTTGCCATTGCCGTCGCGCCACTCGAGTTGGGCACCAACAGGCAGCTGATCCTTACCGTCAATCACGACCTGGGCGGTGTTGCCGCGCTTGGCCGGGTTGTTGGTGTTGTTGTAGTTGGTGATGTTCAGCTCCAGGTCTGGATCCTTCACCAACGCCATGTTCATGTTGAAGATGCGGGAGTAGCCGAAGGAGTTCAACGGCTTCGGCGTACCGGTTGGATTCCACTGCGAGTTACGGTCCACCACCATGAACTCCGGCTGCGAGTAGTTCGTCGGTGCCGCAACCACACGACCTTCGGCGTCCTCGACCCACACGTACAGGTGGCGCTGGAAGCCGTCCGGGGTGCCCTTTGCATACGCCTGGTCCTTACCCGGGAACAGCGACTCCGGGAAGCGCAAGGTGTACTCGCCCTTCTCGTTCGGAGCGCCGGAGACGGTGCCGGCGATGAACTCCGGGTGGGCCTTCATCCACTCCTTGGCCTTCTCGGCGCGGTTCCACGGGTCGAGGGAGTCCACCTCAGTGTCGTAGCTGGCGGCGCCTTCCGGGGTGAGCGCGGAGGCGAACACCTTGTAGCCCTGTGCACCCGTTGCCGGCGCGTCTCCAACCGAGTCGCCGACGTTAAACAGCTGGTTGTTGTTGCCGGTTTCGTGCCAGATCTTGCCGGAGACCGTGCGCTTCCACAGCGGATCGCGGTGCGCGCCCGCGTACTTGATGGGGCCGAACGGGTCCTCGATAAGCTTGGAGCCAATCTCTGCGCTGGCGTCCGCCATATCCTCCGTCAGCGTGACAGCATCGCCTTCGGCCTTCATGTAGTTGTTCTCCGGCTTGCCCGGCTCATACGGACGCTCGTAGAACCACACACCGGTGCGCTGCATGTTGCCGTTGACGTTGATGGCAGCCGGGAACTCGCCGAGTGCGGAACCCGACGCAATGCCGAAGGCACCTGGGAAACCTGCACCAGTGGTGCGGACAGGCACCAGCTCGTTCTGAGTGCCGTTGTCGTAGGCCCCCTCCGGGGCGCCAGGGTTGCCCTCATCGCCGTAATCGTGCGGCGTGGCATCCGCCCACACACGGTAGCGCTGGCCCATGCCTGCCTTGAAGCGGTGCTTCTTGCCGGAGGCATCAACCCACTCCGGAACCGCGAATGCGTACATGCCCTTACCTGCGGACGGCCCCTCAAGGTCGTGCGTGTGGGTTTGGTAGATCGGGGAACGGGCACCGTCCGAATCGATCCATTGGAAGTACACCGGCACCGTCGACGGAACCGGTTTGAAGCCCTGGTAGGTGGTGGTGAGCTGGCCACCACCGCGCGGGGTGACAATGGAAGCGCGGCCGGAGACAACGTCCTTGCCCTGGCCTGCCACGTTAGACAGGTGGATGCCGTTGGTGATCTGCTGCTGGGCAATGGCGTCGATGTTGTACACACCGGGCTTGCCCTCTACCGGCTTCGGCTGGGTGACACCCTTCTCACCACCATTTGCCCAATAGACGTGACGCCAGCCAGTTTCATTCTCACCCGGCTTGAACTCGCCTTCAAGGTTGTCGTTGTTCTGCTGGAGCCAGTCGTTCTCGAGCGCGCCAGCGTTGTTGTCAGGTGCGGCGTTGTCCGCATCCGCTTCTGCAGCGAATGCTGCAGCGGCAGCGCCAGGCACTGCGATCGGCTGCGCGAGCGGTGCGACTAACGCGATCGAGAGCGCGGCTGCCGCCACGGACGTGCCTCGACGGCGCACGATGTTACGTTTTTCCACGAGATTTCCCTTCGAGAGAATCGGGTGCCAAAAGATCCGCGGCCCTGACAAACGAAAAGCACACAGATATGACAGGGCCTCTACGCTTTAAAGTAAGCAACCCTCCACCAGACAGCAAGACCCCTCCCACGTTTTTCGTATCACACCGCGGCGGCTCCCCAAGACATCGAAGATCTATAACTGCAGGCCTACAACCTCTTTAACAAGTCTCCACTAAGTCGCCTGTGCATTACGTAAGTGATCCGATTTGGACATCTGCCCGGCACACAACATGCAGACCTGTACAAATCCACGCGTTCTGCGCAGATACCGCTATGTTCACCCAGGGGCGCCCCTGCAGAGTAAAAATTTGCTAAGTGCAGCAAAAATACCCCCGGAAAGGTGATTACACGTGACAGAATTCTTTCACGTGTCCATCTACCGGAGGTTCGGTGGCAAGTTCGCAGCACAGTAGACAAAGCAGTAGCCCCTGTTCTCCCACGTCGGGGAGAACAGGGGCTAAGCAGCCGGACTAGACGGAACTACTACTTCTTGTCAGCAGTCTTGTCGCCAGCCTTCTCGTCCTTCTTCGAAGAACCGGACTCAGCGTCCTTGCCATCCTTCTTAGAAGAACCAGCGTAGGTCTTACCAGAAGATCCCTTCAGCTCAAGATCCTTCACAGAGCTGCCGCCACCATTCGGCGAGCAGTTGTCGTAGATCAGAGTGCCAGCCAGGATACCTGCGGCAATCAACGCCAGACCCGCAGCAACAGTGCCGATGTCGGTGCCGAACTGTGCCAGCTGACGGTTCGCGGCATCAACCTGCGCGGCAATCTCCGGGTTGAACAGACCCAGCTGCTGCTGGATGCGGGTGTTCGCTGCCTGCAGCTGAGCATTCGCGTCAGCCA
Organism: Corynebacterium sp. HMSC05H05; assembly: GCF_001807265.1. Lineage (GTDB taxonomy): Bacteria > Actinomycetota > Actinomycetes > Mycobacteriales > Mycobacteriaceae > Corynebacterium. Next base: position 154,703 of record NZ_KV788391.1, read on the forward strand.
CAACGTTGGACAGACCCGGGATCTCCATCTGCGACGCCAGACCCAGCGGGATCAGCGCCAACAGCGGCAAACCGAAGCCGAGGGAAGTAGCAACACATTTACCGGTGTCGATACCAACCTGCTCAGTGGTCTTGTTATCAGCACCGTCAGAAACAATCACCTTGTCGCCAGGCTTGAGCTCGACATCAGCCGGAACCTTCACGGTCCACTTGCCGTCCTTGTCGGTCTCGGTCTCAACCTTCTTGCCACCCGGCAACTCAACAATGATCTTCTCGTTCGGACGGTCGCCCGTACCGGAGATGGTCTTATCACCCGGCTTGATCGGGTTCACCTTCGGAGCGGTCTTGTCCTCGACATCGCCGCCCTCGGACGGTACGGAGTTCTCGTCGGCCGGGTTAGTTCCCTTCTCGATCTCCTCACGGTTCGAGATGCCGTCACCATCGAAGTCGCCGTCCGGATCCAGCAGGGACTTGCCGTCCTTGCCAACCAGGTCGAAGCCAGCGGTTGCGCTGTCCTTCGAACCGCCCGGGTAGGTGAACTCAACATCCACAGAAGGCTTCGCAAACGGGGTGAAGATCTTCACGAACTCATCCCAACGCTTACCTTTCTCCTGCTTCTGGATCTCCGGCAGCTTCTCAGCGATCTTCTCGCCAACCTTCTCGTAAGAAGGAGCCTTCGCCGTGACGACGCCCGAATCCTTATCGGTGTCGAACGTCCAGTCATCGGAACCGTTGGACGGGGTACCGATGGCCTCGGTACCTGCCGGAACCTTGGCGTCACCGAACGGGTTCTTCGAGGTCTCGGTCTTACCAGCCTCAACCTCCGTCGGCTCACCGTAGTTCGGATCAACGATCTTCACATCGATCTCGCCGATCTTCTCGGCGTCTTCACCTTCACCCTTGGAGACGATGACCTTGGCATCCTGCGGGTCAGTACCCTCCGGCACGGTTACCGTGATCTCACCAGTCTTCGGGTCAATCTCGACCTTGGAGTCCGGGATCTTCTTGCCGTCCTTATCGACGAGCTTGCCGGTCTCATCACCAGTCGGGTTCTCAACCTTGCCAACGGTGTGCGGCTCGTTGTTAGCCGGAACCGTGGTGTTGTCACCCTTAGTCACCGACGGGGTCGGCGCCGGAGCATCCGGGTTACCAACGGTGACAGTCACCGTCT
>NZ_KV788392.1:0-387 GCF_001807265.1 Corynebacterium sp. HMSC05H05
ACGACGTCATCCTCACCTTGACTGACGGCACCATCATGACGGGTGCGGAGTACCTCCAGCAAGAGTTCGGCGAAGCCTTGGAGGTCGCAGCCTTCCACCCGGAGAAAGGGGCAGTCAACCTCTACGACACCGAACGCTTCGCCAACCAGAAACAGCGCGATATGGCCTGCATGGTCTCACCCGTGTGCGCGTTTCCGGGCTGCCGCCACGGGGCGTATGCTTCCGAGATCCACCACGTGGACGCGTGGAAACACGGCGGGCTGACCAACATGGATAACCTGGCGCCGCTGTGCCGGTATCACAACCGCATCAACGACGATGACCCCTGGCGCAACACCCGCGGCCGCATCGCCATGATCAGAGGCGCGCCCTGGTGGGTCTCACCGC
>NZ_KV788392.1:407-17185 GCF_001807265.1 Corynebacterium sp. HMSC05H05
GACCGCGGAGCACTCGACCAACTCTTCGGACCACCAAGCACCTAGCAACGCAAAAACGCCGCCGCCCAACAACGGACGACGGCGTAAAACGCACGCGTAAAAGCGCTCGAAGTCGAACTACTTGGTGGCGTAGTTCTTCTCCACGGAGGTGTCCACCGGCACACCCGGGCCCTGGGTTGCGGAGACGGTGATCTTCTTCAGGTAGATGCCCTTCGCGGAGGACGGCTTGAGGCGGAGGACCTCGTCGAGCAGTGCGCCGTAGTTCTCAGCGAGCTGCTCCGGGGTGAAGGACGCCTTGCCGATGATCGCGTGCAGGTTCGACGCCTTATCCACGCGGAAGGCGATCTTGCCGCCCTTGGAGTCCTGGATCGCCTTCGCGACGTCCGGGGTGACGGTGCCGGTCTTCGGGTTCGGCATCAGACCACGCGGGCCCAGCACGCGGGCGACGCGGCCGACCTTGGCCATCTGGTCCGGCGTAGCGATAGCCACGTCGAAGTCGATCTGGCCGGCGTTGATCTGCTCGATCAGCTCGTCGGTGCCGACGATGTCCGCGCCAGCCTCCTGCGCCTTGGTTGCGTTCTCGCCCTCGGCGAAGACTGCGACGCGGACGGTCTTACCGGTGCCGTGCGGCAGGTTGACGGTGCCGCGGACCAGCTGGTCAGCCTTGCGCGGGTCGACGGACAGGCGCATTGCCACGTCGATGGTTGCGTCGTACTTGTCGGAGGAGGTCTCCTTCGCAAGCGTGACGGCGTCGAGCGGGTGGTAGAAGTTGTCGCGGTCGACCTTCGCCAGCTGCTCGATGTAGTGCTTGGACTTCTTAGCCATGTTGGGTTCCTTTCAGGAGTTGTGGTTTGCGGGCCTGGCTTGCGGCCCTTCCACGTGAAGCTTTTTACTTCTCGACGTCAATGCCCATGGAACGGGCAGTACCAGCGATGATCGCAGCACCTGCCTCGATGTCGCGGGCGTTGAGGTCGTTCTTCTTGGTCTCGGCGATCTCCTTGCACTGCTCCCAGGTGACCTTGCCAACCTTGTCAGTGTGCGGGACGCCGGAGCCCTTCTTCAGGCCTGCAGCCTTCAGCAGCAGGGACGCTGCCGGCGGGGACTTCAGGATGAAGTCGAAGGAGCGGTCCTCGTAGACGGTGATCTCCACCGGCACGATGTTGCCGCGCATGGACTCGGTTGCGGCGTTGTAGGCCTTGGTGAACTCGACGATGTTCACGCCGTGCGCACCCAGTGCCGGACCGACCGGCGGGGCCGGGTTGGCCATGCCTGCTTCGATCTGCAGCTTGATCAGGCCGGTGACCTTCTTCTTTGCCATCGCATTACCTCCTAGTTACAGCACCCGCAGCCACGATGAGCTGCCGCGGGGCTTCCGGATGCCGGGGATAGACCCAGCCACCGGGGATTTACAAGAATTGAAAACGTCGCGCGTGCGTGCACGCGCGACGAATCAGGATACGCCGTGAGGACGTCGAGAAGCAAAACGCTTCTACATGATGCGCTCGATCTGGTCGGCGGTCAGCTCCACCGGGGTCTCGCGGCCGAAGATGGACACCAGCGCCTCGATCTTGCCGGTCTCCGGGTCGATCGCGTTGATGGTGGCCGACACGGACGCCAGCGCGCCGGAGAGGATCGTGACAGCCTCGCCGACCTTGTAGTCGTGCGCGAGCTTCTTCGGCGCCTCTTCCTCCGGCATCGCCACGACGGTCTCGCCCTCGGCGTTGACCTCCGGCTTCGCGCCGGTTGCGGCGGACTTGGGAAGCAAGAACTTAGCGACGTCCCGGTGCTTCACCGGCGTCGCATTCCCCTCGTTGCCCACGAACGAGGTCACACCCGGGGTCTCGCGGACCACGGACCAGGCGGCGTCGTTCATGTCCATGCGCACGAGCACGTAGCCCGGCAGAAGCTTGCGCTTGACCAGCTTCTTCTTGCCGTCTTTGTTCTCGATGGCCTGCTCGATGGGCACGACAACCTCGTAGATGGAGTCCTCGACCTCAAGGGTCTGGGAACGCATCTCCAGGTTGGTCTTCACCTTGTTTTCGTAGCCGGAGTAGGACTGGATGATGTACCAGTCGCCCGGCTGCTTCTTCAGCTCACGGGTGTACTCGCGCAGGCGGCGGCGGTACTCGCTGTCGGAGTCAGCGTCCGCGTCAGCCTCGCCCTCGCCCGCGGCGGCCTCGACGTTGTTGAGGTCGGTCTCCTGGACCGGCTCCTCGACGGCACCGTCGGCGTCGGTCGCGGTGCCTGCGTCATCGGCCTCGGCGTCGACGGCGTCCTGCACCTCGGCGTCGCTCAGCTCCGCGCCAGCGACGTCCGCGTCCGCAGCGTCAGCCTCGCCGCTACTGTCGCTCTCCTCGTCGGAGGAGTCACCGCCCTCGGTGCCGGCCGGGTCGTCGTCGCCGCCGCCGAGGACCGGGTCGGTGGAGGGCTGCACGGGCGCGCCCTCGTCGATCATTTCCTGCTCGTTGTTCTCGATTGCGCCTTCAACGTCTTTGTTTGCCTCAGTCATGGGTGTGTCTCCTCATCCGTCGAAACGTGTGCGCCCCAGGGTACCGGGGCAAAAATTATCCCGCCCTCCTCGGCGTCCGAGGCGGCGGGAAAAGTTTGTACGCGTGGAATTGTACCTAGCGGATGAAGATCCAGCGAATCAGCATGGATGCCAGCGTGTCGGTGCCCCACACGAAGATGGTCAGCACGATCAGGAACGCGAACACGATGAGCGTGTAGTTGAGCATCTGCTTGCCGGTGGGCCAGATGACTTTGTTCATCTCGGAGACGACTTCGCCTGGGAAGGCGGTGACTCTGGAGCCGTCCTTCTCGTTCGCATCGTCGGCGGCGACGGGGGCACGCTTCGCTTCGTAGCCTTCGGAGGAAACGGGAGAAGCCCCACGCAGCTGACGCTTGCCGGTCGGCTGTGCGGGGTTTTGACCGTTGGGGTTAGTCACTAAAACTCCTCCAGGTTGTTTTGGCAGGGGCGACAGGACTCGAACCTGCAACCTACGGTTTTGGAGACCGTTGCGCTACCAATTGCGCCACGCCCCTAGGGCACTCGATCAAGTGCGCCTAACCCTACCACGGTCACCTTCCGGTTCCCGTTTGAGGTGAGTAGCGATGGAGAGAATTGAACTCTCGACACAGCGATTATGAGTCGCTTGCTCTACCACTGAGCTACACCGCCATGGTGCTCGCCGGGCCGAAAGGCCCTAGCAAACAACAGAGCCCCCTGACAGAATCGAACTGTCGACCTTTTCCTTACCATGGAAACGCTCTGCCGACTGAGCTAAGGGGGCACAGCCTCTGTGTTGTGGATCTTCGCTTTCGCTCTGACCCGCTCCGTTGAAGCCTTGGAAAGATTAACCCGATGTTGTTTTCAAACACAAATCGGCTGGCAGTTGCAGGTTTTTAAGCGGTTATGGTGTGCACTTTAGACGTCGTGAAGCAATTGCTTAACGACGAAACCCCGCCGGTGAAACCGACGGGGTTTGTGTGTGGTGCCAGGTAGAAGATTCGAACTTCTGAAGGCAATGCCGGCGGATTTACAGTCCGCTCCCTTTGGCCGCTCGGGCAACCTGGCAAGCACGTTCAAAGTGCGGGATCTACCTTACAACACCGCCCCGCAATCGGCGCAAATCGGCTGGTTAACCGACCCGTTCAACGGTCATGCGCGTCATGGTGCGAAGCGCTTCACGGGCGGGGCCGTCCGGCAGGGCGTCGAGTTCGCGCTCCACGGTCTCGACGTAGCCGCGCACGGTGTCCAGGGCGCGCTCGCGCCCGCGGGTCTGGCCGATGAGTTCCAGCGCCCGTGCGACGTCGGCGTCGTTGGTCAGCGGGCCGGTGAGCAGCCCGCGAAGCTCCTCGCCCGCCGGCGAGTCCTCTTGCAGCGCGTAGAGCACCGGCAGCGTGAACACGCCCTCGCGCAGGTCGGTGCCGGGGGTCTTTCCGGACTGTTCGGGGTCGGAGAAGATGTCGATGATGTCGTCGACGATCTGGAAGACCATGCCCACCGCGTCGCCGATGCGGGAGCAGCGCTCCACCACCTCGTCGGAGGCGCCGGCGTGGCGCGCGCCCAGGTAGGCGGCGGAGGAGATGAGCACGCCGGTTTTTTCCTCGATGACTTTCAGGTAGTGCTCCACGGGGTCTGCCGCGCCCGTGCCGTCCGCGCCGACGGTTTCGCGCATCTGGCCGGTGACCAACTCGGAGAATGTGTCGGCGAAGTGGGCCACGGTGTCGAGGTCCATGAGCGCCATCTGTCGCGACGCGTGGGCGAACAGGATGTCGCCGGCGAGGATGGCCACGGTGTTGGTCCACCGGGTGTTGGCGGATTCGACGCCGCGGCGGCGCTCGGCTTCGTCCATGACGTCGTCGTGGTAGAGCGTGGCCAGGTGCACCATCTCGGTCACGGCGGCGCCGCGGATGACGTTTTCGGCGCCGGGGTTCGGCCCGAATTCGCTGCAGAGCAGCGCCATCATGGGGCGGAAGCGTTTGCCGCCGGCTTTGGCCAGGTGGGTGACTTTGTCGGTGAGGAAGCTCTCCCCGCGGTTGAGCTCCGTTATCAGCAGCTCCTCCACCGCTTCGAGCCCGGTGTTGAGCCGGGTGTTGAGCGCGTCGTCGCCCAGGTCCAGGTTGAATCCGTGGCGCGGTGACGGAGTGGTGCCGTACGTCATAGATAACGTCCTTGCAGGTTGGATGGGCCCATGTGTAACGCACTAACCGTAGCCCAATTACCCCGCCGGGTGCACTTGCGGGTGGCGCTGGCAGAATGTGGCGCGTGAGTGAGTTGTTCGACCTCGTTGTTGTGGGCGCTGGCCCTGCGGGTTCCGCAGCCGCGATCGCGGCGCAGCGCGCCGGCATGAGCACTTTGCTTCTCGACACGCAGGGCCCCCGCCGCGACAAAACTTGCGGGGACGGGCTGACGCCGCGCGCCGTCGATACGCTTGTGCGCTTGGGGCTGGACGTGCCTGCGTACCGCAACAAGGGCCTAAAGTTGCATGGCTTCGGCGGGGATGTTGTCGCGCCGTGGCCGCGCGGCGAGGGGTCCGCGTCCCCGAGGGCGAGGTTTGACGCGATGCTTGTCAGCGAAGCTTCGCTCGCCGGCGCAACCGTGCGCCACGACTGCGCGGCGACGGGGGTGCGTTTCAGCGGTTCCGCGATCAGCGAAGTGGAGACCGAACAGGGCGTGGTGCGTGCCCGCTGGGTGGTCGTGGCGGACGGGGTGCGCTCCCCCTTCGGCAAGCTGCTGGGACGTACGTGGCACCGCGGGCAGGTCTACGGGATCGCGGCGCGCTCCTACTGCACGTCACCCTTTTCGGACGAGCCGTGGATGCACTCGCACGTGGAACTTCGCGACGCCGACGGGGTGATCCAGCCCGGCTACGGCTGGATCTTCCCGCTCGGCGACGGCACCGTGAACCTCGGCTGCGGCGCGTTGTCCACCGACGCGCGCCCGGCGAAGGTGAACACGAAGAAGCTGCTCGCCCTGTACGCCTCGCAGCAGCGCGAGGCGTGGCAGCTCGGCCCGGAGCAATCGGTGGCCTCGGCGCTTCTGCCGATGGGCGGGGCGGTGTCCAACGTGGCGGGGCCGAACTGGGCGCTGATCGGCGACGCGGCGGCGTGCGTGAACCCGCTCAACGGCGAGGGCATCGACTACGGGCTGGAAACCGCGGTCGCCGCGGTCGACCTGATCGCGGACGGCGGGGATTTGACGCTTGCGTGGCCAGCGCTTCTGCGTGAGCAGTACGGCGACGCGTTCACGCTGGCCCGCACCCTGGCGCGCCTGCTCACCTACCCGCAGTTTTTGCCGCTGGCGGGCCCGGTCGCGCTGCGCGGGCTCGGCGGGCGTTACCTCATGCCGGCGGCGGCGCGGCTGATGGGCAACCTCGTGGCCGAGGGGGATACGGACCTCGTCGCAAGGCTGTGGCGTACAGCTGGTAAGGGCGCGCGGGCGGTGTCTGGCGGCCAGCCGCTTTGGGACGTGCGCTAGACCGGCTTCACCGCACTATGCAGCGCGACGATGCCCGCGGTGAGGTTCTGCCAGCTGGCGTCTGACCAGCCGTTGGCGTTGATCGCCGCGGCGAGCTCCTCCTGGCCCGGCCAGGCGCGAATGGACTCGGCGAGGTACTCGTAGGCCTCCGCGTTGGAGGAAAACAGCTTCGCCAGCGCCGGCACCGCCAGCGGCAGGTACTCCTTGTACAGGATGCGGAAACCCGGCACGACGGGGGTGGAAAATTCGTTGACGGCCAAACGCCCGCCCGGCTTGGTCACGCGCGCCATCTCGCGCAGGCCCGCCTCGAAGTCGTGGACGTTGCGCAGCCCGTAGGAGATGGTCACCGCGTCGAAGGTGTCATCCGCAAACGGCAGGTGCATCGCGTCGCCGACGACCTTGGGCACGTCGCGGTCCTTGCCGGCGGCGAGCATGCCCTGGGAAAAGTCGCAGGCCACCACCCACGCGCCGGACTTGCCCAGCTCCACGGTGGACACGGCGGTGCCAGCTGCCAGATCCAGCACGAGCTCGCCGGGCTTTAAGTCCAGGCGCTCGCGGGTGCGACGTCGCCAGTACTTGTCCAAGCCGAACGACAGCACGGTGTTGGTGATGTCGTAGTTTTTGCCCACGTCGTCGAACATGCCGGCAACGTCGAAGGGCTTTTTGTCCAGATCCGCCTTGGCCATGGTGCGCAAGTCTACTTTGCCACCCACAAACGGAGGCCGTACGACAACACAACACTTGCAAGTTCGGCGTGCCGAACTTTATTATTCGCAGGTATGGGACTTGATGACTCCAACATGGGCGCATGGCTCGAAGCCATCGCATTGTTCGAGACCGCACGCGAAGGCGACTACCTCGCGTCCGCGCGGCTCGTGCGCTCCAGCGCCAACCCGGAAGACGTCACGCTCAACCTGATGCGGCTGCTCGCCGTCTACCTGCACGACGAATCCCCGGAAAAGCTCGACCGATTCATTGCCACGTCCCACCGCGTCGGCCCGCCGCCGCTTCTCTAACCGCACGGAAAAGTACACAGAAAGAAAAGGACCAACATGCTGAAATCCAAGGTGCTCGCGCTCGCCGCCACGGCTGCGCTAACTGCCGGCCTGGCAGGCTGTTCGCAGGACAGCGCCGACGCCGCAGGCGGCAAAGACACCCCCGTGGTACTCACCACGTTCACGGTGATCCAGGACATCGCTTCGAACGTCGCCGGCGACCACCTGCGGGTGGAGTCCATCACCAAACCCGGCGCGGAAATCCACGGCTACGAGCCCACCCCCGGCGACATTTCCCGCGCCGCCGATGCGGACCTGATTTTGGATAACGGCATGAACCTGGAGAACTGGTTCGCCCAGTTCGTCGCCGACCTGGACGTGCCCCACGCCGTGGTCAGCGAAGGTGTCGACCCGATCGACATCGCCGAGGACGCCTACGCCGGCAAGCCCAACCCGCACGCCTGGATGAGTCCGGTGAACGTGCAGAAGTACGTGGACAACATCGTCGACGCGTTCAGCGAACTCGACCCGGAGCACGCCGATGATTTCAAGGCCAACGGCGAAACATACAAGCAGGAACTGCAGGCTGTGCAAGACGAGCTGGAAACCAAGCTCGCCGCTGTCCCCGACAAGCAGCGCGCCTTGGTCACCTGCGAAGGTGCGTTCTCCTATCTGGCTCGCGACGCGAAGTTGACCGAGCGCTACATCTGGCCGGTCAACGCTGAGCAGGAAGCCACCCCGCAGCAGATCGCCGGCGCGATCGAGTTTGTGAAGGAAAACAACGTCCCGTCTGTGTTCTGTGAATCCACGGTCTCTAACGCGCCGATGATGCAGGTCGTGAAGGCCACCGGCGCGGAGTACGGCGGCACCCTCTACGTCGATTCGCTTTCTGAGGAAAACGGCCCGGTGCCGACCTACCTGGATCTGATTCGCCACGACACGAAGGTGATCATCGACGGTTTGAACGGGGGCAAGCAGTGATCCCCGCAATCGCTGTTGACGATGTTGCGGTGCGCTACGGCGACGTCGTCGCGCTCGACGGCGCAACTTTGAGCGTCCAACCAGGCCGTATCTGTGGGCTGATCGGGATGAACGGCGCGGGCAAATCCACGCTACTCAAGGCGATCATGGGGTTGGTCAAGCCGGATCGCGGCACGGTTCGTATCAACGGCATCGACCCCATGCGCGCCCGCAAGACGCAGGTGCTGGGCTACGTCCCGCAGAGCGAGGACGTGGACTGGCAGTTCCCGGTCACAGTGCGTGATGTGGTCATGATGGGCCGCTACGGCCACATGGGCTTTACCCGCCACGCGCGTGCGGAGGACATTGCGGCTGTGGATCGCGCGCTTGAGCGCACCCACCTTGAGTCGTTCGCAGACCGCCAGATCGGTCAGCTTTCGGGTGGCCAGAAGAAGCGTGCCTTCATCGCCCGCGGTATCGCTCAGGGTGCGAGCATCATGCTTCTCGACGAACCCTTCGCCGGCGTGGACAAACATTCCGAGGCCACCATCACTGAGCTGCTGCGTGACCTCGCGGCAGAAGGCACCACTATTTTTGTGGTGACGCACGACCTGGTTGCCTTGCCCCAGCTCGCGCCGGAGACAGTGCTGTTGAACCGCCGGGTGTTGATGCACGCCCCGACTGAAGTGGTGTTAGAGCCGGACAATTTGGTACAGGGCTTCGGTATGGGGGTGTCAGCATGATTGCGCTGCTTACGGAGCCGTTTGGGTACGAGTTCATGATGCGTGCGCTTGCGACCTCGCTGGTGGCGTCGATTGTCTGCGCGCTGTTGTCGTGCTGGCTGGTGTTGGTTGGCTGGTCGCTGATGGGCGATGCGGTAAGCCACGCTGTCCTGCCCGGCGTGGTGCTGGCCTACATTCTGGGCGTGCCGTTTGCCGTCGGCGCGGTGGTGTTCGGGTTCCTTGCGGTGGCACTGATCGGGCTGGTGCGCGATACGTCCCGGGTGAAGGAGGATGCGGCCATTGGCATTGTGTTCACCACCATGTTCGCGCTGGGGCTCGTGCTCATTTCGGTAACCCCTTCGCACACGGATCTGAACCACATCATCTTCGGCAATCTGCTTGGTGTGTCCCGTGGGGACCTGCTGCAGGTGGCCATCCTGGGAGCGATCGTGTTGAGCGTGCTGGTGCTCAAGCGGCGCGACTTCACCCTCTACGCGTTCGATCCCACCCATGCACACGCGATTGGGTTGAATCCGCGCCTGCTCGGTGCGGCCCTGCTGGCACTGCTGGCGCTGACGTCAGTGGTGGCACTCCAGGCCGTTGGCGTGATCCTGGTGGTGGCGATGCTGATCATCCCGGGTGCGACCGCCTACCTGCTCACCAACAAGTTCGGCACGATGCTGGTCATCGCCCCGACCATGTCGGCAGCGTGTGCAATCGTGGGGTTGTACTGCTCCTACTACCTGGACACAGCCTCTGGCGGCATGATTGTGCTCGCCCAAGGTGTGGTGTTTGGTGTGGTGTACCTGTTCGGCCCGCATGGGGTGCTGCGGGGTCGTCGTTACGCATCCACGCGCACGAAGACGGAATCCGTGGCTTCCTCGCCGAGCGGCACCGCCTCCGCCGCGCCGGCAAGCCGGACCGCGACCGCGCCGGAGTAAGGGGCACCCTCTCCCACCTCGAGGGTTGCGCCGACGACGAGCCCATGGCTGTCAAGGAACTTCAGCAGCTTCGGGTCGTCGTCCGCGATGCGCTCGATCGTGGCCGTGTGCCCGGGTTGCACACCGGTCAGCGGCACCGCCGCGGGGGTGTCGACACGGCCGCTGGCTGAGGGGATGGGGTCGCCGTGGGGGTCGCGGCTGGGGTAGTCCAAAAACGCGTCGATACGGTCGACCATGAAGTCGCTCACCGAGTGTTCGAGGTTTTCGGCCTCGTCGTGCACCTGGTCCCAGGTGTAGCCCAACGCCTCCACCAAAAACGTTTCAATCAGGCGGTGGCGGCGGATCATCGCCACCGCGTACGTGCGGCCTGTGTCGGTCAGCTCGACGGCGCCGTAGGGCTTATGTTCCACCAGGCCCTGCTCGCCGAGCTTGCGCACCCCGTCGGAGACGGTGGATTTGCGCAGTCCAAGGTGCTTGGCCACCGACGACGGCGTCACCGGCGTATCTGACCACTCCGAAAGCGCCCAGATGCCTTTGAGGTAGTTCTGGGTGCTGGTGGACAGGTCGCCGACGGACATGCTCGCCACTCTACTTGGCGGCGCGCATGCGCCTACGCGGTATCGCCGCGCCGCGCTTGCCTGCGGGATTGGCCTAAGCGTGCCGGCGCCCAGCGCGGCAGGGCCACGTCGCGGCCGAACAGGTGCACCACGTTGCGCTCGTAGGTCTCCAGCACCTCGGTGTAGTAGCCCAGCAGCTGGTCGCCGAGAGCGGCCCAGGTCTTGTCAGCCACGGATTCGCGGGCGGCGGCCTGCAGGCTGGCGTGGCGGGCGTCGTCGAGGATCCAGCGCGTGGCGTCCGGCAGCTCGTCTTCGAAGGTGTCCACCTCGAGCAGCAGGCCGTTGTCGCCGTGTTGGATCAGGTCGATGGGACCGCCGGCGCGCGGGCCGATCGTCGGCACGCCCGAGGCCTGCGCCTCCTGGATGGCCTGGCAGAACGTCTCAAACTCGCCGGTGTGCACGAACAGGTCCAGCGACGCGTACGCGCGGGCGAGCTCCTCGCCGGACAGCGCCCCGGTGAACACGGCGGAGGGCAGCACCGTCGCCAGCTCGTCTCGCTCGGGGCCGTCGCCGACGACGACGAGTTGGACCGACGGGTCGCTGACAAGCGGGGCGAGGCGGTGCACCGACTTCTCCGCGGCCAGCCTGCCCACGAAGCCGACGATCTTCTTTGCCCCCGTGGGGTCCCACATGCGGCGCAGCACGTCGGAGCGCTTTTCCGGGTTGAACAGCTCGGTGTCCACGCCGCGGCCCCAGTGGCGCACGTTGTTGATGCCGTGGGATTCGAGCATGCGGATATAGCTTGACGACGGCGCCAGCGTCATCTCGCTCATATTGTGAATCGTGCGCGTCCAGTCCCACGCCAAGTTCGCCACCATGGGCAGGTGGTACTTGGTGGCGAAGCCCGCGACGTCCGTCTGGTAGAGCGCCACCGCCGGCACCCCGAGCTGGCGCGCGGCGAACGCGCCCGCCCCGCCGAGGACGAACGGGCTGGCCAGGTGGATGATGTCCGGCTTGAACTGGGAAAGCGCCGCGGCGACGGTGGTGGTGGGCACGCCGATCGGCAGCGAATCCACCAGCGGGACCATCACGGTGGGCACGCGGACGATCTCGAAGCCGAGGTAGTCCGGGATCTCGTCCTGGAAGTCGCGTGCGCCTGGGGCGACCACCATCGCCTCGTGGCCTTCGCGCTTGAGGTGCTCGAGCACGCGCAGCACCGAATTGGTCACTCCGTTGACGTTGGGCAGGAAAGACTCCGCCACGATTCCCACTCGCATATCAGGCACTCTCCCACTGCAATCCGAACTTACCGCCAATTCTGGTTGAACCGGACATGAATTTTTTCTACCCCTCCGGCACCCACCGGCCCACGGCGAACCAGGCCCCGGCGGCGACGAGCGTGGCCACCGCCCACGTCGACAGGGCGGGCAGAAGCGCCAGCGCCCAGCCGCGGCCTTCCACCTTGACCAGGTCGGGGTCGGTTTTGTCGTAGGTCACCCACACCTGCTGCCCTTCCCCCAGGCCGGTCGGGTACAGAAGCCCGCGCGGCGGGGAGACCAGCTGGCCGTCTTCCGTCTGGTACTCCACAAACGTGCGCATGCGCCCGGCTTCGGTGACGATGGCGGTGCCGCGGCCGGGGTTGGCCTGGATGCGAGCGTCGTTGAGCGCGGGGCCTGCGACCATGGCAACGCTGCCGAGGGTGGCAAACGCGTAGAGCGCGAGCACCACCTGGTGCGCGCGGCGGCGCCACCTCATCGGTTCAGGCGCGCCGCCAGCGCTCGACGGGTGGTGCGGGTGGTGGCGGCCTCCACGACGGTGATCGGGTTTGGCTGGGCCTCGAGCTCCAGCAGCACCTCGTTGAGCTCGGCGAGGGTGTCGGCTCGCCGGTAGTCGGCCCCGTACGCTTCCGCCAGCTTCTCCACGTCCGTGCCGTGGGGCGTGCCAAACACCCGCTCAAACGCGCCGCGGAGGTTGTCCGCGCCCGGCTCGAGGGCCTCGAAGATGCCGCCGCCGTCGTCGTTGGCCACCACGATGGTGAGGTTGCCCGGGCGTGGCTCGTCGGGCCCGATGAGCAGGCCGTTGGCGTCGTGGATAAAGGTCAAATCCCCCATGAGTGCGAGCGTGCGCGGAGCGCGGATCTCGTCCGGGCGCAGCGCCTGGGTAGCCAACGCCACGCCGACGGCCTGGGAGACGGTGCCGTCGATGCCCGCGGCACCGCGCGCGGCATACGTGGATACCCCGTCGAAGGGCATGCCCACAAACGACGCGTCGCGCACCGGGTTGGACGAGCCGAGCACCAGCGTGTCGCCCACGCCGAGGGTGTCGCACACCGCGGCGGCGACGTGCAGGCCGGTGAACCCGAACTCGTCCTCGGTGAGCGCCTGGCGCACGGTTTCGGCGCCGACGTCGCCGGCGGCCTCGCAGATCTTCAGCCACGTGTCCGTGGGCTGGCCGGTGGCGTTGACGCGCGAGCCGCGTGTGTCGGGCTGGCCGGTGAACGTCTCGGTGCGCGAGATGCCGATGACCTCGATGTCCGGGTCCGCCAAAAGGGCCATCACGTCGCGGTGCAGCGTGGGGTGGCCCACCACGATGACCTGCTCCGGCTTGGTGTTGGCGGCGAAGTCGCCCCCGTCGTGGGAGATGGCCACCTCGGACTGGGCGAAGAAGCGCGCGGCCAGCGGGTGCACCTGGTGGAACGGCGTGGGCGCGGTGGGCTCGGCGATGGTGGGCACGTGCTCGAGCCCCGGCACCTCCCATGCCTCGTCGCCGGCGATGACCAGGGTGTTGCGGGTCAGGTCCACGTCCACAGCATCGTGATCGACCCAGTCGCGCGACCCCTCGAGCGCTCCCGGGCCGACCCGGCGCGGCTCCCCCACCGGCTCCGGCAGCTGATCCGGCACGAGCGGGGCGTCGAGGGCCACGTTGATGTGGACCTGGGGGGTGGCGAAGGAGGCCGCGTGGACGTCGTCAAGCGATTGCACCTGCTGCGTTTCGGCGTAACGGCCGAAGATGCCCTGCTGCCAGATGGTCTGCGACGCGCCTGTGCCGACGAGGCGCTCCGGGCGGTCCGCGCTGATCACCGCGAGCGGGGTGTGCGACATGTGCGCCTCAATCACCGCCGGGTACGCGTTGGCCACGGCGGTGCCGGAGGTCATCACCACGCCGACGTGCCGGCGCTGCACCCGTGCGAGGCCGAGGGCGGTGAAGGCGGCGGAGCGCTCGTCGATACGCATGTGCACCGTCACGTCGCGGCGCGCCAAAAGCGCGTAGGCCAGCGGCGAGTTGCGCGAGCCCGGGCTCATAACCACATCGGTGCAATGCTTCGCGACGAGCTCCGCTACCGCCGCCGCAATCTCCATAGCTGCCATCTACTGCTCCTGTAGGTACTCGTCCGCGCCGCCGCGCAGCTGGTCCAGAATGTCGCGGGCGCCGTCGCGGATCTCACGCTCAATCTCGTTCGGGTCCGGCGCCGGCTCCGTCGGCTCCAGCGTTGCGGTGGGGTTGTCCCGGTCCCGGAAAATGGACGGGAACTTGGTGGTGGTCTCCGTCTTCGTTTCCGTGGTGGTCTGGGTAACCGTGCTGGTCTCCGTCACCGGCGGCTTGTCCGCCTCCGCCGCCGCGCTGCGCCACAGCACGGCCAGCACCACCGCGGCGATGAAGCTCAGCGCCGCGAACACGCCGAGCGCGATCGCGCCCGCCGACGTGCCCTTCTCCGGCTCCGGCTCGTAGCCGTTGTCGTAGTAAGGCTCCTGGTAGGACTGCTGGTACTGCTGCTCGTAGGCGGGCTGGGTGTAGCGCTCCTCGTAGCGCGGCTGCGGTTGCTGGTACTGGTTTTGGGACTGGTCCGGGAAGTACTGCCGGGGTCGCTCGCGGCGCGGCTCGCCACCCTGGGGGCCGTACTGTCGCGTCTCGTTATCCATGCGAACAGCGTAACCCCAAGCGCGCTTTGTTCCCCTTCAGCACCGCCACCTGCAACTCGCCCACCGTTCCGAAAGTTAATGGGATCGTTCCCAACGTTAAGCGAATGTTTGCTTGGACCTAACTTTCCGGACACTTGCATGAGGTTTTGTGAGAACGTTACCAAAAACCACTACATGAAAGCTGGGTGCCACGTGACCATTGTGGTCGTTTTCGATATAGGCGGTGTTCTCGTGCCGGAAGGCAACCGCATGGAGCAACTTCAGGATCACATTGCTTCCTCTGCTGGCGAGTTCGATCGTGGTGCTTTCGCAGATGCCTACTGGGCCATCCGCGACGAGTACGACCTCGGTGCGAGCGACTCCGCGTTCTGGACTCCGGTTCTGGAACGCGCCGGGCTTCCGACCAGTGGCGAGATTGTCTCGCTGGCGGCACAAAAAGATGCCGAGCTCAACGCGACAATCGCGCGGGAACCGCACGCAATGCTCCAAGATCTCGCGGCGGCAAAGGTCCCGCTCGCGATCTTGAGCAATGCCCCACGTCGAATGGCGCAGCAGGTGCGAGACGGCGGGTGGTCCGATGTGTTCACCCACCTCGTATTTTCCTCTGAACACGGTTGCATGAAACCAGACCAGCGGATCTACGACCTCGTAGTTGAAGGCTTTTCCGACGTGGAATCACCCACCTTCCATTTCTTCGACGACCGGGAGAAAAACATCGCCGGAGCAAACTCCGCAGGTTGGCACGGCCATCTGTGGCAGTCCACGCAGCATGCGCGCACCGAACTGACCTCGCTCGGTGTTCTCCCAGCAAAACACCCGTAGGGAACCGCATATGGCATCGATTACCTTTGACAAAGCCACCCTCCATTACCCAGGTAACCCTCGTCCAACAATTAACAACATGGATCTTGCGATCCGCGACGGCGAGTTTGTTGCCGTTGTGGGTCCCTCAGGTTCGGGCAAGTCCACGACGCTTCGTATGGTCGCCGGGCTTGAAAAGTTGACGAGCGGTGAAATCTACATCGGCGACGTTCCAGCTTCCACCCTGGCGCCCTCAAAACGCGACGTTGCCATGGTTTTCCAGTCCTACGCCCTGTACCCGCACATGACTGTCGCGGAAAACATGGCGTTTGCGCTGAAGATGCAGAAGGTCCCGAAGGAAGAACAGGCCAAGCGCGTCGCCGAGGCATCCCGTCTCCTCGACCTTGACCAGTACCTCGAGCGGCTTCCAAAAGCACTTTCTGGTGGACAGCGGCAGCGTGTGGCCATGGGCCGCGCGATTGTTCGCGATCCACAGGTCTTCCTGATGGACGAGCCCCTTTCCAACCTCGACGCGAAACTTCGTGTCTCTACCCGCGCAGAGATCAGCCAGCTTCAGCGGCGCCTCAATACGACGATGCTGTACGTCACGCACGATCAGACCGAGGCAATGACCATGGCTGACCGGATCGCTGTGCTGGAGGGCGGCGACATGCAGCAGGTGGGCTCGCCGGAAGAGCTCTACCTCCAACCCGCAAACACGTTCGTCGCCACGTTCATCGGCACCCCGTCAATGAACATGATGACCGGCACCATTGTGGGAAACGAGATCCACATCGGGCACGTCCGCCTCCCGCTACCGGCGCTGCAGGTCCAGCCCCAGTCACCGCGAGTTGTCATCGGCATCCGCCCGGAGAACCTGTCGGTTGTCGGCCGCGAGCAGGGCGATACCGATGCGGTGGCCGCATACGTCGAGAACTTTGGCTCCGACAAATACGTTCACGTATCGATCGACGGGCTCAACGACCTCGGGGAGTTCATCGTCCGCACCCCCAATACTGTCCAGATCGAAACCGGCGACGGCTTCGGGCTCCAATTCGACCGTGACTTCATTCACCTTTTCGACGCGGAAACAACGATGAGGATCAACTAATGGGTATCCAGATGAAAGGGACACCAGGCCCCCAAATCCCCCCGGCAGAGGATTTGGAAGGTGAACAGGAGAACACCGCCAAACCAAAGCGCCCCCGCGAATTTGGCGAATGGTGGGCGTGGCTGTGCCTTCTCCCGGCGGTACTGCTCTTCGTCGCCTTCGATTTTCTACCGTTTTTCCGGGCGGTGTACCTGTCTTTTAGCAGCACCGACCTCTTCGGGCGCCCCGCAGGTTTCGCCGGATTCAAGAACTACACCAACATGTTCTCGGATCCCACCTTCCTGGCGACGTTCTCCCGCACGCTGTTTTTCACAGTTGCTTCGGTCATTCTGAAGCTCGCACTGGGACTTGCTATCGCGTTGCCCCTGTCGTACCGCCTGAGGGGCACCTTCTGGATGCGCGCAGTTGTACTCATCCCGATGGCAATCTCGACCGCGGTGGGCACACTCGTGTTCCGACTCATGTTTGCCCCAATTGTGGGCTTCTTCGACCAAGTCGCCAGCGCGATCGGTTTCGGTCAAGTCGGCTGGTTGACAAGCCCCCGAGTCGCCATGATCTCTGTGCTCATCACCGACGTGTGGATCGGCATATCCTTCGTCACCTTGCTGATGCTTGTCGCAATCGACGGGATCCCCGGAGAAATGGTTGAGGCGGCAAACCTCGACGGAGCGACCGGATGGAAGTATGTCCGGCACATCATCCTTCCGAGCATCGCGCCCATGCTGCTCGTGCTGTCAGTAACCCAGGCGATGGCTGCCGAGGGTGTCAGGAAGTTTGTGTGTGAGGCTCTG
>NZ_KV788393.1 GCF_001807265.1 Corynebacterium sp. HMSC05H05
GCACCGCCGCACGCGCCGAGCACGGCGACCACTTTCCCGCGCTCGGCCGAGGCCGCCGGTGCCAGCGCCAGCGCGCCGATGCTGCGCAGCACGTCCGCGGCCTGGGCGGGCAGGGCGAAGACGTCCTCGCGTGCCGCGGTCGGGGCGGTGTCCGCGACCACGGTGAACACGTTCGGTCCCCGTGGTTGGGTGCTTAAGGAGGGGGCCCGGAGGTCGTCGATAAGCAAGGCATGCGCCTTGGGTGCGTGGCGGGCGAGCTGGGTGTCGTCGGCGGCGTCGATGACCTTGCGGCCGGTGGCGGCGGCGATGTGGATGGCTTCGGAGTGCAGCGCCGGGTCTCCGACGGCGACGACGATGGGGCCTGTGTTCGTGTGTGTCATGGCGGTAGCGTGCAACCGCGACAACCCGGAAACAATGGGCAAAATTTTTTCTGTGGATAACCCGCCCTACTTGCGGACGTTTCAACAATTCCACTGTGGATAAGTCGCCCCACACGTCACATTGGTTTCTCAGGCCTTAGCTACGCATCCGTAGGGTTTGGGGTCTACACTGCAGGAGTATGTCTGCTAACAAGCCGGTGGCGGCCTTCTTCGACCTGGACAAGACGATCATTGCGACGTCGTCCGCGTTCGCCTTCGGCAAAGAATTCCTGAACAACGGGATGATCACCCGCCAGGAAGCGTGGGAGCTCTACCTCACCAAAGCCCAGTACATGCTGGTGGGACAGTCCAGCGAGAAGATGGACTCCACCCGCGACGCGCTGGCGCAGATGGTCGCCGGATGGGATGTGGAGGACATCCAGCGCATCACCCGCGACACACTGCGCGAAGTGGTCGCTCCCGCTATTTACGCCGAGGCGCGCCAGCTTATCGACGACCACAGGCAAGCCGGCCACCACGTCATCATCATCTCCGCCTCGGCGGCGATTTTGGTGGAGCCGATCGCTGAAGAACTGGGTGTGGACACCGTGGTCGCCACGGAGATGGCCGTTGAAAACGGAAAGCTCACCGGCGAAATCACCCGCTACCTCAAAGGCGACGCGAAGGCCGAGGCGGTGCGCCAGTTCGCCGCCGAGCACGACTTCGACCTGGACAACAGCTACGCCTACTCCGACTCCGCCACCGACATCCCCATGCTGGAGCTGGTGGGCAACCCGGTGGCCGTGAACCCGGACCGGGCGCTGAAGAAGCACGCGCTGGCCAACGGCTGGCAGGCTCGCACCTTCAAAAACCCCGAGCCACTGTTCCAGATGCCCAACGCGCGCGAGGTGGGCATCGGCGCCGGCGTGATCGCGGGCGTGACCGCCCTGGCTGTAGCGGGAGTGCTTATCGCCCGCGCCATGGGCGGCAAGGACGACAAGCGCTCGGCGTAAAACCTGGCGGTTTCACGCCGGGAATTATTGGCCGTGCCACTCGGCCAAGCGCTCGCTCAGCACCTGCCAGGACTCGTCGTGGGCGCGCCGGTTGGCCTCCTGCGTGCCGCCGAACATGATCTGCCAGCCATTCTGCTGGGCATCCGAATCCTCGAAGAAGACGTGGCCCGCTCCTTCGTAAACATGTGCTTCAGCGCGCGGGGCCTGCTCCGCGAGCGCCTTCGCGGCGACGTCGGACTGCCACATCTGGTCGTCGCCCGCGCCGAAAAGCACGGCGTTGCCGTCGAAGCCGCTGAGGTCGATCCGGGCATCGTCGCCCGCGGATTCGGCCGCGCCCTCGTATGTCGGCCGGTAGGCCACCGGGTACGCCGCGATCATCCGGCCGAACATCTTCAAGCCTGCGAGCATGCCGGACTGCCTGAAGGACGCGAACGGCACCGCCTCGCCCCGCACGGTGAACGACGGCAGGTCCTCGCCTGTGGAAAAATCCAGGCCGCTGTAGGAGTATTGCGCCGGCACGAACGCTACGAGGTTGTCCACCGCGAACCCGTTGGCGGCCACAAGCGCGGCGAACTCCGCCCCCTTGGAGGTGCCCACCACCGTCACCGGCGACGGGTCCGCCACATGCTCGTCGATATAGTCGGTGACTTCGTCGAACTGCTCGAGCGGCACCTCCGCCAGCGTCGGGCGTTGGTTGTCCTGGCCGAAGAAGTACAGGCTGAGCACCTCGTAGCCGTCGTTGGCCAGCGCTTCGGCCCGCGCGTAGTCCGGAGAGCCCTCGGAGCCTCCGTAGACCACCACCACGCCGCGGCGCTCGGGCGCGCCCTCGGCGGGCTGGAAGTGGAAGCCGTTGAGATACTCGCCGGAAATCTTGCGCACCCTCTCGCCTTCCGGATACTCGGCGGCACTTGCGCCTCCGGAGGCGTCGGCCTGCGCGATCGGGTACTTGTTCGCGTTGTAGGCACGCAGACCAGCGACCACCAGCGCCAGCACCACAATCACGCCGAGAAACCAGACAATTGCCTTACCTATACGTTTCAGGCCCCTCATGCTTTACTTTTCTACCCCGATTCGGGCAAATGCCTCCATACATCGCTAACATCGTGTGAAGAATTCCAGGCACCTTCCCGGGTGCCGTGTAAAAGCCACCCAGGAAGGTGAACTACAAGTGAGCAACGAAGGCCTCTACACCAGCGGCTCCACCGCCGTGAACGCCAAGGTGGACTCCATCCCGCTGCGCGACACCTACGCCACCCAGCCGGGCAACGACTCCATCGGCACGCTGATCTCCAACGCGTCCCAGCAGGTTTCCACTCTGGTCCGCGGCGAGATCGAGCTGGCTAAAGCCGAGGTCGTCGGCGAGGTGAAGAAGGGCGCGATGGGCGGCGGCCTGTTCGCCGTGGCCGGCGTGATCGCCCTGTACTCCTCCTTCTTCCTCTTCTTCGCCATCGCGGAGATGCTCGCGTCCTGGATGCACCGCGGCTGGGCGTTCCTGATCGTCTTCCTGGTCATGCTGGCGCTGGCCGGCCTGCTCGCGTTCATCGGCTTCAAGAAGATCAAGAAGATCAAGGCGCCCGAGAAGACCATCGAGTCGGTCAACGAGCTGAAGAACCTCAAGCCGGGCCAGGCGCAGAAGAACCTGGCTAAGGACGAGGCAGGTCTCTACACCTCCTCCGGCACCGGCTCTTCTCTGCCGCGTACCGGCTCCGCCGCCGTTACCCGCTAACGCACGCTTGCGTATCCGCGGGGCGCGTCAAGCTCCGCACATCCCCTACGCGCTGCTGCACCTGGTGTGCAGTCAGCGCGTATCCCGTTTCTGAGGTGTCCAGAGACGCACCGAAGATCATGCCCGCGACCTCGCCGTCCGGGGTGAGCAGCGGCCCGCCGGAGTTGCCCTGGCGGATGTTGCCGCGGATGGTGTACGCCTCGCGCTCCACGCGCCCGGTGGTGTAGATGTCCGGGCCCGCGATTTCTAGCTTGCCGCGGATGCGCACCGGCGCCGCCTCGAACGGACCGGATTTGGGGTAGCCCATCACCACGGCGCTGTCGCTGACCGCCAGCTCCTCATCCGCCCAGCGCAGCTCCGGCAGCCCCAGCTGCTCGGCGCGCAGCACCGCGATGTCGGTGTCCGGGTCGAACAACACCACCTGCGCGGGCTTGACGCCCACCACGGTGTCCAGGGCCACCCGCGCGGTGCCGGCGACCACGTGCGCGTTGGTGAGCACGTAGCCGTCCTCGATGACAAAGCCGGTGCCCATCAGGCGCCGCCGGCAGGTCTCCGCGTCCCCCATCACGTGCACCACGCTGGGGCGCAGCTTCTCGACGACCTCCGGTTCCACCACGGACCCATCCGGCGCCGCCACCTGCGCCCCGCCCGGCGAGAAGGGGGAGACCAACGGCGGCAGCCCGGATTCGTCGAGAAGCGCCGCGAACCTCGCCGGCAGCTTCGAAGCCTCCTCGGGGGCGGCAGCGTTGATGGTGCCGAAGACGCGGGAGGAGCGGATGCCGTCGCCGATCTCGCCCGGCACCGAGGCCGCCAGGGGGATGGAGATGAACCACAGCACCGCGGCCACCGCCACCGACTGGAACGTCGCGCCAAGTGCGGAATCCAGCACGCGGCGACCCCGGGAGCGCACCCGGCCGCGCAGGCTTCCGCCGACGGTGACGCCGACGAGGTTGCCCAGCCCCACAAACAGCACAACCAGGGCGATGAGCAGCACGATGCGCACCGTCTGGGAATCTGACAAATCCAGCGCGAACGGCGCCAGCGCAAGCCCGATAACCAGGCCCGCCACGACGCCGACCGCGGACAGCACCGCAGACAGCGCCCCCTGGCGCCAGCCACTGATAAAGGCGGCGACGACGGCGAGCGCGAGCAGGACGTCGATAACCAGGTGCATTCCGGTGATGTTACCGCTCACGGTTGGCAGAACGCGCCAGCGCAGCCCGCAAGTCGCCGGGCTTTTCGTCCCAGGGCCGCACCCAGCCGCCCAGCTTCAGCACCACGGCGAGCAGCACACCGGTAAAGCCCCACACCAGAAACTCGCCTGCCCAGAACGCTGGCCCCGACCATTCCTGAATCCCCAGCATCGCCCGGTTTCGCGGGTCCACCAGCTCGCGCACCGGCACGAAGAACACCGCGTCCGTCTCCTCCTCGCTGGCCGGGTAGACCTCGCCCGGCTCCGGGGTGAACGCCACCACAGGCCGCACGCGCCGGTTGCTGCCGCCGGTGGTGGCCGCGTCCAGCATGGCCAGCGGGACCACCCTGTCCGGGTCCAGGCCGGTTTCCTCCCACGCCTCGCGCAGCGCGGCATCCACAGGCCCGCCGTCGCCGGGGTCGATGTGACCGCCGGGGAACGCCATCTGGCCGGAGTGGCTGCGCATGCGCGGGGTGCGGTGCGTGATCAGCACGCGCGCGTCTTGCGGCAGCTCGGTGGCGCGCGGGTCGCCGGCGAACAGGATCAACACCGCGGCCTGGTCCGCGCCGTCTTTCTGTAGCACGCGCGGCGACAGCAGCCGACGCGGGATCGCCGCCCCGCCGCCCTCGATGGCTTCCACCAGGGGTTTCAGCCACAGCGGCGCGCGGTCCGGGCGCAATGGCGCATCCATTTACAGCGCTCCTTCGACCGCCGCGGCGAGTTCTGACGCCGAGGTGAACTCCTTGGCAAACACCGCCACCTGTTCGCCGCCGCGCAGCACCACCGTCACCGGCACCACCGGCGGCAGGCCCTGCTCCGCGGCGAAGGCGCCCGAGTCGTCTTGGTAGCTGGGCAGGCCCACCCCGAGATCCTCCAGCAGCGCAGCGCCGTTGCCCGCGTTCTGGTCCGCGTGCACGCCCACCACGGTGTACTCCGGGTGCGTGCGCGCGAACTCCTCCACCGCCGGCAGCTCCGCGCGGCACGGCTGGCACCACCAGGCCCACACGTTGACCACGGTGATCTCCTTGGCCTCGCCGGCCATGTCCCCGCCGAGGCACGGCAGATCCAGCCCAGCCGGGCAATCGGGTCGTTGGGGCATGTGCTTCTCGACGGCCACAGGGTCCCCCGTTGGTTGATCGTCGACAAGCAAACTGCGCACTCCGAGCACGAGCAGCACCGTTGCCGCCACGATGACCGCAACACTCACCCAGATCGCGCGCTTCATGCGAGCCCCAGAATGTGCTCGCGCTCCGGGCCCGTGACCAGGTCCGCGGCCGCCTCGGGCTCGACCGGGCCGGCGCCGAAGCTGGGGCAGTCGAACGCGATCGGACACACGCCGCACGCAGGTTTGCGGGCGTGGCAGATGCGGCGGCCGTGGAAAATGATGCGGTGGGAGAACATGGTCCACTCGCGGCGCTCAATGAGCTTCGCGATCGCGTGCTCGATCTTCACCGGATCCGTCTCGTCGGTGAGCATGAGGCGCCCCACCAGGCGCTGGAAGTGTGTGTCCACCGTCAGCCCCGGCATGTCGAACGCGTTGCCGCGCACCACATGCGCCGTCTTCCGGCCCACGCCAGGAAGCGAGACCAGATCCTCCAGCTTGGTGGGCACCTCCCCGCCGAAATCGGTGACGAGCTTTTGCCCCAAACCGATGAGGTTTTTGGCCTTCGAACGGTAAAAGCCGGTGGAGCGGATGATCTCCTCCACCTCCGCCTGATCCGCCTCCGCGTACGCGTGTGCCGTGGGATACTTGGCAAACAGCGCCGGGGTGACCATGTTGACGCGCACGTCCGTGGTCTGCGCCGAAAGCACCGTGGCCACCAGCAGCTCCAGCGGGTTGGAAAAGTCTAGCTCAGCGCGTGCGCCGGGGAACGTCTCCGCGAGCGTGCGGTTGATGCGGCGGGCGCGCCTGGTCCGCCCGATATCCGTCTCCGAGCCCTTCGCCGCCGGGTGGGATCCGGGGCGGCGGTGCTTCTTCGGCGTGGTGGAGGACATGACCGACATGCTAGTTATGCGTGGCGTAAAATGACACCTATGAATCTGATACTCGTTGTGCTGGTCCCGCTGGTGCTCGGAGCGTTCCCCCTGGCGATGGAACGGCTCGGGGCGCGCGGGGGGGATTAACACCAACTTGGTCAACCGCCTGACCAAGACCGCACTTGGGTGGTAAAGTGCGAGTCGCACTGTGACGGCTGCTAAAAAGTTACGCGAAAGTGACTGCAACCACTGCCCCTGGCCGTCCCAACCGAGGAGGATTCATGGAAGGCGTACAGGACACACTCGCCCGCGCCGGCATTTTCCAGGGCGTGGACCCGGAAGCAGTAGCCGCGCTGATCAGCGAAATGGATACGGAGACCTTCCCCAAAGGCACCACCATCTTCGACGAAGGCGAACCCGGCGACCGCCTCTACATCATCGTCGAAGGCAAGATTAAGCTCGCCCGACACGCTCCGGACGGACGTGAAAACCTGCTGTCCGTGATGGGCCCGTCCGACATGTTCGGCGAGCTGTCCATCTTCGACCCGGGCCCGCGCACCTCCTCCGCCGTGTGCGTCACCGAAGTCACCTGCGCCACCATGGACTCCACCATGCTGCGCACCTGGATTGACAGCCACCCGGAGATCTCCCAGCAGCTCCTGCGTGTCCTGGCCCGCCGCCTGCGCCGCACCAACGCCTCGCTGGCAGACCTCATTTTCACCGACGTGCCCGGCCGCGTGGCCAAGACGCTGCTGCAGCTGGCCAACCGCTTCGGCACCCACGAAGGCGGCGCGCTGCGCGTCAACCACGACCTGACGCAGGAAGAGATCGCCCAGCTCGTCGGCGCCTCCCGCGAGACGGTGAACAAGGCGTTGGCCACCTTCGCCCACCGCGGCTGGATCCGCCTGGAGGGCAAGAGCGTGCTCATCGTCGACACCGAGCACCTGGCCCGTCGCGCCCGGTAGGTGCACGGGTTTCGTGGGCCGGGTTGTGCAAAACTCGGCAACGCGAAAATCTGACCTGGGGGTTTACAAACCGAAAACCGGTAAAGTGCCGATCCCTACAAAACCCGAGTGAGGGACAAAAAATAGGCCCAGCCGCGGTGGCTGGGCCTTTTCTTTTGCCTCACCCTTAGGGCGCGGCCTTCAGGTAGCGCAGGGCCACGCGGGTGGACTGCTCGGCGGCGCCGCGCAGCACCGGGTCGACATCGTCGTAGATCGCGTCGACCAGGGTGTTGATGTCTGCGTTCTCGCCGTGCGTCTTCAGCGCTTCACGGATCTGCTCCAGGCGCTGGTTGCGGCGGTCGATGTACTTGCGGGCGTACGCCGACAGGTCCGCACCCTCGGGGCCGTGGCCCGGCAGAAGCGGGATGTCCTTGCCCTGCTCCTCCAGGAGCTCCAGGGTGTCCAGGTACTTGCCCAGGTCGCCGTCAGTCTCGGAGATCATGGTGGTGTGGCGGCCGGCGATGGTGTCGCCGGTGATGATGCCCTCCAGCTCAGTGGTCTCCGGGTCGCCCGGGTAGACAAAGAAGCACACGGAATCGCTGGTGTGACCCGGGGTGGCCACAACCTTCAGGCGTGGGGTGATGCCGTCGACGGCGACCACCTCACCGTCGATAAGCGGGTCCGCCCCCGAGCTGTACTGCGGATCCAGCGAGCGAACCGGCGCGCCGGTGAGCTGGCGGAAACGCTCCGCGCCATCGGCGTGGTCGTGGTGGCGGTGCGTGAGCAAAATCAGCGCCACCTCCCCCGCCTTGGAGTGGAGGACGTTGAGGTGGCCCTCGTCCTCCGGACCCGGATCAACGACGATGCTTCGCTGATCCCCCTCACCCCTGATCACCCAGGAGTTGGTCCCCTCGAGCGCCGCGTAGCTGGGGTTCGGCGCCAGAACCACCGCGGCGTTGGCGGTCACAGGGCGCAGTTGGCTGTAAGCGGGATGTTGCATGTGCCCCAGCGTACCCGCTTAGCAGCCGTTTATTGGTGTTCTAGCTCTTCAGCTCGACGACGAGCTCGACCTCGACCGGCGTGTCCATCGGCAGTGCCGCCACACCCACTGCGGAGCGGGCGTGCGCGCCGGCCTCGCCGAAGACCTCCTGCATGAGCTCGGAGGCACCGTTGATCACGGCGGGCTGGCCGGTAAACGCCGGGTCAGAGGCGACAAAACCGACGATCTTGAGCACGCGGGCGACGTTGTCCAGGCCGACGAGGTCGTCCACCGCCGCAATCGCGTTGAGCGCAGCCTGGCGGGCGTAGCCGTAGGCGGCCTCCTCGGTGACCTCCGCGCCGACCTTGCCGGTGGCGGGCAGTTTGCCGTCGGTAAACGGCAGCTGGCCAGACGTCCAGACCTGGTTGCCGGCCTGCACGGCGGGAACGTACGCCGCCACTGGCGCGGCGACGGTGGGCAGCTCGATGCCGAGCTCCTTCAGACGATCAGTCCACATTTATTCGACCTCCCGCTTCATGTAAGCGACAACGTTGTCCTGGGTCGGACCCGGCGTGACGGAGACGAGCTCCCAGCCGTCCTCGCCCCAGGTGTCCAGAATCTGCTTGGTGGCGTGCGTGAGCAACGGAACCGTTGCGTACTCCCATTTCGTCATGGCGCCCAAGACTACCTACAGGCCGACAACTTCGCCGCCGGCGGAGAGGTGCTCCGCCCAGTCGGTCACGTGCGGATTCTTGCGCAGCACCGCGCGGCGCTGACGCTCCGTCAACCCGCCCCAAACGCCGAACTCGACCTTATTGTCCAGCGCGTCCGCGCGGCACTCGGTGAGCACCGGGCAGGCGCGGCAGATCGCGGCGGCCTTGCGTTGCTCCGCGCCACGGACGAACAAGGCGTCCGGATCCTTGCCGCGGCACTGTGCGTGAGTTACCCAATCCCCCCGGTCAAAAACGAGATGTCCGGATGCGTCGCACTTGCGGGACGTGGTCCGTTGTGCGTTTCGCTGCGCGGTGTTACCCAAAGCCGTGGTCATAGCCGTGCTCCTTACTCGTTCACCTGCGCCGTCTCTCGGGCGCAGTTTTATACATCCGACCGCATATCTGCGGTCCCATGTAAATGTAATCACACAAAAAAGATTTCTGTCGAATGGGTCACATTTTTGGGGGGTCTTTTATATTCCCGCACGGGGGCCGAGTCATTTAAGGTAATGGCGTGTCCGCACTGAAATCTCTAGGAAGCCTGCTGGCCGCGCTCGTTGCGGCGGCGCTGGCCATCGCGCTTTGCCTCGCCCCCATCGCGGGCCTGGGCGGCGCTGCCGTCGCCCGCACCGACGAGACGATGCAGTCCAACCTCTCCGACCTCACCCACGGCGAAGTCCCCGGCGTCACCACAATTAACGACGCCACCGGCGCCCCCATGGCTTGGATTTTCAAGCAACGCCGCTACGAGGTGGCCAGCGACGGGATCTCCCAGCACGTCAAGGACGCCCTGGTGGCCACGGAGGACCGCCGCTTCTACCAGCACGAGGGCGTTGACATGCAGGGCTTCGCCCGCGCGATGGTGACCAACGTGCTCGCAGGCGGGGTGCAGCAGGGCGCGTCCACGATCAACCAGCAGTACGTGAAGAACTACCTCTGGCTCATCGACGCAGAGAACGAGGAAGAGGCCAACGCCGCCACGGAGCAGTCCATCCCCCGCAAGCTGCGCGAGATGCGCATGGCGTCCGACCTGGACAAGACACTGGAAAAGGACGAGGTGCTGACCAGGTATCTCAACCTCGTTTCTTTTGGCAACCACTCGTTCGGCATCGAGGCGGCGGCGCTGACCTACTTTGATGTCCCCGCCCGGGACCTTGACCCGGCGCAGGCCGCGCTACTGGTCGGCATCCTGCAGTCTGTGGAAGCGCTCAACCCGTACACCAACCCGGAAGGCGCAACTCAGCGCCGCAATGTGGTTCTGAACAACATGGCGGCTCAGGGCTACCTGGACCAGGCGGAGGCGGACCGCCTGGCAGGCGCCCCGCTGGGGATTCTCGAGCAGCCGAAGACGCTCCCGCAGGGGTGCATCGCCGCCGGCGACAAGGGCTTCATGTGCGACTACGCCCTGCGCTACCTGGAGGACAAGGGCCTGGGCATGGAGCAAATCCTCAACGGCTCGTACACCATCACCACCACCTTGGACCCGGCGGTGCAGGAAGCGGCCAACAACGCAGTGCGAAACAACGTCAGCCCATACGCCCCGGGCGTGGCCGAGGTCATGAACATCATCCGTCCCGGCGCGGATTCCCGCGACATTTTGGCCATGGCGTCCTCGCGCTTCTACGGCCTGGACCTGGACCAGAGCCAGACCTTCTTGCCGCAGCCGGTGTCCCTGGTAGGTGCGGGCGCGGGCTCGGTGTTCAAGATCTTCACCGCCGCCGCGGCACTGGAGCAGGGCTACGGATTGAACACGATGCTGGAGACGCCGGTGCGCTCGGTGCTCTACGGCATGGGCGGCGGCGGCGCGGCTAACTGCCCGCCGGGTGCGTACTGCGTGGAAAACGCCGGTACTTACGCCCCGCGCATGACGCTGCAGGACGCGCTGGCACAGTCGCCGAACACCACGTTTGTGGAGCTGATCCAGAAAACCGGCGTGGCTCCCGTGGTGGATTTGGCGGTGCGCCTGGGCCTGCGCTCGTACGCGGACGAGAATTCGTTCGGCGACGGCCGTTCCATCGCCCAGGCGGCCAAGGAGGAGAACATGGGCGCGTTCACCCTGGGCCCCCTGGCGGTGAACGCGCTGGAGCTGTCCAACGTGGGTGCCACCTTGGCCTCGGGCGGGCGCTGGTGCGAGCCGAACCCGATCAAGGAAGTGCTGGACGAGCACGGCAAGCAGGTCTTCATCGACCGCCCCGCCTGCGAGCAGGCGGTCGACCCGGAGGTCGCCGGCGCCCTGTCCCACGGCATGTCAAAGGACATTATCGACGGCACCGCGTCCGCCTCCGCCCGCAACAACGGCTGGTCCGCCCCGACGGCCGCGAAGACGGGCACGACGGAGTCCCACCACTCCACCGCGTTTCTGGGATTCACCCAGGCGATGTCGGCCGCGCCGTACATCTACAACGACGGCGTGCAGTCCACCCCGCTGTGCACTCAGCCCGTGCGGCAGTGCCAGTACGGCACACTGTTCGGTGGCAATGAGGCCGCGGACACCTGGTTCCAGGCGGCGGCCGGGGTGCCGGGGGCGGCTGCGGGCGGGCTGCCGCCTGCGAGCCCGGTGCACATGCGCGGCACGAAGCGCGCGGCGCTGGACGCGGTGGTCGGCCAATACTCCTCCGCCGCGAAGTCGCAGCTTGAGGCGCAGGGGTACACGGTCACGATCAACACTGTTCACGGCGCCGGCGCGCCGGCTGGCACGGTGGTCTCCGCGGTCCAGGACGGCCCGAACACGACGGTGACCCTGAACGTCTCCGACGGCGCCGGTGCGGCCAGCGCCAGCCCCTCCGCGCCGCCGAGCTCGGCCGCGGCCCCCTCGCCGTCCGCGCCGCCGCAACCAAGCCCCGCTGCCCCGCCCGGACTGGAGGGCCTCGAGCAATCGCTGAACGACGCCCGCGACGCCATCGCCGACGTCTTCGGCGCCAGCAACAACAACGGCAACGGCAACAACGCCGGCGCCCCGAACGGTGCCGCCGGCGTCAACCCAAACTAATCCAGTGGACTAGCTCAGGCGGGCCTTCACGGCCTCGGAGAGGCGCTTACCGTCGGCGCGGCCCTCGGCTTTGGCGGTGGCGGCCTTCATGACCTGCCCCATCTGCGCCATGGACTCGGCGCCGGTTTCGGCGATAGCTTCGTCGATAAGCTTGGCAAGCTCGTCGTCATCCAGCTGCTTCGGCTGGTACACCTCGAGAATGCCCGCCTCGGTGAGCTCGGCCTCGGCCAGGTCGTCGCGGCCGTTGGATTTGTAGATGTCCGCGGACTCGCGGCGCTTCTTGATCTCACGGGCGATGATCTTCTGGATCTCCGCGTCGTCTACCTCGTGCTTGGAGCCCTCGGTCTCGGCGGTCTGGATCGCGGCCAGCAGCATGCGGATGGTGCCGGTGCGCTCCTTTTCCTTCGCCTTCATGGCTTCTTTGAGGTCTGCGCGGATCTGGTCTTTCAGTGCACTCATGCATGCGAGATTACAGTGGTGCGGGTGAAGAAGTTGACGGGAATCGGAGCACTTGGCCTATCGACGGGCGCCGCCGCGCTGACGTGGGGATACACCCAACGCAACAATTTCCAGCTGCGCGAGTACACCTTGCCCCTGCTCAAGCCGGGGGTGCTGGACGGGCGCGGGGAATTTCGGGTGCTGCACGTGTCCGACCTGCACATGATCCCGGGACAGCGCCAGAAGGTGGAGTTCGTCTCCAGCCTGGATGCCCTCGAGCCGGACCTGGTGGTCAACACCGGCGACAACTTGTCGGATGTCGGCGGGGTGCCGTGGGTGCTGGACGCCCTGGGCCCGCTGTTGAACCGCCCGGGCGCGTTCGTGTTCGGCACCAACGACTATTGGGCGCCGCGGCCGGTCAACCCGTTGAAGTACCTGACCGGGGCGAAGCGCGAGCCGTCGTATGAGGACCTGCCTTGGGAGGGAATGCGCGCCGCGTTTGTGGAACGCGGCTGGCAAGACGCCACCCACGCCCGCCTGGAGTTCAAAGCCTCCGGTGTGCGCCTGGCGCTCGCGGGCGTGAACGACCCGCACCACGAGCTGGACCGGTATGCCGAGGTCGCCGGCGCGCCAAATGCAGACGCGGATCTGTCCATCGGCCTGCTGCACGCGCCGTACCGCCGGGTGCTGGACGCGTTCGAGGCGGACGGCTACCAGCTGGCGCTCGCCGGCCACACCCACGGCGGGCAGATCTGCCTGCCCGGCGAGCGCGCCATTGTGACCAATGCGGACATCGACCGCGAGCGCGCCTCCGGGCTGCACAAGTACGGGAAGATGTGGATGGAAGTGTCCAACGGCCTGGGCCAGTCCAAGTACGCGCCGGTGCGCCTGTTCTGCCCGCCGTCCGCGAGCCTGATCCGGGTGGTGGAGCGCGGAGAATAGGCCTTGCTACCTGCCGTTTTGGCCGATTCGCCGCCCGGGGGTAATGTGTTGCCAGTACCGCGGGCGAGAGCCTGAGGATACAACCGGGATATGGCGCAGCTTGGTAGCGCGCTTCGTTCGGGACGAAGAGGTCGCAGGTTCAAATCCTGTTATCCCGACCAGCCGTGTCTCTTGGAGTTTCTCCAAGAGACACTTTTCTTTTTGCATGTCGGCACGGTCAGTAGAGTTGCCTTTGTGCAAAAGAAGAAGAAAACCTTCTCCCTCCCCGGCCGAGTTCCGGTGTCGTCGATTTTTCTCGATGAATCGGGCTCACGGAACTCTTCGGGCGGCTTCTTCGTAGTTGGTTTCGTAAAGGTTAGAGATCTCCAGCTTCTCGACAGAGAGATCCGCCACCTGCGCCAAGCCCACAAATTCCACCAAGAAATCCACTTCGCCGATATCAAAAACAACAAGGTCAACTTCTACTTTGATCTTGTCGAACTTCTAGCCGCAGCCGATGTACGCGTTGGCGGCTCCGTTTATGACTCCACAGGTTCTTTCCATCCCGACAAGGACACATGGGAACAGCAAGCAACCATGGCATCAAGGTTGATTCGCGGAAATATCAATCGCGGAGAACTTGTAAACGTCTTCGTCGATCTCGTTCAGACTCCCCGCGGGGAATCAGTAGCACAAACCGTGAAAAACGATGTTAACCGTGCCTTAGGAAGCCGATGCGTGCTGGAGGCCTACGACTTCAATTCTGAAGCAAGCGATTTCCTGCAGCTAGCCGATATTGTTGCTAGCTCAATAGCGTATGAGCGCCGACACGGAAGAATGGATCCAGCTCGACGCAACACTCCGAAGGCTCGAGTCGCAGCTCGCCTTCGCCGTGCGCTGGAATTAGATAGTTTTGACGATATTCAGCAGGGCAAAGTCAACATTGTGACCATGCGGGAGAAGTAACTCATTGACTTTGGCTCGCGCCACCCTATAATTAACTGTCCGAGGGAATTGGGCTAGTTACCCACCACCTCTCGGACCGGCTGGGATTGAGTTCGCAGTACCGGATCGCGCATGAATCGTTGCGCATGACAAACGTGAGTGGTCTTCCATTCCTTAAGTGGGATGCGGGGACCACTCTTTTTCGTCCCGCCCTCCCCGTTAACACTCTCGCAACACGGCCCCCATCACACTGGTGCAGGTACCGCTTCGAGTACGCACCTACACCTTAAGGAGGCCCTCATGAAACGCATCATCACCAGCGCCGCCGCCTGCGCGATCGCTCTCGGCACCGTCGCCGCCCCGGCCCACGCCGCCACCGTCGGCGAGAAGGACGCGGACGGCAACTGCACTGTCACCCTCACGGACGCGGAGAAGGAGTTCATCATGGGCACCTTCGACGAGTCCAAGAAGATCGGCGAGCACGAGCGCGCCCGCGATTTCGTTGCTGCTGTGGAGACGGTCTACCCGGGCGTCATGTCCGCCAACGAGTCCGACCTCAAGGGCGAGGCACCGGATTACTCCAAGATCCTGCCGGCTGACCTGGTCAAACCGTACACCAAGGCACTGCGGACCCTCGACGAAACCGAGCCGACCACCGCCACCACCCTCGAGGATGTGGACACCGACGCGTGGCAGGTCGGCCCGTCGACCGCGCCGATGGCCGAGGCCCCGTTCACCGAGGGCACCAAGCTCTACGAGGCATGGTCCGCCACCCCCAGCGGCATGCTCGCCATGAACCAGCAGCTTATCGACGTAGCTAACGCCTCAGCCGCCGCCTCCTGCGCCAAGGGCGACGCGAAAGACATGGACTACCCCACCGCACCCATCGCCCTGGATAAGACCAAGCCGGGCATGGACAAGCCGGATATGGGCAAGGACACACCGGGTAAGGACAGCATGAAACCGCGCGACAAGGGCTCGTCCGAGATGGACGGCAAGGACGCCCCGAACGTCGCGGCCATCGTCGGCGGCGTGATCGCTGCCCTGCTGGCGCTGGCAGGCATCGCGGCAGCGCTGCCGATGCTGGGCATCAACGTGCCCGGCATGAACATGCCGCGCATGTAGCCCCCGCCCAGACACGCAACCAGACATCAAGCAGGCGTGCACCGCAAGACCCCAGGTCGCCAGCCCCGCTCAGGTCTGGTTTCACGCTGAGGTCTGCTTACGCCCCCGTAACCAGACCTCAGCGAACGGCACCGGGCAAGGAACGACGGCCCGGACATGCGAAACGTCCCGCCCTCGGTGCTGTGCCGGGGCGGGACGTGACGGGCTAGAAAAATTTAGCGCTTCGCGATCGGGCCGAGAACCTCATCGACCGGGAACGGGAAGAGCAGCGCCAGCAGCGAGAGCAGGCCCACGATGCCGGAGATCGCCAGAACGGCGATCAGGCCGACATTGGAGAGCGAGGAACCGGCGGAGCTCTGGGAAGGCTGCTCATCGGTCGTCGCCTCGACCGGCTTCATCTTGTTTTCAAAGGTGAGGCCGTGGTTGATGCTCTCGATGCCGAGGGCGTTGTTGACCAGGAAGAACAGGTCGGTCTGGTCGATCTGGCCGGTGACGTTGGCAGCACCCGGTCCGGACGCGGCCACGCGCAGCTGCGCGCCGGTGTGCTGCTGGCCACCGAGCGCATCCTCGTCCTCGTTGGTCTTCGAGGTGGCGAAGTTCACGGCCATGGTAGAGCCTTCGACCGTGGTCAGCTGGGTGACGCGGCCGGCGGTGTTGGCGTTGTCGTAGGTGATCTGCGCGGTGTGAGCGTGGTCGGCGGTGGCGACGATCAGGGTCTCCTCGCCGGTTTCCTCCACCCACTTCTGCACGGCCTGGACAGCCTCGTCGAGCTGGCCGACCTCACCGATCAGGCCGCAGGCATCCGCCTGGTGGTCTGCCTTGTCCGGAGACGCGGACTCGACCTGGAGCAGGAAGCCGTTGTCGTTCTTCAGCAGCTCGAGCGCCTTGGTGGTCATCGCGCCGAGACGCGGGGTCTCAGCGGTGAACTCCGGGTTGGCTTCACAGGTAGCGGCATCGACGTCGCCGCCGTCGGTGGTCGGGATGGTCTGGTTCAGCACTCGCGGCATGTTGCCCTCGGAGAACAGGCCCAGCACCGGCTTGTCGGCGTTCGCCTCGGCGATAGCGTCCAGCTCAGAGGCGTTGGTGACAACCTGGTAGCCGTTGTCCTTCGCGTTTTCCAGCACGGTCTTGCCCGCGGTCCAGGTGTTACCGTTCTCGCCCCACTGGCCGCCCTGCTTGACCTCGGTGTTGAAGTAGCTGCGGCCGCCGCCGAGGGTGACGTCGGCGCGCAGGTCCACGATCTGCTCGGAGATGGAGCCCAGGCCGCCGTTCTCGCGCAGCTGGTCACCCTGCGCAACCTTCTTGTCGCCGGACGGTGCGTAGTAGGAGCGGTCGAGCGCGTGGGCTGCGAAGGCAGCCGGGGTGGCGTCCTGGATCTCGGCGGTGGAGACGTTGCCGATCTTCATCCCGCGAGCCTTGGCCAGCTCACCCATAGTGGCAACCGGCTTACCGGCGTTGTCCACACCGATGGCGCCGTTGTACGACTTCACGCCGGAGTTCCACGCGGTACCGGTGGCGGCGGAGTCTGCCACGTAGTTTGGCAGGCCGGTCTCCTTATCCAGGGAGAAGGTGGTCAGGTACCCGGTGTAGTCCAGGTTGTCCAGGCCCTCGAAGCGACCGGCGGAGCCCTTCAGGTAATTGCGGGCTGCGGTGATCTCGGAGTCGCCGGTGCCGTCGCCGATCAGGACCACGACGTTCTTCGCCTTGGCGTTGTCGATGCCCTGGCCGTCCTTGCCAAACTGGGCGCAGTCGCCCACCTTCGGAGCCTCGCCGGCGGCGACAAGGTAGCACAGCTGGTCGCCCGGCTTCGCCTTGGAGCGGTTCGCCAGGGAGACGACCTTGTTGTCCTTGTTAATCTTCCACGGCTTCTGGCCGCCCTCGGTGCCGCCGTTGAGGCCGAGCGCGTTCGCCATGACGTAGAAGGCGTCGGTCTGGTCGAGCTGGCCGTTGACGTTCTCGGAACCCGGGCCGAAGCCGGCGATGCGCACCTGGGTGCCGGTGTGCATCATGGAGAAGTTCGGGGTGTCGAACGGATCGCCGTTCTGCTTGGCGTCGTAGGTCAGGTTGCCGTCCTTATCCATCCACGGGATGGTGCCGAAGCCGACGGACATCGTGGCGCCGTCCTTCGGGGTCTTCAGACGGGTCACGGCGGAGACGGACGGGCGGCCGTCCGGGATGATTTCGGCGGTGTGCGCGTGGTCCGCGGTGACAACGATCATGGTGTTGCCGTCTGCCTTGGCAAAGTCGAGCGCTTCCTTGATCACTTCGTCGATCTGCTCGGTCTCGCCGATCATGCCGCACGCGTCGGCGTCGTGGTCGGCCTTGTCGATGGACGCCGATTCCACCTGCAGGAAGAAGCCCTTGTCGGCCGACGGATCGTCGAGAAGCTCGATGGCTTTCTTCGTCATCTCGGCGGCGGAAGGCTCGTTGCCGCGGTCCGCCTCCTTGCACACCTCCGGCTCGGTGGTGCCGTCGGACTTCACCGGCACGGTGCGCTCGAACTTGCGGGCCATGTTGCCGTCGTTGAACAGGCCGAGCACCGGGTTGTCCTGGTCAGCCTTGGTGATGCCGTCCAGGCCAGCCTTGTCGTCGACGACGGTGTAGCCCTTGGCAATTGCGTTCTCGCGGACGGTCTTGTCGGCCTCCCAATCGGCGCCGCCGTCGTTCTTGACGGTCAGGAACGGGTTGCGGTTCTCGCCGCCCTCCACGACCTTGGTGTCGAAGTACTTGCGGCCGCCGCCGAGGGTGACATCGGCGCGGGTGTCGATGATCTGCTCGGAGATGGAGCCCAGGCCGCCGTTCTCGCGGGCCTCGTCGCCCTGCACGACCTTCTTCTCGCCCGACGGCGCGTAGTAGCCGCGCTGGGAGATGTGGGAGTGCATCGCGCCCGGGGTGGCGTCCTGGATCTCCGCGGTGGAGACGTTGCCGGTGCGCATACCGGCGTTCTTGGCCATCTCCAGCAGGTTCTCGTGCGGCTTGCCGGTGATGTCCACAGACAGGGCGCCGTTGTAGGTCTTCGCGCCGGTGGACCAGCCGGTCGCGGACGCGGCGGAGTCCGTCACGTACTGGCGCTTGCCGTCCTTGCCGATGGCGAACGTGGTGTACGCGCCCGACGCGGTCAGCTCGTCCAGGCCCTCGAAGCGGCCGTTCGCGCCCTTGAGATAGTTGCGGGCCGCGGTGATTTCCTGGTGGCCCATGCCGTCGCCCAGGATGAAGATGACGTTGCGTGCCTCGGCGTCGGAGTTGCCCTGTCCACCCTTGCCAAACTGGGTGCAATCGCCCGGCTGCGGGGCGACGATGTTGCCGTTCGAATCGATGGAGATGCACGTGTCTTTGCCGTTGAACGCCTGCTCAGCGGTCTGTGCGATGCCGGTGGGCAGATTCGACATCGCCAGCGCAGAGATGCTGACGACTGCCGCGACTGCCTTTGAGGAGAAACGCATAAGAATTCCTTGAGGTAAGAGGGACGGTTTTCGTAGCCATGGCGCAAGCTACTCCCAGGTTGCGTACAGAAGGCTACATTCAGGTGAATTTCAGGTTACGTCCACATCGGCGCAGCTCCGGGCCCTATATGTGTTGCAGGTAAGTGAAATCGGTGTTCAACTAGCGGCGTTTTATTCGTCACGAGAGGTCTGACTACTCCCCCGCAACCGGACCTTCAATGCAAAAGACGGCCCCCGGATCGCTCCGGGGGCCGTCTTCCTTCGCGCGGGCTAGCGCGAGTTACTTCTCACCTGTCGGCTTCGCTGCGGTGGTCAGCGCGGTCTTCTTGGAAGATCCAGACTCACGGGAGGATGAGCCGGCCTTTGCGCCGTCCGCCTTCTCCGACGACGCACCGAAGTCGAGCTTGCGCTCGGTGGAGCCGAGCACGGTCATGCCGTTGTCGAAGCCCTCCTCGGTACATGCCTGGGCGATCAGCGTGCCAGTCAGCGCTGCTGCGGCCAGGGCGCCGAGAGCGATGCCCACCGGGCGCAGCTGCTCGCCGTAACCGCCGTAGCGCTGGTTGAACTGCTGGTTCAGCGCGTTGGCCTGTGCCTCCATCTCGCGCATCCACTCCGGCTTTTCAATGCCGCGGCCGCCATGGCCGAAGTCCGGGGTGTTCTCGCGGACGAACTGCTGCCAGCGTGCGTTGAGCTGTCCGGTTACCTGGTTGATCTGCGGGCCGAACGCCTCGTTGACGCCGTAGCCGACTGCGCCCAACAGGCCGATCGGCAGCAGCCACAACAGCGGGCTGTTCGCGGCGAATGTGTTGGCGACGCAGCGCTCCGCGGACGAACCCTTCTCGTCCTCCGGTGCCTTCGGGTCCTCCGGCTTCGGCTGCTCGGGCTTCGGGTCCTCCGGATTGTCCGGATTGTCCGGATCCTCGACCGGCTTGCCGGTGCCCACGCGGATGATCAGGTTCTTCGGCTCGGAAAGCGTCTCGTCGGTCACCGTCGGGTCGCCGAGCTCCTTGCCGTCCTTCATCTCCCACACCTTGGTGGTGCGCTTCAGGCCGGTTTCACCGTGGGAATCCACCTTGACCACGCCGGCAGCCAGGGTGTCGTCCTCGATGAAGATGGTCTCGAACGGGACAGGCTCGGTGATGACTTCGCGCTTTTCCTGCAGTTCCTTGGCGGTGCCGATTTCCAGGATGTAGTCCTGTGCCTCGGTGACCGTGGTGGCGGTCTCGCCCACGTGCTGCACCAGGCCCGGCTTACCTTCCTGGATCACCTTGTGCTCGCCGGCCGGCAGGTCCGGGTTCTCGCTGGTGATCACCTTGAACGGCAGCGCCTCGAGCCAGTTCAACTCGTCCGGCTGCTTCGCGCCTACGCGGATGAGACGCGGGATAGCGTCCTTGATGTTCTCCACGCTGGTCTCACCATCGACGGTGGTCACGCGGACGGTGCCCGGCGTGCCCTCGCGGACCACAACCTGCTCGCCCGGCTTCAGCGACGGGTCAAAGATCAGCTGCGTGGTCGGCGGCACGTCCAGCTCGGTCACGGACGCGTCCTTCGGCGTCTTCTTGGTGCCAATGCGGATCACGGCGTTCTTCGGCTCGCGGGTGCGCTCGGTGTTCTTGGCCGGATCGCCGAACGGCTTGCCGTCCTTGATCTGCTGGGTCGTGGTCTCGACCTCTTCGCCGAACTCGCCCTGCTCAATCCGCTGCGCGCCTTCCGGCAGATCCGGGTCGTAGACAACCTCGGTCTCGAACGACACCGGACGGGTCACCTTGGTCACCAGCGTGTCCTCGGTCGGGCCGTATTCGACGATGCGCTCAACCGGCTTCTTGTCTTCGAGCTTGGTCACCTCGCCGGTTTCCGGGTTGGCGGAGTACTTCGTGGAGCCGTTCTCGCCGACTTGCACCACTCGGGTCTCGCCCGGCTTCAGCTCAGGGTTCGGGCGGACAATGGTGTTGTACGGCACCTCGGAGGTCCAGGTGAACGGGTTGGTCTCCGCCTGCTTGATGCCCACGCGCACAACGCGCTGGACCGGCTTCTGCGTTTCAACCTCTTCGACCGTCCACACCTGCTTGCCGTCGACCATCTCCAGCTTCGGGCGGAGCGTCTTGGAGCCCGGGGTGCCCTCCTGATCGACGACCTCTTCGCCTGCGGGCAGGTTTGGGTCGTGGACAATGCGGGTCGGGTACGGCAGCTCGACGGTCAGGGGCTCAGTGCTTGGCGACGGCGCCGGCGCCGGCTCTTCCGGATCCGGCTGCTTCGTGCCCACGCGGATGATCGCGTTCTTCGGTGCCTTGGTCTGCTCAGTGGTCACGGTCGGCTCGCCGGAGGACTTGCCGTCGACGATCTTCTGGGTGGAGGTCACAACCTCGGTGCCGAGCTCGCCCTGCTGATCGACGACCTGCTCGCCCTCCGCGAGAGTGTCGTCGAAGACGATCTCGGTGTCGAACGGCACCGGCTTTTCCACCTTGGTCACTACAGAGGTGTCCTCAGCGGCCGGGCCGTACTCGATGATCTCGTTGACCGGAGCCTTGGTCTGCTTCTCCTCCGGGGTCACCGTTGCCTGGTCGCCCTTAGCGGCGAAGTCAGCGGTGTAGGTCTTCTCGCCCGGTACACCCTGCTGGGCAACCTTGATCTCGCCCGGCTTCAGCGCCGGGTTCGGACGAGTCTCAACCTCGAACGGAACTTGGGCGGTCCAGGTGACCTTCTCGGACGCCTCGGACGGCTTGGTGCCGACGGTGATGACCTCGTCGACAGGCTGCTTCGTGATCTCCTCGGTGATCTGTGGATCGCCCGGCTTGGAGTTGACGATGTCGCGCTTGATCGTCACCGTCTTCTCGCCCGGCTGACCCTTGGTGGTCACCTTGGACTCGCCGGCAGGCATGTTCGGGTCGTACTTGACCACGACGTTGTAGGGAGTCTCAGCCTTGTAAAGCTCGGTGTTCTCACCGGTGGTCTTGGTGCCGACGCGGATCTTGGCCTTCTTCGGGGCCTTGGTCTCCTCAACGTTGATTGCCGGCTCGCCGTCCGGCTTTCCGTCGACGATCTTCTGGGTGGAGGTGATGGTCTGCTCACCCGGCACGCCCTCTTCGTCGACAACTTGCTCGCCGGACTCGAGGGTGTCGTCGTAGACGTACTCGATCTCGAACGGGACCTCTTGGGTCTTCTTGCTGGTCAGTTCCTGGTCAGGGATGCCCGGTCCGACCTCGATGATGCGAGTAACAGGCTCCTTGGTGGTCTCTTCTTCAGCAACCTGCGCCTCAGAGCCCTTGGAGGTGAACTTGGCGGTGTAGGTCTTCTCGCCGTTCTCGCCTTCCTGGACGGTCTTCATTTCGCCAGGCTTGAGCTCCGGGTTCTCGCGCACCTCAGTCGGGTACGGAATCGGGAACTTCCAGGTCACGTCCTTGGCGCTCTCAGCCGGCTTGGTGCCGATGACAACGACCTCGTTCGTCGGCTCCTCGGTGCGCTCCCAGGTACCGTCCTGGTTCATCTTCTCCGCGCCAGGCACACCCGTGGTCTCAACCTTGTAGGTGCCGGCAGGGATGGAGTTGTCGTACTTGTACTCGACCTTGAACGGCACCTCGCGCGTGGGCGCATCCTCCACGTTCACCGTTGCTGTGGTGGTGTCCTTGGAGCCGTCCTCATACGTCACGATGACCGGGACGTTGATCTTGTCGCCTGCCTTGGCAGTTGACGGCGCGGTGGAGATGACGTTGCCCTGCTTGTCCAAGCCGACAATCCAGTCACCGTTTGCGGTTGCAATCTTGTAGGTCGGGTTGCCGTGAGCGTTGTTCTCACCAGTGGGTTCGCTGCCCGCTGGGAGCCCCGCCGGGTCAATGACAAACGGGTCTACAGCCGCATAGTTGACGTCTTGCGGCTTGTCCACGCTCAATGGCGAGGTAACCGTGCCGCCCGGGCTGACCGTCTCAGTCGGGAAGGTCGGATTGGCCTCCCAATTGTTGGTCATCTTCACCACGGTGGCCACGGGGACCTCATCAATCGAACCATCAGGGTAGGTGACGGAGACGTTGTACCTGTGCTTGTCGCCAGGCTTGGCGTTTGCAGGCGGGGTCACTGAAACTTCGCCGGTGGCGGGATCGATCTTGTACGTCCAGCCGTCGACAGTAGTCTCAGTGACCGGCTCATCGCCCTGCATACCGAAGGAGAAGGTCGAACCATCCGGAATGTTGTTCAGGTTGACGTTTCGCTTCAGCTCTTCGCCTGGGCCCGCATCCTGCACGGAGTAGGACGGCTCATAGACGTCCTTCTGCGACTCCCTCACTTTGAACGGCGCCAAGACAATGTCCTGGGAACCGTCGAGGTAGGTCACGGTCACAGGCACCTGAATGCCGTCGCCCGCCTTGGCCGTCTTCGGCGGCGTTGCGGTGACAACGCCGGTTTCATCAACCTTGACTGCCCAACCATCAACAGTGTCAGGCACGCTGTAGCGCTTCGACACGTCCGTAGCCAGGTCGCGATCAGGGACCTTCGTGTCCTCCGTGATGGAGGAGGCAACACCCTCGCCCGGCTTGGTGGTCTTCTGCTCGTACTTCGGCTCATAAATCTGACGGTGCTCGCCCTGAGCCACCACAGTGGCGATCGTGAAGTCCGTCGAACCATCCTTGTACGTCACACGCACGGGAATGTCCGCGGACGAGCCCGGCAACACGCGAGCAGCAATTGGCGTCTTGATCTCGCCCGTAACCGGGTCAATCTTCACCTGGTCCCAGGTGAGGTTACGCGGCGGCGCAATGTAGTCCGGGTCATTCGGGTCAGTGACCAGGGAGAAGCGCGGCTCCGAGGCGTCGCTGAGGTTCTTGCGGTCAACCTGGCTTGTCACCGTTGTTCCGGTCTTTCCCATCACCGTTGGGTACGACGGCTGGTTGGCACGCGCGTGGGTCCCAACCACCGTGAAGTCTGCCGGCACCTCAGCCGTAGAGCCATCCGGATAGGTGACATGTACCGGGATGGAGACGGACTGACCATTCGGAACGCTTGGGCCTGGGGTCGCGGTGATGGTACCGCTTTCGTCAATAGTGAACTCCCAGTCCTTCGGCCACTGATTCTTCGGCGGCAGCTTGAACGTAGCCAACTTCGGATCGGTCAGGAGGCTCTGGAACTCGGTGCTCACCGACTCCCCTGCCTTGGTCAGCTTCGGCTGGTAGTGCGCGGTATCCTCACCCGACTTGTCACCGATCACGCTGATGGTGCCGGTAGTGATCTGCGGGTTTGCGCCGGTGGCATAATGCACCTTCACCGGCACGGTCAGCTGCGCGCCAGGGAAAACATTAGGCGGGATGGTGGTAGACAGTTCGCCGGTGTCCGGGTCGATCTTGAGCGTCCAATCGCCGGTCGTGTACTCGGTGGAGCCGTCCTCGAAGGTGTAGCGGTTCGGCTCTTCGTCCGTGTCCTTGCCGCCCTGCCCAACCGGGGGCATCACCGGTTGGAGCGACACTTCCTCATTATTTTTACCGGAGACCGCGGTGTAGTCCGGCACCTTCACATTGTTGATCACCTGGAAGGTCAGCTTGACAGTGTCGCTGGTGCCATCCGGGTAGATGCCCTTAATCTCTGGGGAGATCGTGGAGAGGTTCGGAGC
Source organism: Corynebacterium sp. HMSC05H05 (assembly GCF_001807265.1). Taxonomy (GTDB): domain Bacteria; phylum Actinomycetota; class Actinomycetes; order Mycobacteriales; family Mycobacteriaceae; genus Corynebacterium. The sequence continues at coordinate 24,358 of NZ_KV788393.1, forward strand.
GTCTAACGGTGCGGTCGCGGTGACCGTGCCGTCGTCACCCACCTTGACAGTCCAGCCCTCCGGCACAGTGCTCGGATCGACTTCATACTTCGTCGGCTGGACGGGGTCGCGGTCTTCAAAGACAGGCTCCCAAGTCAGCTGCGCGTCGATGGGTTGTCCCGGAACACCCGTGGTGGTCCCAGGGCTAACCAGCGTAGTGACCTGGGTGTTATTGGGGTCCACAACAACAAGTAGCGGAATGATGTCACGGGAACCGTTGGAGTAGGTCACAATGACGCGCGGCTGCGCGAAGGTCCCTGGCCGCGGGTCCTTTGGCGCGGTGACGGTGACTTCATAGGTATTGGGATCCATCTTGACATCCCAACCCGAATAGACGTTCTTCTTGTCCAGCTTGACCTCGGCATCAACGCCGCCGTCCTCACGCTTCTTCACCAGGTCCGCAATCTTGTCCCCGGCTTCCTTGAACGTGACCACCTGGCGTTCCTTGGTGGGCTTATTGTCTTCCACGCCGGAAATAATTGCCTGCTGATCGGGGTCATACTTCGGGTCGTGGAACTGGGTGTCGTCGAAGCTCCACTGGTGGTTGGCGATTACGTTCGGCTTGTTATAGCGCGGCAGCGAGTTGGAGCTGTCGAAGGCCTGACCTTCGCCACCGTTGTTGTTCTCAACGGCTACTTGGAGCTGTTCCACAGAACGAGGCTTGGCCAGCACACTAAAGCGCATGCCCTGCTGATCGCTCAGTTTCGTGCCCTTGTACTTCGGCATGGTGTAGAAGATCTCGCCGGTAGTCTCATCAATACGTACGCTCGGCGTATCAGCGCCGGAAGCATCGGTATCGCTTGTACCGATGAAGTTACCCTGGGCGTCGTAGGCCTCCACGACCATGCGGGACATGGAGTCATCGGTGCCGCCGTTCTGCACAGCCGGAACATTGATCTTGCCGACCTTGAGCTCCTCGCCCGGCCTAATGACCAACTTCTCCCGGTTCTCCCACGACACCGTGATCGGGTTACATTCGATGTTCTCACTCGGCCACGGGTTCACTACGGCGCGGAAGCTTTGGTTGGCCCCGTGGGTGGCCCTTGGCCCATCAGGATTTTCCTTCGTATAGTTTCCCTGCCAGGCATAACGTACTGGGTTAGCGGTAGTGGCCTCAGCGAACTGCTTGACTTTCGCATCGGTCAGCTTCGCATTGAGATTCAGGGGTCGTTGTGGCCCAGAAGTAGTAATACCGAGGATTTCGTCGGCCTTGTGCGTAACCACCTTGTCAACAAGGGTCTGACCGGCATTCATAGCGGAAATTTGAGCTGCATCGAGGTACGTGCCCATCCTGCCATTATTGGTAAAACCCCAATCGGCGAACGTGCGGTCCTTCGAGTTATCAAAGGAGACGCTCAAGCCCCAGGCTTTCTTGTCGGGGCTGCTCGCAGACGGTTCAGAGGTATACCAGCTGAAACCAGCCTGGCTGCCCTGCTGAGAGTTGTCTGCCTGAACAACACACGAACCGGCGGGCAGGTCGGAGGCCTTCTGGGCGTCCTTCTCCACCGCGCCGGACTTGTCACGGATGCCGCCGGAGAGTGTGGCGGCCGCAGCCTCCGGCGCAAGCGGGCCAGGGGCGACGACACTCAGGCCGCCAAGCGCGAGCGCGATTACGGACGAGGCTGCGATGCTACGCGAAGTTGTGTTGCGTAGACGCCGAGTTGATTCAGCCACTAGGACTCCTTCTCCGATCCGCGGAGCGGATGCCCTTGCAGCCGCGCCGCCACTATGAAATGTTACGCCCCGCCGAATGGAGGGGACAGATAACAACACATCTTAAAGAAATGCTGAACATGTGTCTAGCTAAACTTTTGCTTAACGACGGCTTCGCACCCCCACCAACCCGGCCCCTGCCAGCACCATGGAGAGCAAAACCGCCGAGACAATGGCGCGGTAGTCGCCACCATTGCCGCCCGCGGACACTGCCGTGGCAGCCCAATGCATTGGCGCCACCTGCGACATTAATGTCCAGACCCTATCCACTTGTGCGGTGGTGGCTGTACGCCATACCCAGCCGACAAGACCAGTCTGCACGAGCGCGAGCACCCCGGCAAGGCCCAAGCCCACTCCAGCGCCGAGTGATCGATTTAACACGGAAGCGAGGCCGGCGCTTGCCAAGGTGCCCATAAGCAGACCCATAAACGAAATTACATATTCCCGCACGCTAAAGCCGGAACCGATCACGCCCGCCAGGACGGTGCCGGCCGTCGCAATAAACACGGAACCGGCCCCCAGGACCCACCAGCGACCGCGGGTGGCGAACCACGCGGCAGCGGCAAGCGCGGTGCCGCCCAGCACCGCCATGGCTGCCAGCAGCATCGCCGCCACCGGTGCGAGCGTGGAGCCGGCCGGCCCGGACTCGGCGGCACCCG
>NZ_KV788394.1 GCF_001807265.1 Corynebacterium sp. HMSC05H05
AAACCCCCGCACACAAAGAATCGGACACTCTCTCGGCGACCCCGCCGAAGTACTCGAACGCGCGGATATGAGCTGCAAGCCACGCGTCCTGGCGCTCATCCGCGCACGCGCAGGCGAACACCATGCCCGAATACGGCAGCGAAGCGACAAAGATGCTGACCTTCGAGCCTTGTCCGCCGGTGGGGTCAAACAACCGCATCTTCGTGCCTGCCCAGTCCACCTGCATCGTATGGCCCGGGGCATGGGTGATCCTGGCGGTCAGCCCGGCTGCATCAACGTGTTGAGCCACAAGTTGGCGAAACCGCTCGTAGCTGTAGTACCGCTGGCCTGTGCCCGCAGGCTGTGCGGTGTAGCGGCCCCACAGCACCTGCAGGGTCACCTTGTTGCGCCCGGTGCGCGCTTTGGCGACAGCGTCGAAATCGATCGGGACGAAATCCCCCTGAGCATGGCTGCGCCCGTCGACGAACCAGTCCGCCAGCTCATGATCCGCAACCCCACGAAGTTGCTCACGGGTTGTGATGTTGTGTTCCACCAGCGCATCACGAGCCTTTTGCACCGTGGTGTGCGAGCACCGCGAACTCGAACAGATTTGGCGGACAGACCAGCCTTTGAGCACTTGATCCATTACCGCCCGGTAGTCAGTCACAATCAGACTCCTCTGGTAACGCCGCGTGCCCTGAAGTCACGCGGTCACCAGAATCCTCCCCCGGACTGTTACTGGATGCTCACCAATGCGTTATTCGATACTCACCACGGTGTTACTAGATACGACCGCGCAACACTGTGGCGCGGGAGATAGATTGTTCCTATGAAAAAGCTTCCACTCCTTGCTGCAACAGCAGCACTACTCATCACAACACTGTCCGCGCCTGCTGCTAACGCCGAGCTGACCCCAACTTGTTGCGACCGGCTAGTTGGTAGCGGTGTGGTGA
>NZ_KV788395.1 GCF_001807265.1 Corynebacterium sp. HMSC05H05
CAGAGCCTCACACACAAACTTCCTGACACCCTCGCTACGTGCAGCAGGACAGCGCATGACCGATGCAGCGATCATCGACGCCTACGAACACGCCTACAACACCGCACAGCGCTTCGGAGCTGACGGACGCGACAACGAAATGCCACCCATGCGCGACCGCCAAACAATGGCCCGCCGCGTGCGCGGCTATGTCACACAATCCAAGAGCGGCTCATACACGAGCGCATCCGCCCCAGGACGCGCGACAAGCTCAGAACGTAAAGCCCTCGCCACAATGGGCCGCAAGGGCGGAAAGAAAGCCGCAGAACGCTGGAAAACCGATCCAGACGGTGAGTACGCCCAAGGTCGCCTAGCGGTTATGAAAAAAACCCACAAGAAGAAGAAAGCACAGGGGACGAACAACCGGCAGAAAGTGGGCCAATTTGTAAACGAGTACTGGATTGAAACTGATCGGATACCAACGTGGGGAGAGATCCAGGCTGAGACAGGACTCTCGCGCGCGACTGTTGCGAGACACGTTGCAGCTCTGAAAGAACAGGGTGAATGGCCTGATGTATAGGGGTCTCACACCATAGGCAATATACGGTTCCCCTGCCGCGAGGCAGTGGAGAAGAAGAATCGTTTTCTTGAAGCAGTTCTGGGAGGCGAAAGACCCGGGGAGCTACAGGGGGATTTGGGGAGTGCTCAACCCAGGGTCTTCGGACGCCTGCGGAGCAGGAACCCACCCCAGCGTCGCCAGCAGACTAACACCGACTTGCCGAACGCGCTGGGCAAAGAATGTTCGAGACTGCACCGGCTGTGTCGTGCGGGCTGCTTAGAGTACTGCCAACCTTGCGAGAACACCGCACCTGTTCGGAGAAATACGCCAGCCCGAACTTGACTACCTCTGTGTTCCTTCGGTTGTGAGCGAGTCCCGTCCCTATTTCACTGCTGCTCAACTGGAAGCACAGGTTATTGCGAGCAATCTGTTGCCGTTCTCGCCTTGGTGGTCGCTGCCGTTAGTGCCTGCTCTCCGCGTCCTCGGTGCGCGCCTCGTCGCTAGGGCAAGGCACAAAGCAACAGGTTTACTTCTTTGCTCGCTGCCGCAGGCGCTCTACGAATCCCTCGGCGTCTTCGCTTGCGACCTATTCCGCGAAGGCTGATCCGATCGCAAAGCTCATGCTGGGTTTGATGGGTTCTGTGGCGGAGTTTGAGCGCTCTATCATTAAGGAGCGCCAGGCCGAGGGGATTGCCCACGCGAAGGCACGCGGGGTGTACAAGGGTCGGGTGAAGGCGCTTACCGATGTCCAGGTCGCTCAAGCTTGACAGTGGATTTGCCCAAAGCGGAGGTGGCCCGCCGACTCGGGATCGGGCGGACTACGCTCTATAAATACTTGACGGAGGGGAGCTGTTGAACTACAGCTTTTAGCTGATTATATCCACGGCACCCCCCACTTACCGGGGTCCACCTGCTACAACTCCTCCGGGAAAGACTAAAACCCTATCCTGCGTCCCCTAATAAAAGGGGTACCAGGCCCTCTAGGGTAGGTATTTTTGGAGAGGATCTGAGGCGCTATTCCGTATCTGGCGCCAGCTAGGATGAGTCCATGGTGACTAAACGCTCATATATGTCTCTGACTGAAGAGGTCTTCCTCTATGCGACAGACCACGATTTGGAATATGTTACAGAGCAGGTCGTCAAGGCGATACGATCTAAAATCCCCTTAGTGGGTGAACCGACCGTAGAGTCTACCCCACTTGCGGTAGATGAATTTGATCTAGAACGTCAATGGATCGATGATTTCGGTACTCCCGTAAATCCAGAAGTGCTAAACCTAAATAGAGTCAAGGTCTCTTTTATGGCCGCATCTACCCACGAAGAAATCGAGCACATTGGTGAAGCCATCTACTCTACGATTAGGGAACTTAGTCGTAGAAGGAAAATAGCCTACTTCAGTATGCTGAGTGAGTGCTCTAACGGGGAGTGATCCTGACGGCACAGTGTCATTAAATACTGTAATAGCCGGTCAAGTCCGCGGAAGTGGTGTATCTGCCCTTTCGAGAAAACTAGCAGGGTAGCGACCTTACGGACTATCTCGTGTTAGGAACCGATGCTGATTGATGCTGTCTCCTGCTGGTCAATAGCAGGTCTGGTTTCACCGGCATCGATGATGTTCGCCGTGATCACCCACCGGTAGTTACAGATACACCACACTATCGGACACCACCTAAAAGCGTGATGATCCCCCCCGTCACCGTGCAGTGGTGAAGCCTATATCCTATGCCGTACTCCGAGTAAACCCGAGCGTTTGCCTTCGCGACAGCAATGGCTTTAGTCCTCCCGCTTTCGGAAATGATTCCTACGATATTTGTATCGCGAATACGTTCCACAGGACACTTGACAAAAACCGTTTTTGAAGCATAGGGGGATTTGACATTTACATTATCAGTGAAGAGGGGCATCGTCGTAGCGTTTGCCCCTGGAGATGCGCCCATCATGCAAAGAATCAAGCTAAGCGAGGCGATTCCTCGAACTGCAGATCGGGAGAGACCTGAGCGGCGCTGAAGAGTCTGGGCGTGCGGCATAAATCCCTTTCTTGGGTGAAAGTGAACAAAAGCAGGATGAAAAGTCATCCGGCGTAAAATCTTCTAAAAGCTGCCCGGTCGCGCAACTGATAATGCGCTCTTCTTATTGATTTAATATATTGCTTTAATGTCTGCACTTTGGGTGTGCATTCGGTAAAAATGCACTGAACCTGATCGAGCGGCAATCGAGTGGATGGATAGCTCAGGGGCTGCTCTGCAGGGGTTCTAGCGAAAGGCTTTAAGGTGCTCAGGGGGCTTGGGGTCAGTTGCTTCTGGCGGACGAGAGCTCTCTACCCACGGGAAGCATTGGGATGTGCATGTTTGATATAGGTACACCCATCTGTACGCGCTGACCTGCGGCGTTGTGGGTTGTGCCGAGCGTGCTGCCGGAGTCCCTTTCAGTGTCCCTGGGGTAGGAGCGGCCGCATGAAGGTGCGCTCGTACCGCAGGACGCACTCGGACTCGTCTCGAATCCGGTCAGCGGCGATGAAGTCCGAGTGGGTGCCGAACAAGGTGCGGTACTGCTCGTAGGCAGCCAGGCTGGGGAAGCTGAACAGGGATTCCGCACGGTCACTCACACCTTCCGCGGGTAGGTAGTACCCGTGGTGGGTGCCGCCGTGTTCGTCGACATGCCGCATCCAAGCGCGGGCGAACTGTTCAAAGGCTGCGATCTGGTCGGGGTCGATGGTGTAGTGGACGACACAGGTGATCACATCCACAACGCTAGGCCCACAGGCGCTCATTGGGGAGCCTTTGTCTGTGCGCCTCGTGGTGCAGCACACCAATCTGCCTGGTTTACCTGCGGAAATGCGTCAGTTCGCCAAGTTGGCGCCGAGTTCAACGGTGAGAACTCCGACGGCGATGAGGAGGATGCCGAGGGCCATGGTTCGGGTGAGGGGTTCGTGGAAGATGACCCGGGCGAGGATCGCGGTGAGAGCTACGCCGGATGCTGCCCAGATGCCGTAGGCGACGCCAAGGGCCATGCCGTCGGCCAAGGCGAGACTTAAGGCGACGAACGCCACGAGATACCCCGCGATGACGCCGATGAACCATTTCTTCACCCGGCCACCGTCGGAGGCTCGTAGCGACATGGTCGCGACGACTTCGGACAAGATGGCGCCTGCGAGGAAGATCCATCTCATGAGTTGACTCCTGCTTCCTGGGCTGCGGTTTGCTGAGCTTTCTGGGAGCCGAGTTCGACGGTGAGGACACCGCTGATGATCGCAACCATTCCAAGACCCATCACAGCGGTCAGAGGTTCACCGAAAATCGCGGCGGATAGCACGGCGGCGAGCACGACCCCGCTGGCTCCCCAGATGCCATAGGCGACGCCGATCTGCATTCCTTCGCGCAGGCAGAAGGTGAGGAAGACGAAAGTGCCGATGTATCCGGCAGCAACCACGATGTACCAGGATGGGTGATTGAGCGCCGCCTTGAGAGACAGCGTCGCCGCCACTTCGGTAGTGATGGCGCCAGCGAGCAGGAACCACTGCTTCATGGGGTTGTTCCTTCGATCAGGGAGCGAATGCTGGAGACGACGGCTTCGAGATCCGCGCCGTGGAGGGTGGACACACCTGTGGCCTGGGCGCCCCAGAGTCCGTCGGCGGCGAGTCGGGCGGTGGTCAGCCTGGCTCGGGTGGCGGCGTCGAGATCGTCCGGGAGTTCGAGCCAGCGGCCCATCCGCGTAGTCCACGGTTCGGTGAGTTCGGGCCGATACGTCGCTTGGCCCCAGATGATGAACTCGGCGCGCTTGGCGGCCCCGTGGGCGGCGACGTGAACGTAGCTCAGGAGCCGCTCGGTGGCGTTGGCGTTCTCGAGGGGCTTGCCAAGGGTGGCAGTCATGTCGTTCTCGACGTTGGCCGCAGCGTGGTCGACGATCGCGGCGAGCAGTACGTCGCGGTTGCGGAAGTGATATAGCAATCCCGGTTTGGTGAGCCCGGCCTCGTGGGACACTGCGTCAAGGGTAATGTCGCCACCCTCCGCTGCGTTCATGACGCGGAGGGCAGCTTCCAGGATCTCGGAGCGCTGACTGGTTCGCATATAGCTAACTTTACCATTTGGTAGGTGAAGCCTTCAACTGCGGGCGCTGGTAGGGGCACCTGGGGTACACCTCAATGCGACAGTGTGAGTGCGACACATTGCGCCGGTTTCCGCTGGGGTTTTCTCGCGTCGAAGGCACTCACTCGGGAATATTTTCCAGGCCAATGACCCTAATGCGACACAGGTTCCGCTACTCAACTCCCGAACTCGCGCGACTCAACTCCCGAACTTGCGCGACTCAACTCCCGAACTCTGGGTAGCATTAGGTCTATAACCCTATTGCGACACATGGGGAGGTCTGATTTTGTCTCAGCGGCTAGGAACTTTGCTTGAAGCCAGCGGTCGGCCAAAGCAGGTTGTGGAGATTGTGCGGCTCGGCTCGAAGCAGGCGCGCATCCGCGAGTCGTACTACATGCCTGGTGACGCTAAGCATGTCGAGACGAAAGTTCCACGAGAGCGGGTAATCGAGGACGGCGGTGACGCCTACCGCAGACAGGGAAAGTCCAAGTGTGCGACGTACCTCGATCTAATGGGGGAGCCGTCTGCGATGGTGAAGGTTGTCCACGCCCACAAGCTGAAGTCGATAGTTCGATTCTTTGAAGGCGAACAACGCTTCCCGGAAACTGGAGGCTGGGGACGGGAAGAAGAAGTAGAAACTCGCAACCTGCTCTGGGACGCCGGGAAGTCGTGGGGAAAGCGCCCATCGAAACTTGTGGAGCTGGAAGAGCAGGCAGAGGTACTCGACAACAAGGAAACGAGGTCTGCTTCTGCCGAGACGAGCGGGGAGGCGTCAGAGTCTTCGGTAACTGTTTCCTACATGCGTGTGTCCAGCCAGGGGCAGCGACTCGACCGCCAGGCCGAGGAAATCTACCGGGAGGTCGGCACGCCGGATAAAGAATTCACGGACAAAGTGTCGGCGGCAGGCCACGCTGACCGGCCGGGACTCGATGCCTGCCTGGATTATCTCCGTGCGGGTGATGTTCTCGTTGTGGCGAGCATTGACAGGCTCGCCCGGTCGGTGGTGGATCTGCGGCGCATTGTTGATGCGGTTGTCGATAAAGGCGCGCAGGTTCGGTTTGTCAAAGAGTCGTTGGTGTTTGGAGCGGGGAGTGATCCGCGTTCTGATCTGATGCTCGGCATTCTTGGATCGCTGGCGGAGTTCGAGCGGGAGATTATTCGGGAGCGTCAAGCAGAGGGGATCGCCGCGGCGAAAAAGCGCGGCGTCTACAAGGGTCGGAAGCCAGCTCTGACTCGTGCGCAGATTGACAACGCCCGACAGCTCAAAGCCGAGGGAGTTGCCGTGACTGAAATAGCGCGCCGGTTAGGTGTGCACCGATCAACGATCTACCGAGCACTAGCTGATTAGTCTTTGTTGTCGCGCTCGCGATCTTCTTGGAGTGCCTGTTCCATAAAACCGAGCGTGATTTCCTCGAATGCATCTTTGATAGCGAGACGCTCGTAGTCGGCAGCGACTTGTTCCCAGTGAATCTTTTCGAGTTGTGGAAGTGCGGCCCATAGCGCCATGCGGAGATAGGTGCCCCGGCTTCGCCTAGTGCGTGCGGCGAGTGCGTCGAGGCGTTCGGCTAACTCAGGTTCAACGCGAACGGAGATCACCGGCCCGCGTCCTACCCAGTGTTTCTGTTTCCGTGTAGCCATGACTTCGCTCCTTGCCTGACGTGACGTTCGCGGTAAGGTGCTGTTGCAAAGTTGGGGCAGTAGGAAGACC
>NZ_KV788396.1 GCF_001807265.1 Corynebacterium sp. HMSC05H05
CGCGGCGGCCGCGGGGGCTACCGCGGCGGACGCGGACGCGATGACAGGGGCGATCGCGGGGGACGCGGCGGTTACCGCGGCGGACGAGGCCGTGGCCGCGACGACAGGCGCGACCGCTGGGATTAACCCCTCAACCTGATGCAACCGGCACAGCTCACAAGCAGCGTGCCGGCTGCTTGGGGTTTGGGTGGGGGCCGGAGGGCGTCGATAGGCAAGAGTGCTAGGTTAATGCGCATGTCTTCCCAGTGCACGCACCGAATTTCCCGAGCTTTTCTCGCAGCGGCCGTGGCGCTGGGGATGCAGGCCGCACCCGCCGAGGCGCAAACGCGGGTGGAACAAGGCGCGCCCGTGCTTATCCACGGCACCGGCACCTGCACCATCGGCTTCAACGACCCCGCGCGCCACCGCAGCCTCGTCGCCGCGCACTGCGGAGCCGAAGGCACGCGCGTCAACGCTGGCGGCGCCACCGGCACGCTGTACCGCTCCAAGGCCTACGACGGCCACCTGAGCAACGACTGGGCCGCCATCCAATGGGACGCAGGCGTGGCTGTCGGCGGCAACCGTTTCTCCGGCGATAGGTGGGTCCACCCGGGTGACGTGCGGCTCGGCGAGACCATCTGCTACTTCTCCCGCACCCGCGGCGCGCAGACCTGCGGGCGCTTTGCTGGCTCCGCCGACGGCACCTTCTTCGTCGCCGCGCCGTTGAGCCACCCCGGCGACTCCGGCGGGCCCATGTGGGTGCCCGGCCGCGGCTTCGTCGGCGTGGTCTCCAGCATGTGGACCTCCAACCCGCTGCCGTTTCTGCGCGGTGGGGACTACGTCATCGGCATCGTGCCCCACGACGGCCCCGCCGTCCCCGAAGCCCGCCTGGTGGGCGTGTGGGCGCAGAACGCGCTGTTCGGCGGGCTGACCGGGCCCGTGGCGGAGGTGCTGCGCAAGGCCGTGGACGGGATCTTCCGCTTCTTCGCCAGCCTGGGCCTCGGCGGCGCCTCCGCGCTGCGGTACACGTAGGGGGTCGTCCCGGTCACCGGGATCAGTCCGAAACTGGGTCGATCTCGGCCCGCGCCACCCCCAAATTCCTGTTTTCAGCTAGTAAGGCCCAGCTATCCGCCGAAAAATCGGGAATAGCTGGGCCTTAGTAGCTGGATCCAGCCGAGCGAGGGGGCGAAACGCGCCCGGGAGAGGGGGCGAGCCCCCGCGCTCCTTTACGCCGGGGTCGGCAGGAACATCAGGATCAGGGTGAGCATCCACAGCAGGTTGAAGATGCCGGCGCCGGCGGTTGCCTTTGCCTTGGACTTCTCAAAGTTGTTGGTCACATCGGCCGGGTCTGCGTCAGCGGCCGGCAGCGCGCCGAGGGTGCCCATCATCTTGCGCTGCTGCGGGATGACCATGCCCAGCAGGATGGCCCAGGCGATCACGGAGAGCACGATGGCGGTGTGGAACCAGTAGTTGGCCTTGTAGGTCTCCCAGTCGGAGGCGAGCACGGCGCCGCCGAGCAGCGGGACGAGCAGGGAGAGCATGCCGTAGGTCTTGGTGATGCGGTAGAGCACCGACGCACGGCCGGTGGCCTCCTCGCCGCCGGCGCGGGATTCTGCGACCTGGCGCGGGAACATCGAGGTCGACACGACAACGGGGCCGAGCAGCAGGATGGCCGCGACCACGTGCAGGAAGATGAGGAATGTAGTCATGGGCCCACACCTTACGGCATGGTGGGAAAATCCTCACAGCTCGCCGCGCGACAGCAGACCGGCGACCCCAGAGCACGCGCGCCGCACCGCCCGCAGGTCAGGCTTCGGCAAAGGGAGGGCGTAGTGCTTTGCGACGTCCACGAGCCTGCGCCCATACGCACAGCGCGAGCGTCTGTCTGAGGGCATCCATTCGGAGGGGAGTTTGTCGCCTTTGGCCTGGTTGGCGGCGGAGGAAACGGCGACGAGGTTTCGCGGGTCGTTGTAGAAGCGCTCGCGCGTGGCGGCGTCCCACCGGTGGGCGCCTAAGTCCCAGGCGGCGGAGACGGGCAGGATGTGGTCGATTTCCACGTCGTGGGGTAGAAGAAAATCCCCGGTGTAGGGGTCTACAACTCGGGGATTGCCCCACTGTGGCCAGGGCTGGGCGCAGTCCGCGTCAAACGCGGCGGCCATCACCGCGGCGCGGGTGTCGCAGCCGCGGGTGCCGGCGGCCCAGCCGGGGCCGAACTCGGCTCTGTCATAGCCAAGGGTGGTGGTGCGGTGGGGCACCGTTGGGACGTCGCTAGGCAAACGCCCCGTGGGAAACGGCACCACCAGAACAGTGAGAGCGGACAGAATAAGAAGGTATTGGCGCATACCTTCTTAGACTGCGGTGGAGCCTCCGCGGTTCCCAAGGGCTGCGGCGAAGTCCTCGTCAGGGTGGGCCAGCGCGTAGTCGGTGGCGTCCGCGGCGGACTCGAACTCTTCTTCCACACCCTCCTTCGGGCGGGTGGCCAGGGAGACGATGACCATGGCCAGGGTGGCCAGGATGACGCCCGGGACAATCTCGTAGATGATGCCGTTGAGCGCGTCGACGGAACCCCAAATAAAGGAGGTGACGGCGCCGACGATCATGCCGGCGATCGCGCCCTGGGAGGTGAGGCGCTTCCAGTACAGCGACGCCACAACCACTGGGCCGAACGCGGAGCCGAAGCCAGCCCACGCGAAGCCGACCAGGCCGAGGATGGTGTCGGACGGGTTCAGCGCCAGCGCCATGCCCACCAAGGCCACGCCGATGACCATGGCGCGGGAGAGCACGAGCAGGGTGGTGTTGTTCGGGTTCTTCTTGAAGATGCGGTAGACATCCTCAATCAGCGCGGACGAGGTGACCAGCAGCTGCGAGGACATGGTGGACATGATCGCGGCGAGCACGGCGGTGAGCACGATGCCGGCGATCAGCGGGTGGAACATGAGGCGGGCCAGGTCCAGGAACACGGTCTCGTAGCCGGACTGGTCGGTCACGGACGCGGACTTCTGGGAGAAGTAGACGGTTGCCACCAGAGCGGTGAAGATGCCGCCGATGTAGCAGATGGCCACCCAGATGGTGCCGGTGCGGCGGGCCGCCTTCGCTTCAGACGGGGAGCGCAGCGCCATGAAGCGTGTGATGATGTGCGGCTGGCCGAAGTAGCCCAGGCCCCAAGCAATGTTGCCGATGATGGTGCCGGCGGACACGCCCGCGACGATGTTGAAGTAGTTCGGGTTGCCGTCCTCCCACGGGCCGTACGGGTTGGAGGTGGCCCAGCTGAAGATGTCGGACGGGTTGTCCAGGGACATAAGCGCCATGATCGGCACGGCGATCAGGGCGAGGAACATCAGGCCGCCCTGCACGACGTCGGTGTAGCTCACGGCGAGGAAGCCGCCGATGAACGTGTAGAGCACGGTAATCGAGCCGACGATGAGCACGCCGTGGATGTAGTCGCCACCGAAGGTGGATTCGTAGTAGCGGCCGCCGGAAACCATGCCGGAGGAGACGTAGAACGTGAAGAAGAAGATGATGATCACGGCGGAGGTGAAACGCAGCACGCGCGAGGTGTCGTGCGTGCGGTTTTCGAAGAAGCTGGGCAGCGTGATCGAGTTCTTGGCCACCTCGGTGTAAGCGCGCAGGCGCGGCGCGATCCACTTCCAGTTGGCCCAGGTGCCGAGGAACAGGCCGATGACAATCCACAGCTCACTCATGCCGGCGACGAACAGTGCGCCAGGCAGGCCCATGAGCAGCCAGCCGGACATGTCTGATGCGCCTGCAGAGATGCCGGCGACCAGCGGGCCGAGGCCGCGGTCACCGAGGACGTAGTCGTCGTATTTAGTTGTCTTGCGCCACGAGTAGAACCCGATGGCGACCATCACCCCGAAATACAGGACGATGGCAAGCACTAGCCAGAAACTATCGGACATGTGCACTCCCTTGCGTCTATGTAGATGTCGGTCACAGTTCGCCACACTGTAACGCATCCTTCCCCGCCGCTGTTTTAATCTAAGGAATTGCCTGAATGGGTGCTGAAAAATTTTGTTCGAATGCTCGGCGGGGGCGGGTGTCGGCGTCGGTGGTATAAGGGTGGGTATGCCTGAATACCTTCTCCATGGCCTGTGGCTCCCCGAGTCCGGGCTTTCGGTGTGGGTTGAGCGCGTACAGGGACACCGCATTGTGACCATGGATGACGTGCCGCCCGGCACGTTTCCGCCGATCGTGCATTCGCTTTTGGACGGCCAAAGGTTCCACCACATCCACACCCTGATCCTGCAAACCCCGAAGGGTCGGCATGTCAGCTTGAGGGCGCCTCTGGCGCAGTTCGCACCCGAAGATGCAGTGCGTTTTTTAGACAACCTGGCGCACCTGGACGGGGATTCCCCGGCGGCCACGCCTGCGCAGCGCGAGGCGGTCGCGCCGGACATGTACTGGATCCTGCGCATGTATCGGGGCCTGACCCAGTTCGTGCGCGCGGGGCGCGTGAGCATCAACGTGCCGTACCACGACGGGCTGTGGTACGCGCAGTGGCAGTTGGGCACCGGGCTGGAGGAGCGCAGCTGGCTGGCGGAGATGATCGCCGCCTCGCCGGGTGTGCTCACGGTGAACAACGCGAACTTGAGCGAGGACTGCGCGCAGATGTTCACGCACTGGATCGCCACGGAACGCCTGCAGGGCGCGGCGGAGAAGGCGTCGACTAGGCCGTATCCCTGGCACGATTTTGTGAAGTCGCTGCTCTACAGCATCCCGCTGCGCCGCGGCGGGGCGGTGCTGGCCCGTCAGATGGGGGATTGGAACGGCACGATCACGGCGGTGAACATGCAGCTGGTGTTCATCGTGGAGTCGCCCGACGAGGCGGAGGAGTCGGGGCCCGAGACGCTGTGGCCGGTGCGGGTGCAGGTGCGCTCCAGCTCGGATTCGCCGCGGCCGGTGCGGTTGGGGGATTACGACTCGAAGACGGCGGACGTCCTGCGCGGCCAGCTCGATGTGGCGATCGAAGCGACCTCGCTTGTGGATCCGGCGAAGCACGGCAGGTTCCGCTCCACCGCGGACCACGGCTTCGACCCGAACGCGGGCGACTGGGATCTGTACTTAAATGGCGACGAGATTGTGAAGTTCGTCCGCGAGAGCGCCTCTTACCTGAGGGCCCACGGCTTTGTGGTGCTGCTGCCGCGCGCGTGGGCGACGGCGGAGACGGCGTCCAAGCTCAAGGTCGGCGAGCACCAGGACCCGCACGATTCCTCCACCGTGACCATGATGGGCTTTGACACCCTGGTCAAGTACGACTGGCGGCTCTCCGTCGGCGGCGTGGAGCTTTCGGACGAAGAGATGGCCCAGCTGGTCAAGTCCAAGTCCGGCCTGATCAAGCTGCGCGGCGAGTGGGTGCTGGCGGATAGCCGCGAGGTGGCCAAGACGGCGAAGTACCTGGAGAAGCTGCACGACACCTCCCTGGAAAACGCCATGCTCGAGGCGGAAAGCGCCATCAAGCGCGCCCGCATTGCACAGGCCGCCGGCTCCGAGGACGCCGAGGAGCTGCAGCGCCTCGCCGAGGAGGCGCAGGCGGAGTACGAGCGGCTCAAGAATGCCGAGGGCGAGGGCGTGGTGTCTGCCGCGGAGCTGCGCCAGCTCGCACTGGAGGCGGGCGCGGACAGCCCCATCGAGTTCACCGGTTCGCCCTGGTTCACCTCCCTGGTCGGCGGCACGGACCGCCCGGCGCCGGAGCGCGTGGACATCCCGGACACCGTCACCGCGGAGCTGCGCGAGTACCAGCGCCGAGGCGTGGACTGGCTGTGCTTCATGTCCCGCAACAACTTGGGCGCGGTGCTTGCGGACGACATGGGGCTGGGCAAAACCCTGCAGCTGCTCACCCTGCTCGCGGTGGAAAAAGCGCAGGGCACGAGGCGCGGCCCGTCACTGATCGTGGCGCCGACGTCTGTGGTGAACAACTGGGCGCGCGAGGCCGCCCGTTTCGTGCCGGACATGCGCGTGCGCGTGCATCACGGCGCGGGCAGGCTCAAGGGCGACGACCTTTTTGCGGCCGCCGAAGAGTCCGACATCGTCATCACCTCCTACGGCACCGCCGCGCGCGACGCCAAGGATCTGGCTGCAGTGCAGTGGGATCACGTGGTGTTGGATGAGGCGCAGGCGATCAAGAACGCGGGCACGCAGTCGTCGAAAAGCGTTCGCGCAATTCCCGCACGGCACCGCATTGCACTCACCGGCACCCCGATTGAAAATAAGCTCTCTGAGCTGCGCAGCATCCTAGATTTCGTCAATCCCGGAATGCTGGGCTCGCAGAGTTTCTTCCGCAACCACTTCGCCAAAGCCATCGAATCGCGCAGGGACCCGGAGCTCGCGGACGAGATGGGCGAGCGCCTGCAGCGCCTCACCGCGCCGTTTATCCTGCGCCGCCTGAAAACGGACACGGCGATTATCTCCGATTTACCGGACAAGGCCGAACACGTCATCGCCGTGGACATGACCCCGGAGCAGGCCGCGCTGTACAAGGCGCTGGTGGACAGCACGCAGGCGGAGCTGGATGAGCGTAAGGGTATTGCGCGCAAGGGGCTCGTGCTGGCCACGATCACCCGCATCAAGCAGGTGTGCAACCACCCGGCGCACTTTCTTGGCGACGGCTCCGCGGTCACCGACAAAGGCCGCCACCGCTCCGGCAAGGTGGAAAAACTCATGGAGCTTCTGGAGGAAGCCGCCGCGTCCGACCAGCGTGTGCTGATTTTTACCCAGTACAAGGCGTTCGGCGACATCTTGAAGCCCTACCTGTCCGAGCGCCTCGGCGAGGACGTGCCGTTCCTCCACGGCGGCGTGGGCAAATCCGCGCGCGACGCGATGGTGGAGCGCTTCCAGCAGCCGGACGGGCCCCGCGCGATGATCCTCAGCCTGAAAGCCGGCGGCACCGGCTTGAACCTGACGGCGGCGTCCATGGTCATCCACCTGGACCGCTGGTGGAACCCGGCGGTGGAAAACCAGGCCACGGACCGCGCGTTCCGCATCGGGCAGGAGAAGAACGTCACGGTGTACAAGATCATCACCCGCGGCACGATGGAGGAGTCCATCCAGGACATCCTGGACGGCAAGACCCAGCTCGCCGGCGCCGTGGTGGGCCAGGGCGAGGGCTGGATCACCGAGCTGGGCACCGAGGAGCTCGCCCAATTGATCAGTTACAGGGGGCAAAATGACTGAGAAAAAGAAGCGCCCGCAAGAAGACAACGTCATCTACGCCAACTTCGGCGCGCGAAAACGCGTGTCCAGCGCGGCGGAAACTGGCGGCACGGACGTCGGCACGTTCCGTCCGCGGTCGCTGTCGCCTGCGGCGATGACCATTTACAACGCCGCGGTGCGCCAGACCGACGTGGGCCGGGCGAAACGTGGTGCGGAGTACGCCGCCCGCGGGCATGTGGTGGAGCTGCAGGCGGTGCCCCACGGGGTGCGCGCGGAGGTGGTGGGCAGCCAGAACGACCCGTTCCGCGTGGCCATGTACTTGCCGCGGCGCAACGCCGAGGAGATCCGCCGCGCCACCAGCGCGATCGTGCGCGCGCCCGGCTCCATCGCTGCGGCGAAGGCCGGCACGCTCGCCGAGGACGTCCTGGAGATCCTGCTGTGCAAATCCCCGGGGGAAGTCACTTTCTACTGCGATTGCCCGGATAGCGCGGTTGTGTGCAAGCACGCCGTCGCCGTGGCGCAGCGCACCGCGGAACTCATAGACAAAGACCCGAGCGTCATTTTCACCATGCGCGGGCTGCGCCTGGAGGAGCTGGAGAACCGCAAGCGCAATCAGGCGGAGGACTTGGCCAAGGAGAACGCCGAGCCCGGCTCCGACTACTTCTGGTCCGGCCGTCAGTTGCCTGAGCTGCCGCGTCCGAAGGTGGCGCCGATGATCGATGATTCGGACATCGACCTGCTCCACCGCGCGATGCAAACTGTGTCGTTTACCAACATCGACCAGTTGCGCGCGGTGGCGGACATTGAGGATCTCTACGACGAGCTCACCCGTTAGATCATGTGTTCGAATGTTCGTGCTTGGGTGTCGGCCGCAATGGTAGGTGTATAAGACATGACGCACACCACCTTCATCCACACCTCCGACCTGCAGTTAGGCATGCGCCGAAAATTCTTGTCGCCCGAGGCGCAGTCGCGTTTCGACGACGCACGGCTCCGCGCCGTCACCCGCTTGGGGGAGATAGCAACGGAGCGCGGCGCCGAGTTCATCGTGGTCGCCGGCGACGTGTTCGAGCACAACTCGCTCGAGCCCACCACACTCGGCCGCGCGCTCGAGGCGCTGCGCAAACTGCCCGTGCCGGTCTACCTCCTGCCCGGCAACCACGACCCCCTCGTGGCGGACAGCATCTTTCAGCGCACAGAGGGCATCGAGGGTGTCACGGTGCTCACGGACTCTGAGCCGGTGGTCGTGCGCGAGGGCGTCGAGGTGGTGGGCGCCCCGCTGCTAACCAAGCACGCCTCGGAGGACCTCTGCGCCAAGGCCGTCCGCGGCCTGGAGCCGACGGAGGCGGTCCGCATCCTCGTCGGCCACGGCGCCGTGGAGGGCTTCGGGGAAGAGGAGGCGCATTCGCTTATCGACGTTGCTTCGCTCGACACCGCCATCGACCAGGGCACGATCGACTACGTCGCCCTAGGGGACACCCACTCCACCGCGGCACTGACCGCCTCGGAGCGGATCTGGTACTCGGGTGCGCCAGAGACCACGGACTACTTCGACCGCACCCCTGGTGTGGCCGGCGGCGAGGTGGATTCCGGCAACGCGCTGGTGGTCACCGTGGACAAGAGCAGCGGGCGCGCCGACGTTGCGGTGGAGAAGGTCCCGGTCGGTGCCTGGACGTTTGAGGCCCGCTTCTGGGAGGTCGCCGGAGCCGATGACGTGGCCGGGGTGATCGAGGACCTCAAGGCGTACCCGGAGAAGGACCGCACCGTGATCAAGTACGCGCTTTCTGGCACGCTCGGCCTGGAAGACACGCGCACCCTCGAGCGCGAGCTCGCCGAGCTCGAGCCGGTCTTTGCGGCGCTCTACCCGCGTGGTCGGCTGATGAGCCTGCACCTCGAACCCGACGACGAAGAGCTAGAAAACCTGCCGCTGACCGGCTTCGCCCAAGACGCAATGCGGGAGCTGATCGGCCAGGCTGCCGAGGACAAAGCCACCGCCCGCGATGCCGTGAACCTGCTGTTCCGCCTGTCCAAGGAGGTGGGCTAGACCATGCGCATCCACGACCTAGTCATCGACAACTTCCGCGCCATCGAGCACCTGGAGCTGCGCGACCTGCCGGATACCGGCGTGATTGTCATCCACGGCCAAAACGAGGCCGGCAAGTCCACCATCCTTGACGCCATCGGCACCGTGCTGCAGGAGCGCCACTCCGCCGGCGGCAAGAAAATCAAGGTGTTCGCCCCGGTCGGCCGCGACGCTTCCCCCGAGGTCACCATGACTGCGACGGTGGGGGAGACCACCTTCACAATCCACAAGCGCTGGCTGAAGGGCAAGCTCTCGGAGCTGGAGATCCTCTCGCCGGTGCACAAGAACTTCACCGGCCGCCAGGCGGACGACGAGCTCGCGCGCATCATCGCCGAGCAGATGGACACCAGTCTCGCCAAGACCCTGTTCCTGCGCCAGGGCGAGCTGGATCCCGGCATCGCCGCCGCCGGCATTCCGTCCATCTCCCAGGCCCTTGACGCGGAGGACGGCTCCGAGCGCTCGGGCGAGGAAGACACTGAGCTCATGGCCGCCATCGAGGCGGAGTACGCGCGCTACTGGACGGCCGCGACCCCGCCGAAGCCCAAAGCCTCCTTCAGCGCGAAGTCCGAGGCCGTGGACACCGCCCGCGAGACTCTGCGCGCCGCAGAGGCTGAGGTGCAGCAGCTCGCCACGTTTGTGGATGAAGTATCCCGCCGCGAGGACGAAATCCGCACGGTAGATACGGAGCTGCCGCAGGCCCACGAGGAGCTCGCCGAGCGCGAAGCCGAGTACGCCAAGGCCAGCCAACTCGCAGACAAGGCTAAGGCGGCAACCGAGCAGCTGGAGCGCGCCACCGTCGCCAGAAAGCGCGCCGAGCAGGACCTCACCGAACGCACCGCCCTTTCCGAGCGCGTGGCCGCGCTGCGCAAGGAAGAACAGGACCTGCAGGCCGCACTCGCACCGGCCCAGGAGGCGCACGACGCCGAGCGCGAGAAGGTCGCTGAGCTGACGGCGCAGGTCGAGCAGGCCAAGACCCGCCTCGCCACCGCCCGCACCACCTTGCGCGGCGCCGAGGACGTCCGCGATCACGTGCGTGCTTCTCGACGCCTCACGGTCGTCACCGACCAACTCACCCTCATCGGCAAAGCCGAAGAGGCCTACGCCACCCTGCTGAAAAACGCCCCCGCCCTGCAGGTCACGGACGCGG
Organism: Corynebacterium sp. HMSC05H05; assembly: GCF_001807265.1. Taxonomy (GTDB): domain Bacteria; phylum Actinomycetota; class Actinomycetes; order Mycobacteriales; family Mycobacteriaceae; genus Corynebacterium. The sequence continues at coordinate 10,377 of NZ_KV788396.1, forward strand.
ACGTGCGCAAGCTGGAGAAGGCCGAGAGCGAGCTGACCCTGCAACGCCGCCTGCACGAGGCCGCCTCCGCCAAGCTGGAGATCACCGCCGAGAACAAAACCATCCAGGTCGACGGCGACACCGTGGAGATCGACGGCACCGAGTCCGTCGCTGTCTACGAAGGCACGCGCCTGACCCTCGACGAGTTCGACGTGGTCTTCCGCGCCGCCCAAGGTTCTGAGGACCCCCGCCGCGCCGTGGAGAAAGCCGAGGATGCCCTCGCGAGCCTGCTGTCCAAGCTCGGCTGCGCCGACGTCGAGGAAGCCCGCGCTGCCCGCGACGCATGCAAGGCGCACGACGCGGAGGTGAAGTCCGCCCGCCAGCGCCGCGACGACGCTCTCGCAGGCACCGACGCCGACGAGCTTCAAGCCGAGCGTGACCGCCTCACAGCCCAAATCGAGGAGCTCGCCGAAGCGCTCGACGGCATCGAGCTTCCCGATACCGAGCAGTCCGCGGAGCTGGCCGTGAAGGACGCCCAGAAGGCGTTGGACAAGGCGGAAAAGGATGTCGACGCCGTCGACGCCGCGCTCAAGCCTTACGCCGACCGCACCGCCACCAGCGAACTGACCGTGGTGCAGACCAAGCTCGAGGCGAAGCAGGCGGAGGCCAGCCACGCCGCTGACGAACTGGAGCGGGCCGAACAGGCTGCCACGAAGTCGTCCCTCGAGAAAGCGCTCGAAACTGCCCGCGAGCACGAGCGCGACGCCGACGAGGCGCACGCTGCCCTGTCCGCCGAACTCGCGGCCGCCGACCCGGAGATCGCCCAGCAGATGCTCGAGGGCGCCAAGACGCGCCTGCAGAACCTGGAGAAGCGCCAGGCCGAGGCGAAAAACCGCATCACCGAGCTGACCGGCCGCATTGAGATCGCCGCCGGCGCCGCCGAGAAAGCCGACCGCGCTGCCGCGGAACTGGACGCCGCGGAGACCGAGCTGGCTCGCACCACCCGCCGCGCCGACGCCGTGCGGCTGCTGCGCGAGACGATGCACACCCACAGGGATGCTGCCCGTGCCCGTTACACAGCGCCATTCAACGACGCGATCCGCAACCGCGCACGCGTGCTGTTCGGCCCGACCGTGGATTTCAACTTCGGCGACGACCTCACCGTCACCGAGCGCACCGTCGACGGGGTGAGCGTGCCGCTAGATCAGCTCTCCGGGGGCACGAAGGAGCAGCTGGCCATCCTCACACGGTTCGCCATCGCGGACCTGGTCACCGCCTCCGGGGAGACCACCCCGGTGCCTGTAGTGGTCGACGACGCCTTAGGCGCCACCGACCCGGAGCGGCTCGCCCGCATGAACTCGCTGTTTTCCCAGGTGGGCACGACCTCGCAGGTGTTGGTGTTGACCTGCTTCCCGCAGCGTTTCGACCGTGTCGCGGCGGCACGTACGTACTCCATGGACGAGTTGAAAACCGGTTTCATGAGCTAAGATCTGCCGGTATGAGTACTCAACCGCGGTGGCTTGACGATGACGAGCAACAACTATGGCGGTTGATATTGAACGGGTTTAACAAAATCTCGCGGACCATCGACGATCGCCTCCAGGAAGGCAGCGATATCTCATCGTCGGAGTTTTCTGTGCTCGTCACGTTGTCGGAGGCGGAGAACCGGACCCTGCGCCTGCGCGAGCTGTGCGAAGAACTCGGCTGGGACCGCTCACGTGCCTCCCACCAAGTCACCCGCATGAAAAAGCGCGGGCTGCTGACCAAAAACAAGTGCCCCGGCGACGCGCGCGGCGTGTTGGTCACCCTGACCGACCAGGGCATGGCGCACCTCGAGGAAGCGGTGCCGGACCACGTTGAAACGGTGCGCCGCCTCGTCTTCGACAACCTCGACCCGGACCGCTCCGACGGGATCCGCGAGTTCTTCACCGACGTGCTTGCTTCCAAGGAACTCCCCGCCAACCAGCTCTAACCGTGCGATACGCGATAGCTGTCCTTGCGAACGCGCAGTAGCAGGGGTTGGATGGGGCCCACCAATTCCACGGACGAAAGGACCCCGGAAATGTCCAGCCCCTACAACCCGCAGAACATCAACCCCGGCAACTCCCCGAAGCGCCTCGAGCGCTCCATGACCGACAAGTACATCGCCGGCGTCTGCGGCGGCATCGCCCAGTACCTCGGCGTGGACCCGACCGTCGTGCGCGTCATCTTCATCGTGCTCGTACTTGCCGGTGTGTTCCCGGGCTTGCTTGCCTACGGCGTGGCCTGGCTGATCATGCCGGCCGAGTTCTAAGGCCGGCTCCCGTCTAGGAACGTAAACCGCACAGCGTCGCCGCGTAGTTGTTCCAGCGCGTGGCGCACACCCGGCCCTGTGCCCGAGGTGGGGTGGTTCATGTGCGCCAGCACGATCGCCCCGTCGGGGGCATGCATGATTGTCGACGCCACATGGCCCGCCGTGGCCGTCGCCCCGACGTCAGCGTTGACGCTGAAGCCGGCGATTTTTACCCCGCGATCGCGGGCGATGTCGACGGCGACGTCGTCGTAGTGGGCCGTGCCTGAGCGAAACCACGCAGAATCCACCCCGTACTCCGCCAGCAGCGCGCGGTTGTCGTCGATTTCCGCGATGGCCTCCGCCGGCGTTGCGGTGCCCGCGATGCCGTAGGCCGCCTGGCCGTTGACGCTCAGCGGCAGGTGGCGCGTACCGTGGTTTTCCAGGCGGAACAGGGGATCGGCCGCAAGCTTCCGCGTCGCCTCCGGGTTTGCCTCGATCCAGGTGGCGCTCAAAAACAGCGTCGCGGGCACGGCATACTCGCGCAGCGCGTCTATCAGTCCCTGGTCCACTGCTGAACCGCTCGGCCCGCCGCAGGCGTCGAACGTCAGCGCAATCGCGCGCCTGCCCGGGGTGACCGGCACCGTCTCCACGATGCCGCGCATGGAGGTCCCAAACGCTTGCGGCGTCCGGCCCGCGTAGCGCTCCGGACCGGGATACGCCGTCACCGTCTCGCGGGCGGTGGTGGTAGCCGTCTCCGTCACTGTCGTGCCCCGCGGGCCGGCACACCCCACCAACGCAGAAAAGCCCGCCACTGCCGTGGCGGACATGAAGGTTTTCCTGCTCAGCACAGGCTGAGAGTCTAATGGGTGGGGGAGCGGAGTGCTCGTCGAGAAGCTACTGCTTGATCGCGGAACCCTCGATCTCGATGCCCACCTTTTCGCTGACCAGCATGCCGCCGGAGTTCAGCGGCGCCTGGAAGTCGATGCCGTACTCGCTGCGGTTGATGGTGGTGTGCGCCTCGAAGCCGAGACGGGTGTTGCCGAACGGGTCCTCCTCCACGCCGAAGGTCTCGACGTCGAAGGTGACCGGCTTGGTGGTGGTCTTGATGGTCAGGTCGCCGGTGACGGCGCCGTTGCCCTGCGCGTCCACGTCGAAGCTGGTGGCGGTGAAGGTCATCTCCGGGTACTGCTCGACTGCGAAGAAGTCCTCGCCGCGAACGTGTGCGTCGCGGTCGGCGTTGCGGGTGTCCACGCTGGCGGTGCGCACGGTGCCGGAAGCGGTGCTTGCGGACGGCTCCTCCGCGATAGTCACGGACGCGTCGAAGTCGGTGAACTCGCCGCGGACCTTGGTCACCATGGCGTGACGCACGGTGAAACCGATGGAGGAGTGGGCGGGGTCGAGGGTGTAGGTACCGGTCTGCATGATTGTCTCCTTCGAATCATGTTGATGAGTCAACAATGGAACGAAGGTAATGTTACGGCCGCTATGGTGACGTGTCAACAATGAGGGGAAAGATGAAGGGTTTTGCCACAGTATCTATGTGGCAAAACCCCTGTAAACGTGGTGTCCCCGACAGGATTCGAACCTGCGACCTTCGGTACCGGAAACCGATGCTCTAATCCACTGAGCTACGGAGACAATGCCGTCTAGGTTAGCACCCGGATCCACAGCCAACGAAATTGGAACGAACCCTAGGGCGACTCCCAGCTTCACCCCATGGATTTGCAACACCCATGTCGCATAATCATTGGTGCGCGCCGCGGGAACGGCGTGACACGGGAAACAATGACAGCGAAACGGCCGGCCCCGAAAGGGACCGGCCGCTTCGTTATTCCAGGCTAAGCGCTGGCTACTTCACAACCATCACGATCAGGTCGCGCGGGCCGTGCACGCCCTCGACGCGTACGAGCTCGATGTCGGAGGTCGCGGACGGGCCAGAGATCATGGTCGCTGGGCGCTCCGGGTCGATGCGGGAGATCATCTCCGGCACGCCGAAAACGACGGAGTCCGGGCGCACGATGCAGATGTGGCGGTCCGGCACCAGAGACAGTGCGCGGCGGCCGCACACGTCACCGGACTCCAGCACGATGGAGCCGGTCTGCGCGGAGGTCACCTTGGAGTCGGTGACTACGGCGTCGACGTCGGAAAGCTCGCGCGGGTCGGTGTCGTTGGAATCGGGGCGGGCGGTGCCAGCGAAGCCGTCGAAAAGCGAGGCGTCCAGGCCGGGGGCGTAGACGACCTCGTTGCACTTGCGGTCCGCGAGCACCTTGGCGATGTCCTCAGCGAGGGTAGCCTCGGTGGTCTCCACAACGTCCGCCTTGTAGTCCACGAGGCGGTCGATGAGGATCTCGCGCAGCTCGTCTCCGGAGATGTCGGAGGAGGTGTTGTAGTTGCGCACCACCTCAACGTGCTCCGGGGTGTTGGACAGCTGCTGCGCGTCGCGGATGCGCTTGAGGATCTCGCGCTTGGCGTCCTCGTTGCGGGCGTCGCGCGGGGCAGAATTACCGGTTACTCGAGTGGTCATTTACTTGTCCTCTTCCTCGAATCGCTTGCCGGCGACCTTCTGGCCCTCCGGAATGCCCTGCTCGCGGGCCTCGGCCAGCAGACGCTCGGCCTCCTCGGAGCCCCACCACTGGCGGAAGGACTTCTTCGGCGGCACGGCCACGTCGCGGTACTCGGTCCAGCCGGAGATCGGCGGCGGCATGAGGTCGATCTTGCCGTTGAAGCCGCCGAGCACGCGGCCCAGGGCCACCATGCGCACCAGCTTGTCCCACACGCCGCTGCGGCCCCAGACCTGGGCCAAGGAAGCGAACGCTGCGCGTTCAACGTGGTTCGGCTCGTTCTTTGCCTTCTGGTAGCGCAGCTCCAGCAGAATGTCCGTGATCGGGATCTTCACCGGGCAGACCTCGTTGCAGCGGCCGCACAGGGACGACGCGTACGGCAGGGAGCCGTTCGGGTCGTCCGCGGAGTCGATGCCGGTCAGCTGCGGGGTGATGATCGCGCCGATCGGGCCCGGGTAGGTGGAGCCGTAGGAGTGGCCGCCGGCACGCTCGTAGACCGGGCAGACGTTCAGGCAGGCGGAGCAGCGGATGCACTTCAGCGCCTCGCGGCCGATCTCGCTGGACAGGGCGGCGGTGCGTCCGTTGTCCAGGAGGATGATGTGGAAGTTCTGAGGGCCGTCGCCCTCGGTCACGCCGGACCACAGGGAGGTGTACGGGTTCATGCGCTCACCGGTGGAGGAGCGCGGCAGCAGCTGCAGGAACACGCCGAGGTCCTCGAAGTTCGGCAGCAGCTTTTCAATGCCCATGACGGTGATCAGGGTCTCCGGCAGGGTCAGGCACATACGGCCGTTGCCCTCGGACTCCACGATGGAGACGGTGCCGGTGTCGGCGCAACCGAAGTTCGCGCCGGAGATGGCCACTTTGGCCTCCATGAATTGCTGGCGCAGGAACTTGCGGGCGGCCTCAGCCAGCTCCGCCGGGTCCTGGGTCAGGGTCTCGTCCGTGTTCGGCATCTTCGCGGCGAAGATGTCGCGGATCTCCGCGCGGTTGCGGTGGATCGCGGGGACGAGGATGTGGGAGGGGAAGTCCTCGCCGAGCTGCACGATGAGCTCAGCCAGGTCGGTCTCCTGCGCGAAGATGCCGGCCTTATCCAGCTCCTCGTTCAGGGCGATTTCCTGGGTGGCCATGGACTTGATCTTGACTACCTTGTCCTCGCCGGTGGCCTTGACCAGATCCTGGATGATCTCGTTGGCTTCCTTGGAGTCGCGCGCCCAGTGGACGTGGCCGCCGCGCTTGGTCACGTTCTCCTCGAACTGCTCCAGCAGCTCGGGCATGCGTGCGGCGACGTCGCGCTTAATGGTGGAGCCCGCCTCGCGCAGATCCTGCCAGTCGTCCACCTCGTCCACGACGTTCTGGCGCTTCACGCGGATGGTGGTGGTGGCGTACTGGTAGTTGCGGCGCTTGGTTACGTCGTTGAGCTCGTGGTGCGCAGCCTTCTGGAACTTCTCCTTGCCGCGCAGGTGGGAAGGGCCGCTCGCGTACGGCGGCATGGTGGGTTGACCGAGTGCGACCTTCACAGCATCTTCTCCTTCTTGTACGCCGCGGACGTCGGGGTCAGCGGGTGCTCCTTGGTGGAGGCGAGGATCTCCGCCATGTGCACAGCGCGGATGCCCTGGTGCTGGCGGGACATTGCGCCCGCGATGTTCATCAGGCAAGAGGAGTCACCGGCGGTGACGTACTCGGCCTGGGTGTCCTTGATGTGGCGGACCTTGTCGGAGACCATGGCGGAGGAGACCTCCGACATCTTCACAGAGAAGGTGCCGCCGAAGCCGCAGCACTCCTCGGAGTTCGGCAGGTCCACCAGCTCCAGGCCCTCGACGTGGCGCAGCAGCTTGGTCGGGCGGTCGCCGACCTTGAGGAAGCGCAGGGAGTGGCAGGAGGAGTGGTAGGTCACGCGGTGCGGGAAGAACGCGCCCACGTCGTAGGTGCCTGCGACATCCACGATGAACTCGGAGAGGTCGTAGGTTTTCTTCGACGCGGTCTTCGCGCCGTCGACAAGCGCCTTGGAACCGAAACGCTCCGCGAGTTCGACGTGCTGCTCGCGCACAGCGCCTGCGCAGGAGCCGGACGGGGCGACCACGTAGTCGATCGACGGATCCGAGAAGGCGTCGACGTAGGTTTCGATGATCGGAAGCGCCTGCTCCTTGTAGCCGGTGTTCACGTGCATCTGGCCACAGCAGGTTTGTTGTTCGGGGAAGACAACGTCGTAGCCCAAGCGGGAAAGCACAATGGCCGAAGCCTTGTGCGCGTCGGGGAAGAGGGCGTCGCCGATACAAGTAGAAAACAGCGCTACTCGCATGTTCGGACTCCTAAAAAGCGATGTGAGATCACAGGGAAATAATGAAAGCCCCCGCAGGCTGTGATGACCTCGAGGGCTCCGATATTCGGTTGTCAGTTACGGAACGACCGGCGCAAGTACGCTCAGAACGTTCGACTGAAGGAAGACTATCACGCACACAGCAACCAAGAAGCCGAAGCTCCAGCCGACCACCTTCTTGAAGATCTCGGACTCTTTGCCCTCCATGTTCACCGCGGTGGCGGCGATGGCGAGGGACTGCGGGGAGATCATCTTGCCCACCACGCCGCCGGTGGTGTTCGCGGCCAGCAGCAGGTCCGGGTTGAGGCCCAGGTTATTCGCTGCGGTGACCTGCAGGTTGGCAAACAGGGCGTTGGCGGAGGTGTCGGAACCGGTCACGGCAACGCCAACCCAGCCGAGCACCGGCGAGAAGAAGGCGAACGCCGGGCCGAGGTTGGCGAAGAACTCGCCGATGGTGACGGTTTGGCCGGAGTAGTTCATCACGTAGGCCAGCGCCAGCACGAGCACGATGGTCAGCGCGGACCAGCGCATCTTCCATACGGTGTCGGTGAACTCCTTGCCCACCTGGCCCCAGGTCAGGCTGTAGCGGCCGTTCTCGTTGAACACCATGTAGGCGACAGACACGATCAGGGCGGAGATGACCAGCAGCGTGCCCGGGTTGTTGATCCAGGCGAAGCTGTAGTCGCTGTTGACGGCCTCGCCGGCGGCGTCGAGAAGCTTGCCGTCCAATCCCGGCCACGGGAAGGAGATCTGGAACTTGTTCAGCCACTCCGGGATGGTGCTGCCCAGGTTGGCCAGGCCGAAGATGACCACCACGACGGCGTAGGGCATAAGTGCCATCCACACGCGGTGGCCCGGCAGTTCCGCGTCCTCCGTGTGCTCGGGCAGCTCGAGGCGCTCGCGCATCTCGTTGATGCCCTTCGGCTGCCAGAAACGCAGCAGCAGGAACGCCGCACCCAGGGCGACGATGCAGGCGACGACGTCGGTGAGCTGGTAGGCGAAGTAGTGGGAGGTCCACCACTTGGCCACGGCGAAGGTCAGGCCGATGGTGAATGCGGCCGGTGCGGTCTCGCGCACGCCGCGCTTGCCGTCGATGATCAGGGCGATGATGAAGGGGACGAAGAAGGCCAGGATCGGGGTCTGGTTACCGATGATTGCCGCGATGTTCTCGGTCTGCTCGACCGTGCGGCCGCCGACCTCGCCTGCGGTGGTGATCGGGATGCCCACGGCGCCGAAGGCGACAGGGGCGGTGTTGGCCAGCAGCACCACGGTGGCGGCCTTCAGCGGCGGGATGCCCAGAGCCAGGATCATGGTGGCGGTGATCGCCACCGGCGCGCCGAAGCCGGCGAGCGCCTCGAGCAGGCCGCCGAAGCAGAACGCGATGAGCATCGCCTGGATGCGTACGTCGCCGTTGCCCATCTTGTCGAAGACCAAGCGCAGGTCTTCGAAGCGGCCGGAGGCGACGGTGATCTGGTAGAACCAGATCGCTGTCAGGATCACAAAGACGATGGGGAACAGGCCGAACAGGCCGCCGCGGAAGGCGGCCGAGATGGCCATCGCGGTGGGCATGTGGAAGCCGAGGATGGCTACCAGCAGTGCGACAACGAGTGCGACGGCGCCGGAAGTGTGCGCTCGGGCCTTCAGACCCAGCAGCATGATGAAGAAGGTGAGCAACGGCAGGGTAGAAACCAGTGCCGAAAGGCCCACGCTGCCACCGATTGCGTCGGTGAACACTTGGAATTGATCCATGGGAGGCTCTTTCGAGTAGGTACGGGCAATGACTGGAAAACAATATGCCACTCACGCCAGTTCGTGACGAATGGAGGGGTATCGCTTTGGTGTGACCTATTGCACCGTGGTGCCTGTGGGCGCGCTGCATGCGGCGTCGGCGGGTGCTTTAGACTTGTGCCCCATGACGCCAGCTGAACTCGCAACCACCGTGAAAGAGGCCGCGACCCGCGTGCTCGCCGCCCACGAACTCGACGCCTCCGTCGTCCCTGAGACCGTGACCGTGGAGCGCCCCCGCAACCCCGAGCACGGCGACTACGCCACAAACATCGCGCTCCAGGTGGCCAAGAAAGCTGGCACCAACCCGCGCGAGCTCGCCACTTGGCTTGTCGACGACCTGTCGGCCAACCCCGCAATCGACTCCGCCGAGATCGCCGGTCCGGGCTTTATCAACCTGCGTCTCGCCGCCGGTGCTCAGGGCCAGCTCGTTGCAAAAGTGCTGGATGAGGCGGAGAAGTTCGGCCACTGCGACCTCTACGCGGACGAGAAGATCAACCTCGAGTTCGTCTCCGCCAACCCCACCGGCCCGATCCACCTCGGCGGCACCCGCTGGGCCGCGGTGGGCGACTCGCTCGGACGCGTGCTCCAAGCCGCCGGCGCGGAAGTAACCCGCGAGTACTACTTCAACGACCACGGCGGGCAGATCGACCGCTTCTCCCGTTCGCTCGTTGCCGCGGCGAAGGGCGAGCCCACCCCGGAAGACGGTTACGGCGGCGATTACATCCGCGAGATTGCCCAGGGGGTCGTCGATAAGCACCCTGATGCTCTCGACGGCACCGATGCCGAGGTGCAGGAGACCTTCCGTGCGGCCGGCGTGGAGATGATGTTCGCGCAGATCAAGCAGTCCCTGCACGAGTTCGGCGTGGACTTCGACGTGTACTTCCACGAGAACTCCCTGTTCGAGTCGGGCGCCGTGGACAAGGCCGTGCAGACGCTGAAGGACAACGGCAACCTGTACGAAAACGATGGCGCGTGGTGGCTCCGCTCGTCCGACTTCGGCGACGACAAGGACCGCGTCGTGCTCAAGTCCGACGGCGACGCCGCCTACATCGCCGGCGACATCGCGTACGTGGCCGACAAGTTCGACCGCGGCCACACCTTGGCTATCTACATGCTGGGTGCGGACCACCACGGCTACATCGCCCGCCTCAAGGCGGCGGCCCAGGCGCTGGGCTACAACGCGGACGCCGTCGAGGTGCTCATCGGCCAGATGGTCAACCTGGTGCGCGACGGCCAGGCCGTGAAGATGTCCAAGCGCGCAGGCACCGTGATCACGCTCGAAGACCTCGTGGACGCGATCGGCGTCGACGGCGCGCGCTACTCGCTGGTGCGCTCCTCGGTGGATTCCACCCTGGACATCGACCTGGACCTGTGGACGAAGCAGTCCTCCGACAACCCCGTCTACTACGTGCAGTACGCCCACGCTCGCCTGTGCTCCATCGGGCGCAAGGCGGAGGAAGCTGGCGTGTCCTTCGCCGACCCGGACCTGGCGTTGCTCACCCACGACAAGGAAGGTGACCTCATCCGCACCCTCGGCGAGTACCCGGCCGTGGTGCGCGCCGCGGCCGAGCTGCGCGAGCCGCACCGCATCGCCCGTTACACCGAGGAGCTAGCCAGCGCGTTCCACAAGTTCTACGACTCGTGCCAGATCCTGCCCAAGGCCGGCGAGGACGCCGAGCCGATCCACACCGCGCGCCTGGCCCTGGCGATGGCCTCGCGCCAGGTCATCGCGAACGCCCTCGGCCTGATCGGCGTGAGCGCACCGGAGCGGATGTAAATGACCGTTTTTGTCTCCACGCCTTACGAGAAAGACAGCGGCGACTTCAACGACCTGCCCGACCACGTCTGGCCACGCTGCGCCAAGCGCGAGGAGGACGGCGTGGTCACCATTGCCGGTGTGCCGCTGCCGGAGATCGCCGCGGAGTACGGCACCCCGGTCGTGGTCATCGACGAGGACGACTTCCGCTCCCGCTGCCGCGACATGGCTGCTGCGTTTCTGGCGCCCGGCAACGTGCACTACGCCTCGAAGGCGTTTCTGACCCGCCGCGTTGCCCGCTGGGTGGACGAGGAGGGCCTCGCCCTCGACGTGGCCAGCGAAAACGAGCTGCGCATCGCCCTGGCCGCGGACTTTCCTCCGGAGCGCATTACCGTGCACGGCAACAACAAGTCGGACGAGTTTCTGCGCCTGTGCGTGGAGTCCAAGGTCGGCCACGTGGTCATTGACTCGCATCAGGAGTTGGCGCAGCTCGAGGCCGTCGCTAAGCAAGCTGGCGTGAAGCAGGATGTCTTCATCCGCGTAAAGCCCGGCGTGGACGCGCACACGCACGAATTCATCGCCACCAGCCACGAGGACCAGAAGTTCGGCATCTCGCTCGCTACTGGCGACGCGCTTACGGCCGCCACCGCAGCCATCGCGTCCGACTGGCTGGAGCTGACCGGGCTGCACTGCCACGTCGGCTCGCAGGTCTTCGACGCCGAGGGCTTCAAGCTCGCCGCCGAACGTGTGCTGGGCCTGTACGCCGAGATCTGGAAGACACAAGGCGTGGCGCTGGGCTACCTCGACCTCGGCGGCGGCTACGGCATCGCCTACATGCCGGGGGAGTCGCCTTTGGACGTCAACGCTGTGGCCCGGGACCTGCTCGCCGCGGTGCAGGAAGTTGCCGACGAGCTGGGCATCGCCGCGCCCACCGTGGTGGTCGAGCCCGGCCGCGCGATCGCCGGCCCGTCCGCGGTCACCGTGTACACCGCCGGCGTGATCAAGGACGTGGACACCTCGTACACCACCTCGCGCCGCTACATCGCCGTCGACGGCGGCATGAGCGACAACATTCGTCCCTCGCTGTACGGCGCGCTTTACGACGCCCGCGTGGTCAACCGCTTCACCGATGGCGCCCCCACCGACACGCGCCTGGTGGGATCCCACTGCGAGTCCGGCGACATTCTGGTGGAGGAGGCCTCCTGGCCCGACGACATCGCCCCAGGCGACCTCATCGCCCTCGCCGCCACCGGCGCCTACTGCTACTCGATGGCCTCGAACTACAACGCGTTCGGCCGCCCGGCGGTGGTTTCAGTGCGCGGCGGTGAAGTCACGCCGATGGTACGTAGGGAGACGGTCGAGGATCTCATCGCCCGCGAATATTAATTGACCGTCGGTGCCATTTGCGCGATAGTAGACAAAGCGGTTCACCGCTGATCCCCGCCACGTACGACGAAGGAGCTACACGCATCATGACTTCCGCCACCGCCGAGGGATACAACGGCAACTACCCGGGCAAGGGCATCGGCACCCCCGTGGGTATCGCTGTGCTGGGCAAGGGCACCGTCGGCACCGAGGTGCTGCGCCTGCTGTCCGAGTTCTCCTCCAACCTGGAGAACCGTATCGGTGGCCCGATTGAGGTGAGGGGCGTTGCGGTATCGGACGTCGAGAAGCATAAGGACGCCCCTGAGGTCCAGGGCTTGTACTTGACCGACGACGCACGCGAACTGGTCACCCGCGACGACGTGGACATTGTGGTCGAGCTCATCGGCGGCATCGACTACCCGCGCGAGCTCGTGCTTGAGGCGCTCAAGGCCGGTAAATCGGTTGTCACCGCGAACAAGGCTCTCGTGGCCGCCCACAGCGCCGAGCTCGCTGACGCCGCCAACGCCGCCGGCGTGGACCTCTACTACGAGGCCGCCGTCGCCGCCGCCATCCCGGTGGTGGGCATGCTGCGCCGCTCCCTTGCAGGCGACCAGGTGCAGAGCATCTCCGGCATCGTCAACGGCACCACCAACTTCATCCTCGACGCCATGGCATCCACGGGCGCGAGCTACGAGGAAGCGCTCGCTGAGGCCACCCGCCTGGGCTATGCGGAGGCCGACCCGACCGCGGACGTGGAGGGCCACGACGCCGCTTCCAAGGCCGCCATCCTCGCCTCCATGGGTTTCCACACCCGCGTGACCTTCGACGACGTGTACTGCGAAGGCATCACCAAAATCACCGCTGACGACATCGAGGCCGCGAAGAAGTCCGGCCACACCATCAAGCTGCTGGCCATTTGCGAGCGGCTTGTCGACGATGCCGGCAACACCACCGGCGTCAACGCCCGAGTCCACCCGACCCTGGTGCCCAACGAGCACCCGCTCGCGTCCGTGGACAAGTCCTACAACGCCATCTTCGTCGAGGCAGAAGCAGCAGGTCGACTCATGTTCTACGGCAACGGCGCCGGCGGCGCCCCCACCGCATCCGCAGTGCTCGGCGACCTCGTCGGCGCCGCCCGCAACAAGGTCCACGGCGGCCGTGCCCCGGCCGAGAACCCCTACGCGGACTACCCGGTCGTCGCGTTCGAGCAGGTGACCACGCGTTACACCATCAACATGACGGTCAACGACCGCGTCGGCGTGCTCGCCGACCTCACCGCCCGCTTCGCCAAGGCAGGCATTTCCCTGTCCGCGGTGCGCCAGGAGGAGTCCGGCGACGAGGCCCACCTGATCGTTGTCACCCACGCCGCGCTGGAGGAGGACCTCAAGGCGATCGTGGAGCAGCTTTCCGGCCACGACGACGTCCTCGCCGTCAACTCCGTTATCCGCCTCGATTCCTAAGGTTTCCGTTTTATGGCTATCGATCTGCAGCCCGGCCTGAAAGTCAAGGTCACCGTCCCCGGCTCGTCGGCGAACCTGGGCCCCGGCTTCGACACCCTCGGCATCGCGCTGAGCATCTACGACACCGTTGAGGTGGAGGTCACCGAATCCGGCCTCGAGGTGGAAATCTTCGGCGAGGGTGCAGACGACCTGCCCCGCGACAGCTCCAACCTCGTCGTCCGGGCCATCCAGTCCGGCCTGACTGCCGCCGACGTCTCCGCACCCGGCCTGCGCGTGGTGTGCCACAACAACATCCCGCAGTCCCGCGGCCTCGGCTCCTCCGCCTCGGCCGCCGTCGCGGGGGTGGTCGCCGCCAACGCGCTGGCAGGCTTCCCGCTGGACGAGGATGCGGTCGTGCAGCTGTCCTCCGAGTTCGAGGGCCACCCCGACAACGCCGGCGCGTCCGCCCTCGGCGGGGCAGTAGTGTCCTGGACGGACATCCCCGTCGACGGCCAGTCCAAGCCGTCTTACCGCGCCGTGCGCATCCCGGTGGACGAGTCAATCAAGGCCGTCGCCCTCGTTCCTGATTTCCACGCCTCCACCAACGCCGTGCGCAAGGTGCTGCCCAGCCACGTCACCCACACCGACGCACGCTTCAACGTCTCGCGCACAGCAGTGATGACGGCCGCGCTGCAGCATCACCCGCAGCTGCTCTTCGAGGGCACCCGCGACCGCCTCCACCAGCCGTACCGCGCCGACGTCCTGCCGGTGACGGCTGAGTGGGTCAACCGCCTGCGCAACCGCGGCCACGCCGCCTACCTCTCCGGCGCCGGCCCGACCGCGCTGGTGCTCACCACGACCGAGGTGGAGCCTTCGCTTCTCGACGAAGCCCGTTCCGCCGGCCTCCGCGTCATCGAACTCGACGTCGCAGGCCCAGCCACCGCGGAGCTCGTGCGCGACTAACTATTCCGCGAACGAGTCACCCGGCGTAACTGTGTCGCGCAGCGGACCAGTGTGGTCGCGCGTCCTCGTCGGCAGGGAGCGGTTCCTAGACACATACTGCGTTCCGTCCTGAAGTCGGAAGTACAGGTCAGGGCCGTGCGGCTGAATATAGGCGAGTCCGTGGCTAATCTTTGCGTGGCAGCTCGAGCACAGTGGGATCAGGTTGTCCATGTTCGTCTCGCCACCTTCTTCCCATTCCCGGATGTGGTGGATCTCGATGAAACGCTTGTGGTTGCAACCGGGCATCGCGCACTGGTGGCCCCAGGCCGTGAGCAAGGCGAGCACCTGGGCGTCCGTGGCGAAGCGGCGGGACCGGCCGACGTGGATAGTCAGTCCTTTCTTGTCTAGCAGGTGCAGCCGAACATTCGCGTTTGCGATGTAGCTTCGAACCTCCGCTGAGCGAGCCGAGGTGTTCTGCGGCATCCATGCCCCGCCGTCCTCCGTGAGCACAATATTGACGTGGGCGCCCGGTGCGCGCAGGGCGCTGACTGGGTTCGTACGCACCATCTCCATCATGGCAACAAAAGCGGGGTAGAGGTCCTTCCTTTCCGGATTGCCGTAGCGGGACGGGGGCCGCAAGATGCTGTCCATGTCCAACTTTGTCCGTGGGCGTTCTGTTTCCACCGTCTCGTCTGCAGGGCACGCCTCCGGTTCGTTTTCTACTGCGTCAATGAGCCTCTCTAGCTCCTCTGGGTCTGCAAGCTCGTCCACATCGGGGAGTTCTGCGCAGTAGTTCGCCAACTGCGCGATTTTCAGCGCGCAGAGCAGCGCCTGGCCCTGGACAGCCGGAAGCAGTGCGCGGAAATCGAGCATGCCGTCCGTGCGAAACTTCGCGGTGACCACTGGTTCCTCCGGCTCCCGTTCCTCGGCGGGATCGCTGCCGGCAAGGACCTGCTCGAGTTCGGAGTAACCGTGAATTAGAGCGAGGTCTACCAGTTCTTCCTCGTTCTGCTCGTGCATGTAGCGCAGCAGCAGGCGCATGGTGGAGTACGGCATGATGCCGGAGCGAAACGTCTCATACAGCAGGCGGAATCTGCGAAGACCCCGGGAGACGTGGACGTATTCGTAAGCCGTGGCCGTGGCAAGGTTGAGCTCGCGTTTGAGCCAGGTGGCGGTGGATGTCTCACCTCGCTGGGAGGCGATGTCGGCTTCATCGAGTTGGCCGAGGGCGTTAAGCATTTCGGCGCGGTGGAAGTGGGAATTGCGGTGGTGGTGCTTTAGCTCGTCGATAAGCAGAGATGTGCGCTCGGTTTCGATGGCTGCTGTCATGGCAGGTCCCCCGGGGATGGTTTGGCGGTTGCTGTTTGGCGTCGAGCGTAAACGCAAGAGTGTTCGATGGAAAGGATTTTTGTGTTCATTTTAGTGGACATCTGGGGGCGGATCCTGCAATTGCGGAACCATCTCAAGTGCACATTTAGGGAAATGTCCGATTGTGTCCGATCGTTCCGCAACTGCAGAATGGAAAATGGAAAACGGGGGTATGTTCGATATGTCCGGTTGTGTCCGAACGTTCTGCAATTGCGGAAACAGGCATAAAAACGGGCATAAAAAGGGGCCGCACGACAGCATCGTGCGGCCCCGGATCGCGCGAGCTTAGTGCTTCGCCTCGTACTTCTTCGGTTCCGGCAGGCCGCGCTCTTCGCGGACGCGGCGGGCGGTGTGCTCGAGGGTGATCAGCGCCTCGACAACCTGGGCCGGCTCGACCGGGAACGGCATGTTGTGGATGGTCTCCTCTTCGGCGGTCGCGGCCTTGGCAACAGCCTCGAGGACGTCGGTGTCCTCGGGGGACAGGCCCACCTCAGTCAGCGTGGTAGGCAGACCGACCTTGGTGGTGAACTCGATGAAGTCTTCGATCTCCTCGGAGTCGGCGCCCTCCATGATCAGCTGGGCGAGAGTGCCGATGTTGACCTTCTCGCCGTGGGAGAGGCCGTGGGTTTGCTCGGCGGCGGACAGGCCGTCGTGGATGGCGTGGGCCGCGGCCAAGCCGCCGGACTCGAAGCCGAGGCCGGACAGCAGGGTGTTCGCCTCCACCACGGCGTCAAGCGCCGGGGTGACTACGCCTGCGCGAACCGCATCGAGGGCGGCGAAGGAGTCCTTGCGCAGAATGTCAGCGCACAGCTCTGCAAGAGCAGCGCCTGCGCGAGTGGGGTGGCCGCCGTTCATGGTGGTGCCATTGCCCCTTGCGGTCGCGCGTGCCTCCACCCAAGTAGCCATGGCGTCGCCGATGCCAGCGATGAGGAACTGCTCCGGGGCGCCGGCGACCAGCTGGGTGTCAATGAGCACCAAGTCAGGGTTGCGGGGGAAGAAGCGGTATTCGTCGAAGGCGCCGTCCTCGGTGTATATCACCGAAAGCGTGGAAGTCGGAGCGTCGGAAGACGCCGCGGTGGGCACCGAAGCCCAGCGGATGTCCGCCTCGAAGCCGGCGGCCTTCGCGGAGTCGATGGCGGAGCCGCCGCCGAGGCCGACCACCACGTCGTAGTTATTGTCCTTGATCAGCTTGACCGTGTCGTTGACACGCTCGGCGGTTGCGAAACCTTCGAACTTGACGCGGTTGACCGGGAGGCCTTCCTTTTCAAACCCGTCGGTGAGGGACTGTTCGACGAGGCCCCACACCGTGTCGTCGGAAAGCAGCAGCGGGTTCTCGCCGAGCTGCTTCAGGTACTTGCCCAGCTCGTGGATGGCATCTTTGCCCTGCACGTAGCGGGATGGACTGGAGAAAATGCTTGGCTTTGCTGTCATGCCCCGCCATCGTACCGTGACTTTTCGCTTTACGACGTCGCCTTCGGCCGGCTGCCGGGGCCGGGCAAGGCGATGATGTCGAACTCGTCTTTGGCGAGGTGTTTGCGCAGGTCCTTCTTGTCGAACTTGCCCACGGACGTCTTGTCGATGGAGTCGACAAAGGTCCAGTACTCGGGCGCCATCCACTTCGGCAGCACGTCGGCGAGCCCGGCGCGCAGGCGAGCGGCGGTCTCCGCAGTGGGGGCGACCTCGGCGGTCAGCTTGGTCACAGCGAGGGGGCGCTCGCCCCACTTGTCGTCGGGGATGCCGATGACGGCGCACTCGATGACTTCTTCGGATTCCATGATCAGGTTTTCCACCTGGGCGGAGTAGATCCATTCGCCGCCGGAGCGGATGACGTCGCGGGCGCGGTCGTAGAGCGTGAGGAAGCCGGCGTTGGTCACGGTGCCCACGTCGCCGGTGCGCAGCCAGCCGTCGGCGGTGAAGTGCTCGCGCTCGTCGTCGACATCTTCGCCGCGGAAGCGCGAGGCGATCTCGCCGGGTTCCTGGGTGGGCGAGTGGTAGTAGCTGGCGGCGACCATGTTGCCGCGCACCTGGATCTCACCTTGGGTGAGGTCGGTGGGCGCCATGACTTGGCCGTCGTTGACCACGCGGTACTGCAGGGTGGGGGCGAAGCGGCCCTGGGAGACGCGGTAGGCCCAGCGGGCCTCACCCGACGCGCCCGACGGCGGCCGGGCTACGGTACCGACGGTGGACGTCTCGGTCATGCCCCACACGTGCACCACGTCCACGCCGTAGCGCTCCTCCCACACCTTGATCAGTGCGGGCGGGGCGGGGGAGCCGCCGACGAAGATCTCCTGCAGGCTCATGCGCTCGGGCGGGTTGTGCAGGTAATGCACCATCAGCTGGATCCACAGGGTAGGCACGCCGTGCGCCACGCGAGGGTGGGTTCCGGCGATGAGCTTGGCCAGGGTGGGCGCGGACATGTCCGAATCCGGCAGCACCAGTGGAGTGCCGGCCAAAAACGCGGCGAGCGGCACACCCCAGCTGAGTACGTGGTAGATGGGGATGCAGCACAAAAAGGTCTCGCCGTGGGTCACAGCGAGCGAGTCTGTGGCGCGCAGGCCCGTGGCCTCCAACCACAGGGAGCGGTGCGAATACGCCACGCCCTTCGGGGCGCCGGTGGTGGCGGTGGAGTACACCAGCGCTGCGGCGGTGTTTTCCGGCAGTTCGGGCCATGGGTAGGACGTCGGCCGGCCGTCGAGAAGCTGCTCGTAGCTGTACACGTTGACTGTGCCGGGGAGGTGCGAAGCTGCGTCGTCAAGCGGGGCGATGCCTGTAAACGCCACCGCGCGCACGGTGGGGCAGTCCCGCAAGATCGTGCCCAGCTTCTCCGCCAGGCGAGGGTCCGCGACGATGACTTCGGACTCGGAGTGGTTGACCACGTACGCGATCTGATCCGCCATGAGCTGCACGTTCAACGGGTTGAACACCGCGCCCTTTGCGGCGACGGCGAACATGACCTCGATGTGCTCCGCGCAGTTGTACAGCAGGGTGGAGACACGCTGGTCGCCGTCGATGCCCAGGTCGCTGTGCAGCGCGTGCGCAAAGGCCGCGGCGCGCGCGCCAATCTCGGCGAACGTGGTTTCCTCCGCGCCGGATGCGCGCCACGTCGTGCACTTCGTGTTGGCGTGGGCGGTGGTGCCGAACTCCAAAATCCTGGCGACGGAGAACGGCACCTCCTGCATCGTTGAAAGCATGCAGGCCATGTTAGCGCGGGCCTGATTAGCGCAGGGCCTTCTATGCGCTACACTTCTGCGTGGATCGTGCGAATTGCACCCGTCCCGGAACTTTTCCGGTCGAGGGTGTTGGCGGAGCAACCGGGAGGAACGTTTCCCCGGGCCCGCGGGATCCGTAAGACCGCACACGACCGCTACCGGTGCATGCAAACGCGAATATCTGCGCGAATAAGCAGCTGGCTTAGCGACGAAAGGAAACACGTGACCGAAACCGGCACCGCGGCCGACCTCGCCGCAATGAAGATTCCGGAGCTGCGCAAGCTCGCCGCCGAGAAGGGACTCAAGGGGATCTCTGGGCTCCGCAAGGGGGAACTCATCCAGGCCATCGTCACCGGGCAGGTGCCGCGCAAGGCCGCCGCCGAAAAGGCTGCGCCGGTGGAGAAGCCGGAGAAGGCGGAGAAGCCGGCCGAGCCAGCTGAGCAGCAGCAGCCTGGCGACGACGACGAGTCCCGCGGGGCGTCGCGCTCCGCGGCACGCCGCGCCCGCCGCAACCGCGCGCGCTCGCAGCACGACGAGCAGCAGGGCGGCGAAAACCGGGACAACCGGGACAACCGCGACGAGCAGGACGGCAATCAGGAGCGCGGCAACAACGACCGTGGCGGCCGCAACAACCACGGCAACAACAACCACGGCGGCAACAACAACGACGACCACCACGGCGGGGGACGCCGCGGCCGCCGCGGGCGCCGCAACCGTAACCGCAACCGGGACCACAACAACGGCGGTGGCAACCACGGAAACAACGGCAACAACAACGACAACCAGAACTTCAACCCGGAGGACCTGCAGGATGTCGCGGGTATCGCGGACGTGCAGGACAACGGCTCCGCGTTCATCCGCACCACCGGCTACCGCCAGTCCAACGCGGACGTCTACGTGCCGCAGAAGCTGGTGCGCCAGTCGGGCCTGCGCTCCGGCGACGCGGTGACGGCCCAGGTGCGCGCGAACGGCCAGTCCCACTCGCAGGGCAACGGCCGTAACCGCCGCAGCTACAACCAGGTTGTGCGGGTGGATGCCATCAACGGCCAGACCACGGAGGCGGCGAAGGGCCGCAAGGAGTTCCACAAGCTCACCCCGCTGTACCCGAACCGCCGTCTGCGCCTGGAAACTGAGCCGAAGATCCTCACCACCCGCGTGATCGACCTGGTCATGCCGATTGGCAAGGGCCAGCGCGCGCTGATCGTCTCCCCGCCGAAGGCCGGTAAGACGACGATCCTGCAGAACATCGCCAACGCGATCGCCACCAACAACCCGGAGTGCTACCTCATGGTGGTGCTGGTGGACGAGCGTCCGGAGGAAGTCACGGACATGCAGCGCAGCGTCAACGGCGAGGTCATTGCCTCCACGTTCGACCGCCCGCCGTCAGAGCACACCGCCGTGGCCGAGCTGGCTATCGAGCGCGCGAAGCGCCTGGTGGAGATGGGCCAGGACGTGGTGGTCCTGCTGGATTCCATCACCCGCCTAGGCCGCGCGTACAACAACTCATCCCCGGCGTCCGGCCGCATCCTCTCCGGTGGCGTGGACTCCAACGCGCTGTACCCGCCGAAGCGCTTCCTGGGCGCCGCCCGCAACATCGAGGAGGGCGGCTCGCTGACGATCATCGCCACCGCGATGGTGGAGACCGGTTCCGCCGGCGACACCGTGATCTTCGAGGAGTTCAAGGGCACCGGCAACGCCGAGCTCAAGCTGGACCGCAAGATCGCGGAGCGCCGCGTGTTCCCGGCTGTGGACGTCAACCCGTCCGGCACCCGCAAGGACGAGCTGTTGATGAGCCCGGAGGAGGCGCGCGTGATGCACAAGCTGCGCCGCATCCTTTCTGCGCTGGATCCGCAGCAGTCCATTGACATGCTGATCAAGCAGCTGAAGAAGACGAAGACCAACGGCGAGTTCCTCATCGGCGTGGCCAACTCCGCGCCGATGGCGCAGACCGAGACGGAGGAGGACTACTCCTAATGGCAGACAAGACGCAGGTTTCGCTTGTCGACGACTACGTGGCCGAATACCAGGGCATCCAGGCCCAGATGGGCGACCCGGAGGTCGCGGGCGACCAGGACCAGTTCCGTAAGCTGTCCAAGCGCTACGCGGAGCTGCAGCCGATCATCAACGTCTACAACGACCTGACCCAGGCACAGGAGGACCACGAGGCCGCCGCCGAAATGGCCAACGAGGACAAGGAGTTCGCCGAGGAAGCCAAGCGCCTCGAGGGCGAGATTGTCCGCCTGGAGGAGGAGCTGGCCGACCTGCTCGCGCCGCGCGACGAGCACGACGGCGACGACATCATCATGGAGCTCAAGGCCGGCGCCGGCGGCGAGGAAGCCGCGTTGTTCGCCGGCGACCTGGCGCGCATGTACCAGAAGTACTGCGAGAAGCACGCCCTGGCCTGGGAGGTCCTCGACGTCGCAGAGTCCGATCTGGGCGGTGTGAAGGACATGACCGTCGCGGTCAAGTCCAAGAACCCGTCGCGCGACGGTGCCTGGTCCAAGCTGAAGTTCGAGGGCGGCGTGCACCGCGTGCAGCGCATTCCCGTCACCGAGTCCCAGGGCCGCATCCAGACCTCTGCCGCCGGTGTGTACGTCTTCCCGGAAGCGGACGAGATTGAAAGCGTCAACATCGACGAGAAGGATCTGCGCGTCGACGTGTACCGCTCCTCCGGCAAGGGCGGCCAGGGCGTGAACACCACCGACTCGGCCGTGCGCATCACCCACCTACCCACCGGCATTGTGGTGACCTGCCAGAACGAGCGTTCCCAGATTCAGAACCGTGCCCGCGCCATGCAGGTGCTGCAGGCCCGCCTGGACCAGCTGGAGCGCGAGAAGCAGGAGGCGGAGGAGGCCGAGGGCCGCGCGTCCCAGGTGCGCACCATGGACCGCTCCGAGCGCATCCGCACCTACAACTGGCCGGAGAACCGCATCTCGGACCACCGCATCAACTACAAGTCCAACAACCTGGATTCGGTGCTGGACGGCAACATGGACGACCTCATCACGGCGCTGCAGACCCACGAGCGCCAGGAGCGTCTTGAAGCAGAGTAGCGTCCGTTCCCAGATCGCGAGCGCCGCAAACACGCTGCGTGAGGCGGGCGTCGACTCGCCTGAGGTGGACGCGCGCCTGCTTGCCGCGCACGTGCTCGGCGTCGCGCCGATGCAGCTGATGTTCGCCGATGCACCGGCGGGCTTCGACGAGCGCTACACAGGACTCGTCGCCCGCCGTGCCGCGCGCGAGCCGCTGCAGCACATCACCGGCACCGCGCCGTTTTACGGCGTCGACCTCGCCGTCGGCCCCGGCGTGTTCATCCCCCGGCCCGAAACAGAGGTCCTCGCCGAGTGGGCGGTGCGGAAGCTTATCGACGCACCTCCGGCCCCCACCGTCGTCGACCTCGGGTCCGGCACCGGAGCCCTGGCCATCGCGGTTGCCCGGGCCAGGCCGGACGCGACCGTCTACGCGGTGGAAAAATCCCCGGCGGCGCGGGCCTACCTGCAGCGCAACGTCGATACGCATGCGCCCCAGGTCAACGTTGTGGCGGGCGACATGACCGACCCGGAGCTGCTCGCCGGAATCACCGCTGACGTGGTGGTGTCCAACCCGCCGTATGTGCCGGAGACACCCGAGCTACAGGCGGAGGTCTACGCGGACCCGCACGAGGCCGTGTTTTCGGGCGCAGACGGGATGGCGGCGATTCGCGGGCTCGTGCCCGCGGTCAAGCAAATGCTCAAAGATGGGGGAGCGGTGGGCATCGAGCACGACGACACCACCTCTGAGGCTGCGCAGGCTGAACTGCGCGGCGGCGGTTTTGCGGACGTGCGCGCGTTGGAGGACATGACCGGGCGGGCCCGGTTTGTCACGGCGAGTAAGCTAGCCCGGTAACTGCCCGACGGCCAAGGAGCGAACATTGAGGGAAACGTACAACTGCCTCGACCCGCAAAAGCGCGCCGAAGGTGTGCGCGCGGCCGCCGACGCCGTCCGGGCCGGCCGCTGCGTCGTGCTGCCGACGGACACCGTGTACGGCATCGGCTGCGACGCGTTCAACAACGACGCCGTGGACACGCTTCTGGCCACCAAGCGCCGCGGGCCCGACATGCCGGTGCCGGTGCTGGTGGGCTCCTGGGTGACCATCCAGGGGCTCGTGCGCGAATTTACCGAAACCGCCAAGACGCTGGTCGAGGCGTTTTGGCCGGGTGGGTTGTCCATCGTCGTGCCCGAGGCACCCAGCCTGCCGTGGAACCTGGGCGACACGCGCGGCACCGTGCTGCTGCGCATGCCGAACCAGCCGCTGGCGCTCGAGCTTTTGCAGGAGACTGGGCCGATGGCCGTGTCCTCCGCCAACATCTCCGGCAACCCGCCGGCGACCACCGCCACCGAGGCGCGGCAGCAGTTCGGCGACGCGGTGCCGATCTACCTCGACGGGGGCGCCGCGGAGATCGGGGAGCCGTCCACGATTATCGACATTTCCGGCCCCGCGCCGCGGATCCTGCGCGAGGGGGCGATTTCCGCCGAACGCATCGGTAAAGTCTTAGGGCTTGACCCGGAGAGCTTGCGAAGGAAGTAGCTGCCGATGAACGCCTCCGGTGTTCCGCTGCGAGAGCTGGGACTTGTCCTGCTAGTGGCGGCCGCAGTCACCTACTTGGCCACCGGCCCAGTGCGTTCCATGCTCGTGCGCACGGGCAGGGTGGCGGAGATTCGCCAGCGCGACGTGCACACGCAGCCGACCCCGTCGCTAGGCGGGCTGGCCATGTTCACCGGATTCTTGGCCGCCTACGGGCTCGCGCAGCAGTTGCCGGCCCTGACCCGCGGGTTCGCCCCAGTCACCCCGGAAATGACTGCGGTACTGGTGGGCGGGCTCGCCATCGTGCTCGTCGGCGTGGTGGACGACCTGTACGAGCTGCGCGCGCTGACCAAGCTAATCGGGCAGTTCGCCGCCGCGATCATCATGACCGCGCTGGGCATTATCTTCACCGTGTTCTATCTGCCGTTCGGGGAAGGCACCACGCTCATCCTGGATCAAGCCCATGGCATGGTCTTGAGCGCGCTGTTTACGGTGCTGCTCATCAACGCAGTGAACTTCGTCGACGGCATCGACGGGCTCGCCGCCGGGCTGGGCATGATCGCGGGCTCTGCGATCCTGATCTACTCGCTGGCGGTGCTCCACGACCAAGGCGGAGCGGTCTCCGCCTACCCGCCGGCGATCATCTGCGCGATCCTGGTGGGGATCTGCGCGGGATTTTTGCCCCACAACTTCGAGCCCGCGCGCATCTTCATGGGCGACTCCGGGGCGATGCTGATCGGGCTGCTGCTCGCCGCGGCGTCGATTTCGGCATCCGGCAAGATCAACATGTCGCTCTACGGCGCCGCCGACCTAGTGGCGCTGGTCAGCCCGATCATCGTTGTGCTGGCCGCGATCGCGCTGCCAGTGCTGGACCTGATGTGGGCCGTGATCCGCCGCACCGCGCGCGGGCAGAGCCCGTTTGCCGCGGACGCAGGGCACATCCACCACCGCCTACTTCGGCTCGGGCACACGCACCGCCGCACCGTGCTGGTGCTCTACATGTGGGTCTCCGCCGTCGCCTTCGGTGCAGTGAGCTTTTCCGTGGTGCCGTTCAAAATCGCGGCGTCGTTAAGCGTGGCGGCGCTGCTGGTTGCGTTTTTGCTCACGCTGGTGCCCTTGGCAAAGGGAAAGATCGGCCCGGCAGGTAGGATGACGCAGCGTGAAACCGCTTGAAGTCAACGACGCTAACGCCATGACCGACCACCGCAGGCCTCTCGTGCGCGCGCTGAAGGTGGCCAGCTGGGCGCTCGTGATGCTCACTGTGGTCGCGCTGATGGGGTGGGGCGCCGCCCGCGACCTGCCCGGCATCTGGGCCGCGCTGATGGGCGTCGCAGTGGGCGGAAGCTTCGTGCTGCTCACCGCCGCAACCGTGTTGGCCACCTCAAACTCCACCCCGAATGCCACGATGGCGATCGTGCTCGGCGGCTGGCTGCTCAAGATGGGTGTGCTGGTGCTGTTTTTCCTGTGGATCCGCGGCTTCGACTTCTATGACCACCAGGCGTTCGGCATCACCACGATGGCGGCCCTAGTTGTCGCCCTGGGTGCCGAAACCTGGGGCTTGATCACCACTCGCACCACCTACCTGGATTAGAGGTACGCGCAAGCTGTGACAGACCTAACAGCAGGGCGGAAAAGCGTCCGAGCTGGGTAGTTGCCCGGTTTCGTGGGTTGGGGTGGTGCGTCGGGGGGACAACTACACAGGTAAAACCTACTTTGCGCGGACGGCCTGTTAGGATTACCGCTGGGTTTGTTCCGAGTCGATATTAACCCTCGTAAGCAGGGGAAACCGGCGTAAGAACGACATCCCCTGCCCCCGCGGAAGCAGATGTGCGACGGAGTCCGCCGCGGAGGCAGTCTTTGTTGAAGACGTCCATCGCACCGCGCACCGAGCGCATCGGAGCGCGGCCCGAGAACGGGAGAGAACGCTGAGCGTTACAACTTTGGCCATGAAGGGTGAATTCCACGCACCTTCGCTTGGTCCAGAATTTTTCCCGGGGCAGACGTACGGCCAGCTCATTGGTGAAGACTTCGCTAATGGGTGGTTCGCACTCGATCGCATCATGCTCGTCCGCCTCTTCATGGCGGCGATTTTGGTGCTCCTCTTTGTTATTGCCTTCCGGAACCCGAAGCTGGTTCCCAAGGGCCTGCAGAATGTCGCCGAGATCGGTGTCGATTTCGTCCGCGTGAACATCGCGGAGGACACGCTGGGGAAGAAAGATGGCAAGCGGTTCCTGCCGCTGCTGTGCACCATCTTCTTCACCACGCTGTTCATGAACGTCGCAACGATCATCCCGGGCCTGAACATCTCGCCTAACGCACGTATCGGCATGCCGATCGTCATGGCAGTTGCGGCCTACATCGCGATGATCTATGCCGGCGTGAAGCGCTACGGCATCGCTTTCTTCAAGCACTCGACCGTGATCCCCGGCCTTCCGCCGCTGCTCCACCTTCTGGTGGTGCCGATCGAGTTCTTCTCGACGTTTATTCTGCGTCCGGTCACCCTGGCTCTTCGTCTTATGGCGAACTTCCTGGCTGGCCACATCATTCTCGTCCTGCTGTACTCTGCCACGAACTTCTTCTTCTGGCAGCTGAACGCATGGACGGCAGTGAGTGGCCTGACCCTCATCGCAGCACTGCTGTTCACCGCATACGAGTTGATCATCATCTTCCTGCAGGCGTACATCTTCGCTCTGCTGACTGCGGTGTACATCGAGCTGTCGCTGCACGCGGATGCGCATTAACAAAGCGCGACCACACGGCCAACTGAATAACCCCACAATCTGTCACTCGCTCACCCGCAACCCGCGGGAGAGCACTTAGAAAGGGAACGACTTTCACATGAACGACATCATTCTTGCTCAGGCAGCGGAGACCGTGAACCGCTACGAGGGTCTCGGCACCATCGGCTACGGCCTTGCAACCATCGGCCCGGGCATCGGCATCGGCATGCTCGTCGGCAAGACCGTCGAGGGCATGGCTCGCCAGCCGGAGATGGCTGGCCAGCTGCGCACCACCATGTTCCTGGGTATCGCCTTCGTCGAGGCGCTTGCCCTGATCGGCCTCGTCGCCGGCTTCCTGTTCTAAAAAACACGAACGAGTAACCCCGTACATTTTTTAGATCAGGAGCAACCAATGACTAACGTCACTGCATTCCTCGCTGCCGCAGAGGGCAGCGAGAAGCTGCCGCTGGAGAATGAACCTTCCATTCTTCTGCCGGCCGCCTACGACGTGGTTTGGTCTCTTGTCGTTTTCATCATCGTCGGCCTACTTTTTGCGAAGTACGTCATTCCGAAGTTCCAGGAAGTGCTGGCGGAGCGCGAAGACCGAATCAAGGGTGGCATCGAGCGTGCTGAGGTCGCCCAAAAGGAAGCCAAGGCTGCCCTGGAGAAGAACAACGCCGAGCTTGCGGAGGCGCGCCACGAGGCCGCTGAGATCCGTGAAGCCGCCCGCGCCCGCGGCAAGGAAATCGAGGCTGAGTCTCGTGCCCGCGCCGAGGAAGAGGCCCGCCGCATCATCGCCTCCGGCGAGAAGCAGCTGCAGGCCTCCCGCGAGGAGGTTGTCGCTGAGCTGCGCAACGAGATGGGCCAGAACTCCATCTCGCTGGCTGAGCGTCTGCTGGGCACCGAGCTGTCGGATTCGACCCGCCGCTCGAACACGATCGACGAGTTCCTGAGCGAGCTCGACCACGTGTCGACGAGGAAGTAGGCGAGATGAAGGCAGCTAGTCGCGAAGCACAGTCGCACGTTACGGAAAAGCTCGAAGAGCTGATCCGGAACGCCGACAATTCCGTCGCCGTGGCTGCGCAGATCGGTACCGAGCTGTTCCTCACCGTGGACCAGCTCGACACCGAGCGCGCGCTGCGTATCGCCGTGGCCGACACGTCGCTGGATTCCTCGCAGCGCGGGGGCATCATCCGCGACGTCTTCGGCAACAAGGTTGCGGAGCCCACCTTGAACATCCTCACCGCTGCAGCGCAGCAGGAGTGGTCGACCCCGCGCGAGTTTCGCGCTGGTCTGGTCAACCTCGGCCGTCGCGCGCTGGAGCTGGGTGCCAAGGAGCAGGGCCAGCTGGAGCAGGTGGAAAACGAGCTGTACCAGCTCTCCACGCTGCTCGAGGGGGAGAAGGAGCTGACCCAGCTGCTCTCCGACCGCACCGCAACCCCGGCGCAGAAGCGCGGACTGTTGGCTAGCGTGATTTACGGCAAGGTGACGATGTTCACCGAGGCACTGGCATTGCAGGTTATCGGCCGCCCCCACCACAACCCCGTCGACGACTTGGCCGAGCTGGCCGCGGGCGTCGCGGAGCTGCGTGGCAAGGCTGTCGCACGCGTGAAGGCCGCTGAGGCACTCAGCGACACCCAGCGCGATGCACTGGCCCGCAAGCTGGAGCAGATTTACGGTCGCGAGATGGCCATCCACTCTGAGGTTGACCCCAGCCTCCTCGGCGGAATGGTTGTCCGTGTGGGCGATGAGGTCATCGACGGTTCGACGCGCGGGAAGATTAACCGTCTTCGCACCGACATGGCAGCCCAGGCGGCCAAATAGAAAACAACATGCTGGAAGAAACTACCGAGAGCAGGAAGAACATGGCGGAGCTGACGATCTCCTCCGATGAGATCCGTAGCGCGATAGCGAACTACACCTCGAGCTACTCCGCGGAGGCCTCCCGTGAGGAGGTCGGCGTGGTGACTTCGGCTGCAGATGGTATTGCCCAGGTTTCCGGGCTGCCAGGTTGCATGACGAATGAGCTGCTCGAGTTCCCGAACGGCGTCATTGGCGTCGCACAGAACCTCGAGACCGACTCCATCGGTGTCGTGGTGCTGGGTAATTTTGAGACCCTTTCCGAGGGCGACGAAGTCAAGCGAACGGGCGAGGTTCTCTCGATCCCGGTCGGCGAGAACTTCCTCGGCCGCGTGATCAACCCCCTGGGCCAGCCGATCGACGGCCTGGGCCCCATCGAGTCCAACGAAGAGCGCGCCCTGGAGCTCCAGGCCGCAGGCGTTCTCGACCGCCAGCCGGTCGAGGAGCCGCTGCAGACCGGCATGAAGGCGATCGACGCCATGACGCCGATCGGCCGTGGCCAGCGCCAGCTCATCATTGGCGACCGTAAGACCGGCAAGACCGCGGTCTGCATCGACACCATCCTCAACCAGAAGGAGTTCTGGGAGACCGGTGACCCGTCGAAGCAGGTGCGCTGCATCTACGTCGCCGTCGGCCAGAAGGGCTCCACCATTGCTGGTGTGCGCCAGACTCTGGAGGAGGCCGGTGCTCTGGAGTACACCACTATCGTGGCGGCTCCGGCATCCGACTCCGCCGGCTTCAAGTGGCTGGCACCGTTCTCCGGTGCAGCCCTGGGCCAGCACTGGATGTACCAGGGCAAGCACGTCCTGGTCATCTACGATGACCTGACCAAGCAGGCTGAGGCCTACCGTGCCATCTCCCTGCTGCTGCGCCGCCCGCCGGGCCGCGAGGCATACCCGGGCGACGTGTTCTACCTGCACTCCCGCCTGCTGGAGCGTGCCGCCAAGCTTAACGACGAGCTCGGCGCAGGCTCTTTGACCGCACTGCCGATCATCGAGACGAAGGCGAACGACGTGGGCGCCTTCATTCCGACCAACGTCATCTCGATTACCGACGGCCAGGTCTTCCTGCAGTCCGACCTCTTCAACCAGGGCGTGCGCCCGGCTATCGACGTGGGCATCTCCGTGTCCCGTGTCGGTGGCGCCGCGCAGACCAAGGGCATGAAGAAGGTTGCCGGTAACCTCCGTCTGGACCTCGCCGCATACCGCGACCTGGAGGCCTTCGCGGCCTTCGCGTCCGACCTCGACGCCGCTTCCAAGAAGCAGCTCGAGCGCGGCCAGCGTCTGGTGGAGCTGCTGAAGCAGTCCGAGCACGCGCCGCAGGCCGTCGAGTACCAGATCATCTCGATCTGGTCTGCAAACGAGGGCGTTTTCGACGTCGTTCCCGTCGAGGATGTCCGCCGCTACGAGGCAGAGCTGCACGAGTCCATCCGCGCCAACGCTCCGCAGGTCTACGACCAGATTGCGGGCGGCAAGCAGCTTGACGACGACTCGAAGGCCGCGATCCTGCGCGTCAACGAGGACCTGGCACGCAACTTCCAGGCTTCCTCCGGCGAGCGCATCGTCCGCGAGGCCGAGGCAGAGCCGCTCGACTCCAAGCAGGTGGCCAAGAACGAGCTCAACGTCAGCCGCTCCTAGACCGCGTGAATCGCGACTAGGACAACTACTTAAAGGAAGGGAGGAAACACCATGGCAACGCTTCGCGAATTGCGCGACCGCATCAGGTCCGTCAACTCAACGAAGAAAATCACCAAGGCCCAGGAGCTGATCGCCACCGCGCAGATCACCAAGGCCCAGCAGCGCGTCGAGGCGGCTAAGCCGTACGCCGACGAGCTGAAAGACGTCATGGAACGCCTCGCGTCCGCGAGCTCCCTGGCCCACCCCATGCTCCATGAGCGTGAGAACGGCCGGGTCGCGGCAATCCTCGTGGTCACCTCTGACCGCGGTATGGCCGGCGGTTACAACCACAACGTCCTGAAGAAGGCGGCGCAGCTGGAGCGCATGCTCACCGATGCCGGGTACGAGGTAGTGCGCTACGTCACCGGCAACAAAGGTGTCACGCACTTCAAGTTCCGCGACATGGACGTTCAGGGTTCTTGGACCGGGTTCTCGCAGCAGCCGTCGTGGGATGACACCCACGGCGTGCGCCACCAGATCATCGACGGCTACATGGCAGGCTCCGAGTCCTCGGTGCCGCTGCGTGTCGACGGTGCCGAAGGTGGTTCCGTGCGCGGCTTCGACGTCGTGCACGTTGTCTACACCGAGTTCGTCTCCATGCTGTCGCAGGAGGCGCGGGTCACCCAGCTTCTGCCGATTGAGCCGGTGCTGGAGGAGTTCAAGTACGAGCAGCAGGACATGCTGACTACTTCCGGCGACGTGCGCCCGGACATGAACTTCGAGCCCGACGCTGACACGCTGATGGAAGAGCTGCTTCCGGTGTACGTCTCTAGGTTGCTCTACTCGATCTTCCTGGAGTCCGCTGCAGCGGAGTCGGCATCGCGCCGCACGGCTATGAAGAACGCGACGGATAACGCTACGGAGCTGGCTAACGACCTGTCCCGTGAAGCTAACCAAGCCCGTCAGGCAAAGATCACCCAGGAAATCACCGAGATTATCGGCGGCGCTGGCGCGCTGTCCGGTAGTGGAGAAAGTGACTAAATCATGACTACTGCTCACTCTTTTGATGAGCGCAACGACGAGCTGGCGGGTGCGGCTTCTGAGACCGACACCGCACCGGCTCAGGTCGAGAACACTCAGAACCCGCGCGGTTCTGAGAACGGCCGTGTCGTGCGCGTCATCGGCGCAGTCG
Source organism: Corynebacterium sp. HMSC05H05 (assembly GCF_001807265.1). Taxonomy (GTDB): domain Bacteria; phylum Actinomycetota; class Actinomycetes; order Mycobacteriales; family Mycobacteriaceae; genus Corynebacterium. The sequence continues at coordinate 41,325 of NZ_KV788396.1, forward strand.
TCGACGTGGAGTTCCCGCGTGGCGAGCTGCCCGCTCTGTACAACGCGCTCGAGGTCGACATCGACCTCGGCGAGATGTCCAAGACCATCGTGCTCGAGGTCGCCCAGTTCCTGGGCGACAACCTCGTGCGCACCATCGCTATGGCGCCGACCGACGGCCTCGTCCGCGGCGCTAAGGTGGCAGACTCCGGCAACCCGATCTCCGTGCCGGTGGGCGACCAGGTGAAGGGCCACGTGTTCAACGCGCTCGGCCAGTGCCTGGACGACCCGTCGGTGGGCGAGAACGGCGAGCGCTGGGGCATCCACCGCGAGCCGCCGGCGTTCAAGGACCTCGAGGGTAAGACCGAGATCCTGGAGACCGGTATTAAGGTCATCGACCTGCTCACCCCGTACGTCAAGGGCGGCAAGATCGGCCTGTTCGGTGGCGCTGGTGTGGGCAAGACCGTGCTGATCCAGGAGATGATTACGCGTATTGCACGCGAGTTCTCCGGTACCTCGGTCTTCGCCGGCGTCGGCGAGCGCACCCGTGAGGGCACCGACCTGTTCCTCGAGATGGAGGACATGGGCGTGCTGCCGGATACCGCGCTTGTCTTCGGCCAGATGGATGAGCCGCCGGGGGTCCGTATGCGCGTGGCCCTGTCCGGCCTGACCATGGCGGAGTACTTCCGCGATGTGCAGAACCAGGACGTGCTGCTGTTCATCGACAACATCTTCCGCTTCACCCAGGCGGGCTCCGAGGTGTCGACCCTGCTGGGCCGCATGCCTTCCGCCGTGGGCTACCAGCCGACCCTGGCCGACGAGATGGGTGTGCTCCAGGAGCGCATTACCTCGACCAAGGGCCGTTCGATTACGTCGCTGCAGGCCGTCTACGTGCCGGCGGACGACTACACCGACCCGGCTCCGGCCACCACCTTCGCCCACCTCGACGCGACCACCGAGCTTTCCCGTTCGATCGCGTCGAAGGGCATCTACCCGGCCGTGGACCCGCTGACCTCCACGTCTCGTATCCTCGAGCCGGGCATCGTCGGTGAGCGCCACTACGCGGTCGCGCAGAAGGTGATCGGTATCCTGCAGAAGAACAAGGAGCTGCAGGACATCATCGCCATCCTCGGTATGGACGAGCTGTCCGAGGAAGACAAGATCACCGTGCAGCGCGCGCGTAAGATCCAACGCTTCCTGGGCCAGAACTTCTTCGTCGCAAAGAAGTTCACCGGCGACGAGGGCTCCTACGTGCCGCTCGAGGAGACGATCGACGCGTTCGACCGTCTCTGCGAGGGCGAGTTCGACCTCTACCCGGAGCAGGCCTTCAACGGCCTTGGCGGTCTGGACGACGTCGAGGCTGCGTACAAGAAGCTGCAGGCGTAGGAGGGTAGAAGATGGCTGAACTTACCGCTCAACTGGTCGCGGTCGACCGCATGCTCTGGAAAGGCCAGGCAAGCATCGTCACCGCCCAGACCACGGAGGGTGAGATCGGCATCCTTCCTGGCCACGAGCCGCTCCTTGGCCAGCTCAAGGACAACGGTGTGGTGACCATCCGCCCGGTGGACGGCGAGCGCATCGTCGCCGCCGTCCAGGGTGGGTTCCTGTCCGTTGTGGGCGACAAGGTGACCATCTTGGCCGACTACGCGATCTTCGCCGACGAGGTTGACACCGCTGACGCGGAGTCCCACCTCCACGACGAGGACCGCGTTGTCAAGGCACGTTCCGAGGCGGAGCTCGCCGCGGTTCGCCGCCAGAGCCAGTAAAAGTCTCTGGCAAGGAAGGCATAGACGCCGACCGCCACGAACGCACCCCTTCCCGGGAAACCGGGAGGGGGTGTTTCGCATTTGTGCGATATGATCACTGGCAAATGTCTATCCAGCGTGGTCGAGGAGGTTGGGCCGGGATGATGGTCGTCGCAAGTGTTGCAGCGCTAGTCCTGGTAGTCCTCGCAGCGGCCGCGGGGTGGCGCTTTGCCATGGTGCGCAACTCCGGCGCGCGAGCGATGATGCGCGAGCTGCCGGCTGAGGGGATCCACGGCTGGCGGCATGGCGTGCTGCGCTACGACGGCGAGCGGCTGCTGTTTTTCAAGCTGCGCTCGCTGACGTTCCACCACGACGTGGAGCTGGATCGCCGCGGGGTGGAGTTCGAGGGGTTCAGGGACGTGACCGAGGGCGAACGCGAGTTCATGCCGGAGATCGGTCACGTCCTCCGCTTTACTGGCCCGCAGGGCGATTTCGAGTTCGCGGCGGACCGCCACACGGAGATGGGGCTGGTGTCGTGGGTGGAGGCGGCACCGGATGTGCGCCAGGAGCGTATCGACGTACGTTCGCTGGCCCAGCGCGCGCAGCGCGATGCAAACCAGCGTTAAGGGCGGCTGTACCCTGACAGGCATGCGTCTAGTCATAGCCCGTTGCTCTGTGGATTACGTCGGCCGCCTGGATGCGCACCTGCCTGAGGCAATGCGTCTGATCTTGGTCAAGGCGGACGGTTCTGTCTCCATCCATGCGGACGACCGCGCCTACAAGCCCCTGAATTGGATGACGCCGCCGTGCACCACCCGCGTGGAGCAGGTGGTGGACGTGGACGGCGAGGACACCGGCGAAGAGCTGTGGATCGTGGAGAACCCAAAGGGCGAACAGCTGCGCATCACCATTTCTGAGGTGCTGCTGGACGAGACGAAGGTGCTCGGCGAGGACCCCGGCCTAGTCAAGGACGGGGTGGAGTCGCACCTGCAGGAACTTTTGGCGGAGCACATCACCACGCTCGGCGACGGCGTGACCTTGGTGCGCCGCGAGTACCCGACTGCGATCGGGCCGGTGGACATTCTGGCGCGCGACCCGCGAGGAGGCACGTTGGCGGTGGAGGTGAAGCGACGTGGCGGCATCGACGGTGTGGAGCAGCTCAGCCGCTACGTGGAGCTGCTCAACCGCGACGAGTTGCTGCGCCCAGTGCGGGGCGTGTTTGCGGCGCAGGAAATCAAACCGCAGGCACGCACGCTGGCGGGCGACCGCGGCTTCGAGTGCGTGACCCTGGATTACGACGAGCTGCGCGGCATCGAGTCCGCGGAGCTGCGACTGTTCTAATGCCGCGCAGGAACCGCCGGCAGCACCAGGCTCCCCGGTACGTGCTGCCCAAAGACGGCTCCACGTTCATCGGCACCCAAGAGATGGAGGGGCCGAGCTGGACTAACGGGGAGATCTTCAAGGTCCGCCAGATCGGGTCGGCGGCCGCGACGAAGTACTACATCTGCCCGGGCTGCAACCAGAACATCCCGCCCGGGGTGGCACATGTGGTGGCGTGGCCGCGCGACACCGGCCGCCGCGCGGACGACAGGCGGCACTGGCACAAGCACTGCTGGCAGCGGCGCTAGTATTGGCCGCATGATTGCAGCGTTTTCTGTGGCACCGACCATGACCGAAAACTCCAACGCGGAGATGTCCGACATTGTCGCCAAGGCGGTGAAGGTGGTCCGCGAGTCGGGCCTGCCGCACGAGACCACGGCGATGTTCACCACCGTCGAGGGGGAGTGGGACGAGGTCATGGACGTGATCAAGCGGGCGACGCAGGCCGTGGAGGAGGTCTCCCCGCGTGTGTCGCTGGTGGTCAAGGCGGATATCCGCCCCGGCTACGAGAACATGCTGCAGCAGAAAGTCGAATCCCTGAACAAGCACTTGGAGGCGTAACATGACCAACCCGCAGTTCACCGGCGGCGCGATCGATCTGGGCGCGCTCGCGGACCGCAAGGAAGCGGCGCAGTCCGGCTTCGAGCCGTTCATCACGGTCACCGAGGCCAACGTTGAAAAGGACATCTTCGAGCGCTCCATGCAGATCCCCGTGGTGGTGCTCATCGGCACGCCGCGCAGCCCGGATTCGGAGAGCCTGAAGGCGCAGTTTGCAAAGCTTTCGGCGGGCCAGCGGGCCTTCATGGTCGGCTACGTCGACGCGGATTCCACCCCGCAGGTCGCCCAGGCGATGGGCGTGCGTGTGCTGCCCACGGTGGTCGCGCTCGCGGGCGGGCGTCCGGTGGCCAACTTCGAGGGCAACCAACCGGCTGACGAGCTCAAGCAATGGGTGGGTGCCCTGGTGAGCCAGGTGGGCCCGCAGCTGCAGGGGCTTGCCGACGACACCACGCCGGCCGAAAAGGCCGAGGACCCCCGCCTGGACCGCGCGACGGAGGCGCTCAACGCGGGCGACTTCGACGCCGCCACGGCGGTCTACGACGAGATCCTCGCGGACGATCCGAACAACGCCGACATCACACAGGCGAAGGCGACCGTGGCTGTGCTCAAGAGGGTGCAGGGACAGGGCGAACCGGAGGGTGACGTCGAGAAGCTGCTGTGGCTCGCGGACAAGGAGTTTGTGGCGGGCGACCCGGAGGCGGCCTTCGACCGTCTGTTGGAGCACGTCAAGGCCGAGCCGCGCGCGAAGGAGCGGCTGCTGGAGCTGCTGACGCTTTTGGAGCCGGGTGATCCGCGCGTGATCGCGGCGCGCACCCGGCTTGCCAGCGCGCTGTTCTAGCGGCGCAGGATGTAGTACTGCGCGCTCATCGCTGGCACGTGCAGTTCGGCGGACTGCTCGAAGCGGTCCCACTCGGTCGGCTCGGTGGAAAGCACCTGCGGCAGGTCGTTGCCGGCGCCGCCGTAGACAGCGTCGTCGGTGTTGACCAAAAGCTCCCATTCGCCAGCCTCGGGAAGTCCCAGGCGGTAGTTGGGCTGGGAGGCGCCGGAGAGGTTCACCACGGCGAGGACCGGTGTAGCGTCCACGCCCCAGCGGATGTAGGCGAGGATGTTGTTCGAGGCGTCGTCGCCCTTGACCCACTGGAAGCCCATCGGAGTGTTGTCCTGCGAGTACAGCGAGGGGGTGTCGCGGTAGACGCGGTTTAAATCGCGCACGAGGCGCTGAATGCCGCGGTGATAGCCGTGGCCCCAATCGTCGGCAATGTTGTCCCAGTTCACGGAGTGCGCCTCGTCCCACTCGGTGGTCTGGCCCCACTCGCAGCCCATGAACAACAGCTGCTTGCCGGGGTGCGAGAACATGTAGCCGTAGAGGGCGCGAAGGCCGGCGGCCTTGTTCCAGTCGTCGCCGGGCATGCGAGTCCACAGCGAGCCCTTCCCGTGGACCACTTCGTCGTGGCTAAAGGGCAGCACGTAGCGCTCGGAGAACGCGTAGACCAGCGAGAACGTGATCTCGTTGTGGTGGTAGGAGCGGTGGATGGGATCCAGGGAGAAGTACTCCAAGGTGTCGTTCATCCAGCCCATGTTCCACTTCAGCGAAAAGCCGAGTCCGTCGGCGTCGGTCTGCGCGGTCACGCCCGGCCAGGCGGTGGATTCCTCGGCGATGGTGAGCACGCCGGGGTGCTCGCGGTGCACGGTGGCGTTCATTTCCTGGAGGAACTGCACCGCCTCCCAGTGCTCGCGGCCGCCGTACTGGTTGGGCAGCCACTCGCCGGGTTCGCGGGAGTAGTCCAGGTAGAGCATGGAGGCCACGGCGTCCACGCGCAGGCCGTCCAAGTGGAACTCCTCGCACCAGTACAGGGCGTTGGCCACCAGGAAGTTGCGCACCTCGCGGCGGCCGAAGTCGAAGACGTAGGTGCCCCAGTCCTTCTGCTCGCCGCGGCGCCAGTCGGGGTGCTCGTAGAGCGCGGAGCCGTCGAAACGCGCGAGCGCGAAGTCGTCTTTGGGGAAGTGGGCGGGCACCCAGTCCACCAGCACGCCGATGCCGTTGGCGTGCAGGGTGTCCACGAGTTTGCGGAACTCGTCCGGGCTGCCCCAGCGCGCGGTCGGGGCGTAGTAGCCGGTGACTTGGTAGCCCCAGGAGCCGCCGAAGGGGTGCTCCGCCACGGGCAGAAACTCCACGTGGGTGAAGCCGTTTTCCACCAGGTAGGGCACGAGCTCCTCGGTCAGCTGGGCGTAGTTGGAGCCCTGCTTCCAGGACCCGATGTGGCACTCGTAGACGCTCATAGCGGAGTTGGTGGCGTCGATGCCGGCGCGCGCGGTCATCCACTCTTCGTCGGTCCACTCGAACTCGCTCGGCGCGGCCACCACGGAGACGGTCTCCGGCGGGGTGAGCGTGCGTTTGGCCAGGGGGTCGGCCTTGTCCACGCGGGTGCCGTCGGCGGTCTGGATGGCGTATTTGTAGGTCGCGCCGTCGCCGATGCCGGGGATGAAAACCTCCCACACACCGGAGGAGCCGAGGGAACGCATGGGGTACTGGTTCGGGTTCCACTCGCAGAAGTCGCCGATGACGGCCACGCCCTGGGCGTTCGGCGCCCACACGGCAAACGAGGTGCCGCGGACCTCGCCGAGCGAGGTCTCGTAGGAGCGCACGTTCGCGCCGAGGACCTCCCAGAGGCGCTCGTGGCGGCCCTCGTTGATCAAGTGCAGGTCCAGCGAGCCCAGGGTGGGCAGGAAGTGGTACGCGTCCGCCACAATGCGCGGTTCGGCACCCGGGTAGGTGACGCGGAAGCGGTAGTCGGGCGCGTGCTCGTCGTCAAGCGAGATTGCCCAGATGTCGTCGCCGATGAGCTCCATGGCGCGGGCGCCGTTGTGGATGAGCAGCTCCACGCGCTCGGCGCCGAGGAAGCGGGTGCGCACGACGGATCCTGCGCCCACGCGGTGCCAGCCGTAGAAATCGTGGGGCGCGTGGTGCTTGCACTCGATGAGGCGCTGGCGGTCGCCTTCGGGGATGAGCAGGTCGGTGTTCATGAGCTTCCTTAGGGACGGTAGTCGTGGTCTGAGATCTGACGGTACGCAAGTGCTTCTCGACGAACCGAAGGCACCTCCGGCAACCGGAAAATATGCGCGACGTTCTTCTCGGGTGCGAGGCGGATGAAGTTGCCGGTCTCGGCGGTGGTCCAGGTGTAGCGTTCGCCGGTGATCTGGTCGTGGACTTCGAAGGTTTCGCCGTCGTTGAGGCCGACCGCGGAGGCGTCGACACGCAGCATGCCCTCCTGGGTGGACGAAGGATCCAGGTTGACCACCACAAGCACCGCGTTGCCGGTCTCCGCATCGACCTTGGAGTAGGCGATGATCTGCTCGTTGGCGATGTCGTGGAAGCGGATCTGGCGCAGCTGCTGCAGCGCCGGGTTGTCGCGGCGGATGGTGTTGAGCAGCGTCAGGTACGGCTCGAGCGATTTACCCTGTTCCAGCGCGGCGGCGAAGTCGCGGTGGCGCAGCTGGTACTTCTCGCTGTCGTGGTACTCCTCGCTGCCTGCGGCGACGGGGCGGTCTTCGTAGAGCTCGTAGCCGGAGTAGACGCCCCACAGCGGGCTCATGGTTGCGGCCAGGGTGGCGCGCAGCGCAAACGCCGCCGGGCCGCCCTGCTGCAGCGAGGCGTGCAGGATGTCGGGGGTGTTGACGAAGAGGTTGGGGCGGGAGACGTCGGCGACGTCCACGAGCAGCTGGGCGAAATCGGTCAGCTCCGCCTTCGTGGTCTTCCAGGTGAAGTGGGTGTAGGACTGCGAGAACCCGGCCTTGGACAGCCCGTACATGCGCGGCGGGCGGGTGAACGCCTCCGCCAGGAAGATCACGTCCGGGTCCGTCTCGTGCACCTTCGAAATCAGCCAGTGCCAGAAATCCACCGGCTTGGTGTGGGGGTTGTCCACACGGAAGGTGGTGACACCCAGATCCACCCAGTACATGAGCACCCGGTAGATCTCGGCGTAGAGCTTCTCCGGGGCGTTGTCGAAGTTCAGCGGGTAGATGTCCTGGTACTTCTTGGGCGGGTTCTCGGCATAAGCAATGGTGCCGTCGGCGAGCACGGTGAAGAACTCCGGGTACTCTGTCGCCCACGGGTGGTCGGGGGCGGCCTGCAGGGCGAAGTCGAGGGCGATTTCCAGGCCCAGCTCGTTGGCGTGGTCCATCATGTCCAGGAACTCGTCCTCGCCGCCTAAGTTCGGGTCGAAGGCGTCGTGGCCGCCGTGCTTGGAGCCGATCGCCCACGGCGAGCCCACGTCGCCGTCCTCCGGGGTCAGCGTGTTGTTGCGGCCCTTGCGGTTGACCTCGCCGATGGGGTGGATCGGCGGGAAGTACACGGTGTCGAAGCCCATGTCGGCCACGCGCTGCAGCTGGTCCGCGGTGGTGGCCCAGGTGCCGTGGACGGGGTTGCCCATCGCGTCCACGCCGCCGGTGGAGCGGGGGAACAGCTCGTACCAGGAGTTCACCAGCGCCTCGCGGCGCTCCACCAGGATGTCGGCCACGGGACCGCGGGTGACCAGCTCGCGCAGCGGGTACTCGGCCAGCACGTCGCGCACCTCACTTGAGACGCAGGGGGCGATGCGGTCGGCGAGCGGCAGCGTGTCGTCGAGAAGCAATGTGCGAGCGTTTTCCAACACCTGTGGCGAGGGGGTCTGGGCGATGGCCGCAGCGAACAGGTCCGCGCCATGGGCGATGTCGTTGGCTAGTTCCCTCTCCGTCTGTCCCGCGGCGAGCTTCTTCTCCACCGCGTTGCGCCACGTGGCCATCACGTCGCTCCACGCGTCCACCCGGTAGCGCCACAGCCCCTTTTCGCGGGGGATGAAGATGCCGTGGACGTAATCCGGGCGGTAGACCTCCTGGTGCATCGGCACCGAGAACTGCTCGCCGGAAGGCGACACCAGCACCAGCGTCGCCGCGATGGCGTCGTGGCCCTCGCGCCACACCAGCGCCGAAACAGGCACCACCTCGCCGACCACCGCCTTCGCGGGCAACGTGCGACCGGAAACCTGGGGGCGCATATCGTCGATGCCAAAGCGAGCAACCATTTTTCAGACCCTCTCAACCTGCCTGCATTCCATCAGCCAGGGTAGCGCGGGCCTCCCACACACGCGGGCCGAAATAGGTAAAGATGGATGCGTGAATGCGAGTGAGGAATTGGTGACAGACCCGGACCTGCTGGTGGACATGCGCGACGTGGAGTTCATCCGCGGCGGCAACACCCTTGTAGGGCCCGTGACATGGCAGGTGGAGCTGGACGAACGGTGGGTGGTCATCGGCCCCAACGGCGCCGGCAAGACCACCCTGATCCGCATGGCCTCGGCCCAGGAGTTCCCGTCCAAGGGCACCGTGTTCATCATCGGCGAGCGCGTCGGGGCCACCGACATGCGCGACCTGCGCGCGGCGATCGGTTTGACGTCCACTGCGGTAGCCCAGCGCGTGCCGGACAACGAAAAGGTGGGCGACCTGGTGGTCTCCGCGGGCTACGCCATTTTGGGCCGTTGGCGCGAGGACTACGACGAGATGGACTACGAGCAAGCCCTCGAGGTGCTCGAGCAGGTCGGCGCGATCCACCTGATCGACCGCACCTGGGGCACCCTGTCCGACGGCGAGAAGAAGCGTGTGCTGGTCGCGCGGGCGGTGATGACCAACCCGGAGCTTCTGATCCTGGACGAGCCGGCCGCAGGCATGGACCTGGGCGGGCGCGAGGACTTGCTGGCCTACCTGGGCGATCTGGCCATGGACCCGGACGCCCCGGCGATTGTCATGATCACCCACCACCTGGAGGAGATTCCGGCTGGCTTCACCCACGCCATGCTGTTGGACGAGGGAGAGGTGGTCGCCCAGGGGCTCATCGACGACGTGCTGACCTCCGAGAACGTCTCTCGCGCCTACCACCAGCCCATCGAGGTCACGGTGGACGAGGGCCGCTTCACCGCGCGCCGGGCTCGCGCCAAGCGCGGGGGTGCGCACCGGGCGTAAGCCTGGGGGGTTTCGGCCATGCCCACGCAAAGGAATCGCACCCAGGGCGTGCTGACGCACGACGTCGGCGACACCATCGACGTCCACGAGCGCAGCGGGTTTCAAGGTGCCCGCCTGTCCGCGACGGTGATGCTGCTTCGCGACGGTGCGGACGGGCTCGAAGTGTGGATGCAGGAGCGCGTGTTATCCATGCCGAATTACCCCGGCATCACCGTCTTTCCCGGCGGCGGGGTGGATTCGCGCGATTTCCCGCCGCGCGCGTGGGACGACGGCGAGCTGTGGCTCGGCCGCTCCGCCATTTCCTTGGCCCGCCAGCTGGGCGTGACCAAGTACAAGGCGCACGCGCTGCTGTTCGCGGCGGTGCGCGAGCTGTTTGAAGAGACCGGCACGCTGCTCGCGGTGGACGACGACGGCGTGCTGCTGGGCGACGCACGCCCCTTCCACGAGCAACGCCTGAAGTTGGAATCACATGAGCTTTCGCTTACCGACGTGCTCCGCGAGTCCAACCTCAACGTCTGCGCCGACCTGCTGAAACCGCTCGCACGCTGGGTGGGGAAGTCTGAAAGCGGCAACTGGTTCGACACCTTCACCTTCGTCGCCGCCAACCCGGAGGGCCAGGAGCCGGACGCAAACACTGACGAGGCGGACGACGCCAACTGGTTTCCGCCGCAACTGATCTTGGAGGGGTGGCGCCACGGGCTGGTGCGGCTGGCCCCGTCGACGTGGGCGCAGCTGACCGAAGTGGCGCGGTTCAACGACGCGGAGGAAGCGCTGGCCGCCGCGTGGCGCGCGGACTTGTCGCCGGTGGTGGGCGACCCGGTGGACGACCTGCGCTACCACGACTTCTTCTCGTTCACGCCCATAGACAGGATTGGACGCCGCGGTGGGATTTAGCGTTGCAGAAGCCCGCTTTCTGGCGGCGCACGCTGGGGAGATCGCGGACGTTGCGCCGGAGGTGGCGCTGACTAAGCAGTCGGTGTTCGCGGACCGTGCGGTACTCGATGCCCGCTTCGGCGAGTACGCCCGCGCTGTCAGCGTGCTCATCTCCTCCCAGCGCGCCGCAGCGGGGAAGTTCCCGGAGGATTGGCTCACCGATGCCGACGCTGTGCAGCAGGCCACCCCGGCGCGCGTGGCGCGCGTGCGGTCGCAGCGGATCGCGGCGGCAGGGGTGGAGTTTGTCCACGACGTGACCTGCTCGGTGGGCTCGGAGGCGCCGGCCTTTTGTGATGCTGGCGTAACGTGGCTCGGCTCCGACCTGGACGCCGCTCGCCTGGTCATGGCCCGCCACAACCTTGGGCCGGACGCTTGGCTGGCCCGCGCCGACGCGCTTACGCCGGTGAGCAAGGGCGGGGCAGTGGTGGCCGACCCGGCGCGCCGCGCCGGCGGCAAGCGCATCACCGACCCGGCGAAGCTGTTGCCGCCGCTGCCGGATCTGCTGGCCGCGCACGCGGGCCGTGAGATGGCGGTCAAGTGCGCGCCGGGCATCGACTACTCCGGGTGGGACGGGCTGGTTAGTGTCGTGTCCGTGGATGGGGGAGTCAAGGAGGCGTGCCTGTATACGCCGGGGTTGGCGGGCGGAGCACGTCGAGAGGCAGTTGTGCTGCGGGACTTCGAGGAGCGCGTCACCGACGCCGAGCCGGACGAGGTGGAGGTCACCGCGCCTCGCAGGTGGATCATCGAGCCGGACGGGGCGGTGGTGCGCGCCGGGCTGGTGCGGCAGTGGGCGGCGCGCCACGGCCTGAGCATGCTGGACGAACACATCGCCTACACCACGGGCGACGCGATCCCGGCGGGCTACAGCGGCTTCGAGTTCATCGAGGCGGTGCCGCTGCGCGCGCTGAAGAAGACGCTCGCCGGCCACGGCGCGGGCAGCGCGGAGATCCTCGTGCGCGGCGTGGACGTGGACCCGGACCAGCTGCGCAAGAAGCTCAAACTGCGCGGGGACAGGCAGATGGGTGTGGTGATCGCGCGCGTGGGCAACGACGCGGTGGCGCATGTGTGCGGCGCGCGCGTGCACGCCTAACCTGTGGGGCATGGTCTACCTCGATCACGCAGCCACCACGCCCATGCGCCAAAGCGCCATCGACGCGTGGGTGGAGCACGCCGGCGCCCTCAACGCCGGCAGCCAGCACGCCGCCGGGCGCAAGGCGAACGCGGTGCTCGCCGACGCCCGCGAGCGCATCGCCGCCGCCCTTGGCGCGGACCCGGTGGAGGTGGTGTTCACCGGCTCCGGCACCGAGGCGAACAACATCGGGGTGCGCGGGCTTTACGACGCCTCCGGCGGCGGCCGCGTCGTGTCCACCCCGATCGAGCACCCGGCCGTGCTCGAGGTAGTCAAGTCTCTGGGCCAGACTGAATGGCTCCGGGTGGGGCGAGACGGCGTGGTTTCGGACCTTTCCGCGTTGGATACCCCAGCCGCGGTGGCGGCGGTGATGTGGGCGAACAACGAGACCGGCGCGATCCAGCCGGTGCACGAGGTTGTTGCTCGAGCCGAGGCCGCGGGCACCCCGGTGCACGTGGACGCGGTGCAGGCGGTCGGGCACATCCCGGTGGACTTCCACGAGCTCGGCGCGGCCACGCTTGCGTCTAGCGCGCACAAGTTCGGCGGCCCGCGCGGTATGGGCCTGCTTCTGGCGCGTCGTTCGCCGGCGCCGAAGCCGGTGATTCTGGGCGGCGGGCAGGAGCGCGGCATCCGCTCCGGCACGGTGGACGTGGCCTCGGCCGCGGCCACGGCGGCGGCGCTGGAGGAGGCTGTCGCCGAGATGGGGCAGGAGCAACAGCGGATCGCGGGCCTGCGCGATGCGGTGATTGCGGGGGTGAAAGAGGCGGTGCCGGAGGTGATCGTCGCAAAGCATGAGCCCTGCCTGCCGGGGCACGCGCACTTCATGTTCCCCGGGGCGAACGCGGACGCGCTGATCATGCTGCTGGATGCGCAGGGCATTCAGGTGTCGGCCGGCTCGGCGTGCGCCAGCGGTGTGCTGCGCATGAGCCACGTGTTGGAGGCGATGGGGTTTTCCGAGCGCGAAGCGATGGGCGCGCTGCGCGTAACGGTGGGGCGGACGAACACGCGCGAGGACGTGGAGAAGTTCCTCGCCGCGATCCCGGAGGTGGTGGAGCGGGCGAGAGCCGCCGGCGCGCTGTAACTTGCGTGTCGCGTGTGGTGCGTGTGACTTGAGTGGTTTAGTGTGTCGGTCATGCAGATTTCTCGCCGCATCCGTACCGCAGCCGCCGCCGTGACCGCGCTCGCCGTGGGCTTAAGCGTGGTCAACCCGGTGACCGGGCCCGCAGACGCCCAGTCCATCCCGGGTGTTGTCTCCGGCGTGGACGTGGCGGGCCACCAGCGCCCGGGCGGCGCAGCCATCGACTGGGGCTCCGTCCGCACCGCCGGCGGCCAGGACTTCGCCTACGTGAAGGCCTCCGAGGGCGACGGCTGGAAGAACGACTTCTACGACGAGGACGCCAAGGCCGCGGCCGATGCCGGGCTGAAGGTGGGCGCCTACCACTACGCGCGCCCGGCGGAGGACCCGGTGGCGCAGGCGCGCTACTTCGCCTCCGTGGTCAACGACGGCCCGGCCACCCAGCTGCCGCCCGTGCTGGATCTCGAGGTCGATGAAGGCCTGGGCCCGGTGCAGCTCGCCGGCTGGACGCAGGCGTTCCTTTCCGAGCTGGAGGCGCGCACCGGCAAGCGTCCGATGATCTACACGTACCGCTACTTCTGGTACGAGCGCATGAACGACACCCGCGCGTTCACCTCCTACCCGCTGTGGCTGGCGGCCTACCAGAACCGCCCGCCGGCCCCAGTCGGCGGCTGGGACAAGCTGACGTTCTGGCAGCGCAGCGAATCCGGCCGCGTGGTGGGCATCAACACGCCGGTGGACATGAACATCTTCAACGGCAACGGCGCGCAGCTGGACCAGTTCGCCGCAGGCGATCTGCGTGCAGGCGGCGGCGTGCTCGAGCAGTTCCAGGTGCAGGACTCCGGCGAGCTGAAGGTGCTCGAGCAGGACAGCACCAAGCTCGTGGTGGCCATTCTCGCGCTCGCCGCGGGCGGTCTGGGTGCGCAGCAGCTTATCGACGCCGCCCGCCTCGCCGGCTTCGACCCGACCGACGCGGACAACATCGCCAACCTCGTCCGCGCGTTGGCGGGCCAGGGCGAGCTGCCGATCGAGGACCTGCAGAAGATGATGGTCGGCGACTACCAGATCGGCGACCTGCTCATCCTGCTGGACAACGCCGCGAAGGAAGCGAACAAGGGCTAGATCGAGCGCTAGTCGTGCCGAGGTTGCGTCGCCAGGCGGCGGCACCACGCCTCGTCCTTGAACTGCGCCGGCACCCCGCCTTTGAGCAGGTTGCGGGTGAGCGCGTCGCTCGCCTCAAGCGGGGATCCCGCGCCGATGAGCACGATGTTGCCGTAACGGCGGCCCTTCAGCATCGGCGGGTCCGCGATGGCCGCGACGTGCGGGAACACCTCCAACATCCCCGCCAGCTCCTCTTTGGCCTCCTTGAGGTCCGAGTGCGAGCCGCAGTTGGCCACGTAGAAGCCGCCTTCGCTTAACGACGTCCACGCTGCCCGGTAAAACTCCACCGTCGTCAGATTGCGCGGGGTGGTGGCGGAGGTAAACACGTCGCGGATGATCACGTCGCGGGTCGCCGGCTTGAACGCGTCGGTGACCTCGCGGGCGTCGCCGACGCGGATTTTCACGGTGGGGGACCGGGGGACGTCGAAACGCTCGCGCGCAAGAACGGCCAGCTCCGAATCGATCTCCACGACCGTGCTTCGCGAGCCGGGCCACGCGGCGGCGAAGTAGCGGGCGAGGGTGCACGCGCCGCCGCCGAGGTGCGTCAGGCGCGACTTGGCGCGCTTTGTCTCCGGGTAGGCGGAATCGAGGAAGTCCGCCATCCAGCGCATGTACTCGAAATCCAGCCGGGTCGGCTCGCCGGGGACGACGTGGGAGCTGGGCACGCCGTTGACCAGCAGCACCATGGAGCCGTCGGGTTCGTGCAGGACTTCGGCGACGCCGGTGTCGATCTCGTAAAACTCGCTCTTTGCGGCCATGGCAGGTGAGGGTACTAGAGGCGCGCGTCGGTCCCGCGCAGGTAGGCCACCGAGGCGGCCCAGCCGGCTGCCGCGAGTGCGGCCGAGGTGAGCACCACGGTCAGAACGGTCCCGGCGTCGATTGCGCCGGCGTCGGCGACAGCGGTGCTGCCCAGCCACAGCGTTTCCGACAGCAGCGCCGGCGCCGAGACGAACCGCACGCCGGGCATGCCGGACGCGAGCGCGCCGAAGGAGATGAGGCTGGCCACCACGCCGATGCCGATGGGGACCGCGAAGTTGCGGATCACCATGGAGAAGAGCGACTGCCAGGCCGCCACCGCCACCATCGGCGCCAGCGACAGGAACGCGGCGGCGAGGAGGTAGACGGGGATCTCGCCCGGCACGCCGAGCACCAGCCCGACTGCGAGCGCGAGGATCACCAGCACCGCGTGCATCATTGCGGCGACGACGCTGATCGCCGCGATCTTTGCGGCCACGAGGCTGCCGGTGCCGCGGGTGGAGGTGAGCATGGTCAGCCAGTTGTGTCCTCGGTGCTCCACGCGCCAGGCGTACGCGGCCAGCACTGCGATGCCGGCGGTGCAAAACAGCAAGCCGTAGAAGAGCATGATCTGGGAGAAGTAGCTGTCCCATCCTGCGGTCAGTGTTTCGGAATTGGCGGAGTAGTTGCCGGCGCCGATGCCGACGGCGATGAGCGGCACGAGGACCACCACCGCCCACATATGGGAGCGCTTGAACTTCAGCAGGTCGTTTGTGATCAGGTGCATGGTTTAGATTTCCTTCCGGTCCAGTGCCTTCGAACCTGCGGTGAACACTGCGGCGGCGAGCACGAGGTATGCGGCCCACAGCCACCAGCTGGGCTGGGTCGGCGCGACGCCCGACTCGGTGAAGCTGAACGGCAGCAGCACGGCGTAGTAGCCGAAGGGGTTGAGCGCCGCGAGCCAAGACGGGGAGAGCAGCGCGGCGACGCCTAAGAACCCGCCGACGATGCCGACGCCCAACACGACGATCTGGGAATCGACCACCGCCGCCAGCAGCAGCATCACGGCCAGCAGCGCAATGCTGGTGCCCACAGCGCCGAGCCCGAAGCGCAGCCACGTGGAACACATCGCCGCGTCAGGGGCGGGTGCGCCCATCGCGACGGGCAGCGCGAGGGTTGCGGCGAATTCGAGCGCGGTGAACACGACCACGATCAGGCTGGCAACGCCGAACTTCCGGGAAAGCAGCGTCCCCGGCCTCGTGCCGGCAATCGCGTTGAGCCGCCACCCGCCGCTCGCGTGCTCCGCGTCGACGATGCGGCTGGCCACCAGCGCCAGCTGCAGGGGAGTGAGAAACGCCAGGGCCATGCCCAGCCCGACGAGGTGGCTGGCCCATTGAGTGTGCGGGTCGGCCTGGAAGTCGGCGATGGGATCGCCCGCGAACAGATTCATGTTGGCAAACAGCACGATGCCGGCGCACATGAGCAGGCACAGCAACACAATCTTGGTGCGCTTGAGCTTTGCAAACTCGACCATCATGCGCCCATCGCCTCCTTGCCCGTCAGGCCGATGAAGACGTCTTCCAGGCTGCGCCGCTTGCGCACCACCTGGTGCAGCGCCACGCCGTGGGAGACGAGGTGGGCGCAGGTCTCGGCGACCTGGGCGTCGCTAAGCCCGGAAAGCTCCAGGCCACCCTCGACGTAGGTGGGGCCAAGCGCTCGCAGTACCTCGGCGGCGGCATCGGGGTGAGGGGTTTGGATGAACACGTCCGGCAGCTGCGCGCTGTAGAGCTCGTCCTGCGAGCCCTGAAAGACCAGTTCGCCGTGGTTGATGATGGTCAAATCCGAGGCCATCTTCTCAATCTCGGACAACAGGTGGCTGGACACCAGCACGGTGCGGCCGTGGTCGCGGGCGAGGCTGATGATTAGCTCGCGGATCTCCTCGATGCCGGCGGGGTCGAGGCCGTTGGTGGGCTCGTCCAGGATCAGCAGCTGCGGGTCGCGCACCAGCGCCATCGCGATGCCGAGGCGCTGCTTCATGCCCAGCGAGTAGTTCTTCACCAGCTTGTCCATGTGGTTCTCCAGGCGCACAAGCTTCACTGCGCGGCGCGCCTGCTCCTTGTCGGCGCCGAGCAGGCGGGTGACTATGCGCATGTTCTCCCCGCCGGTTAAGTGCGGGTAGGCGGCAGGTGCCTCGATGAGCGAACCGACGCCGGAGAGCACCTTCGCTCGGTTGGCGCGGGAGATCGGCTGGCCCAGCATCGTGATCTCGCCGCCGGTCGGCGCGATCAGCCCGAGCAGCATCTTCATGGTGGTGGACTTG
The DNA here is from genome assembly GCF_001807265.1 of Corynebacterium sp. HMSC05H05. Classification (GTDB taxonomy): domain Bacteria; phylum Actinomycetota; class Actinomycetes; order Mycobacteriales; family Mycobacteriaceae; genus Corynebacterium. The sequence continues at coordinate 58,333 of NZ_KV788396.1, forward strand.
CCGGAGCCGTTCGGCCCGAGCAGCCCGTGCACCACGCCCGGCTGGACTTCGAGGTTGAGGTCGTGGACAACGTCTGTGCTTCCGTAGGTCTTGGTCAGACCCCGGGTGTGAATAATCGGTGTTTCCATGCGTTCAAGGTTCGCGCATGGCAGGGGCCTTCCGCGTCGGCGCGGGGCACGATTTTGGGCGTGATACCCAGGTATGACGCGGCTTAGGAATCCAGCAGGTCCGCCCGCGAGACCAACCCGGTGCGGTAGGCGAAAAGCGCCGCGTGCACCCGGTCGCGCGACTGCGTCTTCGCCAGCACCCGGCCCACGTGCGTCTTCACCGTGGGCATGGAGATGAACATCCGCTCCGCAATCTCGCCGTTGCTCCAGCCCCGGGCAATCGCGACGAGCACCTCGCGCTCGCGCTCGGTGAGCTCGCCCAGCGCGAGGCGGTCGGCGGGGGATAAGGCCACCGCATCTTCAGTCGGGGCAGCAAGCTTTGCGACGATCCGGTTCGTCGCCCTCGGCGAAATCACCGCGTCACCGCCTGCAACCGTGCGGATCGCGTCCAGCAGCGCCTCCGGTTCGGCGTCTTTGAGCAAGAACCCGCTCGCGCCCGCGCCAATCCCGCCGAGCACGTAGTCCTCGTCGTCGAACGTGGTCAGCACGATCACCTTCGTGTCCGGGTGGTGCTGGGTGATACGCCGGGTGGCGGCGATGCCGTCGAGGACGGGCATCTGCACGTCCATAAGCACAATGCCCACCGGATCGCTATTGCATGCCTGCACTGCCTCCTCTCCGTTTGCGGCGAGCCAGCGGACCTCCATGTCCGGCTGGGAGTCCAGCACGTTGCGGATGCCGTGGAGAAACAGCGCTTGGTCGTCTGCGAGTCCGAGAGTGATCATGAGTTCAGCGGGATCCTTGCCGTTGTGGTCCAGGTGCCGGTGGGGTTGGCCGATGCGGACACCGTGCCGCCGGAAAGCGCTGCGCGTTGCCGCATCCCCTCCACGCCGTGGCCCGGACGCGTGGCCGCGCCGGGAGCGACCGGATTTGTTGTTTCCACCACGACGTTATCTGCGCCCCAGCGGACCGCGAGCTCGGCGCGGCCGGTGCCGTGCTTCATGGCGTTGGTCAGGGATTCTTGCACGATGCGCTGCACGGTCAACGCGGTTGCCGGGGCCAGGTCCTCGGGAGGGGCGCCCTGGGCGGTGTAATCAACGTCGAGACCGCCTGCGCGGCTGGTGGCGACCAGGCCGTCGATGTCTAGTTCTGTCGCTGGTTCCAGGGGGCGCTGCTCGGCGCTTCGCAACAGCTCCACCACGCCGCGCATCTGGCGCAGCGAGTCGCGGCCGACGCCGCCGATGGTGCGCAGCGCCTCGTCCTTCGCCTCCGGGGTGGCGGCGAAGCGCGCGCCGTCGGCCTGCGCAACAATGACGGTCAGCGAGTGGGTGACAATGTCGTGGATCTCGCGCGCGAGGTGGGCGCGCTGTGCTTGGGCGTCGCGCTCGAACTGCTCGCGCTGTCGGGCCAGGTCCTTCTCCGCGGTCTCCTCGGCCCGGCGGCGTAGCTCGCCGAACAGCAGCGCCACGGTCAGCAGAATGATGCTCCAGAAGACGTAGGGGAGCCGGTCGACAGGCTCGAGCGCGGTGAGCGCGGGAATGATGAACGCGGTGGCTGCGGCGTCGCCAAGCAACAGTGCAGCCGTGGCGAAGTCGCGGTGCGGGGCAGGCAGGTGGCGCCTGGCGACGTACGCGGCGAACGGCGCCACGGCGATTGTGCCGACGGGGAGCGAGTTGCAGAACGCCGCGGGAATGAGCACCGTAAGGATCGCAGCGAACGTTTCCAGGGGCCAGCGCCAGCGGGTAAACGGGGCCACAACGGCGCAGGCGAGAAGCGCGAGTCCGACGACCAACTGCCGCGAATCCGGCAGCAGCCCAACTAGGCAGGGGACCAGCATGAACGCTGCCATGCTCGCATTGCGGATCCGCACTGCGCGGGTAGTGGAAAAGTTCATGGCCGTCCACGCTACTTGCCGGCGCGGGCAGCCGCGTCGTACTGCGGTATGACGCTTAGGACTTCACCAGCCGCGCGATAGCGGCAGACGCCTCTTCGATCTTGGCGTCGGCTTCCTGCCCGTCGCTGATCGCATTGGCAACACAGTGCTTCAAGTGATCGTCCAGCAAGCCCAGTGCTACGCCCTTCAGTGCTGCGTTGACGGCGCTGATCTGGGTGAGGATGTCAATGCAGTAGGCGTTTTCGTCGATCATGCGGTGGATACCGCGGGTTTGCCCCTCGATTCGTTTGAGCCGGGCGAGGTAGCGGTCTTTATCGCTGATGTAGCCGTGGTCGTTCATCATGGGCCTCCTGAGTGGTGTGGACGGTGCCGGGTCACTTGGACCGGTTAAGCATCCGGTCGGTGCTGCTCTGCGGGGTGAGGTCGAGGCGGCGGAGCAGCTGCGCATTGAGGGCGACGACGACGGTCGAGGCCGACATCAGAATTGCGCCGACGCTCATCGGCATCACGAACCCGATTGGGGCGAGGATACCGGCAGCCAGCGGAACGGACAGCAGGTTGTAGCCGGCCGCCCACCACAGGTTCTGCTTCATCTTCCGGTAGGTCGCACGGGAGAGCTCGATGACCGAAAGCACCGATCGCGGGTCGGAGCTTGCCAGGACGACGCCCGCCGAGCCGATCGCCACGTCTGTGCCGGCACCGATCGCGATGCCGACATCGGCCTGGGCCAGCGCGGGGGCGTCGTTGACGCCGTCGCCTACCATGGCGACTCTGTGGCCCTCGCCTTGCAGTTCCTTGACTTTCGCGGCCTTGTGCTCGGGACGCACACCCGCGAAGACCCGGTCAATGCCCAGATCCTTGGCTACGGTGTCCGCGACGGCCTGCGCGTCGCCGGTGATCATGACGACCTGGGCGCCCGCAGAGTGCAATGCGTCGACGGCGTCGCGGGACTCGGGGCGGATCTCGTCGGCAAGCCGGAGTGCTCCGATCACTTCGCCGTCGGCGAGGACGTGGAGAATGATCGCGCCCTCCTTTCGCCACTCGTCTGCGATGGGGAGCTCTTCGGCGGAATGCTTCTCAAGCAGGTAGGGGCCGCCGACCTCGATTACCTCACCGTCAACAGTTGCCTTCACGCCCACGGCTGGCGACGAGGAGATGTCGCTGGCACTCGGCACAGCCACGTCACGGGTCTCCGCCGCACCGGTGATGGCGCGAGCGAGTGGGTGCTCACTGTCCGCCTCGGCGGCCGCTGCCAGCGCGAGCACGTCTGCTTCCTCATATCCGCTGATGGTGTCGATCGCGGTGACGGTGGGTTCGCCTTTGGTGAGGGTGCCGGTCTTGTCGAACAACACGGCGTCGACGGTGCGCATGGATTCGAGAGCGAGCCGATCCTTGATCAGTACCCCACCGCGGGCGGCGCGCTCAGTCGCAATCGAGACGACCAGCGGGATTGCGAGACCTAGGGCGTGAGGGCAGGCGATGACGAGCACCGTAATGGTGCGCACTACGGCGTCGTTTGGCATGCCGACGACGGTCCAGACCACGGCGGTCAGAATGGCGGCGCCGAGGGTGAACCAGAACAACCACGCGGCGGCCTTGTCTGCGAGGCGCTGCGCCCGCGATGACGATTCTTGCGCATCGGTGACGAGCTTTTGAATGCCGGCCAACGCGGTGTCGCCACCCGTGGCTGTGACCTCGATGCGCAGACCCGAGTCTGTCGCGATGGTGCCAGCGACCACGTGCTCGCCTTCACCGCGGCGCACCGTTTTCGACTCACCGGTGACCATCGACTCGTCCATGCTGGCGCTGCCGTCGACGATTATGCCGTCGGCAGGCACGGACGCGCCGGGCCGCACGATCACGACATCGCCGACCTCAAGATCCGCCGGGGTGACCTTCACTACTTCGTCGCCGTCGATCTTCTCGGCCTCGTCGGGCAGAAGTGCGGCGAGCGAATCCAGGGCCGAGGTGGTCTGGGCGAGGGAGCGCATCTCGATCCAGTGCCCCAGCAGCATGATGACCACCAGCAGCGCCAGTTCCCACCAGAAATTCAGCCCACGGTCCAGCAAGTTCAGGCTCGCACCCCAGGAGGAGACGAAAGCGACCGTGATCGCCAGGGCCATCAGCAGCATCATGCCGGGTTTTCGTGAGCGGATCTCGGAGACAGCACCCGTCAAGAACGGGCGACCTCCCCAGAAGTAAATGACCGTGCCCAAGAGCGGCGAGATCCAGCGGGTCCATTCCGCGTCAGGCAGCTGGTAGCCGATGAGGTGGGTGAAGGTTTCGTTAAATCCGACGACCGGGATCGCGAGAACCAGCATGATCCAGAAGAGCCTGCGGAACTGGGCTACGTGATCGCCGTGGCCTGCGTGGCCCGCGTGGCCATGGCCTCCATGTTCTCCGTGGCCCGCGTGCTCTGTGTGGTTGTGGCCGGCATGGCCTCCGTGGTTGCTGTGTTCGTGATGGCTGGCGTGCCCACCGGGTTCGGTGCCGGAGTGGGCGTGTCTGTCGTTCATGGTTCGGTCCTCTCGGTGCAGTTCATCGTTGTGGTCGGTTCGGCCGTGCCGGGCGGCCTAGCACGACGGCCGTCTTCCACCTTAATACCCCAGGGGGGTATATGTCGAGGGGGTGTTTCCACGTGACCAGCCGGACGTTTCACCTTTCGCCTTCACGGGACTACACTGCGCCGACATGCGAGTATTGGCGGCCATGAGCGGGGGAGTCGACTCCTCTGTCGCTGCTGCGCGCCTTGTGGAGGCGGGCCACGACGTCGTCGGTGTGCACCTGGCGCTGAGCAAGGACGCGCAACAGACCCGCGAGTCCGCCCGCGGCTGCTGTTCCCTGGAGGACTCCGCCGACGCGCGCCGCGTGTGCGACCACCTGGGCATCCCGTTTTACGTGTGGGACTTCTCTGACCGCTTCAAAGAAGAGGTCATCGACAACTTCGTGTGGTCCTACGAGCACGGTGAGACCCCCAACCCGTGCCTGCGCTGCAACGAGAAGATCAAGTTCGCGGCACTGTTGGACCGCGCGGTGACCTTGGGCTTCGACGCGATCGCCACCGGGCACTACGCAATTATCGACGACCAGGGCAACCTCCGCCGATCCACCGACCCGAAGAAAGACCAGTCCTACGTGCTCGGCGTGCTCACCCGCGACGATCTGGACCGCTGCATCTTCCCGGTCGGCGACACCGAGAAGCCGCAGATCCGCGAGGAGGCGGCCCGCCACGGGTTCGCCACCGCGTCCAAGCCGGATTCCTACGACATCTGCTTCATCCCGGACGGCAACACCCAGGCGTTTCTGGGCCGATCCATCGGCATGCGCCCAGGCATGATCAAGGACACCGAGGGCCGCGAGCTGAAGGAACACGACGGGGCGTTCCAGTACACGATCGGCCAGCGCAAGGGGCTGAACATCCGCGTGCCTGCCGAAGACGGCAAGCCGCGCTACGTCACCGACGTGGACACCTCCACTGGCACGGTCACCGTCGGCCCGCGGGAGGCGCTGAAGGTCAACGAGATCACCGCCGACCGCCTGAAGGTGCTGCACCCAGCTATGGAGGGCGAGTTCGAGGCCAACGTGCAGATCCGCGCCCACGGCGGAGTCGTGCCCTGCACCGCGCGCGTTGAGGGCGATGCGATGACGCTCACGCTGCACGAGCCGCTTGAAGGCGTGGCGCGCGGCCAGGCGGCGGTGCTCTACCTGCCGGACCCGGACGGTTTGGGGGACATCGTGCTCGGCTCCGGAACCATCTGCGCCACTGCGTAACATCGGCTCCGTGACAACACTTCCTCCCACCGCGTTCGGCCTCGGGCCTCTGCCCGGCACCGACCTCGCGCAAGCCGCGGACGTGGTGCTCTCCGAGACCCCGCTGCCGCACATCCCTCAGTTGCCGGACCGCGGCGTCGGCTCGGACCTGATCGGCCGCACCGCCGCGATGCTGGAAATCCCTGTGGCGCGCGGGCCCCGCGGCTGGCGCGTGGCGGCCCGGGCAAGCAAGGACGCCGACCGCATGGAGCGCGACCTCGACCACCTCGAGGAGCTCTGGCACGGCAAGGCGCACACCGTGAAGGTGCAGCTGGCCGGCCCGTTCACGCTCGCCGCCGAGATCGAGATGGCCAACGGCCACCGCATGATCACCGACCCCGGCGCGCTTCGCGACCTCACGGACGCGCTGTTGGAGGTGTGCGTGGGGCACCGGAGGGACGTCGAGAGGCGATTCGGCGCAAGCGTGCTGCAGCTGGACGAGCCGCGACTGCCCGAGGTCGTCGCCGGCACGCTGCAGGGCACCACCGACTTCGAGACCATCCGCGCGATCCCCGAGCCGGAGGAGACGCTCGCGCGTTTCGGCGGGCACCTGCTGCATTCGCCCAAGCTTCTCGACGTTCCGTGGCTGACCTGCGACCCGCGCCGCGCCGACAAAGACGCGCTGGCCCGGCTGTTGGACGCCGGCACACGCATCGCGATCCCGGTAATGGCCCCACGCGAGCTGTACAACCTCTTCGACGAGCTGCAGATCGACCCGGCCGCCACGACCGTGGACGTTTACGCTGAGCCGGCCGCCACACTGGTGGGCACGGCGGCGAACTACCGGGCGGCCCGGGAGATGGCCGAGGCACTTACAGTGGAAGTATGAGTACGTCGCTGCATTGGGATAAGAAGAAAGCCGATTTCTCGATGGGAATCGTCTTCGGCGTGATGTTCTTCGTCGTCTTCGGCCTCGTGATGGACGACATGTTGTTAGGCACCGGGATCGGCATCGCGTTCTTCGCCGCGTTTGGGCTTTTGTCGGGCAAGCGCGAAGCGGATTTCGACGGGCAGACGCTGCGCCTGGTGGAGAAGAAAGAGACCACAGAGCTCGACGCCGCCAGCATCGCCGACGTGATCATCAGCGAGTCGGGCGCAATGGTGGTGAAGACCAAATCGGGGGAGACGTACTCGGTCGAATCCGAGGGCGACAACCGGGGTCTGCACGACTTCGCCGAGAAGCTGCGCGCGGAGCTTGCTATTAGCTAACCCAGCATCGGCCAACCGGGCAGCACGTTCGAGGCGTCGCGGCCCTGGGACTCGAAGTAGCGCTTCCGGTCCTCCTGCAGGGTGAAGTACTCCACTGCCTGGTACTCCATGAGCTCGCCGGCATCCATCTGGGCAAGATCCGGGTAGAGCTTGCGCACCTGCATCCACGCCACACGCGCGGCGGCGAATGCGTCGGCGGTGGCCTCGTGCGCGTTGTCCAGCCGCACGCCGTAGTGCTCGCACATGGACGTCAGGTTGCGCGGGCCTTTGCGGTAGCGGTCTTTGGCGCGGTCGATGAGCAGGGGGTCGAACACCGGGCCGGTGACCGTGAAGTCCCCGGTGAGCTGGCGCAGCACCGTCAGGTCGTAGGGGGCGTTGAACACCACTAGGGTCAGGCCGTCCTCCCAGCCCTTCTTGATCGCCTCGACGGTCTCGCGCACCACCTCGTCGTGGTCGCGTCCTTCCGCGCGGGCCTTCTCGGTGGTAATGCCGTGCACCTTCGCGGCCTCCTCCGGAATCTCCACCCCGGGGTCCGCGAGGGTTTCGTTGGCGTCGACCTCGGAGCCGTCGATACGCACGAGCGCAGAGGTGACCACACGGGCCTCGCGCGGGTTGGCGGAGGTGGTCTCCAGGTCGAAGGAGAGCATGCGGGAGGCGTCGAAAGTGGCCATGAGCGACATTGTAATGAGCGCGCCGACACGGGCAGCGCGGACGCTAGACTCGGGTGCCGTGAGTGAAATTTCCGCTGATCTGCACCGTGAATGGGACGAACTGGCCGCTGAGGTCCGCAAGCACCGGGACCTGTACTACAACGGCCAGCCGGTGATCACCGACGGCGAGTTCGACGAGCTGTTCCGCCGCCTTCAGAAGCTGGAGGAGGACCACCCGGAGCTGGCCGTGCCGGACTCGCCCACGAAGGAGGTCGGCGCACCCGCCACCGACACCGCGTTCGCGGACGTCACCCACCCCGAACGCATGATGAGCCTGGACAACGTCTTCAACGAAGACGAAATGCGCGAGTGGCTTGCCAAGGCACCCGGACCGTACTTGACGGAGCTGAAGATCGACGGGCTGTCCATCGACCTCGTCTATGAAAACGGCGAGCTGACGCGTGCGGCAACCCGCGGCGACGGCACCACCGGTGAGGACATCACCGCCAACGCCCGGGTGATCGAGGACATCCCGCAGAAGCTCACTGGCGGCGCCCCGGCGTTCCTGGAGGTCCGCGGCGAGGTGTTCATCCGCCCCGAGGACTTCCCGGAGCTCAACGAGCTGCGCCAGAAGGAAGGCGGCAAGCCGTTTGCCAACCCGCGCAACACCGCGGCTGGTGGGCTGAGGCAGAAGAACCCGGAGGACGTCAAGAAGCGAAAGCTCCGCATGATCTGCCACGGCATCGGCGCGCGCGAGGGCTTCACCCCGGAAAGCCAACACGAGGCCTACGAGAAGCTCGCCGAGTGGGGCCTGCCGGTCAGCGAGTACACGCGCCGGGCCGAGACCGCCGATGAGGTCATCGAGGCGGTCAACTACTGGGGCGAGCACCGCAACGACGCCATCCACGAGATGGACGGCCTGGTGGTCAAGGTGGATTCCGTGGCCGAGCAGCGCGCCCTGGGAGCGACCTCGCGCGCGCCGCGGTGGGCGATCGCGTACAAGTACCCGCCACAGGAGGTGACCACGAAGCTGCTTGACATCGAGGTCTCCGTCGGCCGCACGGGACGTGCGACCCCGTTCGCGGTGCTGGAGCCGGTGTTCGTCTCCGGCTCGACTGTGTCCATGGCCACGCTGCACAACCAGCACGAGGTCAAGCGCAAGGGTGTCATGATCGGCGACACGGTGGTGGTGCGCAAGGCCGGCGAGATCATCCCGGAGGTGCTCGGCCCCGTGGCGGATCTTCGCGACGGCACCGAGCGCGAATTCGTCTACCCCGAAAACTGCCCCGCCTGCGGCACGAAGCTCGCCCCCGCGAAGGAGGGCGACGCGGACTGGCGCTGCCCGAACACCCGCTCCTGCCCAGCGCAGCTGTCCACCCGCTTGGAGTACATCGCCTCGCGCGGCGCGTTCGACATCGAGGCGCTGGGGGAGAAGGGCGCGGTCGACCTCATCGCCTCCGGCGTGTTGGAGGACGAGGCGAAACTGTTCGATCTCACCGAGGACGACCTGAAAAAGTCCAGCGTGTACACCCGCAAGGACGGCGAGGTCAACGCGTCGGGCAAAAAGCTGCTTGCCAATCTGGAGACCGCCAAGGGCGCCGACCTCTGGCGCGTCATCGTCGCGCTATCCATCCGCCACGTCGGCCCCACCGCGGCCCGCGCGCTCGCGTCGCGCTTCCACTCGATGCAATCGCTTATCGACGCCCCCGTGGCCGACCTCGCCGAAACCGACGGTGTGGGCGACGTGATCGCCGAGAGCTTCAAAGAGTGGTTCACCGTGGACTGGCACCAAAACATCGTGGACAGCTGGGCCGCGGCCGGCGTGACTATGGAATCCGCCGAGGAGGACCGCGCCCCGCAGACCCTGGAGGGGCTGACCATCGTCGCCACCGGCACGCTGGAGGGCTTCACCCGCGATGAAATCAAGGAAGCCATCTTGTCGCGCGGCGGCAAGGCGGCCGGCTCGGTGTCGAAGAAGACCGACTACGTGGTCGTGGGCGAAAACGCCGGATCGAAGGCCGCGAAGGCGGAGGAGCTGGGCCGGCCGATCCTCACCGAGGCGCAGTTTGTGCAGCTGCTCGAGGGCGGCCCCGACGCGCTTGCGTAAGGCGCGCGGCGCTCAGGCCGATCAGTGCAGCCGCCCAGACGGCGAGGGCCCACCACAGCCAGATGGGGAACTGGCCGTTCCAGTTCACGCCGAATGAGAGCAACCACACCACCGCTGCGGAGATCACAGCGTTGACGAGGGCGTAAGTGGGGCCCTTGGCGTTCCGCACGGCGCTGAACGTCGCGGACGCAAGGAGCAGCAGGATCATGACGAGTGCGATCATCGGGTCTCCTTCATAAGGTCGATGCCGAGCGCGTCCACCCAGGCTTCGGTGTCGCCCGCGACAAACGCGGCGCGGCTGTGGTCGGTGCGCTCGGGGTCCCAGACCAACATGGTGCGGAAGCCGCCGGTGCCGCCGTTGTGGAACGTGATCTCCTGTCCGTCTTCGTCGAGGCTTGCCCAGCCATAGTCGGGCACACCGTGCGAGGACACCCATTCCACGTATTTCGCCATGTCGGCAGCAGTGGAGCGGATCGCGCCGGCCGGGGCCCAGCCGTCCATGTCCCACGGGCCGGCGGGGTGCCCGTTGGCGGCCAGGCCTGTGGGTGCTTCGTCGACGGTGCCCGGTAGCGCCACGTAGGTCGACGTCATGCCGGCGGGCTCGAAGATGCGGGTGCGCAGCAACTCGTCGTAGGGCACGCCGGCATGCTTGGCAAGCAGTTGGCCGAGCAGCGCGTGGCCGTAGTTCGAGTACTGCTCCTCGCCGCGGTTGTTCAGCTCGGCGGAACCGGCGGCGTCGAGAATGTCTTGCGGTGTGTCGCGCCGGTAGGGGTTACCGCCATCGCGGATGTTGGCCGCGAACATGTCCGCGAGGCTGAGGCTTTCGGTGGTGGCGAGCCCGGAGGTGTGGTTGAGCAGCTCCTCGATGGTGACATCGGCAACGGGGGCGGAGGGGACGTCGATAAGCTCCTGCACCTGAGTGTCCAGGCGGAGCTCGCCGGCCTCGATGAACTGGCGGACCAGCTCCGCATTGAATGTCTTGGTGATCGAGCCGATTTCGAACTCGCTGTGCTCGTCGGCGCCGAGGCCGCCGAAGCAGACCTCGCCGTCGTCGTAGGTGAAGGCGGCGAGGTTGTGGTGGCCGTTTTCCGCGAGGTGTTCGAGTGCGGAGGAGATTTCAGTATCGCCGGTGTGTTCAGAGGCCACGGAAATGTCGCGGGGGCCGGTGGAGAGCATCAACGCGGCGGCGAGGACAGCGGAGATTCCTCCGGTGGCAATGTTGGTAGCGCGCATCAGTGGTCCTCCCCGGCGATTACGATCGTCATGAGCGGGATGACGCGGGCCGGGGGAATCTCAAACATCCCGCCCTGCTTGCGCACCCAGCCGGCTGCCTGCAGCTCCTTCAGGTGGTGGTAGGCCGTGCCGGTGGAGGAAACCAGGTCAGATTCGACCAGCTCCGTCACGCTCGCCGGTGCAGTTAAAAGGTGGCGCAGGATGGCGCCGCGGACGGGGTGCGCGAGAGCGGCGATGCGGTCCATCGCGTCGTCCCACGGTTGGTCCGAGATCCACGCCGTTGGGCGGATCCATTCGTAGGAGTAGGTGCCGGTCGGAAGCTCCACGTCGCCTTTGAAGGTGACTGTGCCTTGGTCCGCCTCGTTGCTGGAACTGGGGCGTGAGGTGGACTCGGGCGATGGGGCCTGTTCGAGCGCGGCGACGCGCGCTTCGAGGTCAGAGAGGCGTGCTTCAATCGGTTGCATGCTTTCTAGAATTACAGAAATCTAGAAAACGTGCAACGGTTGAGGCTTTGGCTAGCGCAGCATCGCGCCTGTGATGCAGCCGAGGTCGCCGATCTCGCGGACCTCGGACGCCAGGAAATCCGGCCCGCCCACGCGGCCGACCACCAGCACCATGTCGGTGCCGTGCAGGGGAGTGATGGTGAGCGATGTGCCGAGCTGGAACCAGGACTCCGGTGCCCAGTCGTCGAAGTCGGGCTGGAGGATGCGCGCGGCCTCGACGGGCGGCATCTGCGGGGTAGATCCGTCGTCCTCCGGCGCGGCGGGGGAGGCGGCGGCACGTGTGAGCCCGTCGTCGGAGGAATGCAGCACCACGGCCCAAGAAGAGGTCACAGCACTCGGCATGACGTCGACCAGCTCGCTGAGGCGGTCCTCGACGCTGCCAGACTGCGCCGCAATCTGGGCGAGCATCTGAATCTGCCCGCGGCGGTCCACGCGTCCGGTGAACGGGCGGATGGAATCCACCTCGGCGCCGTCGACGGAGGCCACGGCGGTGATCAGGGTGTCCACCATCACGCCGGTGGGCAGGGTGACCACGATGTCGTCGGTCACGGTGCCGTCGGTGGAGGATTCCACGATGTCAACGGAGTTGATGTCGGCGTCGACCATGCCGAACGCCTCGGCGAGCTGTCCAAGGCTGCCAGGGACGTCCGGGAGGGAAACGCGGATGAGGTACGACATGGCCTTATTTATAGCAATTCGGCATTCCGGCAGCGGGTGTACGGTCGAAATCGCAGCAGTCTTCTAACTAAGGAGGAGCACAATGAGCCGCACCGAAATCACGCAGACCACACTCGCCGGCGCCGAGCCCCGCGCGGTCGGGGACGCGTTGCTTCGCGACGGCGCGAAGTTGGCTCGCGGCGGCAAGGAGGTCGTCGTCACGGGCAACGCTCTCGCCCGCGAAGTGGCGGAGAACCCGGAACAGTTCTCGTCGGGTGTGTCGCGATTTTTGCAGTTGCCCAACGGCCTTGACGGCGAAAAGCACACCGAGATGCGTGCGTTGATCGACCGTTACCTCGCGGCGGAGGAGGTCGATCAGCTCGCTCCGATGTTCCGCAAGATCGCGCGCCAGTTGGCTGAAGAAGCGCTGTCGAACGGCGAGGTCGACGCGGTCGGCGACTTGGGCGCCCAGTATGCGGTCCGCGCGATGACCGCCTGGCTCGGATGGCCAAGTGAGCTCGACGACACCCTCATTGCGTGGGTGGCCGACAACAATGCGGCAACGCGGTCCGGCGAGCTCGAGCGCACAGCGGCGGTCGCCGAGCGTTTCGACGACATCATTCGCTCCGTCGTGCAGCCCCTCCAGAACAGCCCCGACGATTCGGTCACCTCGCGTCTTGTCCACGACGACAGTCTCGGTCGGCGTCTGGAATTCGAGGAAGTGGTCTCCGTGCTACGCAACTGGACTGCGGGAGATCTGAGCTCGATGGCCTACTGCATCGGGGTTGTGCTCGAAGCACTGATCGAACGCCCCGAGCTCCAAGACCGCCTCGCAGGCGGCGTTTCGCAAAAGGAGTTCACTGCGATCGCCGACGAAATCCTGCGCGCCGACTCGCCGTTTGTGAGCAACCGGCGAGTGACCACGTGCCCGGTGTCGCTCGACGGGCACGATCTGCCCGAAGGCCAAAGGGTGCGCATCCACTGGACAGCGGCAAACCGCGACCCGGAAACGTTTGCAGACCCGGACGGCTTCGAACCGGAGACTAACGCCGACGAGAACCTGGTCTGGGGCGCAGGGCCGCACGCTTGCCCTGGCAAGACGTTGTCGATCGTTGAGCTGCAAGCGTTCACCGAAGAACTCCTCGCAGTGGCGGAGCTATCCAGCGCCGGACAAGGCGAGCGGGAGGTTCACCCTGTTGGTGGTTGGGCTTCGCTGCCAGTGCGCCTTACCGCTCGCGGGTGAGCGAATTGCGTTGACGTAAGATAAGGCGCGTCATACGCAACCCACGCGATGTGGAAGGGATTGGACTGTGGCTGAGATTTCACGCGACGAGGTGTCGCGCATCGCACGCCTGGCGCGAATCGCGCTGAAGGACGAGGAGCTGGACGACATCGCCCAGCAGCTGGACACGATCGTGGACGCGGTCTCGAAGGTGCAGAGCGTCGACACGGAGGGTGTCACGCCGATGAGCCACCCGCACTCCATCGACGCTGGTATGCGCGAGGATGTGGAGAAGAAGACGCTGACGCAGGCCGAGGCGCTGGACCAGGCCCCGGCCGTGGAAGATGACCGCTTCGTGGTTCCGCAGATTCTCGGAGAGGGAGACTAGAAGGAAATGACGCAGTACACGATTCCGGCCGAAGGTCTCGTCGCAAAGCCAGCGCACGAGCTCGCCGCAATGATCCAGTCCGGCGACGTCACCTCCCGCGAGGTCACGCAGGCGTTCCTCGACCGCATCGCTGAGGTCGACGGCGAGCTCGGCGCGTTCCTGCACGTCGGTGCCGAGGAGGCGCTCGCGGCCGCGGACAAGGTGGACGAGCAGGTGAAGAACGGCGGGGAGCCGGCCTCCAAGCTTGCGGGTGTGCCGCTGGCGCTGAAGGACTTGCTGGTCACCACCGACGCGCCGACCACCGCCGCGTCCAAGATGCTCGAGGGCTACATGAGCCCGTACGACGCCACCGTGGTGGCCAAGCTGCGCGCGGCGGGCATCCCGATTCTGGGCAAGACCAACTTGGACGAGTTCGCCATGGGGTCGTCCACGGAGAACTCCGCCTACAAGCAGACGAAGAACCCGCACGACCTGGAGCGCGTCCCGGGCGGCTCCGGCGGCGGCACCGCAGCGGCGCTCGCGTCCGGCGAGGCCCCGCTGGGCATTGGCACTGACACTGGCGGCTCGATCCGCCAGCCTGCGTCTTTGACCGGCACCGTGGGCGTGAAGCCGACCTACGGCGGTGTGTCCCGCTACGGCGTGATCGCCTGCGCGTCCTCCCTGGACCAGGTGGGCCCGTGTGCGAACAACGTGCTGGACACCGCGCTGTTGCACGAGATCATCGGCGGCCACGACGAGTTCGACGCCACCTCCGTGGACCGCGAGGTGCCGGCGCTCGCAGACGCCGCCCGCGAGGGCGCGAAGGGCGACCTGAAGGGCGTGAAGATCGGCCGCGTGAAGCAGTTCGAGCGCCCGGGCACGCAGGACGGTGTGAAGGACGCCATCGACAAGGCCTACGCGCAGCTTGAGGCGCAGGGCGCGGAGATCGTCGAGGTGGATTGCCCGAGCTTCGAAGACGTCATGGGCGCGTACTACCTGATCCAGACCTCCGAGGTCAGCTCTAACCTCGCGCGCTTCGACGGTATGCGCTACGGCCAGCGCGTCGGCGACGACGGCACCCGCTCCGCCGAGGAAGTCATGGCCGCCACCCGCGGCGAAGGCTTCGGCGCGGAGGTCAAGCGTCGCATCATCCTGGGCACCTACGCGCTGTCCGTGGGCTACTACGACGCGTACTACCTGCAGGCGCAGCGCGTGCGCACCCTGGTGGCGCAGGACTTTGCCAAGGCATTCGAGTGTTGCGACGTCATCGCCGCCCCGGCCGCTCCCACCACCGCGTTCAAGCTGGGCGACAAGGTGGACGACCCGCTGGCGATGTACAACTTCGACCTGTTCACCCTGCCGCTGAACCTGGCCGGTCTGCCCGGCATGTCGGTGCCGGCGGGCGAGGCCTCCGACACGAACCTGCCGGTGGGCCTGCAGCTGATCGCCCCGGCCTTCGAGGACGCGCGCTTGTACCGCGTGGGTGCCGCTTTTGAAGCCAGCCGTTAATCCCTGGAATACCCTCGCAGCCCTGGCTGCGGGGTATTTTCTTGTCTTGATCGACCAGGGCTTCATGCCCGTGATCACACCACTTTTGCCTTTCGACGTCGGCTCCGCCGTGTGGCTGACCAGCATCTACCTGCTGTGCACGGTGGCCCCCATGCCGGCGACGGGCAAGCTTGGAGACGCCTTCGGGCAACGCCGCGTCTTCCTCATCGGTCTGGCCATCTATGTGGCCGCGCTGGTATTCGCGGGCGCGTCCTGGTCGTTCGGTTCACTGGTAGTGGCCCGCGGCCTGCAGGGTGCGGGCGCCGCGGTGTTCTTGCCTCAGGCGTTCGGCCTGATCCCGCGCGTGTTCGCGGAGGACAAGCAAGGCCGGGCGTTCGCAACCTGGGGCGTGATCGGCTCGGTGGCGTCGTTGATCGGCCCGGTCGTCGGCGGGGCAGTGGCGGACACCTTCGGCTGGCGCGCGGCGTTTTTCGCCCAAGCAGCACTTGGCGCGGTGGCGCTGATCGCCGGACTGGTTGCGCTGCCGCGGCTGCCGCGCAGCGGCGAGCGGGTGACCCTGCTGCCGGTGTTGCTTTCTTTCGGCGGGTTGGGACTGCTCGTGTACGGCATCCAGTTTGGGCAGTGGCCCTCGATCCTCTTCGGTGCACTGCTGATTGGCGTGCTGGTGCTGTCTGCCCGCAACGGCACCGACGACGGGTTCCTGCCCGTGGAGCTCATGCTCAACCGCTCGTTCGCGCTCGGCGCTCTGGGCGTGGCGGCGATGGGCTTTACCGTGGCGTCGATGTTCATCCCGCTGATGTACTGGCTGCAAACGGTCGCCGGTGCCTCGCCGACGGCTTCCGGTGCGATCACTGCGCCGATGTCCGTGTTCGCGCTCGTGCTCACCCCGGTGGCCGGGTACCTGACGGACCGTCGCGACCCAGGCAAGCTCTGCGCCGCGGGCTTCACACTCTCCGCAGTGGGGCTCGCGCTCGCCATAGCGCTGATCCACACCGGGGCCGGCGTGTGGTGGTTTACCGCAGTGACCTCACTGTTGGGCATCGGCGGGGCGTTTGTGTGGGCGCCGAACGCGGCGGTGACCATGCGCGGTGTCCCCGAGCACGAAACCGGCGCGGCTTCCGGGCTGTACAACACCGCCCGCCAGGTCGGGTCCGTCCTCGGCGTGGCGCTGGTGGGCATGGTGCTGGCTTCCGGCGCAATCGAATCCACCGCCGGTTGGGCGCTTGCGCTGCCATGCGTTGCGATGCTGATCGGCGCGGTGTCGTCCCTTCGGCTTCGCGGGTAGCCTGGCAGGTATGCGACTTGCCACTTTGACCTCCGGCGGCGACTGCCCCGGCCTCAACGCCGTCATCCGCGGCATCGTCCGCACCGCCAACACGGAGTACGGCTCCACCGTCGTGGGGTACCGCGACGGCTGGGTGGGGCTGATGGAGGATCGCCGCGTCGACCTTTACGACGACGCCTACATGGACTCCCTCCTGCTTCGTGGCGGCACCGTGCTGGGCACCGGCCGCCTGCACCCGGACAAGTTCAAGGCGGGACTGGACCAGATCAGGGCCAACATCGACGACGCCGGGGTGGACGCTTTAATCGCGATCGGCGGCGAGGGCACGCTCAAGGGTGCCAAGTGGCTCTCCGACAACGGCATCCCGGTCGTCGGCGTGCCTAAGACCATCGACAACGACGTCGCCGCCACCGACTACACGTTCGGCTTCGACACCGCGGTGTCCGTGGCCACCGACGCGATCGACCGGCTGCACACCACCGCCGAGTCCCACAACCGCATCCTCATCGTCGAGGTCATGGGCCGCCACGTCGGCTGGATCGCCCTCCACGCTGGCATGGCCGGCGGCGCGCACTACACCGTGATCCCGGAGGAGCCGTTCGACATCGCCGAGATCTGCAAAGCCATGGAGCGCCGGTTCCAGATGGGGGAGAAGTACGGCATCATCGTCGTCGCCGAGGGCGCAATCCCCAAGGAAGGCACCATGGACGCCGGCCTGGGTGAGGAAGACGAGTTCGGCCACAAGACCTTCAACGGCATGGGCCAGATCATCGGCGACGAGGTGAAAAAGCGCCTCGGCTACGACGTGCGCACCACCGTGCTCGGTCACATCCAGCGCGGCGGCACGCCCACCGCCTACGACCGCGTGCTGGCCACCCGCTACGGCGTCCACGCCGCCCGCGCCGCCCACGAGGGCAACTTCGGCAAGTGCGTCGCGCTGCACGGCGAGGACATCGAACTCGTGGCGCTCGAGGACGCCGTCGCGCAGCTCAAGACCGTGCCGGAGCGCCGCTACACCACCGCGAAGGCCATGTTCACGTAGGCAGGTTTGTAAAAGTCGGCGAGCGTGCCGTCGGCGACCATGGGGGACTTGCATCTAGGGGCCGTGTTCTGCCGACTTTTGCAAAACCGGCGACCCGGGAGGCCGGCCCAGTAGGGTCGGAAGACATGCACGACCGCATCCCCGACCCCTGCCGCTTGCTCATTGTCGGGATCAACCCCGGCCGCCTCACCGAGGAGGTGGACGCACCGTTCGCGTTCCCGGGCAACCGCTTCTGGCCGGCGCTCGAGGCCGCGGGCATCACGCCCTACCGCGTCCACGCCAACGAGGGGCTCTCCGACAAGGACGCCGCCATGCTCGCCGAGCTCGGCATCGGGTTCACCAATCTGGTGAACCGCATGACGCCGAAGGCGTCCGACCTGACGAAGGCGGAGTTGGTTGCAGGAGGCGAGGTCGTGCGCGGAGTCGTCGAAAAGCATCAGCCCACTGCTGTCATGTTCGCAGGCATCGGGGCATACCGCGATGCTTATCGACGACCAAAGGCCACCCGCGGCCTCCAGCCCGAGACCCTCGCCGGAGTGCCGGTGTGGGTCGTGGGCAACCCTAGCGGCCTCAACGCGCACGAGACGGTGGCCACGCTCGCCGAGAGCTACCGCGAGGTGTGGGAGGCGACCGGCTCCTGACGGCCGATGCGGCAGGAGCGGCGATAGAGCCAGATGAGCAGCACCCAGAGCAGGACAGAGACTGCCAACATAGCCACAGTTCCGTAAGGGTCGGGAAGCTCACGGGAGCCGTTAAAGGCACCGTGGAGCGCGGCGGCCAGCACAAACCAGACTGCGAGCCGGGAGAGACGCCAGCCGAGGGGCTGGTCGGTGCGGCACAAAAATACGCCGAGGCCCCACGCGGCCAACCCGGTATAGACCGCGTGAGCAAATGGTCCCAAGACAACCATCACAAGCATAAAAATTGCGCCGTCGCGGTACTCCGAGTGCAGATCCAGCGTCGCTTTAATCGCTGAATTGGTTACGATCTCGGCGACTGAGAAGCCGGCGCCGACCGCCATGCCGACCATCGCCGACTCGACGGGTCGGCGCACCGGCGCGAAAGCGGCGATGACCAGTAACGCAGCCAGCAGTTTGGCAGTCTCCTCCGGAATCGAGGAAAACAGGTACGTAACAGCGTCGGGCAGCTGCTGCGCCGCATCGAGGTAAGCGGAGTTGACGAGTGGAACCACGCCGCACACGCCCACTCCTGCGATTACGCCAACCGGTAGCCACCACGAAGCTTCCGGCCGCCCAGGGTGCCGGCGCGATAGGAGCCACAGCGCCGCAACGGCGATGAGGACGAATGCCGCCGCTGCAGCGCCGAACGCAGGCGTCCACGGCACCTGGGTAAGTGCGTAGACGAACCGTCCCACACCCGCGAGGATTGCCAGGCCGCCGAGGGCTTGGAGTACGACGTTCGTTCGCATCAACGGGCCTCCTCAGCGACGAAGCGGTCGACGATCTCGCGGCCGTAGGTATCAGAAGCCGCGACGTATACCGTCAGGTTGTCGCGTTCGGTGGCGGCGATAGACACGCCGTCGCGGTGTACCGCATAGACACCGGAGGCAGGGTGATCGAGCTCGTCCGGGGTGATTCGTTCGCCATTCGACGCTAGCCAATACAAGCGCGTGACGGCGTTGGCGAGCTCGGCTTCATCGCCTAAAGAGTCTTCGGTGCGCAGCTGGATCCGCGTGTCGCCACAATCCCATTTCACCATGTCGGAGCCGCCGTCAGTTTGGGGGCACTGCAGCACCGAGCCGTCTGCGTTGCGCAGTGTGGCGCCACCCGCAGCCACCTCCGTGACTTCGGGGGCTTCGGGCTCGTCGCTTTGCGTTGCCGCCTGGGCCATGAACGGGGCCGCCAGGAGCAAAGCGCCGGCCGCCACGAGCCCTATGGTGCCGGTGCGGGTATTTCTGTCAGAAAAATCGGGGTATTTCACTCGGAGCCACTATAGGGAACTGCTCTCTCATTCGCAGTGTGCAGCTATATGTACCGCCCCTGCAGTAGCATCGCTGAAATGAGACTGCTTGAACAGATGGCGCGCGCGTACGAGACGTGGATGCCACTTCAGCTTCGCGAGTGGTACTCCGCAGACGAGCGGCGCGAGCTCGCGATGCAGGAGATGCGCCCGCAGGCCGAGCACACAGCAGACGCGGAGTTTGGCGCCGGTTTCCGCGACCATCTGCAACCTCTCGGCGGCCCGGACGTGCCCGACCCGCTGGCGTGGGCGAACCGGCGCGTGGAGTTTGCGGACGGTAACTGGTGCATCGCTGGGATCCGTTTCCTGGGGCTGGACATGCGCAAGCCTTTCGTGCACGTTGTCGCGACCTCCGTGCCACCGCAGCACGACCGACTAGGCACGTATGCCACACAGCTGCACCGCGAGTTCGCGGACTTCGACCCGCTGGCCATCCGTTTCGAGCTGCCGAACCCGCCCGAGGACGCGGACGTTGACCAGTGGATTATCGCCGGGCTCGTCTCCGAGCTGCGGCGGAAACCGCGCCGCCCGCAGCACGAACGCGTCCGGCTCACCCCAGCAGACCCCTCGGAGACGGCACCATATGCCGATGAGGTGCTCGGCAACGTCGCAAAGCAACGGCCCGAAGTGCGCACCTGGACGGAGGCTGCGACCCTGGAGCAGTTGCAAAGCTGCGCGGAGACCGGTGCGCTGTGCGCGATCGAGGTGGACGGGCAGCGCGCGGGCATCATCGCGGCGGCCCGCGACGATGCAAACGGCATGCGCGGTTTCCAGGTCTACGAGTTCCTCCTCGACGACAATGCCCGCGGTCGCGGCCTCGCACCCGTGGCGATGCAGTTGCTTTGCGACGTCCTGCCGGCCCAAACCGGCGACACTTTGTGGGGGACGGTGCACGTGGGCAATGGGCCGTCGATAGGCAATGCGCTCGCTGTCGGCCGCGAGAAGACGGCGGCATTTGTGTGGGTGCAGCGACGGGGCGAGCTGTAGCGCGGGGGCGCGGGGCGGGGCAGTAGACTGTTGCGCATGACTGCGTACGACCTGATGGATTACGACGAAGTACTCGAAAAGTACGACCCCGTGATGGGCCTTGAGGTGCACGTCGAGCTCGCCACCGAGACGAAGATGTTCTCCACCTCATCCGCCCACTTCGGCGCGGAGCCGAACACGAACATCGACCCGGTCTCGCTCGGGCTTCCCGGTGCGCTGCCGGTGGTCAACGCCAAGGGCGTGGAGTGGGCCATCAAGATCGGCCTGGCGCTGAACTGCAAGATCGCCGAGTCCTCGCGGTTTGCGCGCAAGAACTACTTCTACCCGGATCAGCCGAAGAACTACCAGATCTCCCAGTACGACGAGCCGATCGCCTACGACGGCTACCTGGACGTCGTGCTCGAGGACGGCACCGAGTGGCGCGTGGAAATCGAGCGCGCGCACATGGAGGAAGACACCGGCAAGCTCACTCACCTGGGCTCCGCCTCCGGCCGTATTACCGGCGCCACCGCGTCGCTGGTGGACTGCAACCGCGCGGGCATCCCGCTGATCGAGATCGTGACCAAACCGATCATCGGCGCCGGCGAGCGCGCCCCAGAGGTGGCTAAGGCCTACGTCGGCGCACTGCGCGAGCTGGTCAAGGCCCTCGGCGTCTCCGACGCGCGCATGGACCAGGGCAGCATGCGTTGCGACGCCAACGTGTCCCTGCGCCCGGTCGGCCAGGAAAAATTCGGCACCCGCACCGAGACGAAGAACATCAACTCCCTGAAGTCCGTCGAGCAGGCCGTGCGCTTCGAGATGCAGCGCCAAGCCGCGGTCCTGCAGGACGGCGGGGAAGTGGTGCAGGAGACCCGCCACTACCAGGAGAAGGACGGCTCCACCTCCAAGGGCCGCCCGAAGGAAGAGGCGAGCGACTACCGCTACTTCAACGACCCGGACCTGCCGCCGGTGATTGCCAAGCCGGAGTGGGTCGAGGAAATCCGCGCCACCCTGCCGGAGCTGCCGTGGGTGCGCCGCGCGCGCATCCAAGAGGAGTGGCAGCTGCCGGAGAAGGAGTTCCGCGACCTGGTCAACGCAGGCGCGCTCGACCTGATCGTGGACACCGTTGAGGCTGGCGCCACGCCCGATGAGGCCCGCGCATGGTGGGTGTCCTACATCAACGGCAAGGCCAACGAGGCCGGCAAGGACCTCGACGCCCTCGGCGTCACCCCGGCCGATGTCGCCCGCGTGGTGGAGCTGGTCAAGGAAGGCAAGCTGACCACCAAGCTGGGCCGCCAGGCGATCGACGGCGTCATCGCCGGCGAGGGTGACGTGGACAAGGTCGTTGCGGACCGCGGACTGGAGGTCGTGCGCGACGACGGCGCCATCGAGAAGGCCGTCGACGACGCGCTGGCCGCCAACCCGGACATCGTGGAGAAGTACCGCGCCGGCAACAAGAAGGTCACCGGTGCCATCGTCGGCGCCGTGATGAAGGCGACGCAGGGCAAGGCCGACCCGGGCCAGGTCAACCAGCTCATCGCGAAGAAGCTCGCGGAGTAGGGGAGACCCGGCTGCCTCGGCCGTAAAAGGTGAAAGGCAGATGGTGAAAATCCGCAGATCCGCGCGGATTCACCATCTGCCTTTCACCATCTGTAACGCAAAGGGGCACTCCATCACTTTCCGCCCGACCATGTAGGTACGTACCTACATGGAGGTTCGCATGGCAGCTATTTCAGCAAGAGAATTTCACCGGGACATCAGTGCAGCTAAGTGTGTGGCGCTCGAGCAACCGGTCGT
This sequence comes from Corynebacterium sp. HMSC05H05, assembly GCF_001807265.1. Taxonomy (GTDB): domain Bacteria; phylum Actinomycetota; class Actinomycetes; order Mycobacteriales; family Mycobacteriaceae; genus Corynebacterium. Next base: position 80,671 of record NZ_KV788396.1, read on the forward strand.
GATCACTGATCGTGGCGAGCCTTCGTACGTGGATCTGTGAAGTATTTTTGCCCTGCGCCCCTCGTACCGTGGGGACCGAAAGAGGCCCGGCAACGCAAAACCCCGGCCAACATTGCGTTGGCCGGGGCGAAGCTAGACGTCGTAAAGCGAATTATGCTTACTTGTCCTGAGACTTCTGCTCGGGCTTGACGGCGGGGAACTCGCCGGTCTTGTACATCTCCTCGTACGCCTCCCAGTGGATCTTGTCGCCCTCGTACTCGGGGGCGCCTTCGTACCCCTTGGACTCAGGATCCAAGGCGGGAACGTTCTTGACGTCGAAGTCGCTGGAGGAATCCGAGGTGAGGTCGGCAGCGACCTCCTCTTGGACGGACTGCCACAAATCCTGACCGCCAACGTGGGAATCGGAGGTCAGCGAGTCCACTTCGTCGCGCTCGGCGCGGGACAGCTCGTCCTCATTTGGATCCAGGGCGGTGGAAGCGAGCTCAGCGAGTCGCTCGCGGCGGCCGGTTTCTTCCTGGATGTTCTTGCGGTCGCGGAACCAGGCGACACCCATGACGATGCCCAGCACCAGGCCCAGGTAGCCAAGGACCGGGTACACCCAGCCGACCAGGTCAGCGAAGCCGATGAAGGACAGCGCGAAGCCGACGAGCACGGCAGCGAAGTAGTACGGACGGAACTTCTTCGGGTTGTCGTGGCTGAGGCGGCGGCCGCTGGCGTAAAACATGCCGACAGCGGTGTTGTAAATCATCAGGTAAATGACGATGGCGACGAACACGCCCACGGCCGGGTGCATGTTGTCGAAGACCATGAGCAGCGGCATGTCCGCATCCATGACGTCTTCCATGTTGCAGAACAGGATGAAGGTCAGGATCAGCAGCAGCACGGCGAAGATGATGCCGCCGAGCAGGCCGCCCTTACCCGCCTGCGCCGGGTTCATGTGGGAGCCGGCGAAGACAAGCATCATGGAGACGTCCATGATCATCACCAGGGTGGCGTAGTTCAGCGCGGTGATGAGCCAGTTGCCGAACGTGCCCGATGCGCTCTGGTTTTGTTGCGAGAGCTCGTTGAGGTAGCCAAAGTCCGACGGCATGTCGGTCAGCGTGATCACGAACGCGGCGAGCAAACAGATAATCAGCAGCGGCGTGATGTAGGAGAAGACACTGGTGAGCCTGTCAATGTCCAGCAGGCCGGACAGGAGCAGCAGCACAACCATGATTGTCGAGCCTGCCCAGGTGGGAAGGCCAAACTGCTGCTCGAGGTTCGCACCCGCACCGGCGACCATGACGAAGCCGATGCAGAACAGTGTGAAAACGGTGGTGATGTCCATGTACCTGGACAGCCACGGACGCGAGACACTCCTGAACACGGCGCTGTGGTCCTCCGCCATGTAGTAGGAGCCGAGCTGGTAGACCCAGCCGCTGAAGATGGCGATTGCGCCGCCGGCGATAGCCGCACCGAGGATGCCCCAGTATCCGAAGGAGAGGAAGTACTGGATCACCTCCTGGCCGGACGCGAAGCCCGCGCCGACGGTGAGGCCGACGAGCGCGAGGGCGACTTTCATTGTTTTACCCATAATTTTCCTCAATGAAATCTAGTAAAAGAGCGGAGCCGAGGGTAACACCATTAAGGGCCCATTGCTAACCGACGACCACCGGTCCTCGCTGTCAACCGTGCAGCGCACAGGCTTAGATTTGCTATTCTAACGGCGCGTTACCAAGGATCAGCCAGTGTTTTCGCATACATTGTTTGCATGGCTAACAACCCACGTGATCTCACGCCCAACGAGCAAAATGATCTGACAAACCTGGATTCTCCTGAGGTGCCGGAGTACACGGGCGGCGCGAAGTCTGCCGCCGACGGCCTGTACACCCGCACGGGCAAGGCAGCCCCGACGGAGATTTTCCCGCGCGGCGAGCAAACCGACGGGCCGCTGATCCCGCAGGCGCCCGAGACCACCTCGTTTGAGAGCGCCTCTGAGACGGTCGCCGTGGACCGCGAGCCAACCTATGTCGCGCCGGCCCCCGCGTACGCGACCGACTCCGCCACCGCCACCGGCACCGACCCGGTCTACGCCGAGACCGCCGAGCCGGTTGTGGTGGAGGACGAGACCCGCCGCGGCACCACCGACCTGGGCCTTCTCCTGCAGCGTCTCGCACTCGGCGCGATGCTCATCATCCACTCGGTAGGGACATTCTTCCGCCTCGGCGGCAACGAGGGCATCTCCGGCCTGGAAGCGGCGTACGCCGACTACCCGTACGGCAACGGGCTCGCTGTGGTCGTTCCTACCCTCGAGCTGGCCGCGGGCGTTTTCCTGGTGTTGGGCCTGCTCACCCCGGTGGCAGCGCTGGTTGCCATCGCAGTGACCGGTTTTATGGCGCTGCACGCCTTCCACACTCAGACGGAAGGCTTCGACGTCTTCGCCTGGACCCCGGAGACGTGGGCGCCGGTGATGCTTCTGGCCGCGTCGCTGGTCGTGCAGTTTGCGGGCCCGGGCCGTTACGGCGTCGACGCGTCGCGCGGCTGGGCTAAACGCCCGCTGGTCTCTAGCTGGATCTGCGCGCTGCTCGGCCTGGCGGCAGCCGGGCTGATGTGGTGGTTCGGCACCGGCATCAACCCGGTCGCCTAGCTAGTCCACTCGTTAGTCGACAAGGCGCACCGCGCCCTTGTCGGCGCTGGTGGCCATCTTCGCGTACGCGCGCAGAGCCTTCGACACCTCACGGACGCGGTTCGGCGTCCAGGGGGTGTCGGAGGCTTCCATCGTTTCACGGCGCTGTTGCAGCTCTGCCTCGTCGACATCGAGCTTCAGCTCGCGGTTGGACACGGAGATGGAGATGGTGTCGCCGTTTTCAATCAGGCCGATCAGGCCGCCGGCCGCGGCCTCAGGGGAGATGTGGCCGATGGACAGCCCGGAGGTGCCGCCGGAGAAGCGTCCGTCCGTGATCAGCGCGCACTTCTTGCCCAAGCCTGCGCCCTTGAGGAACGACGTCGGGTGAAGCATCTCCTGCATGCCCGGCCCGCCCGCGGGGCCTTCGTAGCGGATCACCACAACCTCGCCTTCGAGCACTTCGCGGTTGAGGATCATGGAAACGGCCTGCTCTTGCGAGTCCACCACGCGCGCGGGACCGGTGAATTCCCACAGGCCCTCTTCGACGCCGGCGGTCTTCAAAATCGCGCCGTCGGGTGCAAGGTTGCCGCGCAGCACCACCAAGCCGCCGTCGGAGGTGAACGGGTGCTCGACGTCGTGGATGACGCCGTTTGCCGCGTCGGTGTCCAGCTCGGCCCAGCGGGCGCTCTGGGAGAACGCCTTCGTGGTGCGCTCGCCGCCGGGCGCGGCGTGGTACAGCTCCAGCGCCTCCTCGGTCGCATCCCCGCCGCGGATGTCCCAGTCGGAGAGCCATTCGCTTAACGACGGGTACGCGATCGAGTGCACATCCGCATGCAGCAGGCCAGCGCGGTTGAGCTCGCCCAGAATCGCCGGGATGCCGCCGGCGCGGTGGACGTCTTCGACGTGGGCCTCGCCGTTCGGCGCCACCTTGGACAGGCACGGGATCTGGTGGGACAGATCGTCGATGTCGTGCAGGTCGAAGTCGATGCCGCCCTCTTGGGCGGCGGCGAGGATGTGCAGGATGGTGTTGGTGGAGCCGCCCATGGCCATGTCCAGCGCCATGGCGTTGCGGAAGGCGTGCACGTTGGCGACGTTGCGCGGCAGGACGGATTCGTCGCCCTGGCCGTAGTAGCGCTCGCACAGCTCCATGACGGTGCGGCCGGCCTTTTCAAACAGTTCGCGGCGCGCGGTGTGGGTGGCAAGCGTGGTGCCGTTGCCCGGCAGGGACAGGCCGAGCGCCTCGGTGAGGCAGTTCATGGAGTTCGCGGTGAACATGCCGGAGCAAGAGCCGCAGGTGGGGCAGGCGTTGTTGGCGATTGCGTCGAGCTCGTCGTCGGACACGCCGTCGTTGGCGGACAGCGCGATGGCGTCGATGAGGTCGGACTTCGGCTTGGTCACCCCGCCGACAGAGAACGCCTTGCCAGCTTCCATGGGGCCGCCCGAGACGAACACGGCCGGGATGTTCAGACGCATCGCCGCGTTGAGCATGCCCGGGGTGATCTTGTCGCAGTTGGAGATGCACACCATGGCGTCGACAGTGTGCGCGTTAACCATGTACTCGACCGAGTCGGTGATGATCTCGCGGGACGGCAGGGAATACAGCATGCCGGAGTGCCCCATGGCGATGCCGTCGTCGACGGCGATAGTGTTGAACTCCTTGGGCACGCCGCCAGCTGCGCGCACGGCGTCCGCGACAATGTCGCCGACTTCTTTCAGGTGCACGTGCCCCGGCACGAACTGGGTGTAGGAGTTCACAATCGCCACGATCGGCTTACCAAACTCGTTTTCGCCGGTGCCGGTGGCGCGCCACAGAGCGCGGGCGCCTGCGGCCTGGCGGCCGATGGTGGTGACGCGGGAGCGAAGCGGGATCACGGTACTTACTCCTTATTCTCTGGGGTGGAAGCTGGCGCGGAGGGGCGCGGTCCCGGCAGGTCCGGGTGCTCGGCAACGTAGGCGTCGTACTCTTCGCGGGTGAGCAGCACCTTGTGGCCGCCCTTGTCGATGATTTCGTACTTGCCGTCGGCCGCCTCCTGGGCGGCTGTGATCACGTCGGTGATGCGGCCGTTGGATGCCTCAGCCAGGTCGGGAAGGGAATTGAAGGTCACGCCTGGCAGCGGGTGCTCCGTGCCATTGACGGTCACCGCGCTAACGTCAGGGCCCTTGAAAGCGAGGCCCTTCAGGTCGCGCCACGGCAGGGTGACGTTCTTGCGCACCAGGTATTTGGCGGTAATGCCGCGCTCGTCCACGGTGGTGGAGGAGACGAGCACCCACGCCAGCCAAATGGCGGGGAAGATCAGCAGCCAGGCCAGGTACTTCGGTGCCCAGAGGATGCCCATGAGGGCGATGCCGGTGGCGAGCACGATGGCGAGGATGTGCTCGCGCGTCGGCTTGAAAACGTGCTGGGTGTGCTCCGGCGTGTCAGTCATAGTTGGGGATGGTAGTCACCTTTGGTGCGTCGATAGGCAATAGCCCGCAATTTAAATACTTGAATAAAAACCCCCGCGACGTTGCCTGGGCCACTACAGTTCTAAATCGTGATCAACGAGCGACTTGTAATTATTCTCTCCCGACGGCGCTTGCCGTAGCGGGTGCGTTTTACACGCCGCTGACACACCAAGCGCCCTCGAGAGCACGACGCTCGTCGGGGGCTTTTGTTGTATGAGATCGCGATAACAAGCACAGTCGAGCTAACAAGGAGCCTTCACGTGGCAGCTTCAGAGAAAAGAAAGCCCGAACGCATGACGGGTGCGGACGCCGTCGTGCGCAGCCTCGAGGAACTGGGCACCGAGATCGTATTCGGTCTGCCCGGTGGTGCAGTGCTCCCGCTTTACGACGCGCTGTTCCGCGCCGAGAAACTACGCCACGTACTGGTGCGCCACGAGCAAGGCGCAGGCCACGCAGCGGAAGGCTACGCGGTGGCCTCCGGCAACGTGGGCGTGTGCATCGCCACCTCAGGACCGGGTGCGACCAACCTGGTCACCCCGATCGCCGACGCCTACTTGGATTCGGTGCCGATGGTGGCAATCACCGGACAGGTCGGCTCGCCGCTGTTGGGCACCGACGCCTTCCAGGAAGCGGACATCCGCGGTGTGACCATGCCGATTACCAAGCACAACCTCATGGTGACCAAGGCTGAGGAGATCCCCAGCGCAATCGCCACAGCGTTCCATATCGCCTCCACCGGCCGCCCTGGCCCGGTGCTGGTGGACATCCCGAAGGATGTGCAGAACGCGGAGATCGAGTTCGCCTGGCCCCCGAAGGTGGACCTGCCGGGCTATAAGCCGAACACGAAGCCGCACAACCGGCAGATCGCGCAGGCCGCGAAGATGATCTCCAAGGCGAAGCGCCCGGTGCTCTACATCGGAGGCGGCGTGGTCAAGGCGAACGCGCATAAGCAGCTGGCGAAGTTTGTGGAGGCCAGCGGTATCCCGGTGGTGACCACCCTGATGGCGCTCGGGACGTTCCCCCACGACCACCCGCTGTACCTGGGCATGCCGGGCATGCACGGCACTGTGCCGGCGGTGGGCGCGTTCCAGGAGTCCGACCTGCTTATCGCGATCGGCGCGCGTTTCGACGACCGCGTCACCGGCGACACCGAGACCTTTGCCCCGCACGCGAAGGTCATCCACGCCGACATCGACCCGGCCGAGGTGGGCAAGATCCGCCCGGTGGACGTGCCCATCGTCGGCGACGCGAAGCGGGTCCTGTCCGAGCTCACCGACTACTTCGGCGAGAAAGGAAAGGTCAAGGCGCCCAGCATTGAGCCGTGGATCGAGCGCTTGATGGATTTGAAAGAGCGCTTCCCGCGCGGCTATGACACGCACACCGACGGCACGCTGGCGCCGCAGTACGTGCTGGAGACGCTGTCGAAGACCGCCGGGTCTGATGCGATCTACGTCTCCGGTGTGGGCCAGCACCAGATGTGGGCGGCCCAGTTCATCGACTACGACAAGCCGCGGCACTGGATCAACTCAGGCGGCGCAGGAACGATGGGCTTTTCCATCCCGGCCGCGATGGGGGCGAAGGCGGCGATGCCGGACAAAGAGGTCTGGGCCATCGACGGCGACGGCTGTTTCCAGATGACCAACCAGGAGATCACCACCGCCGCCCTCGAGGGATTCCCCATCAAGGTCGCGTTGATCAACAACGGCAACCTGGGCATGGTGCGCCAGTGGCAGACACTGTTCTACGACGGCAACTATTCGCACACCAAGCTCGGCGGCGAGGTCTACGTCCCGGACTTTGTGAAGCTGTCCGAGGCGCTCGGCGCGGTGTCGTTCCGCGTCACCTCCGCCGACGAGGTGGAGGAGGCGATTCAGCGCGCCCGCGAGATCAACGACCGCCCGGTGGTGGTGGAGTTCGTCGTCGGGGAGGACGCGCAGGTGTGGCCGATGATCGCCGCCGGCACTTCCAACTCCGACATCGAGTATGCGCGAGGAATGCGCCCGTTCTTCGGCGAGGACGAGTCTGCGGCGGAGACGCCGGAGGCCATCAACGACACCATCGAAGCGCTCGAGCAGGAGGGAAACTAACCATGACACAGCCCGAACAGATCACCCGCCACACACTGTCGGTGCTCGTCGACGACGTCGACGGCATCATCACCCGCGTCACCGCGCTGTTTACCCGCCGCGGCTACAACCTGGTCTCCCTCGTCTCCGCGAAGACGGCGAAAGACGGCATCAACCGCCTCACCGTCGTCGTGGACGCCACGCCCCATGCGGTCGAGCAGATCACCAAGCAGCTGTACAAGCTCATCCAGGTGCACAAGGTGCTCGAGCTTGACGACGCCACGTCTGTGGGCCGGCAGCTCCTTCTGGTGAAAGTCAACGCGGATAACCTGACCCGTCCGCAGGTGGTGGACGCCGCCAACCTGTTCCGCGCCCGCGTGATCGACGTGGCGGTGGACTCCGTGATCATCGAGGCCACCGGCAATTCCGCCAAGCTCAAGGCATTTCTTGAGGTGATGGATACCTTCGGCATCCGCGAGCTGGCTCGCTCCGGTTCGGTGGCGCTCTCGCGCGGATCTAAGACAATGGCAAAGTCCGAGTAACTCTCAACAACTCGAGGCGGTTGTGTCATAATGTGAAATAACCGTCTCACAGAATGAAGGAAGTGACGCACACATGGCAATCGACGTTCTCTACGACAACGATGCAGACCTGTCCCTGATCCAGGACAAGAAGGTCGCCATCATCGGCTACGGCTCCCAGGGCCACGCCCACGCGCAGAACCTGCGCGAATCCGGCGTCGAGGTGGTTGTGGGCCTCCGCGAAGGCTCCAAGTCCGCCGACAAGGCGCGCGAAGCAGGCTTCGAGGTCAAGACCAACGCGGAGGCCGCAGAGTGGGCCGACGTGATCATGCTGCTGGCCCCGGACACCTCCCAGGCCCAGATCTTCACCGAGGATATCGAGCCGAACCTCAAGGACGGCGACGCACTGTTCTTCGGCCACGGCCTGAACATCCACTTCGACCTGATCAAGCCTGCGGACAACATCACCGTCGCCATGGTCGCGCCGAAGGGCCCGGGCCACCTGGTCCGCCGCACCTTCGCAGACGGCAAGGGCGTGCCGGCGCTGATCGCAGTGGAGCAGGACCCGCAGGGCAACGGTAAGGAACTCGCCCTGTCCTACGCCGCGGCAATCGGCGGCGCACGCGCAGGTGTCATCCCGACCACTTTCGAAGCTGAGACCGTCACCGACCTGTTCGGCGAGCAGGCCGTGCTTTGCGGCGGCCTGGAGGACCTGATCATGTCCGGCTTCGAGGTGCTGACCGAGGCAGGCTACGAACCGGAGATGGCGTACTTCGAGTGCCTGCACGAGATGAAGTTGATCGTGGACCTGATCTACGAAGGCGGCCTGGCCAACATGAACTACTCCATCTCCGACACCGCGGAGTTCGGCGGCTACCTCTCCGGCCCGCGCGTCATCGACGCAGGCGCAAAGGACCGCATGCGCGAGATCCTGAAGGACATCCAGGACGGCACCTTCACCAAGCGCCTCGTTGCCAACGTCGAAGGTGGCAACAAGGAGCTGGAGGACCTGCGCGCGAAGGTCTCCGAGCACCCGATTGAAAAGACCGGCGAAGAGCTACGCGACATGATGAGCTGGGTCAAGAACCCGCTCACCGACACCGCTCGCTAAACAGGCAGCGACCACGCGGCGGAGGCCTGAGGTCTCCGCCGCGTTTTTCGTGTGCGATCCCGCAGCGATCCCGCAGCGGTCCCGCAGCGGTCCCGCACGAGAAAACCCCGCCCTCTCAATTTGGGAGACGCGGGGTAAAGGGTTGTTAGCGACTAGTTGGTCGCCTCAGCCTCAGCGCCCTCCGGTGCGAGGGTCTCGGTGATCTCGTCGACGATGTTGGTCTCGGTGACCGTCTCGTCTGCCGGCTCAGCTGCGGACTCCTCAGCGCCCTCAGCTGCGGACTCCTCCGCGCCACCCTCGACGGTGGTGGTCTCGGAGACAACCTCGGTTGCGGCGGTGGTGGTGGAGGTGACGGTTTCGCCCTCATCGTTGTCGCCGGAGAACAGGGACCACAGCAGCCACAGCAGCAGCAGTGCGACCAGGATGCCCAGCAGCCACTTCCACCAGCCGCCGCCGCTGTTGGACTCCTCAGTCACCGCGGTGGAACCTGCGGTGGAGCGGGCCGGGGTAGCGGCGGTGCGCTCGGTGGTGGTGCGCTCAACGCGGACATCCTTGTCCGGCTCGACGTTGGTGCGGTCGACGTTGACGTCCTTAACGCGGTCGGCGCCCTCGATGTCGCCGCGGCCACGCACGTCGTTCAGCTTGTCCTGGCCGAGGTTCTTCGCGTCCTGGGCCTTGTCCTTGCCGAAGTCCTTAGCGTCGTTGGCGAAGTCCTTCGGGTTGCGCTTCGGGTCGATGGGGTTGTTCATTGTAAATTCCTTTCGTGCTAACACAAGTGCTGGCATAACGTTTCCGTCGGACGCAAGGCTGTGCCAGCATCCGCGGTGAACGACCGCCCACTGTAACAAAACTTTCGCAAGCACCGCGGGAAAATATGTGCTAGACGTCTCATTTCGTCCGGTGTTTTCCGAGGACTCCCGGGGTGGCGGGGTGCAAAAGGAATAGTTTTCAATAAGTTGTCATTAAGCGAAAAGGTGCATACCGTAGGTCGTCGAGAGGCAATGTGAAAGGGACCGAAATGCACGATCACCACAACCACGACCACGCCCACGGCGCTCCGAGACGCGCGCTCGCAGTCGCACTGGCGATCACCGGCACGGTTTTCGTCGCGGAAGTTGTCGGCGGATGGCTCTCTGGGTCGATGGCTCTACTCGCGGACGCGATGCACATGCTTTCCGACGCCGCGGGGCTGATCATCTCCCTTCTTGCCATCATCGTCGGACAAAAGGCCGCTTCCGCAACCGCGACGTACGGCTACCGGCGCGTGGAAGTGCTCGCTGCACTGATCAACGCGGCCACTGTGCTGGCAATTTCCATCTGGATCGTGGTCGAGGCGGTGCGCAGGTTGCGCGACCCGCAACCGGTGGAAACAGGACCGATGATGGTCATCGCGATGATTGGCCTGATCGCGAACGCTGCTTCGGCATGGGTGCTCTCGCGCCACCGGGAGGGCTCGATCAACGTGCAGGGCGCGTACTTACACGTGCTGGTGGATATGTTCGGCTCCGTCGCAGTGCTGGTGGCTGGCGCGGTGATTGCGTGGACCGGGTTTACCGGTGCTGACGTGGTTGCCTCCCTGGTTATTGCGGCACTGGTGCTGCCGCGGGCTTGGCAGCTGATGGTGCGCTCGGCCCGGGTGATGCTCGAACACGTCCCTGCGGGGTTCGATGCGGACGAAGTGGAGCGCGCACTACGGCAGGTCGAAGGGGCGACGGATACGCACGACCTGCACCTGTGGTCGCTGGACGGGGTGAGCGTATTAGCCACGGTGCACGTGGTGGCGGGCCCCGGGGTGGACCGCGACCAGCTGCTGGACCGGGTGCAGGACACGCTGGCGCACCTTGGGGTGGAGCACGCGACGGTGCAGATTGAACCTCCTGAGCACATCGGTCACGAGAAGGTGTGCTGAAACTGCACTACGCTTGGGAGACATGGGTTTCACCACGCCGAGCTACTCACTCAAAGACCTGTTTTCCCGCGCGGGGCGGGGAGAGCTGCAGCTGCCTGACTTTCAGCGGGAGTACCTATGGGACGTCGACAGGGTTCGCACCCTGGTGACTTCCGTGCTGCGCGGCTACCCGGTGGGCTCGTTCCTCGCCCTGGATACGCGCAACACGGAGCAGCGTTTCAAGCCGCGCCCGCTCGAAGGTGTAGTGGTGGAAGGCGTCGCCCCCGGGCTGTTGCTTCTGGACGGACAGCAGCGCCTGACCTCGCTCTACCAGGCGTTCAAGAACGACGGCGAGGTCCACACCGTGGACTACCTGGGCCGGCCGATCCGCCGGCGCTTCATGGTGGACGTGCGCGTAGCAGTGTCCGCAGACCCAATGCCAGTGGAGGCACTATTCGCGGTGGATGAGCAGGGCCAGGTGCGCTCCCACTTCGGGCCGGACGTCGACGGTGCGCTGAATTCGCGCGAGGCCTATATAAATAACGGTGTCATCCCGGTAAGCATGCTGCTGTGGACCGAGGGCAACGACTTGCTTGTGGACATGGCCGCGAGCACCGAAGACGAGCAGCTGCGCGACGCGGTCAAGCACTTTGTCAACCAAGTGATGCGTGGGCTTCCGGCGTACGACGTGCCGGTGATCCGCGTGGACCGCGAAACCACGCAGGCGGGCGTTGGTCAGATCTTCGCGTTCGCCAACTCTGCCGGCGTGCAGATGGACGTCTTCGAGCTGCTCACGGCGGTGTTCGCCTCCGAGGACCCGTCGTTTGTGCTGGCGGAGAACTGGCGGGATACGGAGCACAAGCTGCGCGAGCACCCCGTGCTGGACAGCGTGGGGCGAGTGGAGTTTCTGCGCGCGCTGTCGCTGCTGCTGACCAGCAGGAGGGGCTCCGCGCGGGGCCACCGCGGCGACATCCTGGACATTTCGCTGGAGCAGTACCGGACGCACGCAGGCGAAATGCTGGACGGTTTCCTCGCCGCCGCGAGGTTTTTGGAGGAGCGCCGCGTCGTTTACGCGGACCAGGTGCCGTATCCAGCCCAGCTGATCCCGCTCGCGGTGATCCTGGCGCGCCTGGCTGAGGATTCGGGCGCACTCGAGCGCGAAGGTGCGGCCGACCGGCTCAACCGCTGGTTCTGGTGCGGTGTGTTCGGCGAACTGTACGGTGCTCACGCGCCCACCATCCGGATTGGCTTGGACGTGACTGAGGTGACGCCGTGGGTGCGTGGAGATACAGACGAGCTGCCCCGCACGGTGGCCGAGGCGCGATTTTTTGAGTCCCGCCTGCGCACAGCCGGCCCGGACAGCGGCATCTACCGCGGCCTGTACTCGCTGCTCATGGCCCGCGGCGCACGTGATTGGCGCACCGCGGAACTGTTTACCGCGGAAACGGTGGAGCAGCTGCAGCCCCGCTTCCGCCAGGTGTTCCCGGCGGAATACCTGGCCGTCACCGGTGCGCTGGAGAAGGATCCGCAGCTGGTTGATTCGGTACTGAACCGCACGCCGATGGGCCGGCGCACTGACGTGGTCATTGAGCGCAACGAGCCGAAGCGCTACCTGCCCCGGCTGCAGTCGAAGTCCCTGCTGGAAGACGACGAGTTCGACGCCATGCTTGACGGCCACGAGATGGATCCAGAACTACTTCTGGCCTCTGACTGGGAGGGCTTCGTGGCTGACAGGCGCGAGCGTTTCGTGGGCATAATCGAGTACGCCATGGACCGTGCCGCCGAGCGCGACTGGGAGCCGGGCGAGGCGTAAGTGGCAAAAGCGACAATAATCACGGGGGTGGCAACCGTCGTCGTTGCCTCCGCGATGCTGACGTCCTGTGCTCCCGAGGCGCAGTTGAGTCCGCTCGAGCGTGCCCGCGGCGTGAACCAATCCAAGCACGTGGGGAAGCTGTTCGCGGGCGAGCCGGAGGTCGTCGATGACGTCCTCGGCATCAAAACCACCAAGCTGTTCTTCCCGACGTCTGAGACGCTTGTGCTCAGCGACACCTCCGTCGAAGCGCAGCTGCGCGCGGCGTCCATCGCGGTCACCACGAACGCGCCGATGATGGTGTACGACCCCACCCGTCACGCCGAGTACGTGCAGATGATTGCGGATATGCGCACTGTGAACGTGCTCACTGTGGGAGACGTGGCCATTGCGCCGTCGAAAGGTGCGGTGAGCGTGCAGCGCGACCCTGGCGGGCTGCGGGCATTAGAACAGATGACTGCGCTGCGCTACCGGGAGCACACCGTCGCCACGCCGCAGGAGGCGGTGCGTGAGGTTTCCAGCCTGCACCAGCGCGAGCCGATGTGGCTGCGCGCTCAATGGGCGGACCCGTCGGTGTTGCCCGCGGCGAATCCGGAACCCTTCCCCATTCAGTCCCGCCGCGATGCCAATATGGCACCGCGGGTGGTTGCCACCTGGGAGTCGTCCATCCCGTCAGTGGCAAACGCGCGTAGTTACGGCGCGGATGTGACCGTTGTGCCGTTGGCGGATCCGCGCAAGAGCGAGCAGACCCTGTTCGCCATGGCTGGGCTGGCTGAGCGCCCATTGGTCGCGCTGGGGAGCCAGTTCGGCACCTCCGCTCAGTTGATCGACCGGATCCGGGAGGCGGAAGCGGCGTACTAGCGCTGTGTGAAGTGATACCCTGAGGCTGTTTTCTACTATGTGAGAAGAGGGTTTCAGTATATGAAAATTGCAGTGCTCGCAGGAGACGGTATCGGACCGGAAGTCATGACGGAGGGGCTGAAGGTCCTCCACACCGTGCGCGACGACGTGGAGACCACTGATTTCGACCTCGGCGCCCGCCGCTACCTGCGAAACGGCGAACTGCTCACGGACGCGGACCTGGCTGCGCTGAAAGAGCACGACGCAATCCTGCTCGGCGCCATCGGTGACCCGGAGCGCGTGCCAGCCGGTGTGCTCGAGCGCGGCCTGCTGCTGCCGCTGCGCTTCACACTCGACCACTACGTCAACCTCCGCCCGTCGCGGCTGTACCCGTCGTCGGTCAGCCCGCTGGCCAACCCCGGGGAGATCGACTTCGTGGTGGTGCGCGAGGGCACCGAGGGCCTCTACGCCGGCAATGGCGGCACTCTGCGCCAGGGGACCGGGCACGAGGTGGCCTCCGAGGTCTCCCAGAACACCTACCACGGTGTTTCGCGCGTGGTGCGCTACGCCTTCGAGCTGGCCATGACGCGCCGCAAGAAGCTCACGCTGGTGCACAAGACCAACGTGCTGGTGAACGCCGGCGGGCTGTGGCAGCGCGTCGTCGACGAGATCGCGGCCGAGTTTCCGCAGGTCGAGGTGGACTACAACCACATCGACGCCGCGACGATCTACATGGTGCAGGACCCGCAGCGCTACGACGTCATCGTCACCGACAACCTCTTCGGCGACATCCTCACCGACCTCGCCGGCGCCGTCGCAGGTGGCGTGGGTCTCGCCAGCTCCGGCAACATCAACGCCGCCAAGGAGTTCCCCTCCATGTTCGAGCCCGTCCACGGCTCCGCCCCGGACATCGCCGGCCAGGGCATTGCGGACCCCACCGCGATGATCCTGTCTGTGGCCACGATGCTGCGCTTCCTTGGCGACGAGGGCAACGCCGCGCGCATCGAGGATGCCGTCGAGCGCGATGTCTCGGAGCGTGGCGACGCGAAGGTGCGAACTGCCGAAGTGGGTGACCGGATCGCCGCCGCCCTGAAGTAGGGTTGTGCGCATGCATGTGACCCGCACGATCCCCGCCGTACTGACCGCAACCGCACTGGTGTTGACCAGCTGCAGCAGCACAGAGGGCGGGCTCGGGCAGCCAGCCGCGCTCGAAACCAACGGTGACGAGGTCATCCAGGATGCCGACGGCACCGGTGTCGAGGTCTCGCAGCGCCTCTTCGATTCTTCGGAGACGGTGGTGGTCTCTGCCAAGGAGCGCGACCAGCAGCTCAAGGCCGCAGCTGTTGCGGTTGAGCTCGGGGCGCCGATGCTCGTGCGTCTCGACGGCGCCGATGCCGCCGTCGACGGCGAGATCGAGCGACTGGGAGCGACGCGCGTGATCAACGTGCCGGGCGATGAAGAAGGCGCCGAGGCGGTCGCTTCTGCCGAACCGGCCGACGATGTTGCGGTCATCGCCGAATTGGAAGCTCAGAATCCGAGCGAACTGACCATGCCGCCGGTGTTTGCCACGGCGAAATCCTCGCGCGCGTCTGTGGCCACGGCGCGCGCTGCCGGTGCCGAGGTGCAGGTGCTGGCCGCGCCGGATCCGCGCGCCACGGCGGACAGTATGCGCACCGTCTCCGACCAGGACACCCTCGCACTGGGCCGCCAGTGGGGCGACACGGAAAACTTCCAGGCGCGTGCGGCGCTGGCGGAGGGCGGCGAGCTGCCCGGCGGCGGCGGTCTGGTGTTCCCGGGACGCCGCATGGTGGCGCTCTACGGACACCCGTACGGCCCGGACCTGGGAGTGATGGGTGAGCAGGATCCGGCGGCGGCGGTGGAACTGGCGAAGAAGTACGCCGAGGACTACCAGCCGTTTAGCGACGAGCCGGTCGTCCCCGCGTTCGAGATTATCGCCACGGTTGCCTCCGGAGGCCCGGGCGACGACGGCAACTTCTCCAACGAGACGCCGATGGAGGACCTGGTGCCATACGTCGACGCGATCGTGGACGCTGGCGGCTACGCCGTGATCGACCTGCAGCCCGGTCAGGGCAGCTTCCTCGAGCAGGCCAAGATCTACGAGGAGCTGCTCAAGCGCCCGAACGTCGGCCTGGCGCTGGACGCAGAGTGGAAGCTCAACCCGGGCGAGCAGCCGCTGTCGCGCATCGGCAGTGCCACCTCCGGCGAGATCAACGAGGTGGCGGACTGGCTCGCCCAGCTCGTCCGCGACAACAACCTGCCGCAGAAGGCGATGATCCTGCACCAGTTCAACGTGGCCATGTACCCGGACCGCGAAAACATCGTCACCGGCCAGCCGGAGCTCGCCTGGGTCCTGCACGCCGACGGCCACGGTGGACCGGAGCAGAAGTTCGACACCTGGAACGTCCTGCGCGAAGGCCTAGACCCGAACTTTTTCATGGCGTGGAAGAACTTCTTCGACGAGGACTTCCCGACCTTCAGCCCGGAGCAGACCTACCGCGACGTCAACCCCCGTCCGTGGTTTGTCAGCTACCAGTAGAAACCGCCGGTATCGGGAGCAGCTCCGCGATACTCTTGCTCCATGAGTGTGGAGCTTGAAGAGGTCTACAGTTTCCTCGCCCAGCACGAGCCCTTCTCGACGCTGCCCGAGGCCACCCTGCGCGCCCTTCCCGCGCAGATGGGCATCACCTACGTCCGCCGCGGCCAAACTGTTGTGGAGGTGGGCCAGCCCAACGACACGCTCTACGTCATTCGCTCCGGGGCGGTAGACGTCGTCAGCGAGGACAATTTGCTGCTGGACCGGCGCGAGGCCGGACTGAACTTCGGCTACTCCACGCTGGTGGGCGAGCGCGAGTCCGCGTACCTCATGCAGGCGGTGGAAGACAGCATCCTGCTCATGCTCCCGCGGGAGGCATTTCTCGAGCTGCTGGAACAGTTCCCGGATCTGGGCAGGTTTTTCCAGACCGCCTCGCGCCGCGTGCGCGCCGCCGCTGACGAGGTGCGCGACACCGGCGCCACCGACGTGCTGCGCACCCCGTTGCGCGAGATCTTTTCCGGGCGCGAGCCGGTCACGCGGGACAGGGGCGTGAGCATCGCAGAGGCTGCTCGCGCGATGGGCGAGGAGGGCATCAGCAGCCTGATCATCACCGACGGGCAGGAGGTCGCCGGCATCATCACCGACGCTGACATGCGTTCGCGCGTGGTCGCAGGCGGTGTGGACACGTCCAGGCCCGTGGCGGATGTGATGACCAGCCCGGTGCGCACCATTGCGCCCAACGCGCTCGTGTTTGAGGCGATGCTGACCATGAGCGAGCTGGGCATCCACCACCTGCCGGTCGCCGGCCAGGGCCAGGTGGTGGGCGTGGTCACCGCCGCGGACATCATGCGCCAGTTGCAGGCGGACCCGATCTACCTCGCGGCCGACGTGGCGCGGGCCTCGCTGGAAGAGCTGGACGGCGCGTACCGGGACGCGGCACGGGTCGCGGTGCGGTTTTTCGAGCGCGGCGCCTCGGCTGCCGAGATGCAGAGGTTGCTCACCTCGATCGCGGACGCGGTGGCGAAACGGTTGGGCACTTTAGCCGTCGAGAAGCTTGGGCCCCCGCCTGTGCCCTTCGCGTTCGTTGCGGTCGGGTCGCAGGCGCGCGGGGAGATGGGCCCGGCCAGCGACCAGGACAACGCGCTTGTGCTCGCGGATGCCTACGACGCCGCGCAGCACGGAGAATACTTCGCCGAGCTCAGCACGTTCGTCTGCGAAGGCCTCGCCCGCGCTGGCCAGGCGTTGTGCCCGGGCGACATGATGGCGTCTTCGCCGCAGTGGCGGAAGACGGAAAGCGAGTGGGGCCGCACCTTCCACGGCTGGGTCACCGCGCCGAAGCCGGACGCGTTGCTGCATGCGCAGGTGTTCTTCGATTTCCGCGCCGTTTTCGGTTTCGGCGATGGCTGGCAGGACATGGCGGCGCGGGTGCGCTCTGGCGCGCTGGCGTCCGCGCACGGCTCGCGCCGCCTGCACACGCACCTGGCGGCGCTGGCTACCTTCCGCGAGCCGCCGGTGGGCTTCTTCCGCGGGTTCGTGCTCGAGCGCAGCGGCGAATACGCCCACACGCTGGACATTAAGCGCGGCGGCACCGCGGCGGTGGTGCAGATGGCGCGACTGTACGCCATCGCGGCCGGGGTGGACGAGGTGGACGAGGTGGACACCATCGCACGCCTGCGTGGCGCTGCCGGCGGTCCGGTTTCCGCGAAGGGGGCGGCGGATCTTCTGGACGCCTACGAGTACCTCGCCGACCTGGCCATGCGCCACCAGTCCGCTCAGGTGCGCGCGGGCGAGACGCCGAACTACCGCATCGACCCGAAGCAACTGCCAGGGCGCGACCGCGCGGCGCTGCGGGATGCGTTCGGCGTGATCAAGTCGCTGCAGAACGCGCTGTCCACCGCGTACCCGACCAGGGCGGTGTGAGATGCTGTTCGGTCCGAAGAAGCGCAAGCTTATCGACGGCGCACTGCTCGCCGTGGACGTCGAAACCACGGGGCTTAAGCCTGAGCGGTCGCAGCTGGTGTCCGTGGGGTGGGTGCCGGTCAACGGGCAGGTGATCGACCTGGCCGGCGCGGAATCCTTCGTGCTGCGGGGCGCGGACGTGGGGGACTCCGCCACCCTGCATGGTGTAACGGACGACGAGGTGGCGTCGCTTGGCCGGGAGCCTGCAGAGGTGCTCGACGCGTTGTTGGCTGCGCTTGAGGGGCGGAAACTGCTCGCGCACTTCGCGCAAATGGAAACGGGGTTTCTGGGTAAGTTGCACCAGGATGTGCGCGGGACTAAGTGGCGGCTGCACGACAGCGAGGTGGTGGACACCTTTGCTATGGAGCGGCGTCACATGGAGCGCATGGGCACGTACCCGCGCGGGGAGGACCTGCGTTTGCCCAGGGTGCGGCAGCGTTATAACCTGCCGGCGTACGCGAACCACAACGCGCTGACCGACGCAGTGGCGTGCGCTGAGCTGTATCTCGCGTTGACCGCATCCGGGTAACGCCACTTTTGTAATTAGTTGTATGCTCGGTCACATGCGTTTTGGACGAATTGCAACACCTGAAGGAATGACGTTCGCCGTCATCGACGACGAGGGCAAGATCGCGAAAGCCATCGCTGGCACCCCGTTCACCGACCCCGAGTACACCGGCAAAGAGTACCCGCTTGAGGACGTCCGCCTGCTTGCCCCGACCCTCCCGTCGAAGGTGGTGGCAGTGGGGCGCAACTACGCCGACCACGTGGCGGAAGTGTTCAAACAATCCTCGGAGCACCTGCCGCCGACCATCTTTATCAAGCCATCCACGGCAGTGGTGGGCCCGGGTGCCGCCATCAAGATCCCGGAGTACGCCACGGGCGTGGAGTTCGAGGGCGAGCTCGCGCTCGTTGTCGGCGTGCCCTGCAAGAACGTGAAGGCTGCAGACTGGAAGTCTGTCATCCGCGGTGTGACCATCATCAACGACGTGTCCTCGCGCGACCTGCAGTTCGCCGACGGCCAGTGGGCCCGCGCAAAGGGCATCGACACCTTCGGCCCGATCGGCCCGTGGATTGAAACGGACCTGGAGAAGTTCGACTTTGCCAACCTGCCTATCAAGGCGCACCACACCCACAACGGTGTCACCGAGACCAAGCAGGACTCCAACTCCAACCAGATGATCAAGTCCGTCGGCGAGATGGTGGAGTGGGTTTCCGAGTCCTTCACGCTGCTGCCTGGCGACGTCATCGCCACCGGCTCGCCCGCCGGCACCGCAGAGATGGTCCCGGGCGACTACATCGAGGTGGAGATCCCCGGCATCGGCAAGCTGGGCAACCCGGTCGAGCGGGCGTAACTACAGGCCGAGCGCGCGCATGATTGTGCGCAGCTTGGCCGAAGTCTCGTCGAGCTCGGCCTGCGGGTCCGAGTAGGCGGTGAGACCCCCGCCCGCCCAGGCGCGTGCCCGGGTGCCGTCGCCGTTGACCTCGGCGCAGCGAATGGCCACCATGTACTCGCCGTCGCCGGCGGCGTCCGTGTATCCCACCGCGCCGGCGTAGAATCCGCGGTCCGATTCCGCGGTGGTGATCAACGCTTCCGCCGCCGCCTGCGGGGTGCCGCAGACCGCGGGGGTGGGGTACAGGCTCAGCGCGAGGTCGAGCGCGCTCGGCGCGGGATCTTTCAGCACGCCCTCGATCGGTGTGGCCAGGTGCCACATCTCGCTGGTCTTTTCCAGCCGCGGGCGTTCCGGGACGGAGAGTTCGCTGCACAGCGGCGCGAGGATGCGGCGGATGTGGTCGACCACGAAGCGGTGCTCGTCCAAGTCTTTCGCAGAATCGCGCAGCGAGTTGGCCGCGGCCTGGTCGGCCTCCGGATTGCCGGGCACGCGGGCGGCGGAGCCGGCCAGGGGGAACGACCAGACGCGGTTGCCGCGCCGCCGCACCAGCACCTCTGGTGAAGACCCCACGAGGAAATGCCCGTCGCGTCCCGACGGGGTGAGGTCCGCGATGAACCCGTCGTGCGTGTACGACAGGTCGATCAGTCGTGCTGCGACCAGGCGGGGATCCACCGGAGGGTCGAAGGCGATGTCCACCGCGCGCGCCAGCACCACTTTGTCTAAGGCGGAGCTTTGGATCGTCGAGATGGCGGCTTCGACTCGGCGCAGGTGCTCGGCCGGGGACGGGTCGACGTCGATAAGCATTGCGCGCAGCTTCGAGCCTTCGCCGACGCGGTAGTAGGGGTGCGGCTCGAGCGCACCCGGCTCGCGGATGATCCGCTCGGGGACCGTGAGCGCCGTCGGGCAGTCGTGGTCGAAGGGCAGTGCGCCGACAATCATCTCTTCCTCGCCGCGCGCGATCGCGTCCGCGGCCTCCCACGCGTCGTCGAAGGTGCGGAGTGCACCCTGGGTGCGCACGGAGCCGTCGCCACGCGAGAGCAGAAAGTCTGGGGCGCTATCGGGTCTGGAAGTGGGCATGTGACGATACTTTATCCAACCCCCATCTGTGCACGCACGTCTGTATCGCTTGTTGATACATAAAGGTGGGGTTAATGTGGCCGATGTGAAAATTGTGAAACGCCTTGCGGGTGGTCTCGCTGCCTTGCTCGTCGCAGGTAGTGCGATCGCTCCGGTGCAGGCTGGGGCCCAAGACATGTCCTCGCAAATCAACGGGCAGGTCAACCGCGCGATCAACGACGCCAACCGCGCTGCCGCCGATGCAGTGAACCAGGCCAACGCCGAATGGAACAAGTTCGTCCAGATGGCCAACGACACCATCCCCGGCAGCTCGGCCCTCCCGCGCAACCCTTTGCCCGCTCCGGCGCCGGTGCCTGCCCCCGCGCCCTGGGCGCCCCAGGCCCCCGCGCCGGTGGCAAACGGCACCAACGGCGAGATCCATGCCGCCGGCCGCAGCTACCTCATCTGGGTGCCGCGAGGCTACAACCCGGCGAACCCGACGCCGGTGATGGTGGGCTACTCCGCCTACCAAGATTCCACCGAAAACTTCCGCAACTCCTCCCGCCTGCGCGAATCCTCCGTCGGGCGCGACGCCATCATCGTCTACCCCCGAGCCATCGGCGCATCCTGGGAAGGCTCGCCGACCGCCTCCACCCGGCCCGGCCAGGACATCGCCTACGTGCGCGCCATGATCAACGACGTGCAGCGCTACTACAACATCGACCGCCGACGCATCTACGCCACCGGCATGTCCACCGGCGGCGGCATGGCAGCAGTCTCCGCCTGCCATATGGCGGACCTTTTCGCCGGCGTCGCAGGTGTATCCGGTGCCTACTATGCGCCGGTGAACCGGGGTTGCCAGAACCTGCCCATCGCATTCATGGCGCTCCACGGCATGAACGACACGCTCACCCCGTACTACGGCACCACCCGACGCGGCCAGCGCGTCCTGCCGGTGCCGGAGCTATTCGGCTCCTACGCCGTCCGCAACGGCTGCGGCCCCGGCCTCAACCGCGCCCCGCTGTACAACGCCACCCGCGTCTCCGCGCGCGGCTGCCGCAAAGGCGTCGAAGTGATCCAGGTGCACGGCTCCAACCACTACTGGTGGTACTCGCCGTCCGCCGCCGACGAAATGTGGGCGTTCCTCTCCCGCCACTCCAAGTAGCGCACCACCTAGGCGCCTCCCGGGGCGCGACCCGGGGCGCCTGTCAAGGCGCAGTTTTGTAAAACTCGGCCACAGTGGGGTGGAAGGAGCTGGGGGTATTGGGTTTTGGCCTTTGTTCTAGGCCGAGTTTTACAAAACCATGTTGTGCCGGTTCTGCGGTCGCAGAATGTTGT
>NZ_KV788397.1 GCF_001807265.1 Corynebacterium sp. HMSC05H05
TTTCTTGGCTCCCGCCCCAAGTTGCAACAGCACCTTCAACTGCCTCTGTCTAGTCTAGATGTAGTTGAACGGGTTTGTGAACACCCACTCGGCGAAATGCTCGCGATCGGCTCCTCCGGACCACTGTTCACATCAACGACCGTTTGTTGAACGGCGGTGTGAGTCAGCCCCAGCCCTGCGACGCCACGAACCGTCTTGGGCGGCGGATGCGAGGCGCAGGCCTGCCCATCACGCCGAGTCCCGTCGGACATGGGCACATAGCCCCGCGCCCGCCAGGCCGAGTGCCGGTACGAGAAGCGCGACGGCAGGAGGCCACACGGACATGCCTGCAGGGGCCTCTCCAAGTGCCTGGGCGAGGAGCATGTGGCTGGCGTTGAACGGCAGCCACGGCGTGATCGCCTCGAGCATCGGGACCATGGACGCGAGCTGTTCGATCAGGAGCATCCACGTGATCGGCGCGGCGACGGACACCGCGACGGAGCGCGTGAGGACGGCAAGCGCCGTCGCCATCGTCGCCCACAGGAGAACGACGAGGAGGTAGGCCGCGAGGTAGGCCCACCCTCGCGGCGACATGGCCAGCCCGTCGGGATAGAACGTCGCCGCGACGAGCGCGAGGCCGATGCCGACGACGTACGCGAATGCGAGGAACGCCCACTGGACCGCTGCCTGTGCCACCAACGAGGCCCATCGACTCTTCTGCGTGAGGAAGGACAGCGCCGTCGACCCCGCATTGATCTCGGTCGCGGTGTGTGTGCCGGCGAACACGATGGCCAGCACATGGAAGATGCTCACGCACTTGCCCAGATCACCGGCGTCGATCGGCCCTCGATAGGCCGGGTCGTAGACGATGCCCATCAGGACGATGGGGCCGACGCAGCAGCCGATCAGCAGCGCAGCGAAGATGCCTGTGGAGCGCACGGTGAGCAGTCGGCGCACCTCAGCTGTCAATGCTCGTGTCATCGCTCGGGCCTTTCTTTGCCATGTTCGGCTTCGGATGATCGGTCGGTGAGGCGGAGGAATTCCTCTTCCAGCCGGATCGGCTTGTCCGTCAGGGCAGTGATGAGCACGTCGAGGTCTCGGCAGGTCCGCGAGAGCGTGAGCGCGTCGGGGACCGTCTCGTCGAATGTCACGCAGAGTCCCTCGGGCAGTGCGGTTACGGGGACCCGCAGTCCGCGCAGAGCCTGCTCGACGCGTTCGTCGTCGTCGGTGCGGAGGAGCGCTTGGCGGCTGCGCGCGTGCAGAAGATCGGCGACGTCCCACTGGCCGAGCAAGCGGCCGTTGTCGATGACGACGAGGCGGTCGGCGAGGGTCTCCATCTCGCCGAGCAGGTGGGAGGAGACAAGGACGGCGTGGCCGCTCGCGGCGGCATCGCGCAGGAAGGCGCGCATCCACTCCATCCCCTGCGGGTCGAGGCCATTCATCGGCTCGTCGAGGACGATGTTGCGCGGTCTGCCCAGCAGGGCGGCCGCGAGCCCCAGGCGCTGCTTCATCCCGAGCGAGTAGCCGCCGATCCTGCGATGAGCTGCCTGGGTCAACGCGACGGCCTCGAGTACCTCCCAGGCGCGGCGGTCGGGTAGGCCGGCAGAAGCAGCGATGGTCGTCAGGTGCGCCAGTCCGGTCCGGCCGGGGTGGAACCAGGAGGCGTCGAGGACGGCTCCGACGACCTCGGCCGGCCTCGTCTGGGCGGTCAGCGGGAGCCCGTCGATGAGCACGGTTCCGGTGGTGGGCTTGTGGAGCCCGAGGAGGCATCGCATGGTCGTGGACTTGCCGGCTCCGTTCGGGCCTAGGAACCCGGTGATGGATCCGTCGGGGACCGTGAAGCTCAATCCTTCAACAACGGTCACCTGGCCGTAGCGCTTCGAGAGACGGTCGACCTCGATCATGCGCGCCCGCCCTGGGACCGGCTGGCCGAATCCGGATGGCCGTCCCGTCCGCCAGTCAGACGCCGGTCCAGCACCGGCGACGCCGCGGCGACGACGGCCGCGACGACGAGGGCACCGAGCGCGAGACCGGAGAGCACGTCGTGGACGTAGTGGACTCCGGCGGCCACTCGAGAGGCGGCGATCGCCAGCGCGAGAGGCAACGCGAACCAGGCGAGGCGGGGGACGACGAGGATGCAGGCGGTGGCGAAGGCAGCGGCCAGGACGGCGTGATTCGACGGCCACGACCAGTCCCCGCTCCCGGGGCAGCTGAGCACAGTGGCAGTGTCGACGACGCTGCAGGGCCGCGGCTCCTCGACCAGCAGCTTGACGGCCTCGCTCAATCCGTAGGCCGTGATCACGCCGAGTCCAGCCAGCGCCAGGAGCCAGAACCGCCGGCGCTCGCGCAGCCAGCACCAGAGAGCGAGGACGCCGGCGGTCGCCACGAGGGCAAGCAGACCGAATTCGGCCACGGATCCCACCGCCGAGGCCAGTGCCGAGCCCTCGGCGAGACCGGCGACAGCGGTGAAGAGGCGCTCACGCACCGGATACGTCGCGAGAGCGAGGGCAGCAAGAGCTGCGACGGCAATCAACAGCGCGGGCCACGGCACGGGGCGGGACGAGGATCTGCGCGACGTCGAAAGCGTGCGCGTCGAAGTTTCGTGAGTCATGAAATCCACGCTATGGACGCGGTTCGGCCTCAGAATCTGCCATGCGGGGCGACTCGTCTATGCCCACGGTCATACCGGCGAGGTGCTGCGCACGCCCGATCGAGGGAGGCGGCGAGCCCACGGTCCCCGGTAGAATGGAGCGCATGACCCTAATTGATCGTCCGTCTGCGCGCCGGAGCGTCGACGCGCTAACGGCGATCGGTTTCGGGGTGCTGGCCTCCGCGCCGGAGCCGGGCCTCTTCATGGCCCTGCTCACCGGCATCGCCGCGATCGCAATCGGGCTCTGGTCCAGGGGTCCGCGCGCGGGCCTGGGAGGACTGGCAGTGCTGGTCGTCGTGAGCATGGCCCGGGCCACGTGGCTCGACGGGCACTGGCTCTACGTCGCGGAGGAGTTGCCCCCGGCGCTCATGCGCGCTGGTGTGCCCTGGCTGATCGGTCTCGCCGTGCGCCAGTACATCGTCCTCGGGCGGAGGGCAGACCGCGAGCGAGAGCTGCGGCAGGTCCAGCGCCTGGCCGAGCTCAAGGAGCGCGCCACCGCCGACCGGCTCGCCCTCGCGCAGTCGCTGCACGACGACCTCGGCCACTCGTTGAGCCTCGTCGCGCTCAATCTCGGACGGCTCGAGATCGACCCGGCACTGCCCGAGAGCGCCCGCACCTCGCTCTTACACGCCCGCAACGACCTCGCCCACGCGGTCGAACGCCTGGGGGACTCCGTCTCCGACCTCAGATCCGGCGCTCCCGTGCTGCCAATGGGCGCAGCATCTGTCGATGCACTGCTGGCCCGGGCCCGCGCAGCCGGTGCGCGCATCACCGTGCAAGGACTGCCGGAACCCAGGCGGCTGCAGGACTTCGGAGGCGAGCAGGTCACGAGGGTCCTACAAGAAGCGATCACGAACGCAAGCAGGCACGCTCCCGGCACCCCGATCGACATCACCGCTGCCGACGTCGGTGCCGAGCTGCGTCTGAAGATCGAGAACGCCCTCGGCGAGACTCCTGCCGACGCGCACACAGCGGGCACGGGCCTGAGCACTTTGGAAAGTGAGCTCCGCGCCCACGGCGGAGAACTCGCCGCGGAGAAGACGGACAGTGCGTTCGTCCTCTCTGCGGTCCTCCCGACTCGCCGTCAGGAGCAGAGCACGCACGATGATCGCGCTGTGGAGGCGACGAGAGACGTCGATGAGAGCTCGACCGGCAGAACGAAGCTCCGCCAGCGACTGATTCTCGCCTCGACCGCGGCGATCGTCGTCGTCGGGCTCGCAGCGGTCGAGGCGCTGACGGTGGTGCAGAACCACCGCGCGCTGCTGTCGGCAGGGGCCTTCTCAAGCATCAGCGTCGGAGACGCGCGGGCGGAGACCGAGCGGATCCTGCCCGGCCACGAGCTGCCGGCCAGGCGGGGCGAGAACCGACCGGACGACTGCCACGACTACGCCGTGACCGCGAACACCTTTGACGACGCTGCCGGGGACGTGTACCGGATCTGCTTCGCGCAGGACGAGGTCTCCAGCACCGAGTACATCGCAGGAGGACAACGATGACAGCGACCGAGGCCCCGGTCAGAGTCCTGGTCGCCGACGACGACCCCCTCGTGAGGACCGGCATCGTCGGGATCCTCGACACCGATCCCGCCATCGAGGTCGTAGCCCAGGCCGCCGACGGAGCAGAGGCCCTGCGCAAGATCGACGCGCACCGTCTCGACGTCGCCCTCTTCGACATCCAGATGCCCGGGATGAGCGGACTCGACGCGCTGCAACGGCTCCGCTCCGACGGGAGCGCGCTCCCCTGCCTGTTCGTCACCACGTTCGGGGAGGACGACTACATCGCCGAGGCCATCCGGCTCGACGCAGACGGGTTTGTCCTCAAGTCCGGCGATCCGCGCCAGCTGATCGCCGGTGTGCACGCCGTCGCCGGTCGCGGAGCGTTCTTCTCGCCCTCGGTCGCCCGGCGTCTGCTCGACTCCGGCGTCTCGACGACGTACACCCAGTACGCGAGCGCCGTCGAACGCTTCGAACGCCTCACGGCTCGCGAGCGAGAGATTCTGATCCGGCTCAGCCAAGGAGAGACGAACGCTGAGATCGCGAAAGCGCTGCACCTCGCTCCCGGCACCGTCAAGGTGCACGTTTCCGCGATCCTGCGGAAGACTGAAGCGCGCAACCGCGTAGAAGCAGCCCTCATCGCCCTTCGCGCCGGACGAGCCTAGATCTTCTCGGGACGACGACGATCAGGCTTCGTCGTGCCGGAGCTTCGGAACGTCCGCGACGAGACCTTCGATGGTGTCTTCGGGGCGGAGACAAGCGCCGCGCAGAGGAGGTCGAAATCTGCCACGGCACCATTGTTCCCGAGTCGCGTCCGACCCTGCTCGCGCGGAGAAGGTCCCGGAGTAGATCTGGGGGCGTTCTTGTGGTCATTCTCAGAAGACGAAGTCGGCGGCTGTCTCGCCGACCTCGGCGCACATCGAAGCGACGTTGCTCGCCTCGATGTCGGTCCTGGACGTCGCAACGTCCGCGAAGTTCTTCAAAGTGTCCTCGGTGATCTCGACGCGTATCGATTCCGCCGCGACGTTCTCCAACGGCGACTTGCCGATCCACGTCGCCTCGAACGCTGCTCCATCGCCGCCGTCGACCCGCTCGAGGGTGGCGACGCCCTCGGACTTCGTCTGGCCGGCGCAGTTGACGATCCCGTAGGTGACCTCGCCCGCCTCCTCGTCGAGCACCCAGCGCTCAAGCGCGGGCGAGAAGTTCTGGATCGCGCGGAGATACTGGACATGCCCGTCCTCGACGCCCAGGTCCGCGGTTGCGCCCGACTTCTCGCCCTGGCCGCCTTCCTCGGTGCTCTCGTCGCCGGTCTCCTCGGCCGGGGTCTCCGGCTCGGTAGGCTCGGTAGCCGGTGCCGAGGGGACTGGATCCTGCGCTTCGGCATGGAACGCGGCGCGGTCCTCGTCGTCGCCGGGGTAGCTGCACCCGCTGAGCGCGAGAGCAGCGGCGGCCAGCAGTGCTGCGCCGATGGTCGTGATCGCCGCCTTCGTCATCAGACGTCACCCCTCTCGGCATCGGGCGTACCAGTGGTCGTCTTCACCTGGAGGCCCGACTTCGTCTTCATCTTCGAGACCAGGTTCGTGAACAGCTGCGGCGCGACGATGAAGGACGCGATGAGCGCCGAGGCGGCTCCGGCGATCCAGACGTTGCTGAAGATGCCGAGCGCCACCGAGAGTCCCCAGCGGAAGATCATGTAGCCGACGGTGAAGCCGAGCGCCAGCAGCGCCATCCGCCAGATGGGCGAGCGGCCCTGGAACTCCTGGAACTCGCGCCAGGCGGTCTTGAGCAGGCCGCGCGTCTCGCCGAAGTCCTTCCGGTTCTTCTCCGGGACGACGATCAGCCCCGCCTTGAGCATCATCGAGATGAGCTGCATGAAGAAGAAAAACAGGCCGGTCGCAGCCAGGTCCAGGGCTCCGGCGTTGGAGATCGCCCAGGCGGCCATGCCGACAGCGCCGCAGGCGAGCAGGGTGCCCAGCACCGTCCAGGCGTGGTTCTCGGGGCCGCCGCGGTCGAGCTTGATGTTGATGTTCTGGTCGGACATGGTCCTCACTCCTTCGTCTCGTCCAGCTTCGCGGGGCCGGAGATGATCTTGATGGCGTCGTTCGGCACGGGAGCGACGCTCTGCTGTGCCTCACCCGCCGTAGAGGAGGCCGACAAGCTGCTTCGCCATGTCCGCGGCGTCCGCCGCGATGAAAATCTCGTCATCGGTATCCAGAATCAACGCCACGGTCTCTTAGACCTCCGACCCCGACCGCCGGTTCCCGGCGGCGCCCCTGCCAACGCTTTTCACACTTTCTGGTGCCCTCCAAGACGAAAAGTCAGTTGCCGAAGAAATCTCTCTGTGAAATCTCTCTGGTACATTTGCAGTAAACTGCCGCAGCCCGCGCGGGCTGCGCTCGGACTGGCGGAAAGGTGGGTCACGGCACGTGCTAACGATTGCGAAGCTGCACGGCGAGTCCGTGGCTTATTACGAGTCCACTGTTGATCAAAATTCTGCTCAGAATGCGTCCGGAGTTGGGCCAGATTCGTATTACTCCGAGGACGGGACGAAGCCCGCGCGGGCCTGGATTGCCGCGCGTTCTCGCGCACAAAGCGAGCGTGTTTCGGCGGCACTTGGTGTTGAAATTGACGCCGAAATTCGCGGCGAGTCGGTGCGAGATTGGTTCAATAAAGCACTCGCGCCGAGCGGTGAGAAGCTGGGGCGCGCGCCAAAATCGACCGGTGTTCCAGGGTTCGATTTAACTTTCTGCGCCCCGAAAAGCGTGTCTGTTTTATGGGGATTCGGAGACGAAAGCGTGCGCCAGGCCGTCGATGCCGCGCACTCGCAGGCGGTGTCTGAAGCACTTTCGTATCTCTCCGAGCACGCCGGATACACACGCCGAGCCGATGATTTCGACCGCGATCTGATGGTGATTGATCGCGTCGAAGCACTCTCCGGTGTGAAGTATGAGCACCGGACAAGTCGCGCAGGCGACCCCCATGTTCACTCGCACGTTCTATTGGCAAACAAGCAACTGTGTGCCGATGGCAAGTGGCGAACACTCGATGGCGTGAGCCTGTATCACGAGGCGCGCGCGGCTGGAATGATCTACCAAGCAACGTTGCGTGAAGCGGTGACGAAGCAGTTCGGTCTCGCCTGGTCTGATGTGACGAATGGCTGCGCCGAGATTGCCGGCCTTGACGATGCAAAGTTGCTCAAAGCGTTTTCTACTCGCGCGAGTGAGATTGAGAAGTGGCGAGAAGAAAACAGCCTCGATGCCAGAGGCGCGTTTGAACGCATTGGGCAGAAGAAAACTCGCCAGACGAAAGACCTCGATGTCTCCTTAGAAGAACTAGAACGGCACTGGCGTGAAAGGCCCGAAGCCAAGGCTGTGCTCGCAGTGGTTAGCTCACTAAGCGGCGTCGAGACAGATAGTCAGTCGCGTCGTTACGCCGAGGCGGTGCTGCCGAGTGTGAGCGATATTCTCGGCGCTGTTGTCGCAGAGCGGTCTACGTTTACCCGCGCCGATGTGGTTGAGAAAATCGCGGAGATGATGCCTGTTGGGGCAGTCTCCCACGCTGACATGCTGGCCGCGATTGAGCGCCTGGCCGATAACGTGGTCGCACCTGACCTGTCGGATATGTCGGAGGCAGCATGGCCGGTTACACCGGAGAAGTCCCGCAAGTACGACAAGACCATGCGCGAAGGCTCGCAGCGGTTTACCTCGCGCAGCGTTGTGTCTGAGGTTGATCGCGCTATTGATCTGGCCTGCGACATGACCTATTCGGGTGTCGATGCATCGGAAATCAAGCCCATCGAGGGCGCGCTTTCTATCGAGCAGGCCGACGCCATGCGTGCTGTGGTGGAGTCTCCGTATCGAGCCAGCGTGGTGGTCGCACCGGCTGGCGCAGGCAAGACGTCGAGTCTGAAAGCAGCGCGCAGCGCATGGGAGAACGCGGGCAAAACCGTGGTTGGTCTGGCCCCGACCGGCAAGGCCGCAGATGTGATGGTGGGCGAAGACGTTGCGCACTCATCGTCCACAATCGCCCGAGCACTCAAGCGCGCAGAGGGTAAGGCCGGAGGATACGCAGCTGTGGCACTGGGGTGGGACAAGGACACCGTGGTCGTTGTTGACGAGGCCGGAATGGTGGCTACCCCAGATTTGGTTCGGGTGCTTGAAATCGCGCAATCCGCAGGTGCTCGCGTGGTCATGGTGGGCGATCCGCACCAGTACGGCGCGGTTAAAGCACGCGGTGGATTGCTTGCCACGCTCGCGCATGAGCTGCCGGACGCGGTGGAGCTGACCGAGGTATTCCGCCAGCATGACCCGGCAGAGCGAGAAGCTTCGAAGCGGCTGCGCAGTGGCGAAGCCCCAGATGTGGAGCGCGCTGCGACGTTCTACGCCGAGGCAGGTCGGCTTTCCGCAGGGTCTGTTACCGCCATGCTCGAAGACGCACTCGCAGGGTGGAAAACCGACGTCGAGGCAGGAAAGCAGTCCTTGCTTGTCGCCTCCACCAACGACTACGCCGACGCGCTTAACGCAGCGGCGCAAACGGCTATGGCCGAGCGTGGCGTGCTCGACATGCGCGAGGCGGTCAAACTCACCGGGAGCCAATTCGCCCACGTCGGAGACACAATCCTGACTCGCCACAACGACTACGACCTGGTGACGAGCGCGGGAGACGTGGTGCGCAACGGACAGCGCTGGCGCGTTGAAGCAATCCACGCGAACGGCTCGATCACCGCCCGCAGGAGTGATGACACTGGTGCCGCAATCGTGTTGTCGCCTGACTACTTGGGCGAGCACACTCAACTTGGCTATGCCTCAACCGGCCACAGCGCCCAGGGCGCAACCGTTGACGTCGCTCGTGTTGTCGCAGGTGTCGGACACATCGACCGCGCTGGCGTCTATGTGCCCATGACCCGCGGACGCGAGGGCAACTTCCTGTATCTAGCCGAGCAGATGCCAGGCGATACCGAAGCAGGCCACGGCAACGCAGAACCATCGCAGCGCAGGGAATCAACTGACTACGCCCGCGATCTTCTTGTCCAGGCAGCGACGCGAAACCGAACAGACGAAACGCCCTATGACGTCTTTAGACAAGCACGCGCTGATTGGGAACTGACCCATCTTGCTACCGGTGCGCGGTGGAACATCGAGCCAGCTAGAGGGGCGTACATGCGTCAGGCGGCTGAAACCCGTGAAGCTGCACGCATCGAGCGGTTCAGCAACTTCCACGCGCACCCGGCGGACTCCTGGATCAAGCAACCTTACGATCGCACACCGAAAGACCAGCTGGATTACTCGCTCATTGAGAGGTATCAAGAACCGCGCCGCGAAGCAGACGACCGCAGCGTCGAGGGGCATGAGGCCAAGCAGAATCGCCTCAACCGTGAAATCGCGGAGCTTCAAGAACAGATCAGCACAATCGACCAGCAAGCAAGCGATCTTGAAGATGAGCGGCGAGATGCCAACGCTGCGCTTGAACAGGCACAAGAAGGCCGGCGCACGCTCAAAAAATCGCTGCGCAAAGTCCACGCCGAGCGTGATGCGCGTGGACGGATCGCGAAGTGGCTCAACCCCAATGCGGGCCAAGAGGCGATTGATGCGATTGAGGCCGAACTCGCACGCGCAGACGCCAGATGTGACAAGTGGTCACAGCGCAGCGAGGATCTTCGCCAGGAGCGAGAAGAACTGCGGCAGCGTCGCGCTGACTTAAACGATCAGATCAACAGCAAAAAGAGCACGCTTGTATGGATCGACATGGAAGAACGCAGCGCAGATGCGCTTGAGCGTTTGCAGCAGCAACAGGCACGCGGTTACAGCACTTCGTCGGAGCAGCAGACGTGGGAGATGCCGCAGGAGCAGTCCAACGACTCCGGTATGGAGTTGTAAAAACCGCCTCGGTACAGCACCGAGGCGGCTGGGGTAAGCGGTGAGAAGGGGCGGAGGTTAGTTCACCTGGGTCGCGTACTTGTTTTCCTGGGTTTCCATAACTTTAAACGCGTGTTCCAGCGCGTCGGCGGGACTGTCGTGGAACGTGCCCAGTTCCACCGGAGGGGCGTCTTGTTGCACCTTGGGCGTTTCTTGCTTCTCGACAAAGTTGTTCGCCGCCAGTGAGAGTCCGGTGCCGAAAAATAAGACCAGGCCGAACAGAATCAACAGGCCGATAAGTGGGCCGATACTCAAGACCAAACCTGCGAAGAATCCATTGGCGCGGATCTGGTTGCGGACGATGCCGAATGCCGCGAGCACGAACACGGCGGTGACGATGTTGGCGGTGGTGAGCACTACTGACTGACTCCTTTTTTCTCGTGGTAGTCGATATCAGGCGTTTTGCCCTGCGAGGTACTAAGCGGCAACGAGTTCTTTTGCCAGGTCGAGGTACTGCGGCATAAGCGTGTCGAAGTCCTCCGGGAACTCATCGGCGCAGCAGATCGCGGTATCGAGCACCTTGCCACCTGCGCGCGTGGCTTCTGCGCGCACATCGTCGGTCACCGGGTTGCGCCACGGCGAGATAAGCGCGACAGACGGCGACGTTGTCCGCTTGAGCGTCTCAAGCGTGGGGCGCTCTGCCGCAAAGCTCGCATCTGTGGGCACGAACGTGACGTCGGCAAGGCCTGCGACGTCTTCGACAATCTGGCTGTCGTGGGAGGCAGTGTCGACAAGCAGCACGCCGTTGTCCCCGAGTTCGCTGTGGAGCGCGTCGATGCGCTGCTTGATATCGGTGACGCTGGCGCTGCGGTTTTCCAGCTCAATCGGCATGGCGTCGATCTTGAACGTGAATGCATGTCCGCTTTCCCCCAGCGCCTTTGCGAACGTTGTGCAGTCGTCTGTCGGGGTGAGATCCAAAACAGCCACGTTGTAGCCGAGTTGCTGGTACGCCTGCGCCAACATCAACGTCGCGGTCGTGCGGTACAGCCCGCCTTTTAGGTTCACGGTGGTCAAAATCATGGTCACTCCTCACTTCTCCCAGATAATGCTACTCATAGTCCGTCGACTTATAGTCGCCAACATTCGACGTTGAGGAGATGAATGATGACCGTGATCTTCTTCTCACGTTCGGGACTCGGCTGCGAGAAGCTCGGAAAGGCGCGGGGCTGACCCAAGAAAAACTCGCCCACGCCGCAGGCGTCGACCGCACCTATGTGGGGTCTGTCGAGCGCGGCGAGCGCAATCTCTCGCTGCTGAATATCCTTACCTTCGCCACCGCGTTAGATATAGGCCCGGAAAGTCTTGTTCATGGACTAACTAGAGGTCCATCAAATCGTGGAGCGCTCTAGCCTACGGGGTGATTGTTTTCGAGAAATAAAAAAGTAAGCCCCGGGGTTCCGGGGCTTACTTGTAGTTGCCGACTCAAGGGGCATCACGACTAGCGAAAACATATCCTTTAGAGGCGAATAAGCGCCCAATGTCAATGAAATCTTTTCCATAGGCGAACCTGCCTTTCTTCGCGTTGCGATTAAATAGATAACAATCATTGCAAGGGTGACGAAGACGTAGGTTAGGCACGTGGAGCCAATCGCTTTTGTTGATACCGACCCAGGCGCAAGGCCCCTTCAGGCAGCAACTTATATATACAATACACGCTTATGGGGAAAGTGCAACTTCTAATCAAGAAGGTTTTCGCGCTCCGCAGCTTCCCGTACCGCCCGGATGATGGTGTCAGTGATGGTGTGACGCCTGCCGTAGTGATCGGCCAGACGCTCGATTACCTCCCAATCCTCAATCGGGAAAGCAAACGACGTGCGGTGACGCTCGACGGACTTGCGTCCAGGTTTACCTCGGTCGGTGCCGAAACCTGCCCCCTCTTTGCGCGACTGCTCGTCTTTGACAGCAAGGGCAGAAAACGGGTTTGAAGAAGTCTTATCGCTCACTTGGTGGCCTCCACAATCTGATCCGTGAGATAGCGAATAGCGTGCGCAGCAGGACTGCTGGAACTGTGGGTTACTACCCCAGAGGGCGGTTCCGGAGTGTTTTTAAACGCGACAGCAGTCGGGACTTTGCCCAGAATGTTCCACTCACGCTCGTGGGCGAACTGCTCTAAATCCTGGCTCGCGCGACGGCTCGGGCTGTGCTCGTTGAGCACGATTCCAATCGGCGCAGTGACCTGCGAAACGAAATGCGCCGTCGGCGCCAAGTCGCGCGGAGACGGGCCTACCGGCACCACGACCAGATCCGCACTGTTAATCGCGGCCACGGTATCGGCGTCAGGACGCGCAGGCGTATCCACGAGTGCGTAATCGGCGTCCTCCACTTCATTGGTGCCGTGATAGGCACTCGACTGGTTGTCGAGCTGGTACGTCGTTACTCGTGCGCCGCGCTGCTCAAGCGTCCAGGCAACCTCGTCATAGAGCGTCGACTTTCCGACGCCACCCTTTGGGTTTGCAAAAACGATAGTCCGCATACATATGAAGCATAGTAAACATACTCCACATATGTAACACACGCTATATATCGTATATACGGTATATATCAGATATACGCTATATACCGTATATACGATATATAGTGAACATACCGCAGTAACGATATGTCGGATATGTACGAAATGTATTCGACATACCGTATGTCCGATATGTCGAAATGGTGCGTTTGTTAGTGCCTACCTCGATAAATCGCCGTGTCGGCCCTGCGTGTCACCAGTGAAATCACACGGCTGTGGTTTAGGCTGAGAAAAGTTAATCAGAAATGAATGAAGCCCGGAGCGGCGGCAACCGCTCCAGGCTTCGCTTATCACCCAGAGAGCACCTGGGAGAAAGCACGATCATGAGTGTACCAAGTTGGCACCAACTTTCTCGCACGTCAACGGCGTGTGTCGCCTCTCCTGCGCAAAAAGACTGCGGAGGACTTGACGATACCCCTGCCGGATACAACGACCGTGACGCGCTGCTCGCCCACCTTGGACGCGACGTCATTCACGCCAGCCACACAAGAGACTTCGCCAAGGCCTACTACACCGACAAAAACGGCAAACTCTGCCCGAGGATGTATCGCGTTGAGACGGAGACCTTCGCCAAGTGCCAGTACGCAGTGCTGACCAACAAGCAATACGCCGCCGTCCTCGTCGTGGACATTGACCAGCGCGGTGAAACAGGCGGACACCCCTCGAACTTGGCCGCACCCGTGCGCACGTCGCTGCGCGCCCTCATCGAGCACAACGTGGGGCCGGCATGGGTCGGCATCAACCCGCAGAATGGAAAAGCTCAAGCGATCTGGCTGATCGACCCGGTCTATGCCGACGAGAGCGGCGAATCTCGGCACATGCGCCTGCTTGCACGCACAAGCCGCACACTCGGTGAATACCTTGGCCACGACCCGAACTTTTCCCACAGATTCAGCCGCAGCCCGTTCTATACCGGTGACGATCCCACCGCCTATCGTTGGTACTGCCAGCACAAACGAGTGCACCGACTCGCCGATCTGCTCAAGGAGGTTCGCACCGTGGCGGATCTACCTCAACACGAGCAGCAGCAGCGCCAACGGTTCACCAGTGGCCGCGAACTGATCAACGCCGCCAAAGCACGACGCGAAGAAGCAGAAGCGTTTAAAGCCCTCGCCCAAGACGTCGAAAACGAGCTTGCGGACGGGCTAGAAAAGTACGACCCGGAACTCATTGACGGCGTGCGTGTCCTCTGGATCAGCCAAGGACGCGCGGCACGCGATGAAACCGCGTTCCGTCATGCACTCAAAACAGCCCACCGGCTACGTGGAGAGTGTCCGATTCTTTGTGTGCGGGGGTTT
>NZ_KV788398.1 GCF_001807265.1 Corynebacterium sp. HMSC05H05
GTCGAGGTGGCGCATTCACCCACTGACAACTCCAATGGCCGATTTTTGCGCGAACCCAGGGTTTGGCTCCCAGGGTCTACGCAAAGTAGCGCCGACCACCCCCGCACCCGCCTAGAACGCGTGCTCCGGCCCCGGGAACTCCCCGGTGTGCACGGCGCGCTTGTAGTCGGCGGCCGCGGCGGCCAGATCCGCGCCCACCGAGCCGAACTTCCGGACGAATTTCGCGCGGTGGTCGCCGGCGGGGATATCCGCCATGTCGTGCCAGACCAGCACCTGGGCATCGGTGTCTGCACCTGCGCCGATGCCGACGGTCGGGACGGGGCACGAGGCGGTCAGTTCCGCCGCTAAGTCCGCGGGGACCATTTCGAAGACCACCATGTCGGCGCCGGCCTCGACGACCGCGTTGACATCGTCACGCAGCTGATCGGCCCCGGCGTCGCGGCCCTGGACCTTGAACCCGCTCAAGTTGTCCACGGACTGCGGGGTGAATCCGACGTGGGCGCACACCGCCAGACCTGCGTTTTTGAGCGCCCGGATGCGCGGGGCGATCCGCACGCCTCCCTCCAGCTTCACCATGTGGGCGCCGGTGCGGCTGATCAGGCTGGTGGCGGTGCGGACGCATTGGTCGTCGCTAGCCTCGTAGCTTCCGAACGGCAGGTCCATGATCACCAGCGCATGTCCCGCGCCGCGCACGACGGCCGCGCCGAGGAATGCCATCTCGTCCACGGACACCTGGTTTGTGGTGTCGTAGCCGTAGACCACGTTGGCCGCGGAGTCGCCGACCAGGAGGCACTCGATGCCGGCCTGGGAAAACACCCTCGCGGTGGCGTAGTCGTACGCGGTGAGCATCGCCCACTTCTCGCCGTCGGCTTTCTTGCGTGCGAAATCAGCGACGCGCACTTTCTTGGTGGGGGCAAGGTATCCAGTCACGCATGCAGTCTAGGCCAGCGGGTTTCCCCGCTGCCGTCTCGCATGTACGACCGTCACCTGCACGTATCCCTTTTAATATGCCGTAAATCTTTGGCGTCCCATAAGTGTGATGGGTAACATACTTAGTGACATTGCATACCCGTAGACAAGGAGTCCCCTATGACCGTCCCAACAGCAATGCGCGCAGCCGTGGCTGAGCAATTTGGCCCAACCGTCAACGTCAAAGAGATCGACCTGCCCAAGCCGGGCCCGTTCCAGGCACTGGTGAAGCTTCACGCTTCCGGGATCTGTCACACCGACCTGCATGCGGTTGAAGGCGACTGGCCGGTCAAGCCACAGCCGCCGTTCGTGCCCGGCCACGAGGGTGTGGGCGAAGTTGTGGAGCTCGGGCCAGGAGAGCATTCGGTGAAGGTGGGTGACATTGTCGGCAACGCGTGGCTGTGGTCCGCGTGCGGTGAGTGCGAGTTCTGCCGGACGGGGCGTGAGACGTACTGCAAGCAGGCGGAGTACGGCGGCTACACCCAGAACGGTTCGTTCGGTGAATACATGCTGGTGGACACCCGCTACGCTCCCCGCATCCCGGATGGCGCTGACCCAGTTGAGGTCGCACCGATCTTGTGTGCTGGCGTGACCGTCTATAAGGGACTGAAGGAAGCCGAGACTAAGCCGGGCCAGTTCATGGTGATCTCCGGTGTCGGCGGTCTGGGTCACCTGGCGGTGCAGTACGGCGTGGCGATGGGCATGCGCGTCATCGCGGTGGATATTGCGGACGACAAGCTTGAGCTGGCCAAGCAGCTGGGTGCCGAGTTCGCGGTGAACGCAAAGACCACGGATCCAGGCGAGGCGGTGCAGGAGTACACCGAGGGCGGCGCTCACGGCGTGCTGGTCACTGCAGTGCACCCGGACGCGTTCGGGCAGGCGATTGCGATGTGCCGCTCCAACGGCGCCATCGTCTTCAACGGCCTGCCGCCGGGGGAGTTCCCGGCGCCGATTTTCGACATTGTCCTGCGCGGCATCACCATCCGCGGCTCCCTGGTGGGCACCCGCCAGGATATGGCGGAAGCGCTGGACTTCTACGCACGCGGCGAGGTTAGGCCGCACGTGACCGCTTGTGAGCTGGATGATGTCAACGAGGTGTTTGAGAACATGCGCAACGGCAAGATTGCTGGCCGTATGTCGATCAAGTACTAGACTGCCGTGCATGCAGGCAACCACCACTATCCTCACCCGCGTTGCAATCCCGGGCGTTGAGAGCGAGCAGCTGCAGGCGCACCAGATTGGGCAGAATCATTTTGTGGTGGCGAGCGTGCCGTTCGTGGATACGACGCTCGCGATGGGCGACATCGTGGAGTGCGTGACGGTTGGCGGCGCGTTCCATGTGGACCGGGTGGTGGTGCGCGGCGGCGCGTCGACGGTGCGTGTGCTGCCGGAGGACCCGGAGGGCCTGGACCCGGACGAGATCGCCGGCACGCTTTTGGCGTTCGGTTGCCGGGTGGAGCTCGGCCCGGGCGGCATGCTCGCGGCCAGCATCGGCGCGGATTGCCCGCGCGAGGGGATCACGGAGTGGCTCAGCGGCTTGGAGGAGCAGGGCACGATCCAGCTCGCTCCCGGGTACATGGCGTAAAACACCGTTACACTTGCGGCCATGAGCGTCTTTGTCTCCGCCGCTGAACTCAACGAGCGAATCCAGACTGGCCAAAAACAGACCATCATCGCCGCGCTGTGGGAGCCGAAAGCGGGCAAAGCGTGGTCCAAATTCCAATCGGAGCACATCCCGACGGCGCTGTACTGCGACCCGTCGGTGCAGCTTGCCGGCTTGCCCGGCCGTGCGGTGGGCCGCAACCCGTTGCCCAGCATTGACGTTGTCAGGAAAGCGGCCGCGAGCTGGGGCATCGAGGACGGCCGCCCGGTGTACATCTACGACGGCGGCAACGGCCTGTTCGCCGCCCGCGCATGGTGGATTCTGCGCTGGGCGGGTGTGCGGGACGTGCACATTCTCGACGGCGGCTTCGCCACCTGGGACGGCGAAGGCTTCCCCACGGTCGCGGGCCCGGGAGGCATCGTCGTCCCGCGCGGCGTCGAGCTCACCGAGGGCAACTTGCCGTCCGCCACGATGGAAGACGTCAGAGCATTTGAGGGATTGCTTATCGACGCCAGAGGTGCCCGCCGTTTCCAGGGCCTCCGCGAGATCCTGGACCTGCGCGCCGGGCACATCCCAAGTGCCCGCAACCTGCCGGTGAACGACCTGTTCGACTCGGAGACCCACAAGGTGAAGGACACCGACGAGATCCGCGACCGCTTCTCGCAGCTGGGGGTTACCCAGAACACGGACCCAGCCGGCGTGATCACTTACTCCGGTTCTGGCAACCACTCCGCCCTGCTGCTGGCCGCGATGGAGCACGCAGGCCTGCCGCTTTTGACGCACTACGTGGGGGGCTGGTCCCAGTGGAGCGCGAACCGCGACAACCCGGTGGCGACGGACATTTAGAAGCGGGGCGCGCGGTAGCATAGTCCGCGATGGTCATCCTGCTGTTCGTTCTCGCACTCGCGGCGCTGCTTGCCGCCGTGGCGCTGTTCGCATCCGACGCCCGCGAGCGCAGCACACAACCAGAAACGCCCACCAAACCGGCCAAGCCCGCTAAACCGGCTAAGCCCAGCAAGCGCGCCCGCCGCGCCTGGGCCCGCGAACACGGCTACGCGTTTGCGTCCAGCGACGACATGCTGGCCAGCGAGTGGTCGCGCGGCGCCGCCGCCGGGGGAGCGCCCGCCCGAAACGTTGCCACCGGCGCCGCCTACGGGCACGACGCGCATGTGGCGGACCTGGGTGAGGCCACCGTCATCGCCATGGGCACCGGCGCCGAGACCAGCGCGGTGGTGGATTTCCGCCGCACGGATTTCGCGGCGGAAGGCTCCGACGACCTGGTGGAGCTGGACACGCACCATGGGTTCACGTGTTTTGCGACGCAGGCGGGGGCGGGCCGTAGGTTCGTCGATAAGCGAGTGCTCACCGCCCTCGAACAACTTCCCGCCGCCGTGCAGGCAGTCTGGTTCGAGGGCGCGTGGGCGATTGCCCAGCTGGGCCGCGACGCTACCCCGCAAGATTGGGACGCCACCCTCGCGCCCCTGGCGCTGCTCGCGGACGCGGCCCGGACGCTGCCGCCTATCGACGACACCCCGCTGAACCTCCCATTCCCCACCCGCGAAATCCCAGGACACGCCCCCGCGGCAGTACCTGAGGCGGAGGACGAGCCGGTGATGCAGCGCCCGGAGGATCCCGTGGA
Organism: Corynebacterium sp. HMSC05H05; assembly: GCF_001807265.1. GTDB lineage: Bacteria > Actinomycetota > Actinomycetes > Mycobacteriales > Mycobacteriaceae > Corynebacterium. Next base: position 4,212 of record NZ_KV788398.1, read on the forward strand.
GCTGCCGACGCGCACCACCGGCGGCGAGCGCGGTGAGGTGGCAGACCACACCATCGGCGGCGACGACGTGGAAGCCATCGCGGGCGACGAGCGCCGCGTGGTGGACCTGACCCGGGTACGCCGCATGCAGGGCCCGAGCTCAATTTTCGACGACAAGGAGTAAAACGATGAAGGAAAAACTCGCTGAGCTGGTCAAAGAGCTGGCAGTGGTGCACGGCAAGGTGACTCTGTCTTCGGGCAAGGAGGCGGACTACTACGTGGATCTGCGCCGCGCGACGCTGCACCATGAGGCCAGCCCGCTGATCGGCCAGCTGCTGCGCGAGCTCACCGAGGATCTGGACTTCGACGCCGTCGGCGGCCTCACCCTGGGCGCCGACCCGGTGGCCACCGCCGTCATGCACGCCCCCGGCCGCCCGATCGACTCGTTTGTGGTGCGCAAGGAGGCGAAGAAGCACGGCATGCAGCGCCGCATCGAAGGCCCGTCCATTAAGGGCAAGCGTGTGCTGGTGGTCGAGGACACCACCACCACCGGCAACTCGCCGCTAACCGCCGTCGAGGCTTGCCGCGAGGAGGGCGCCGAGGTGGTCGCCGTGGCCACCGTCGTCGACCGTGCGACCGGCGCCGACCAGGTGCTCCGCGACGCCGGCCTGGAGTACCGTTTCCTCCTCGGACTCGAAGACCTGGGCCTTGCCTAGCTCGTCTGACGGGGAGCTCCGCGGACCCACCGAGTGGAACGAAGGCCGCCACGGCGTCGGCCCCTGGGAAGGGGAGTGGCCCGATGACCCCCGCCTGGACCCGGAGTTTCTCCGCGACGGCGACCGCCGCAACGTCGTCGACGCGTACCGTTACTGGTCGCTGGACGCCGTGGTGGAGGACCTTGACCAGCGCCGGCATCCGTTCCACGTGGCCATCGAGAACTTCGAGAACGACATGAACATCGGCACCGTGGTGCGCACCGCCAACGCGTTTTTAGCCCGCGAGGTGCACATCGTGGGGCGCAAGCGGTGGAACCGGCGCGGCGCGATGGTCACGGACCGCTACCAGCACATCCGTCACCACGAAACCGTCGCCGACCTCATGGAGTGGGCCGCCGCGGAGGGCATCCCGGTGGTCGCCATCGACAACACCCCCGGCTCCGTGCCACTGGAGACCGCCGGGCTGCCCCGCGAGTGCGTCCTGCTGTTCGGCCAGGAAGGCCCCGGCGTGACCGAGGCTGCCCAAGAGGCGTCGGTGATGACCTGCTCGATTGCCCAGTTCGGCTCCACCCGGTCCATCAACGCGGGCGTGGCCGCCGGCATCGCGATGCACGCCTGGGTCCGCCAGCACGCGGACCTCTCCCAGGCGTGGTAACCGTGCCGCATCCGCCCGAGTTTCGCAAAACTTTACATGCGTCAGAACTTATAATCTTCTGACCTGCACGTTTAAAGTTGAACGACCGTATCAATTGTCAACTTTTGCACATTTCGTTTAGTCGCCGCCACCCAAAACCCCAAAAAACCCGCCAGAACCGGTGAAGCGAAACCAACGCGTCTGGCAATATAGGTACGAACCGTTAGAACCCGAGGAGTCCCCCTGTGCCGGAAACGTGGGCGCACCGCGCCGACCTGGCTGAATCTGCCGTAAATGAGCGCCACGCTCACAAACTCTGGGGCCTGCCCAAAACCAACCTTGCCGTGGTGGCGTGGCCGCCGGGCCCCAAGGACCGCTTCTTTTGGCATTGGCATTACTGGTGGCAGGCGCAGTATCTGGACTGCCAGGTTGATGCCGCCACCCGCCGGGAGACCAAGGCCCGCCGCCGCCGGATCGCGGACACGCTGCGCGGGGTGCAGCGCCGCAACCGGGGCAAGCTGCTCACCAACGTCCACTACGACGACAAGGCGTGGTTGGCATTGGCATGGAACCGTGCGACCCACATCGGCGGGATCAAGCGCAACCGCCACTTGGACGACCTGGAGTTCGACCTGCTCGCGGGCATTGACCCGGTCACGGGTGTCCTGCCCTGGCGGGGCGGTGAGACGTTCTACAACGTGCCGTCGAACGCCACCGCGGCGCTGCTGTTCGCCCGCACGGGCCGCCTGGATAAGGCGCGCGAGATCGTGGACTGGATCTTCGACAATCTGGTGCGTGAGGACGGCCTGCTCGACGACGGCATCCGGATGCGCATGAGCGGACCGGAGGTCGTCGATAAGATCTACACCTACAACCAGGGTACCGCGCTCGGAGCGAGCCTGGAGATCGCACTCGCGCTGCGCGAGGACGTGGGCCTGGCGCACGACGAGCAGATCGATTCCTTCGTCTACTCGGAGCGTGCGGACGCGTCGATGTTCTACATCACCCACATCCGCGCGATTGTGCAGGCGGTTGCCCTGCACCTGGCCACCCCGCAGGGCGTGCTGCTCAGCCCGCCGGAGGAGTCGGGCGAAGGCGACGGCGGCCTGTTCAAGGGCATCCTCGCGCGCTACCTGGCGGAGGTTGCGCTGCGGTTGCCGGAGGATTCGAAGGAGAACATCGCCACCCGCAAGATCGCGGCACGGCTGGTCATGCAGTCGGCGGAGTCCCTCTGGTCGCACCGCTTGGAGGTTGACGGGCTGCCGGTGTTCGCCGCGGAGTGGACGCAGGATGCGAAGTTGCCGCACAACTACGGGCTCGGGCCTTCGTCGATAAGCGAGGCGGTGGGGCTCGTGCGTATCGACGAGCGCGACCTGTCCGTCCAACTGTCCGGCTGGATGCTGCTGGAGGCGGCGGCGAGGGTGGCTGCAGCGCAGGCGTAAAACGGGCATACTAGGGGCGTAACTGCAACCCCTAGCAGGAGGATTTCCATGCCTATCGCAACCCCCGAGGTTTACAACCAGATGCTGGACACCGCCAAGAAGGGCGGCTTCGCGTTCCCGGCGATTAACTGCACCTCGTCGGAGACCATCAACGCGGCGATCAAGGGTTTCGCGGAGGCGGAATCTGACGGCATCATCCAGTTCTCCATCGGCGGTGCCGAGTTCGGCTCGGGCCTGGGCGTGAAGAACAAGGTTGCGGGCGCGAAGGCGCTGGCGGCGTTCGCGCACGAGGTGGCGGAGCACTACGACGTCAACATCGCCCTGCACACCGACCACTGCCAGAAGGAAGTGCTGGACGACTACGTCCGTCCGCTCATCGCCATCTCCCAGGAGCGCGTGGACCGCGGCGAGCTGCCGCTGTTCCAGTCCCACATGTGGGACGGCTCCGCGGTGCCGATCGACGAGAACCTCGAGATCGCCCAGGAGCTGCTGGCGAAGACGAAGGCAGCGAACATCATCCTCGAGGTGGAAATCGGTGTCGTCGGTGGCGAAGAGGACGGCGTTGAGGCGAAGGCCGGCGCGAACCTGTACACCAACGAAGCTGATTTTGAGAAGACCGTTGACGCCCTCGGCACCGGCGAGAACGGCCGCTACCTGCTGGCGGCTACCTTCGGCAACGTCCACGGCGTATACAAGCCGGGCAACGTGAAGCTGCGTCCGGAGGTCCTGGACATGGGCCAGAAGGTCGCCGCCCGCAAGCTCGGCCTAGACGAGGGTGCCCAGCCCTTCGACTTCGTCTTCCACGGCGGCTCCGGTTCGGAGAAGGAGAAGATCGAGGAGTCTCTGCGCTACGGCGTGATCAAGATGAACGTGGACACCGACACCCAGTACGCGTTCACCCGCCCGGTCGCGGCCCACATGTTCTCCAACTACGACGGTGTGCTCAAGATCGACGGCGAGGTGGGCAACAAGAAGACCTACGACCCGCGCTCCTACCTGAAGAAGGCGGAGCAGGCCATGTCCGAGCGCGTCATCGAGGCATGCCAGGACCTCCACTCCGTGGGCAAGTCCGTGTCCAAGTAAGCACTTGCTTCTCGACGAAACCTCCGGCCCTCCCCGGAGGTTTTCCTTTTGCCTTGTTTTGGCCAGGTGCGAGCCGCCCCCTGGTACGAGCCACCCCTGCCTAGCGGGAACCACACCAGCCCCAACAGTTTCCTGCGCCACACCCGCCCCAGGCCGTGGGCCCGTGTTTGCAAAAGTTTGCATGCGTGAGGTCTTATAGCCTCCTGGCCCGCAAGAATAAACCTGAACACCCGTCCAGGATGTCGACTTTTGCACGTTTCGTTTAGGCCTCGACCGTTCTCGCGCCCGCCCGTAGCCTTCCAACCTAGACTGTCTAACCATGGCGAAGCAGAGGATGAGTACGCGCGAGCGTCTCCAGCTGGTGGACAAATCGTTGCAGGCGCGCCTGAAACGTGTGCGCAAGCGTCTGCTCCCGATCCTGCAGATCGGTTTAGCGGCCGGCCTCGCGTACTTCTTGGCCCGTGACGTCGCCGGCCACCCGCGCCCGTTTTTCGCCCCGATCTCGACGGTGATCATTATCGGCATGACGGGCGGAGACCGTGTTTCTAAGTCCGTGGATATGGCTGTTGGCTGCATTCTCGGTGTCCTGGTTGGAGACCTCATCTTCTACCGGCTCGGCGACGGTGGCTGGCAGATCGCGGTCATCGTCGCCGGTTCACTGCTGATCGCGTCGTTCTTCTCTAGCTCAGTCCTTGTGAACAACCAGGCCGCGATCGGCGCGATCCTGATCGCCACAATCATGCCGCCGGGCGCGGAGGTCACTGGCCTGGACCGCACGGTGGACGCGATCATCGGCTGTCTGGTCGCGATGGCCACCATTGCGCTGATCCCGCAGGCGCCGATGCAGTCGGCCCGCGCCGAGGTGTCGAAGGTGCTGGGAATTATGTCGTCGGTGCTCGACGATGTCTCGGACGGCCTGCGCGACAACAACCCCGACGTCATCGACGAGGCGCTCGAGCTCATCCGCGGTTCCCAGACCGGTATCGATGACCTCGCCTCTGCGGTGAAGGCCGGGCAGGAAACGTCGCGTGTCTCGCCTTTTTTGTGGGGTACGCGCCGCTACATTAACTCGCTCGCCCGCGTGATCCCGCCCGTCGATAATGCGGTGCGTACGGCGCGAGTGCTTGCACGCCGGGCGCGTGTGCTTGCCGACGACAACGATTCCGCCACCCCCGCCCAAATCCAACTCCTGGACACCCTTTCCCAGGTGTGTCTGGAGCTTTCCGAGGTCTACGACGTCAATTCACGCGTTGCCCAAGCCACCGTCATTCCGCAGTGCGTCAACGAGCTGCGCCAGGCCGCCCAGGAGGCTGGCATGGACGTCATCCCGGAGGACGGGGTGCTGTCCGCGTACGCCATCTTGGCGCAGACCCGCTCGCTGATCGTGGACCTGCTGATGGTGTGCGGCATGTCCCACGAATCGGCGCTCGCGGCCCTCGCGCCCACCTCGAAGACGCCGAGGGTCGAGCCGGAAACCTTCGACTTCGACTAGCGTGCCTGGCGCTCGCGGCCCTCGCGGTGCTTTGATGCTCCGCACCCGTTCTGGCCCGCCCCCGTGCCCTGCGCTCTGCCGCCGGCCGCGCCCCGCCCCGTGCCGTGCCGCCTCGTTTTCCGCGTTTCCAGCTATCAGGGTCCAGCTAATCGCTCCCCAGGAGCCGAGTAGCTGGACCCTGCTAGCTGGATCCGCGGTTTGGGGGGTGCGGAGCGGCCCAGGCGGAGCTGGCGGCTGGGGCTTGAGGCTTGCTGCCCGCACAGCAAAAACCCCGGCTGGGAAGGAAATCCCAGCCGGGGTTTGGGGCGTCTAGCGCTTAGTGTTTAGCGCTTGTCGGTGTCGATGTCGCCCTCGACAACGCCGTCGGTCTCGAAGCGCTCCTTGCGGACGTCCTCGGTGACGCGCTCGGTGTCGCGGACGGTGTCCTTCTCCAGGGAAACCTTCTCCACCGGGACGGACTCCTTGGAAACGTTCACGCGCTCCTCGGAGAGGGTGACGGAAGCTTCCTGCTCGCCGATGTTGCCGTCGTAGTTAGCGCGGTCAGCGTCGGTGATCGGCTCGCGAACAACGCGGACCTCTTCGCGCTCAACCGGGACCTCGACGGTCTCGGTCTCGTTGACCACGTACTTGCGCAGGCGCACCTGGCCGGACTCGACGCGGTCCTTGGAGACGTTCAGCTGCTCCTCGGAGCGGATGATCTCGCCGTTGTCTGCAACGTCGCGGCGGTCAGCGTCGACAACGTCGCGGCGCTGTGCGTCGACGTCGGTCTCGACGTTGCGCTCGCCAGCAGCGTAACCAGCACCTGCGCCTGCACCAGCAGCGCCGGTCTCTGCGAAGCGGTTACCGGTCTCGTAGGTGGTCACGTCCTGGGTGTTCTCCAGGCCGTAGTGGCGGTAGAACGCGTCCTGGTCCTCGGTGGTGAGGTGGCCGTTCTCGTCCAGGTCCGGTGCGTCCTCGATGCGCTCCTTCGGGAATGCGAGGTGCAGCTCGCCGTCACGCAGGGTGTGGCCGCGCAGCGGGACGATGGAGTCGCCGCCACCGAAGAGGCCGTGGTTGACGGAAACGAAGTCCGGCTGGCCGGTGGTGTCGTTGACGTAAACGTCCTTGACGCCGCCAACCTTGTCGCCGTCGACGTCGAAAGCGGTAGCGTTTGCCAGGTCCTCGATGCGGTTGAAGTCAGCCATGATTTCTCCTTAAAGATTTCGGCTAGTAAATTTGTCTTGCTCCGCAGTTTCCGTCTGAAGCGGTCCTTGCGGGAACAAATCCGAATGTAGGGAAGGCCCCGACCCCGTGTCTGAACGGGCGTCCAAAACTGGCCCCCTGAACAAAAGTTCGAGCGACAAACCCCCCAGTTTCAGGTAGCCCCGTAAATCTGTCCGTGACGTGGGCATTTGCCTATCGACGGCACCGAAAACGAAAACATCTACAACACTTTCAAATACCGGCGAGGTAACGAAACGCTAACCAAACGCCACAAAAATCCCACTGTGAGATAAATCACGTTTAGGGATTTAGGGCTCTCGCACGCTCTGGATGTCGCGTAAATGGCGGTAGAAGGTGACCCGGGAGACGGGTCGGGGGCGCAGAATGCCGTCGATAAGTACTGCAATTTCCTCGCCCCCGGACTGCAGTGCGCGGCCCGCGAGCACCCGGGTGGAGTCGGTGCGGCGCACGGGAAGCCGCCGGAGGAAGCGACGCGTGGGCACAAGCGGGCTGGTGAAGGGGACCGCGACCAGCCCGGGCGCGTCCACGGTGGGCACGAGCCGTGCGCCAAACTCGCTGCCGCCGACGAGCACCTCCGAGTCCACCACAACCTCGCCGACGTACGGCGCGGAGCCGTCGCCAGTAAATAGCTCGGCGGAACCCGCGACCACCTCGCCGAAGTCCGTGCGCACGCAGGGTATCGGCCGCACTGCCCCCTCGACCGCGAGCGCCGCATCGCCGGCGCCCCACATCACAGCTGCGGGCGATTGCCTATCGACGGGCACGTACCCGACCTCCACCCACATCACATCCGCCCGCATCAGGCGGGTGAGCACGAGCCCCAGGGCGCGGTCGTCGCCGGAGACCACCACGCGCACCGGCTCGGCGGGCCGCTGCGGCGCAAAGGCAGGCTCTCCCAGGTGGGACACGTTGGGGCTGGCCTGGATCTCGTCCAGAGACGGGGTGGGGTCCTCCGGCAGCACCTCGCGCGCGATGTCCGCTAGAAACTTCAGGTCCCGCTGGCTGGGGTGCTGCGGAAGGTCGAAGCGCTGGGCGCCGGGGATGACGGGCGCGTCGCCGCACGCGCAGTGGATGAGCCGCATGGCGCTCACGCTACAATATGGCCGTTATTGCGCCATATATAAGGAGTGTGCGATGTCCGCCATCATCATTGTGGGCGCCCAGTGGGGCGACGAGGGCAAAGGCAAAGCGACCGACATCCTCGGCGGCAAGGTCGATTACGTGGTTAAACCCAACGGCGGCAACAACGCGGGCCACACCGTTGTGGTGGGCGGGGAGAAGTACGAGCTGAAGCTGCTGCCCGCCGGCGTGCTCAGCGAGAACGCCACCCCGATCCTGGGCAACGGCGTGGTGGTGAACCTGGAGGCGCTGTTCGAGGAGATCGACGGCCTGGAGGCCCGCGGCGCGAACGCGTCCCGATTGAAGGTGTCCGCCAACGCGCACCTGGTGGCCCCGTACCACCAGCAGCTGGACCGCGTGCAGGAGCGCTTCCTGGGCAAGCGCGCCATCGGCACCACCGGCCGCGGCATCGGCCCCACCTACGCCGACAAGGTCGCGCGGGTGGGGCTGCGCGTGCAGGACGTCTTTGATGAGTCCATCCTGCGCCAGAAGATCGAGTCCGCGCTGGACGTGAAGAACCAGATGCTGGTGAAGATGTACAACCGCCGCGCGATCTCCGTGGAGGAGACCATGGACTACTTCGGCCGCTACGCCGAGCGTCTCGCGCCCATGGTGGTGGATGCGGAGCGTGTGCTTAACGACGCCCTGGACCGCGGCGAGCACGTCCTCATGGAAGGCGGCCAGGCCATGATGCTGGATGTGGACCACGGCACCTACCCGTTTGTCACGTCCTCCAACCCGACCGCCGGCGGCGCCTGCGTGGGCTCCGGCATTGGCCCGACCCGCATCACCGGCGTGCTGGGCATTATTAAGGCGTACACCACCCGCGTTGGCGCAGGTCCCTTCCCGACGGAGCTGTTTGATAAGTGGGGCGAGTTCCTCCAGGTCACCGGCGGCGAGGTCGGTGTGAACACCGGTCGTGTGCGCCGCACCGGCTGGTACGACAGCGTGATCGCCCGCTACGCCTCCCGCGTCAACGGCTTCACGGACCTGTTTTTGACCAAGCTGGACGTGCTCACCGGCATCGGTGAGATCCCCATCTGCGTGGCCTACGACGTGGACGGCAAGCGTTTCGACGAAATGCCGCTGACACAGACCGACTTCCACCACGCCGAGCCGATCTACGAGACTATGCCGGCCTGGGACGAGGACATCACCGAGTGCCGTACGTTTGACGAGTTGCCCCAAAAGGCGCAGGACTACGTGCTGCGTCTGGAGGAGCTCTCCGGCGCGCCGATCTCCTACATCGGCGTCGGACCGGGCCGCGACCAGACCATCGTGCGCCACGATGTGATGGAGCGCTAACAAGAGTGTATGCCTTGAACGTTTGTCCCGGTTACCCCCGCTGCTAGGCGGCGAACTCACAGCAAACGGTTAAGCAATAGTGCGGTTGTGCCTGAGCCGTTGCCGTTGGGTTCGGTTGGAACTGAGTTCCCGGGCAATGACGTTGCCCCGTTGTTCAACGATCTGCCCGACAGCATGAAGGAGGGCACTGAACCAGTGTTCTCCGCTTCGGATCTGCCAGACGGACTGGACATCGATCCGAAGACCGGCAAGATCACCGGCAAGCCGACCACCCTGGGTACCACTGAGGTCATCGTGACTCGCGAGGTCGAGGTCATGGTCGAGCAGGATGTGCCTGTGCTTGACGACGACGGCAACCCGGTCTACAAAAACCCGGACGAGGAAGATCCGGAAAAGCGTGTTGAGAAAACCGAGAAGAAGCTCGTTTTGCAGAAGCGTAAGGAGCAGGTGGTCACCAAGATCACGGTGACGACACCAAGCTGTCCGACGGTGTTGTCGGTGAGCCGTACGAGCAGGACGTGAAGCCGGACGGCTTTGACAAGCTGCCGTAGGGCTTCGAGCTGAAGAAGGACTCCATCAAGGTTGAGGGCCTTCCGGAGGGCCTGGAGCTCAAGGACGGCAAAATCACCGGTACGCCGAAGAAGACGGTCGACGCGTCCGAAGAGAAGCCCAACGTCACCGTCACCTACACGTTGGTGGCGGTCTCGCCCTGATCGCCGCTGGCATCCTCGCCGGCACGATCATTTACGACAACTGCTCGCCGGATGGTCGTTCGTCCATCACAAACCTGGAGTTGAAGGGTTCTTCCGGTAAGACATATGCAGGTTCTTCCGAGCAGAAGTAACCTTTAGCCGGTTCGCTGCCCCGCATCCCCGTGTTTGGGATGCGGGGCAGTGGTGTTTGTGGCCATGTTGCTTAACGACGGCCCCACGTCCGCCAACTACCCCCTAATGGAGAGTAATGCCGAACCTGAGAAAACTCTCACCTTCGGGTGTTTTGCCTGTGCAGCCATAGAAAGGCACATCGGTTGGATTGTGGAAGAACGTCACGGCATCCTCGGGAGACCCGCGTCGGTCCCGACGTGCATTTTGCAGTGGTTGTAAAGGGACGTGAATGGAAAAACAAAGCACAAAGATGTATTAACGTCCAAGAGTTTTGTGTGCTGACTGCACTGCGTAAGTGCTGCTGAGGCTGCAAGGGGGAAGAGCGTCGGACTGCTTGGGGAAACTTAAGAAACCTGACCGCTAGTTGTAGGCAACTGGAATAGTCATTGCGGATGAATGTCTACTTCTTTACGCTTGGCTATGTCAGCTCTGTGGGGTACGTGTCTGTCTACGCCACACAGGGAAGGGCTCATCTAACCGAATAATCATTTTCGAGGAAGGAATTTTTCGGTGAAGAAGAATTACAATGCACGTCGTCGTGGCACGTCGGTTGCTGCGGCCGCGTTGTCGTTTGCGTTGGTTGCGCCGTTTGCGCAGCCGGTTGCGGTTGCACAGGAGGCTCCTGCTGCTGTTGCAGGTGCGGATGCGGCGAAGCCGGAGGCTACAGCTGCCGCGGGTGAACCGTATGCTGATGCGATTTACTCGCCTGGTGTAGTCAATGGCAAGAAGACTGTTTCAGGTACGGTCCTGTTCTACGACCAATTCCCGGGATCGTCGAATGGTAATACCGCTGCAAAGGGTGACTTCGGTAAGGCGCTGCCTGCAGCCGGCTCCGGTCTGGGGGAGAACTTTAAGGGCGCGACTGTCTACGCACAGTGGTTTGAGAAGCCGGCCAAGGGCAAGACTGGTGACAATCCAGCGGTTGCTTCGCCGGTGTACAAGACGACTGTGAATGAAGACGGTACGTACGCAATTAACATGCGTCCGTATATCGATTCTGATGGTAAATACCGTGAGTTTCACGCGCAGTACAACACCGCTGCTGGCGGTCGTGGCCAGAAGGTGAAGATCTGGGTCGACGGCTATGACCGTGACGAATACGAGATGGTCCGTGGCTACGGTGAGCGTCAGGTGCCGGATGGCACTGTTGCGGACTCTACTGGTGGTGCCGGCTGGGGCTCCGGTGCGGCTCAGCGCTCCTTGGCTGGTGCGCACCAGGTTTTCGTCAAGCGTGCTAATGCAGAGCAGATGCTTGGCGACGAGTCCGAGTGGCGCAAGATGGATGAGACCGAAGTGGCCGCCAACGGTAAAGAGGGGGGTTCCTTCTACGGTAAGGCGTACTGGAACCTGAATCAGGGGCTAGGCGGTCTTGGTCAGAAGGAGATCGTCGGCGATAAGGATGATCGTCGTATCGAGGGTCTTCAGGTTGTTGCGGCGTACCTTTCCGATAAGGCAGTGCTTGAGATCCAGAAGCACGTTGAGGAGAACAAGGGCACGGAGTACCAAAACCATGACCTGCGTAGCTCCAGCTGGGATGTCAATGATGAGCTGAAGCTGCAGGCTTGGATTAACGAGCAGATCGCGGAGAATCCGGATTGGATCGCTGAGCGCGTCGTCACGGAAACTGACGGCAATGGCGACTACTTGATTCAGTTCAAGGGCACGTACGGTATTAACCCGAATAAGGCGGGCAAGGTTGCTCCTGAGCTTGCAGGTACGGTTGCTGACAGCTTTGCGGATGGCGTCTTTACAAATAATCAGATCTCCGGCCGTGAAAATGCGAAGCACGTGAACTGGGACTGGTTGTTTGTCGACGCGCCGAACCTGCCAACCGGTGTTTCCAATATGGGCGCATGGCGTGGCAATGTTTGGCAGGGTCTGACATCTAACCCCTGGGGTATCGCTGATATTGGTGGCGTTTCTGGCACGCCGTACGATATGCGCGGTATGCAGAAGGCGAGCCTGAGCCCGAATTACAATGTTGGTTCGTGGGATATGGCGTTGATGCCGAACCAGATCCACTTTGCGGTGGATAAGTATGACTCCTTGACGAACTTTGCTCGTCCGGGTGATAAGACTCACGCGTTTACCAACGGTCTTCCTGGCTTTAACCTGAGTGCTCTTTACCAGGTTGAGTGGAAGGATAGTGACGGCAATGTGGTTAACACCTGCAAGGCTGTTGATGCTGAGGGCAACCTGATTGAAGATGAGGACTCGCTGGGAATGCCGGCGAAGTCCGATGGTTCTCTGCCGAACTGTGAGATCACGGTTCCGGAGGATCTCGACAAGATGACGACGTACACGGCTACCCTGTATGGCATCGATGCCAATGGTGACCGAGTTGCTCTCGCGTCGGACTCGTTTACTGCATTGGTGAAGACGGCTGCTGAGGTTTCTCCGCAGTATGATCCGACGTTTGCTGAGGTCGGCACTAAGGTGACGACTGGTAAGCCGAAGTTCGTTGATGCGTTGTCGGGTGAGCCGATTGATCCGGCTGATGAGCGTCTTGCAGGTGCAACGTACGTTTTGCACGAGGATGCGTTGCCGGAAGGCTGGGTCTCTCATGGTATCGACGCTGAGACCGGCGAGATTACGGTTACGCCTGGTCCGAATGGTATCGACGGTGAAGAGCTCAAGCCTGGTGACACGGTAAACCTTCCGGTTCGTGTTGAGTACGCCGACGGCACTGCCAATGGTGCGTTTGCGCCGATCATCATTGGTGAGCAGAAGGACTTCTACGAGCCTGAGTACAAGGACAAGGAGGGCAAGCCG
>NZ_KV788399.1 GCF_001807265.1 Corynebacterium sp. HMSC05H05
GAGGCACAAATCAACATCGCAGCCATCATCGGCGCTGTCGTCGCAGCCCTGGCAGCCCTGGGCATCGGCGCAGCACTCCTCGCAATGCGCTAAGTCGGAGGTTGGCTGGTAGGCAGAAACCAACAAGCGGGCCCTTCCTGAAATGGGAAGGGCCCGCTTGCTACTTCGTTTACCGCGCTTTAAGAGTTGGGGCGCTTACCGCGGTTAGCGCTCTTCTTGCGACGGTCCTTGCGCTTGCGACCACGCTTGCTCATGGGGGCCTCCTTCAATATGGGTACCGGTTACAGATGTTCTACTGTATCGCCCTGCACTACTGGCAAGGTAATCCGGCGGAGCTTTATGGTTTTATGCCGACAGGCGTGCGCGGTTGCGGGCGCGGGCCTTGTTGCGGCGCTTGAGTGCGCGACGCTCCTCCTCGGACAGGCCGCCCCACACGCCGGCATCCTGGCCGGTCTCCAGAGCCCACTTCAGGCACTGGGAGGTGACGGGGCAGCGGTGGCAAACCAGCTTGGCCTGTGCGATCTGGCTCAGGGCCGGGCCGGAGTTACCGACAGGGAAGAACAGTTCCGGGTCCTCGTCGCGGCAAATTGCTTCGTGGCGCCAATCCATGATGATGACTCTCCTTAGTAAGTCGGGTGTGTTGAATCCATGTGCAATTACGTGCGCACCACAAACACCCGCATTTGGCGGATGCGTTGCAAACGAAGTTTGATTCCTGGCACCGGGCGGAGCTTCCCGTTGGATGCGGGACCCGTCTTCCGGTTTACCGGGCGTTAACCCTGTGGTGGCTGAGGGTTAAGGGCTGTTTAACCAGCCCGTTGTTTTTGCTACCCGGAAATAATGGCATGTTCACTTACACCGCGCTAGGGGTGTAAGCCGAATTGTGATACGAATCATAGAATCTAACCCTGTTTTGGCTGGCAGGGGTTGGGTGCGCGGTGTGTCCTGAGGGCGTCGATAGGCAATGTGACCTGCTGAAAGGTTGTTCTTCTGCGAGATAGGTCACCGTCAAATCGCGCAACACGAATGGGAGCGTGGGGCGGCGGGGCCTAGACTGCTTCGATGTGGAAACCAACAACAACCCCGCTCAGCCCATGCCCGAAGTTGCGCCTGGAACCGTACCCGCAGTAATGCGGTTCAGCGCAGTGGTGGTACTGGTGCAGTGCGCCGCGATGTTCGTCTACGCGGCCTCCCTGATCGTCTCCCAGTTCACCGAGCACACCTCGACGTTGGAGTCGCAGTCTCCGGCCGCGAACTACATCAACATCGGTACCGCGACGTTCCTAGTGATCATCTTCGGTTACATCGCGTATGCCGCGGTGAGCACGTTGAAGGGGAACCCGCGCGCAACTGGCGCGATTGTGCTGGTGGAAGCGATCTTGGCCGGTGTTGCGGTGTACATGTTCCGTGGCGGCGTGCCGCTTCTCGGCGCTGCGACGCTGGCCTCTGCGGTGCTCGCACTCGTCGGTATCTTCCACCCGGCGACGCGCGAGTACAACGAAGCGCGCTACGCGCAACGCAAAGCGCGGCGCTCACAGTAAAAGCGCCGCGCTAGGGGGGTAAAGCCGATTGCTTAGGTGTTGGCCTTCATCACCACAACTTCGTCCCCGCGCTTTTCCACGACAGTGGCGCCGGCGGACGAGATGTACACCGGACCGCTGTAGCCGCCGCGGTCGACCGGGATGATCTTGTCCACGGCATTTTTATCCCAATCCACCACGGCAATACCGCTGTCGGAGGCGTAGAGCAACTTCTCACCGGCGGAGAAACCAGTACCCAGCGCGCCCTGGAACACGCCCGTAACAGCAAGCGCGGAAGGCTCCATTAACAACAGGGAGTTGTTCTCCCAGTAGGTCATGTGGTGCGGCAGGTCGGCAACCGGCAGGTTCTTCACAATGCCGTCCGGGCCAAGTTCCGGGCTATCCATCTGCGGCACCGACGAGGAGCTGATGTTGGTGCCCTCCGTGTTGTAGCCGCGCACCTCGGAAGTAGTCGGATCGTAGACCGCGGCCGCATCCTGGGAGATGGACACCAGGTACGCGTCGGGGCTGATTTCCACGTTGGCGAGAACCTCGGGCTTGCGCGAATCCTCCGGCGTGGCCTCCTGCAGGCGCAAAAAGGCGCCGTCGTCGCAGATTTCAGTGACAGCCACGAGCTCCGTGCGCGTCAGCGCGGAAGTGATGGTGCACTCGTTCGGCTGCATGTCCGGCTCCTGCTTCGCCTCCACATGCCCGTATTCCACGGTGCGCACCAAATCGGAGCGCCATACCTCGGCGCGTTCGGAGCTGGCGTAGCCCACCCGGTCGTTGGAGGCCAAGCGCACCACGTTGTCAGGCGCGATAGCCGAGCGTGTGCCGGCGTACTTCCCGGTCTTCGCATCGATAGCCACCACGTCGCCGCAGCCAGCGTTGTCCCGGTAGGTGGCAACGACCTTGCCCCAGGCCTGGTCCACCAGGCACAGCTCGTTAGGCCGCTCGTACGTCCACGCGGTCTCGCCCTCGGGCGTGGTGGCGGTGAGCGTGTGGTCGTTGTACGTGATCACCATGCCGCTGGCCACCAACGGCTGGTCGCGCCCGGATGTGTCCGGCAGGGAAAAGCCCTCGCTGAAGGACTTCGGCACCACGGCGAGCTGGCCGTAGTCCTGCTGCTCTTCTTCAGCGGCACTCAAGTGCGCGTCGCGCGCGGGAGCGGTGAAAAAGGCGGTGCCCAGCAGCAGCGCTGAGACACCTGCGATCACTCCGGTAGCGATCAGGTCGCCGCGGGTGCGACGCAGGGGAGCATTCATCGCCGTTTCCTTCCTGGGGTTCGTGCTGGACGTGCCCCGAGCACTTTACGCGGGCGCCCCACCCGCGCCGCAGCCGAGTCCGGGATGTTCAGCGCCTCGTGCAGCTCCGGGGAAGTGGAAAACCACTCGGGCAGCTCGCGGGCACCCAGCGACAGCTCGTCGTTAATCGCCTCCCACTTGCGTACCTCGTCGTAGCCCACCAGCGTGACGGCAGTGCCCTTTTTTCCGGCGCGGCCGGTGCGGCCGATGCGGTGCACGTACGTCATCGGGTCGTCCGGAGTTTGGAAGTTGATCACGTGGGTGACGTCTTCGACATCGATGCCGCGGGCGGCGACGTCGGTTGCGACGAGGATGTCGGCCGAGCTGCGTCGAAAAGCATCGAGCGCCGCCTCGCGAGCACGCTGTCCCAGATCGCCGTGGACCGCGGCGACAGTAAAGCCGCGCTTCGCGAGATCCTCCGCAAGCTCCGCGGCGGAGCGCTTCGTGCGGGCGAAGATGATGGTGCGCCCGCGGCCGCGGGCCTGGAGGATGCGCGCGACCACCTCGGGCTTGTCCATGCGGTGGGACTTCAGCGCCACCTGACGGGTGGTGTCGTGGGTGCGCGGCGCATCGGCGGACTCGGCGCGGATGTGCACTGGTGTGTTCATCTTCGCGCGCGCAAGCGTAAGAATCGGGCCCGGCATGGTGGCGGAAAACAGCATCGTCTGCGCGTCCCCGCGCACCGCAGCCCACAACTTTTCAATGTCGGGCAAGAAGCCCATGTCCAGCATCTCGTCCGCTTCATCGAGTACCAGAATGGCGACGTGGGAAAGGGTGAGGTCCCCGCGCTCGTGCAGGTCGATCAGGCGCCCGGGCGTGCCGACGACAACGTCCACGCCCGCCTTCAGCGCGGCGATCTGGTCCTCGTACGGACGGCCGCCGTAGATCGTGGTCACGCGCACCGGTGTCTGGGAAGCGGCGAAGGCTAGATCGTCGCCCACCTGCACCGCCAACTCGCGGGTGGGCACCACCACGAGTGCGCGCGGCGTGCCGTCGAGCTCCTCGATGTCCGCGTCGTCAAAAACACGGTCGAGCAGCGGCACACCGAAGCCGAACGTCTTGCCCATGCCGGTGCGGGCCTGGCCGATGATGTCCCGGCCCACCAGTGCGCGGGGCAGAGTCAGTTCTTGGATGGAAAAGGGGCGAACAATGCCGCGCTGCGCCAGCGCATCGGCAATTTCGGCGGCAACGCCCAGCTGAGCAAACGTCGGCGGCAGCGACTTCTCGCCGGCCGGGGCGCCAGTTGAGGCGCGGTTGTGTTCACTCTCAGCTGAATAGGGCACGCGTTCATCTTAACTGCAGGCCGTTACAATGGGCACACTGTGCGCGCGGGCTCAATGAGGTCCGCCGTCGCCTACAAACTAACCCGAGAGACAACATCAAGCGTGAAGGACAGTGAGCGACACTATGGATATCAAGATTGGTCTTGCAGACAGCCCCCGCGAACTGACGATCAAGCTGCCGGAGGGGCAAAACGACATCATCGCCACTGTCGAACAGGCGATTGACGGCGGCCAGCCCACCTTGAAGGTGGAGGACGACAAGGGCCGCGTCTACCTCATCCGTACCGACCGCATCGTGTACGTGGAGCAGGGTACTGCCGCAGCCCGGTCCGTCGGGTTCATGCGCTAAATTACGCATTTATGGCACAACGGCACGGCGCACATGAACGGGACGCCCGCGGCGGTGGCCCCATCGGCGGCGACCCCGAGGCGCACCGCCGTTCAAGCGACGGCGAAATCGGCGCTAACGACGCCGTTGACGATGACTTCGGCGACTGGTTTGATAGCTGGGACCTTGAGGCCGAGGACACTGAGCCCGCGCGCCCGCGCCGGCGCCGTGCCGCAAAGCGCTCTCGAAAGAGCAGCAAGCTTGACGTCGTCGCCCGGAGGCCCAAGTCCCGCGCCGCACACGCCGAAACTGGTGGGGGAGTATTCGGCGCATCCTCTGGCGGTGCCGCTGGCGGGGACAGTAGAATTGCCGCGTTCGCGCAGGATTACGGATGGCGCGCCTATGCCATCCCCGTGCTAGCCGTGATCACCGTTTTCGTGTTGATCAACATGTTCCAGAACCCGGAGGACCTCGCCGTAGGGGCCACTGGCCCCTCTGCTGAGGAGGACGCCTCGGCAGCGTCCTCGCCCGCGCAGCGCGGGGAGGACCCGGATGGCGGCGTGAAGCCGCTGGAGCCGGCGAAAATTGCGGAAGGGCAGTTCGATCCGCACGATCTGCCGCCAGGCGGTCCATACACCACCACCGGCGCCGGCACCTTCTACGAGGTGGGTGCGCCGGGCATGACCGCAGGCGAAGGCACCGAGCTTGTGGTGCGATTTGCTGTGGAGGTTGAGCACGGCATCGATACCTCTGGATACGGCGGCGACGAGGCGTTTGCGCACATGGTTGACGCGACGCTGAGTGACCCGCGTGGTTGGATTAATGATCCGCGTTTCCGCTTCGAGCATGTCAGCGCCGACGACAACCCGTCGCTGAAAATCCGTCTGACCTCCCTGGACACCACCGCGGAGCTGTGTGGGGTCCAGATTGGCACCGAAACCAGCTGCCGCACCCGCATCACGGGCGAGGACACGGTGCTGCTCAACGAGTCGCGCTGGGTGCGCGGCGCCGTCCCGTTCCAGGGTGATCTGGGCAGCTACCGCCAATACCTGATCAACCACGAGGTGGGCCATGCAGTGGGCTTTGCGGAGCACGTGCCGTGCCCGGAGCCGAACGCGCTGGCGCCGATCATGATGCAGCAGACCCTGAGCCTGAACAACGCGCAGCTGCGGGAGATGAGCCCGGACGACAATTACCCGGACAACGCGGACACGTGCCGGCCGAACCCGTGGCCCTACCCGCGCCCAGCGGCGCTGTAGGGGGCTGAAAGTGGCAGAGCGCACAGCACGGCAGATCCCCGGGCACGTGTTATCCGCGTTTCAGCTCGACGGGCGCTCTGGCCTGCCCGTAGGGCCGGAGTGGGACAACGGTGTCCGCTTCGGCAGGGTGGTGGTCTCCGAGGCCAGCGATACGGCGGCGTGGTCCGGCAAAGCCCGCGACCATGCTGGCGAGTTCGGCGCGGGCATTGCCGTCTCCCGTCCGGTGCGCGCCACCGACGGTCGCCTGGTCGTTGGTGGTTTCAAGGCCAGCGAGTTCGTTGAGGGGCGGGTGCTTGCGCGTATCGACGAAGCCGTGTCCGCCGCCCTGCACTATGACGAGGCGATGGCCGGGGTCGAGGCGCCGGCGGCGGACCGCGGCGACGCGTTCGCCACGGCAGAGCGCGCGGTGTGGCGCGACTACACGCCGCAGCCAGACGACGTTGTGGCGCACATGGACTTTGCGTCCTGCCTGCTCTTTTCCGGGGATATGGTGCCGACGTTGACGGACCTTGTGCCGTCTTCGGGAAAACGCCCCCGAGGTTTCACCGCGGCGCTGGTGATTGTGGACGGGCTGCTCGCTGAGGCCTGCGATGCGGCCGTGCTGGACCGGTGGGCGCATGTGCCGGGGCTGCGGGAACTTGCGCGACGGGCGTTGGAATACCGTGTGGCCTGCGCGAGAGCTGCAGGTTCGGGCATACGTTCGATAGTTGAGGGGGTTGATCGGGCGCTCGTGTCGGAGTGAGTGACACAATCGACGACATGACTTCCACCAGACCCTCTCCCGTGCCCCCGGCCGCGCTTGAGCCGAAGGCCTACCTCGTGCCGCGCACGCGCCCGGACACAAGGCGCGAATGGCCGGTTGACCTGCCCCAGCAAGGCCTGCACAAGGTCACGGGCGAGCCGGGCTCCGGGGTGTCGAGCTTCCTGCTGGACACCGCCGCGGCCGCGATGCGAAGGCACGCAGGCAGCGAAGCGGAACACGGCCCGGGCGGAGTGTTGGTGCTCACAGATTCAAAGGAGACCGGCGCGCGGCTGCGCGCGGAGCTGGCGGACACGCTGGCCGCCTCCGGCTTTGTCTCCGACGAGCCGGTGGTGCGCTCCGTGCACTCGCTCGCGTTCGCGCTGGTGCGCCAGCAATTGGACGAAGAACTGCGGTTGATCTCCGGCGCGGAGCAGGACGCGGTGATCCGCCAACTGCTGCAGGGACATGCCGAAGACGGTGGCGGCACGTGGCCCGCGGAGCTGCGCCCGGCGCTGCCCATGGTTGGTTTCGCACGGCAGCTGAGGGACTTTCTGTTGCGCGCCATCGAGCGTGGCCAGGGCCCGGAGGATCTGGTGGAGCTGGGCCAACGTCACGGCATTGGTATCTGGTCCGCTTCGGGCGATTTCTTGCGCGAATACCAGCAGGTGATGGCACTGTCCGGTGCGCACCGCCTGTCGGCCTCCGAGCTGATTGCCGCCGCGTGTGAGGTGGAGCTGCCGCGCACGTGGCACACCGTGATCGTGGACGACGCGCAGCACCTGGCGCCGGCATCCGCGGCGCTGGTGCAACGGCTGCTGGAGCAGGCGGATCTCGGGGTCGTCGGTGGGGATCTGGAGCAATCCGTATTCCACTTCCGCGGTGCCTCCCCGGCGTTCTTTAAGGACATTGGCGGGTTGGACCACGAGGGGATCGACCTCGGCGCCACCCGCAGAACGCCTGCGAGGTCCGCGGCGATCGCAGATTCCAGCGCGGCGGAGCTTTCCCTAGTAGCAGACACGCTGCGCCGCGCCCACCTGGAAGAGGGCGTGGCGTACCGCGACATGGCTGTGGTGGTGCGCTCCACACCGCTGTTGGAGCCGATGCGACGCGCGCTGCTGCGCGCCGGGGTGCCGGTCTCGCTCAACCCCACCGATTTGGTGCTGGGGGAGCAGCGCATCGTTTCCGCACTGCTGCTCGGCGTGCGCGCGCTGTACGAGGAACTTTCGGCCACCGAGTGGCGCGACCTGCTGCTCAGTCCTGTCGGCGGTGCAGACCCGGTAACGCTGCGCAGGTTGCTGCGCGGCCTGCGCCGCTGGTCGCCGGAGACACGCGCGGAGGAAAGCTTGCGCGAGCTGTTGGCCACCCCGGCCGGGCTCCCGGATTTCGGCACGGTGCTCACGGACCGCGAGCTGGACATCCTGCACCGCGTGCGCGACGTGCTCGACGCCGGGCGCAGCGTGCTGGCGGACGGCGGCACGGTGGAGGAAGTGCTGTGGGCGCTCTGGCACGCCACGGGCTTATCCAATCGGTTGCTGGCGTCTGCGCTGCGGGGTGGTGCGACCGGTTCGCAGGCGGACAGGGACCTCGATGCCGTGATGGCGCTATTCGACGCCGCCGGCGACCACACGGAACGCAGGCCCAGCGCGGGCATCGAATCCTTCGTCGCCTCGATCACCGAGCAGGAGCTGCCCACCGGTGTGCGCGACCGCCGCAACGCCACCCCGGACGCAGCCGCCCTGCTTACCGCCCACGGCGCGGTGGGCCGCGAATTCCGCCGCGTGGTCGTGGCGGGCGTGCAAGAGCTGACATGGCCGAGTCTGGGGGAGACCGGGTCGCTGTTCCGCCAGGAAGACCTGGTGGATCTCATCGACAAGGACGTCGACCCCGGTGTGCCCGTCTCCCACATCAACGAACGGTTAGTGGAGGAGCGCCGCCTGTTCACGGTGGCGACCAGCCGCGCCACGGAGCAGCTGTTGGTCACCGCCGTGGAAAGCGACGACGGCGAGGAAGTGGAGCAGCGTTCCAGGTTCGTGGAGGAATTCTGTAGGGACTATGGCGTGCAGCCGCGCCCGGTTCACATTGCGGGCTCGTCCGTGGACGCCACGCGGATCGCCGCGCAGCACAACAGCACTGCCACAGGGGCCGAGGACGGAAGCACAGTGGTGCGCGTGCTCGCGCATGACGACCTGATCGCCGAGTTCCGCCGCGTGCTGGTGGACCCTGCATCCACAGAGGCGCAGCGCAGCCAGGCGTCCCGCCAACTCGCGCGTTTGGCGGCCGCAGGGGTGCTGGGCGCGGATCCGGAGCAGTGGTGGACGACCACGGAGCCGTCCACAAGCGAGCCGCTCGAGGTCTCGCCGGCGCTGTCGCCGTCGCGGGTGGAAAAGCTGCTCGCATGCCCCATGCAGGCCGTGCTGGAACGGATGTCCGGCCTGGACGAAACCCTGGACATGATTTACGGCTCCATGGCACACGCCTACTTCGAAGCGCTGGGCAACGGCATGGACGCCGACGAGGCGCTGGATGCCACCGTGGCGGCGCGCCGGGCCGCAGATAACGCCCCGGAATGGAAGGTCGAGCGCGACATCGCGGACTTTCAGGCCATGCTCGAGCGCACCCACGGCTGGCTCGAGGCCAGCCGCGGTGCATTTGAGCAGCTCGCGGTGGAAGCTGACGTGAACGTCCAGGTCAGCGACAATGTGCGCATCCGCGGCAGGCTGGACCGACTCGAGCGCGACAGCAGCGGTGCCGTGCACATTGTGGACCTGAAAACGGGCGCGTACCCGCCGACCGTGGACGCCACCGCGGACAACCCCCAGCTGGCCACCTACCAGCTGGCGCTGGCGCACGGCGAGTTCGCCGGCGGCAAGGTGGTCACCGCGCGCGACGGCGCGAATGCGCTTTCGGTGGGCGGGGCGGTGCTGGTGTACCCGAACGCGAACAAGACCACGCTGAGCACCCGTGAACAAGCGGCGAAAACCGGCGAAGAGCTGGACGCGCTCGCCGCCGCGCTTGACGGGCTGCCAGAGGAAACCGCAGGACCGACGTTGCTCGCCGTGGTCGGCCCGCAGTGCGACCGTTGCGCTGTGCGAGCGCTGTGCCCGATCCAGCCGGAAGGAGCGACGATCCACCATGTCTAACCCCACCCCGATGTCTCCCGTGCTGCTGTCGCGCTACCTGGGCCAGCAGTACCCGCCGACAGACCAGCAGGCGGCCGTGATCGGCGCGGAGCCCGGCCCGCTGCTGGTGGTCGCCGGCGCCGGTGCCGGCAAAACCGAAACCATGGCCGCGCGCGTGGTGTGGCTCGTGGCCAACGGTTACGCCCGGCCGGACGAAGTTTTGGGCCTGACGTTTACGCGCAAGGCCGCCCAGGAGATGGGCAAGCGCATCCGGGACCGGCTGGGCTCGCTCGCTGCCAACACCGACCTGGTGCGCCGCCTGGACCCCTCCGGCGAGCTGGCGAAGAACCTGGAGGTGATCGCGCCTTCGGTGTCCACCTATGACTCGTACGCCGGCGAGCTGATCCGCGAGTACGGCCTGCTGGTGCCGGTGGAGCCGGACGCCCGGCTGATCACCGACGCGGAGCTGCACGCCATCGCCACCGACGTGGTGGTCAACTACTCCGGCGGGCTGATCACGGAACTGGGCTCCAACCCGTCGCTGTCCACCGTGGTGGAGGACCTGCTGGCGCTGACCACCGCGATGGGCAACGAGCTTGCCTCGCCCGAGTGGGTGCGCGGGCACGCCCACGACTTCCTCGCAGAAACCGAGTCCTATCCCATGGCCCCGCGCGCCCGCGTGGAGTTCACCAAAGTACTCACCAACTGGCGTTCCAAGCAGGAAATGCGCGTGAACATGCTGCCGCTGGTGGAGGAGCTGGCGGCGGAGCTGCGCCGCCGCGGCGTGGTCACGTTCAACGAGCAGATGTCCGTGGCAGCACAGCTGGCGCGCGACCATCAGACGGTGGGGGAGTCGCAGCGCTCCCGCTACCGCGTGGTCATGCTGGACGAGTACCAGGACACCTCCCATGCGCAGCGCGTGCTGCTGCGCAGCCTGTTCGGCGAAGGCGCGGACCCGTCGCTGACCGTGACCTCCGTGGGTGATCCCATGCAGGCGATCTACGGCTGGCGCGGCGCCACAGCCGCCAACCTGGCCGCGTTCGTGGAGGACTTCCCGTCGCCAGAAGGCCGGGCGCCGAAGAAACAGCTGACTACCTCCTGGCGCAATCCGCCCGAGGTGTTGGACCTGGCCAACGGCGTCTCCGACGCAGTGCTGGGCATCGCCGAGGACAGAGCCGTGGCCCCGCTAGAGCCCCGGCCGGCCGCGGATGCCGGCGACGTCACCCTGGGCTTCTTCCCGGACCAGGACGCGGAGATCGCCTACGTGGCTGACGCACTTGCGCAGGAATACCAGGCGGCGGCGCAGGAAGGGCGCGCGCTTTCGGCGGCCGCGCTGGTGCGCAAGAACCGCCACTCGCCGCTTTTGGCGGCGGCACTGGAGGAGCGGGGGGTGCCCTATGAGATTGTGGGTCTTGCAGGGCTTTTAGACGTTCCGGAGGTCGCCGACACCGTCGCCATCGCCACCATGCTGGTGCGCCCGGACGACACCGCGGCTGCGCTGCGCGTCCTCGGCGGACCGGCCGTGGGTCTGGGCCTGGCAGACCTGCAGGGACTGGCGTCGCGCGCGAACAACCTGCACGGATCGGGGTCTGATACTCCGCCGGAGGCCGCCCCGGCAGATCCGGCAGAAAACCTGCACGCCCAGTTGGAGGAGCTCGTAGCCCGCGCCGAGGAAATCTCCGTTAGCTCTGACAAACCCGAAGGCCTCACGGACGCGTTGGCGGACCTGGGCGAGCCGGAGCGCTACAGCGAAGAAGGCCTCGCGCGTATGCGCGATACCGCGGCGAAGCTGCGCTGGCTGCGCACCCACAGCCTGGGCAAGCGGCTCAGTGACCTGTTCGCCGACATCATCCACGTCTTCGGCATCCGCACCGAAGTGCTCGCCCGCGGCTCCGCCACCGGCGCGGTGCACCTGGACCGGCTGCTCGAGGAGGTGGCCGCATACCCGGGTGCGGGCCTGGACGGGCTACTGAACTTCTTCGAGCTCGCCCGCAGCTTCGAGGACGGCTTGGCCCCGGGCGCGGTGGCGGTGAAAGAGGACCGGGTGCAGATCCTTACCGCGCACAAGGCCAAGGGCTTGGAGTGGGACACCGTGGCGGTGCTGCACGCAGACGCGGCAACGTACAAGTCCAAGACGGAAACCTTCCTCACCTTCCCGCGCTTCCTGCCGACGGAAACGTTCGGCGACCCGGACGTCTACCCGGTTTTCGCGGACGTGGAAAACCGCTCGGATTTCGAAAAAGCCGGCAAGGCCTGGCTCAAGGAGGTCGCCGGGGATTTGGCCGAGGAGGCCGCCCGGTTGTTCTACGTGGCCGTGACCCGCTCCGGGAAGAAGCTCATTGTCACCGGCTCGCGCCGTCGCGAAGGCGTGGCACGTGAGGCGGAGCCGTACGAGCACTTCGCCGCCATGCGCGAGCGGGTGCCCGAGGAATGCGTGGTGGTCTGGGACGACGGCACCACGCCAGAGGCAGACGAAGAAGTGGCCACGCAGGAGGCGGTAGCGCCGGATTCCGGCCGCTGGCCCCACTACGCGCCTGCAGCACGAGACCTCGCGGCCGCCGAAGCGGTCCGCGCCGCCATGGACACGCTGCCGGACTACGCCGAAGGCGAGCTGTTCTCCCTCTGGGAGCGCGACGCCACCGCGTTGATCGAGGAGCACGACGCCGCCCAGGCCGCGGACGTGCCGGTGGTCATGCCGGGCGAGCTCACCGCCTCCGACGTGGTGGCGCTGAAGGCGGACCCGGAGCAGTTCGCCCGCCGCGCGCGCCGCCCAGTGCCGTTCAAGCCGAACACGTACGCCAAGCGCGGCACCGCGTTCCACGAGTGGCTGGAGCAGTTTTACGGCGCGCGCCCGCTGCTCACAGAAGACGAGCTGCCGGGCAACGACGAGGCGGAGGTGGACCGTGCCGTCCTGGATCGGCTGAAGCGCAACTTCGAGGCCAGCGAGTGGGCCGGGCGCACGCCCGAGTACGTCGAGCACCCCTTCGAGCTGGCACTGGGCGATTCGGTCGTGCGCGGGCGCATGGACGCCGTCTTCGCCGACGATGACGGCTGGGTCGTGGTTGACTGGAAGACTGGCGAAAAGCCAGGCCGCGACGCGATGGAATCTGCCCAGCTGCAGCTTGCGGTCTACCGCGAGGCGTGGCGCCGGATCGCAGGTGACGGTAAACCGGTGCGGGCGGTATTTTTCTACGTGCGCACCGGTGAAACGTTCGCGCCGCGCGCCTTGCCGGATCTCGACCAGCTCGAGACAATGCTCGGAGGCGCGGGCACCGGCACGCCCGGCGAAAACATTGCACTAGAAAGCGAGGAGCGGCAGGGATGAAGCTTCGGAGCCTGTTGTCGCTGCGCGCAGACGCGACCAACCTCACCGAGATCCCGGTGCACAGCCTGCTGGACGTGGTGAACATCCCCACGGCGGCGCGCGCCACCCCGTGGTCGCTGATCGCGCGCCGCTTCTTCTACGCGCTGCTGCTCATCGTCGCGGTCGCGTTCGTGGCGTACATGGACAGAGACGGCTACTCCGAGCCGCTGACGTTCATCGACGCGCTGTACTACTCCGCGGTGACGCTGTCCACCACGGGCTACGGCGACATCACGCCGGTGACGCAGTCCGCCCGCCTGCTCAACATCTTCCTCATCACCCCGGCCCGCGTGGCTTTCCTGATGCTCCTCGTCGGCACCACTTTGTCGGTGCTCACGGAGGATTCCCGCAAGACGCTCCAAATTCAACAGTGGAGGAATAGCGTGCGTAACCACACTATTGTCATCGGCTACGGCACCAAGGGCCGTTCCGCAATCGACGCCCTGATCGCCGGTGGCGCGTCGCCGTCCTCGATCGTGGTCATCGACCCGGACCCGGCCGCACTCACCGTCGCCGAGAAGCGCGGGTTGATCACCGTCCACGGCAACGGCACCAAGTCGGATGTGCTGCGCGTGGCCGCGGTCAGCCGCGCCCGGTCCGTGATCGTGGCACCGTCGTCGGACGACACAGCCGTGCTGATCACCTTGTCGGTGCGCGAGATGGCGCCGAGCGCGATGATCGTGGCCAGTGTGCGCGAGAGCGAAAACCAGCACCTGCTCATGCAGTCCGGTGCGGATTCGGTGATCGTCTCCTCCGAAACCGCGGGCCGTTTGCTCGGCATCGCCACCGTCACCCCGCCGGTGGTGGAGATGATGGAGGACCTGCTCAGTCCGGACGAAGGATTCGCGGTGGCGGAGCGCCAGATCGCGGACGACGAGGTCGGCGCGAACCCCCGCCACCTCGCGGACATTGTGCTGGGAGTCGTGCGCTCCGGCGAGCTCTACCGCATCGATTCCCCCGAGGCGGAAACGGTCGAGCCGGGCGATCGCCTGCTGTACGTGCGCATGAACGGCGCGATCACCAACCGGGATTAGCCGGATGTTCTTGCTCATCGATGCTGCCGGGCGCTTCCCACTCGGTGCCGACGGGGAGCCAAAGCTTATTGACGCACCTCCGGCCGCCGCCGAAATCACCTCCCACGTGCACGTGACCAGGGATGTCACTGCGGCCCGGGTGCACGGCGTCGACGCGGCAGATCTCGCCGGGCCAAAGGGGAGCACCGGGGACGCGCGCACCCACGCCAGCCACCCGCTGGCGGCGCGGGCAGTCGGTCTGGTCAACGCCCGCGAGCGCACCCGCTTCGACCCTGCGGACGGCTCCGAGGTGCGCTGGGGCGACGGCGGCATCGTCGCCCGCGGCGCCACCGGCCGGCCGATCTTCCCGCGGCTGGATCCGTGCGTGATTGGCCTGGTGGAGGACCCGGCGGGGGAGCGGATCCTGCTGGTGGAAAACGCCCGCCGCCCCGGCTACCTCACCCTTGTGGCGGGGTATGTGGACGTCGGCGAGACCCTCGAGGCCGCGTTTGCCCGCGAGGTGTGGGAGGAAACCGGCCGCCGCGTGCGCGATGTGCGCTACGTGCGCTCCCAGCCGTGGCCTCTCTCAGGCGCGCTCATGCTCGGCATGGCGGCGCGCACGGCGGACGTCGATGCGCAAGCGCCCACGGACGGGGAGCTGACACGCACCGTCTGGGCCAGCCGTGAGGAGCTAGGCGAACTTACGCTTGCCGCGGAGGGCACGATCGCCCGCGCACTCATCGACGACTGGGCGGGCTCCCCGCACACTCCACAAACGCACAACCCGGAAGGAGCACACCCATGGCGATAGACCTCAGCGTGCTGGACGACGACCAGCGTGTGGCGGCGGAAGCACCCCGCGGGCCGGTGTGCATCCTCGCCGGTGCAGGCACGGGCAAGACTCGCACGATCACCTACCGCATCGCCAACCTCATCGACCGCGGCCAGGTCGCCCCCAACCGCGTGCTGGCGGTGACGTTTACCAAGCGCGCCGCCGGCGAGATGCGCGACCGGCTTACCGCCATGGGCATCGGCGGGGTGCAGGCGCGCACGTTCCACTCCGCGGCGATGCGCCAGCTGCAGTACTTCTGGCCCCAGATCGCAGGCGATCTGCCGTGGCGGGTGCTGGACAACAAGTTCCCCATCGTCGCCCGCGCCACCCGCGCCGCAGGCCTGGACACGGGCAAGGAAATGGTGCGCGACTTGCTCAGCGAGATCGAGTGGGCGAAGTCCTCCGTCATCGGTCCGGAGGACTACGTGCAGCGCATCGCCGATTCCCCGCGAACACCGCCGGCAGACGCGCAGAAGGTCGCCCAGGTCTACCGCTTCTACGAGGAGGCGAAGACCAGCCCGGAAGGCATGCTGATCGACTATGACGACCTGCTCATCCACGTCGCTGGCGCCCTGGAGAACGCGCCGGCGGTGGCGGAGGAATTCCGCGCGCAGTACCAGTCGTTCGTGGTGGACGAGTACCAGGACGTCACCCCCTTGCAGCAGCGTGTGCTGGAGGCCTGGCTAGGCACCCGCGACGACCTGACGGTGGTCGGCGACGCCAACCAGACCATTTACTCCTTTACCGGCGCGACCCCGGATTACCTGTTGAACTTCTCGCGCACGTACGAGCACGCGACCGTGGTAAAGCTGCAGCGCGACTATCGCTCGACCGTGGAGATCACGGACCTGGCCAACACCGTCATCGGCAAGGCCACCGGCCGCATCGCCGGCACCCGCCTGGAGCTGCAAGGCATGCGCGGTCACGGCCCGGAGCCACAGTTCAACGGCTACGACGACGAGCCCGCAGAGGCGCGCGCGGTGGCGCAGAAGGTGCGCAAGTTGCTCAACGACGGCGTGCCCGCCCGCGAGATCGCCATCTTGTACCGCATCAACGCGCAGTCCGCCGCCTTTGAAGCGGCACTTGCGGACGAGGGGATTGTCTACCAAGTCCGCGGCGGCGAGGGCTTTTTCCAGCGCGCGGAGATCCGCGAGGCGTTCGCGCAGCTTCTGCGCGCCTCCAAGCGCACGGACCTGCCGGACGATCCGGTGCGCATCGCGCGTGCCGCGCTCGCCCCGCTGGGCCTGACCCCGGAAGAGCCGGAGGGCGCGAAGGCCCGCGAGCGCTGGCAGTCCTTGAACGCGCTTGTGGATCTGATCGAGGAGATCGTGCGCACCCGCGAGGCGTCCACCATGACGGAGGTGCTGGGCTCGCTGCGCCGCCGCGCGGAGGCGAAGCAGCCCCCGGCCGTGGACGGGGTGACCCTGGCCAGCCTGCACGCCGCGAAGGGCCTGGAGTGGGACGCGGTGTTCTTGGTCGGCCTGGTGGAAAAGACGCTGCCGATCTCGCACGCGCTGAAAGCCGGCGACGAGCAGATCGAGGAGGAGCGCCGCCTGTTCTACGTCGGCGTCACCCGTGCGCGC
This sequence comes from Corynebacterium sp. HMSC05H05, assembly GCF_001807265.1. Classification (GTDB taxonomy): domain Bacteria; phylum Actinomycetota; class Actinomycetes; order Mycobacteriales; family Mycobacteriaceae; genus Corynebacterium. The sequence goes on from NZ_KV788399.1 coordinate 16,348, forward strand.
GAGCACCTGCACATGTCGTGGTCGCTGGCGCGCCAGGAGGGCGGGCACAAAAGCCGCACCCGCTCGCGCTTCTTGGACGGGCTGGTGCCGGATCTGGAGGTGGAAAAATCCCCGCAGCGGCTCAAGCGCGCGAAGCGCTGCCGGGTGTGCGGCAACCAGCTGGGCACGCCCGCGGAGAAGTCCTTGGGCAGGCACGAGGAATGCGAGCCGAGCTTTGACGAGGCCGTCTACGCCGCGCTGAAGCGCTGGCGCCTGGACGTCTCGCGCGCCGCTGGCCAGCCGGCGTTCGTGGTGTTCACCGACGCGACGCTGATGTCGATCGCGGAGGCCATGCCTGCAGACGAGCGCGAGCTGCTCGGCGTCTCCGGCGTGGGTCCGGTGAAGGTGGACAACTATGGCGCCGGGGTGCTCGAAGTGCTGGGGCAGTTCCGCTAGAAGCATCCCTAGAAACACATGGCGCAGTCCGGGTGCGGCGGCAGCGACGCCGTGGATACCGGCGTCGGCGCGAACGGGTCCACCACCGTGAGCAGCCCAGCCTCCGGCTTCGGCGCGGAGACCCCGGGCGGGTCCGGTAAGCCCGCCAAACGTCGCAGCGACACCGCGGCAAACGCAGCGCCAGCCGCCGCAGCTACAGGGTCTCCCTGCACGCTCAGCGGCGCGCGCTGCTCCACCACGGGCCAGTTCGGGTCCCGGTCCAAAAGATAGAGGCGCACGCACAACGGGCAGGGGCCGGGGCGGGCGCACACCGGGCCCACCACCACGCGCGCGTCCACCTGCGTCACCGGCAGCACCGCGCCCTGGCGCTGACGGGTCAGTGCGGCGAGCTCGCCGAGTAGGGCAGTGGTGTTCACCGCAGTCACCGGCACCCACGTGTCGCCGCGCAGGAGGAACTTCGACAGCGCCTCGTTGCGCGCTTGCGTGCGCACATCCAACCCGCACTCGCGCAGTCTTGCGGTCACCGCTGCGGCCAAACACCCGTGGCCGACGAGCAGCACCTCGGGTTTTACAGCCGGGACGAGCACCCGGTAGCTGAGTAGGTCGTCCACCAGGCTGCGGGCAGCCTCGGCGCCGATGAGCTCGGCGAGCTGCTCCAGCACCCAGCCCAGCCGCCGCGGCCGCATCAGCACGCCCAACAGTGCGGCGACGTCCTTGGCGTGCTCGGTGGTCACCAAACCTGTACGCGTGGCGTCGGTGCCGAACTGCATGACGTTGTCTGCGCGCAGAAACGGGTGCGCGCCCTGGGCGAGTTTCACCCGTGCGTTGTTGTTGATCATCCCTGCATCCACCCCCGATGCGGGATCCTACAATGCATTGCCATGGCTGGCAGGCAAACGCAGAACAATTCGACGCCGTACCGCGTGATCCGCTCGGCGCGCAGGACGCGCTCGGTGCAGGCGCGGCTTGTCGGCGGGGTGGCGGAGATCCGCATCCCCGCGCACTTCACTGACGCGCAGGAGCGCGAGGCGGTCACCGAGATGCTGGCCAAACTCGACCGCAAGACAAAGGCACGCCCGCGTGACGACGATTCCCTGCGCACGCGCGCCGACTCCCTGAACACGCACGTCCTGGACGGCCAAGCGCGCATCGGTTCAATCCGGTGGGTGTCTAACCAGCGCTCCAGGTGGGGCTCCTGCACGGTTGCTACCGGCGACATCCGCATCAGCGACCGGCTCAAGCAGGTGCCGGACTACGTGCTGGACGCGGTGATCGTGCACGAGCTGACGCACACGTTCATCCCGAACCACAGCGCCGAGTTCTACCAGTGGGCGGACAAGGTACCGTACGCGGAGCGCGCTCGCGGCTACCTGGAGGCCTACCAGCGCTTCGGAAGCTCAGAGACCTAGAGCTCGGTGCCGTCCTCGCGTCCGTCGTCCTTGCCGTCGCCGTCCTCGCGCTTGAGCTCCGGGTTGTCGCGCAGCTCCTGCTCGAGCTTGGCAAATTCGTCGTCGAAGTCGGTGTCGGGTTGATCGTCGAGAAGCGTGTCGATGAACGCCGCCGGGTTGTCCAAGTGCTCCGCGGTCGGCAGGAGATCCGGGTGGTTCCACACTTGGTCGCGGCGCTCGGTGCCCACGGCAGTGTCGATGCGGCGCCACAGCTCGGCGGCGTCGCGGGTGCGCGGCGCACCCAGCTCGATGCCCACGATGTTGGCGAAGGCCTGCTCGGCGGAGCCGCCGGTGGCGCGTCGGCGCGCCCATGCCTCGGCCAGCTGCGGGGTGGACGGGATACGGTCGCCGAGTGCCTCAGCCACCACCACGTCGACCCAGCCCTCCACCAGGGCGATGAGCGTCTCCAGGCGGGAGGTGGCGCCGGCGTTGCGGGTGCCCACGCGCGGGGAGAGGTCCTCGCCCTGCAGGTTCTGCAGCGCCTCCTGGATCTGCTGCGGGTCGCCGCCTTCCAGGTTGAGGTTGCGGGCGACTTCCTCGATGTGGGAGGTGTCGATCTCAAGACCTGCGGCGTATTCCTCCACGGAGGAGACGACGCGCTCCACCAGCCACGGCACGTGGCGGAACAGACGCTGGCGTGCGGCCTCACGGGCGGCGATGTAGACCATCACTTCCTGGCCGGCCAGCTCCAGGCCCTTGGAAATCTCGGCGATGTTTCGCGGCAGCACCGCGGCGGTGCCAGCGGGGGCCACGGGCAGGCCGAAGTCGGTGCCGGTCAGCGCCTGCTGCGCCAAATCGCCCAGCGCGTGGCCGAGCTTCATGCCGAACTGCATGGCGTTCATCTGGTTCATCATCCCGGCCATCGGGCCCATCATCTCCCGGGCCTGCTCCGGCATGGAGTCCAGCTGGGCGCGGTTCATGTGCTCCGCCACCGGGTTGACCAGGCGCTTCCACATGGGCATGGTCTGGTTCAGCCACTGCTCGGCGTTCCACGCCTGCGCCTGTGCGCCGCTTGCGGGCAGGTCCGTGGCCTCGTCCAGCCACAGCTCCACTAAGCGCAGGGATTCCTCCGCCGCGCGGGTGTCCGCATCGGAGACCGGGTTTGCACCCGAGATGCGCTGGCGTGCCATGCGCGCGGCCAGCTCGAAGTTCACCGCGTCGCCCGTCGCCTGGGCGTTCATGGACGAGCCCATGCCGGAGAGCATCTGGCCCAGCTGGTTAAACACGTCGCCTAAGCCGCCTCCGCCGGGCTGGCCCCCGCCGAAGCCGAATGCGGCAAACGGGTTGTTCGCGTCGCCGCGGCCGTTTCCGTCGCCGCCCCGATTGTTGCCGTCGCCTTCGCCGTCATCGTTCGAGTCGTTAGGAAAGGAAAAGCCGAATCCGTTAGTCATGCCAGCCAGAATACAGTCAGCCCGCGAGTGCATGGGTTCGCTGAGAGCCAGCAACGGTCCAGCAACAGTACTTTGCTCCTCCTGCGCTAGAATCTGCGCCCATGTCCAAAGCACGCGAAGCACGAAACCGGCGGTGGTCGACCCTGGTCTGGGGGTCCATTCCCGTCGTGCTGCTTGCAGGTGCACTGACCGCGGACCACATCCCGGGCACCGACATCCGCCTGACGGTGCCGTACGCGGCGGAAGGGCCGGGGCCCACCTTTGACACGCTCGGCGAGGTCGGCGGCGAGCCCGTCGTGGACATCGAGGGTGCGGAGACGCTGGATACCGGCGGCAAGCTGAACATGACCACCGTGTCCGTGCGCACGAACATGACGCTCGGCCAGGCGCTGGGCCGCTGGATTGCCACGGACGACACCATCGTGCCGGTGGAGCAGATCATGCCGCCGGACTTGGACGAGGACCAGGTGCGCGAATTTAACCAGCAGGCGTTTGTCGCCTCCGAGGCCTCCGCGACGGTGGCGGCCATGCACTACTTAGAGCGCCCCACCACGGTGGTGGTGCACGACGTGATGGAAGGCAGCGCCTCCGAGGGGCTGCTGCAGCCCGAGGACCTAATCACCGCGGTTGCCGGCGAAAAGGTGGAAACACCAAAGCAAGTCCAGGATGCCGTGCGCGCCAAGGCACCCGGCGAGACGATCGAGGTCACCGTCGAGCGCGACGGCGAGGAACGCACCGAGGCGGTGGAGCTGGGGGAGAACCCGCACGAGAAGGGCCAGCCCATGCTGGGCATTCTCATGACCTCCGAGCCGGCCGGCGGCATCAGTGTGAACTACAACCTCAACGACATCGGCGGGCCGAGCGCCGGCATGATGTTCTCCCTGGCCGTCATCGACAAGCTCACCCCGGGCGCGCTCAACGGCGGCAAGTTCGTCGCAGGCACCGGCACGATCAACGAGGACGGCGAGGTCGGCCCCATCGGCGGCATCACCCACAAGATCCGCGCCGCCGAAGACGATGGCGCCGAGCTGTTTTTGGCGCCCGCCGGCAACTGCGACGCCGTCAAGCGCGTGGACACCGAACACATGACGGTGGCGAAGGTGGACAACCTCGCCGAGGCCGTCCAGGCGATGGAGGATTTCGCCGCGGGCCGCGATGTGCCCGCCTGCGACTAGCTACTGCTTGGCCAGCCCCAGGTCGTAGATGCGCTGGCGCGGATCGTCCTGGTCGGTGGAGATCAGCTGCTGCATCACCTGACCGGCTTCGTTGTCCACCACGGTGATGATCGCGGAGGTGCCGAGTGTGGACCAGCCCACCACGCGGTCGCCGTCGTCCTCCACCACGCGCGAGGAGCGCAGCTCCGTCAAAAGCTGCGTCGTCGAGGCGGCCTTGGAGTCGGAGTCGAAGAACTGGAACTGGCCGACGCCCTCGCCGGAGCAGTCGAAGGAGCCGCTCAAGCCGCCCGCCGCGCAGTCGTCGAACTGGTCGAAGAACTCTTCAGGGGCCAAGGTGGCAAAGCGCTCGCGCACTTCCTTCAGCGCGTCAGCCTCCTGCTTCTTTCCGCTTGTCGACGTCGCATCCGCCGTGCCCGCAGCAGTCTTCTTCGACGACGATTTCGTGGGCGTGCCAGAGGTGGCCGACGTGGAAGCGGTCTCGCTTCGCGTCGACGTCACCGTCGCGGTGTCAGTCTCGGTGCTCGCGTCTGTCTGCTCCGGCTCGCTCGGCGGTGTTTCCGTGGAGGTGATCTCCGGCGCGCGGGTATCGGGATCATCGGAGCCGGAATCGTTGGAGCACGCCGCAAGCGTCAGCGCTGCGGCCGTCGCGGCGGCGACGGCAATGGAACGGGACCAGGCGCGGGAAGTAAACACAACTGTCATCCTAAACTAGCTCGTCCGGGTCCTGCTCAAGGCCGTAGCGCAGCGCCGCCACCACGCCCGGGGCCACGCCTGGCCCGCCGCGCAGCTCGATGTCGTCCTGTGCGAACGCGCCACGCTCCTCAAGCTCCTGATCGGTCAGGCGCAGCTGCAACAGCGTCTGCTCGATGTCTTCTTCGCGCAGCACGCCGGAGAACAGGCGCGCCGGGCGCGGCTCGGCGTCCTCGCCGGCGGAGGCGTCCTTGAACACGATCTCCTGGGCCAGGATCACGCCTTCAACCTCGCGGGGCCAGGCGATGCGGGAGACGTACTCGCCCAGTTCCTCGGAGCCGGGCAGGATGTGCTCGGGGAGGTCTTGGACCACCAGTGTTAACGGGGAAGAGTCATCCAGGTGGCCCAGCTCGTCGACAAGCAATTGCGTCGGTACCAGGCCGAACAAGGTTGGGGGAGCGTCCCACCCCTCCGCGTGGACGAACTCGACGGCCTCCATCATGGCCTTATTTAATGCTTGCTGTTCGCGCACGGGAACCCTCCGGGCAAGTTTGACGTTGAATTATTTAAGCTTGAAGCTTAACTGCGTTGCACACACTAATTCCTAAGGAGCAGGCTTGGCTACCCGCCTCAATCGGCCACAACCACGCGCCAAGAAACCGAACAAGGGGTTGTTAACCACCATCGGTGTCTTGGGCATCATTCTTGTCCTCTTGCCAATGGCAGTCGGGCTGTACACCGACTTCCTGTGGTTCGGGGAGGTGGACTTTAGGGGCGTGTTCAACCGCGTGATCCTGGTCCGCGTGGTGCTGTTTATCATCTTCGCGCTGATCGGCGGCGCGATCACCTGGATTGCCGCCCGGTTTGCGTGGCGCGGCAGGCCCCAGGAGCAGGCCACGCCGTTCGACCAGGCCGCGCAGTACCGCCAGCAGGTGCAGCAGAGCGTGCGCGGCATGCTGGTGTGGGTGCCGGTTGTCGTGGCCATCCTGTCCGGCCTGGCCGGCCAGCGCATGTGGCGCGTGTTCATGCTCTGGTTCAACGGCGGCGAGTTCGGCTCTGCCGACGCGCAGTTTGGCAAGGACTTAGGCTTCTACGCGTTTACCCTGCCCGGCATCTCCGCAGTGGTGGACACGCTGTCCATGCTGCTGCTGGTGGCGTTTTTGGTCGCCGCGGTGGGCCACTACCTGCTGGGCGGCATCCGCATCGGCAACAAGGTCTCCGGCATCTCCGGCTTTATTAGCAAGGACGCGCGCATTCAGCTCGCCGTCACCGCTGGCCTGTGGATGCTGCTGAAGGCTGTGAGCTACTGGCTAGAGCGCTACTACCTGCTCTACGGCAAAAACGACATTTTCACCGGTGCCTCCTACACCACCGTCAACGCGATGCTGCCGGCGAAGATCATCCTCACCGTCATCGCCGTGGTGGTCGCGGCCGCGTTTTTCGCCTCCATTGTCTACCGCGACTTCCGCATCCCCGTGCTGGCCACCGTGCTCATGCTGCTGTCCTCCCTGGTGGTGGGCAACGTCTGGCCGGCGCTGATGGAGCAGTTCTCCGTCAAGCCCAACCGCCAGGCCAAGGAGTACGAGTACATCGGCCGCAACATCGAGGCCACCCGCGAGGCGTACGGGCTTACGGACGACAACGTGACCTACCTGGAGGACTGGGGCGCAGGCAACACCTCCAACTCCGATGTCGCCTCCGACGCCGCCACGATTTCCAACCTGCGCCTTTTGGACCCGGAGATCATTTCTCCGACGTTTACCCAGAACCAGCAGCTGCGTAACTTCTACGGCTTCCCGGACCAGCTGGCCATGGACCGCTACGAGGTGGACGGCGAACTGCGCGACTTCGTGGTTGCGGCCCGCGAGATGGATCCGAACGCGCTGAGTGAGAACCAGCAGGACTGGATTAACCGCCACACGGTGTACACCCACGGCAACGGGTTTATCGCTGCCCAGGCCAACACCGTGGACGAGGCGGCGCAGGACGCCGGCTCCACCCGCGGCGGCCTGCCCATCTTCACGGTGTCCGACCTGCAATCCAACGCCGCCGCCAAGGCCTCCGAGGACGCAGAAGAGCTGGGCATCAAGGTCGACGAGCCGCGCATCTACTACGGACCCGTCATCGCCTCTGCCGAGGACGGCCTGGACTACGCGATTGTGGGCGAGACCGGCCAGGGCCCGGTGGAGTACGACACCGACAACTCCACCTACACCTACAGCGGTGAGGGCGGCGTGGACATCGGCAACATGTTCAACCGCCTCGCCTACACCGTGAAGTACCAGGAGCTGAACTTCTTGCTGTCCGACCGCGTCGGCGGCGACTCCAAGGTGCTCTACGACCGCGACCCGCGCACCCGCGTGGAGAAGGTCGCCCCGTGGCTGACCACGGACTCCAAGACCTACCCGGCCGTGGTGGACGGCCGCGTGAAGTGGATCGTGGACGGCTACACCACGCTGTCGCAGATGCCGTACTCCACGCGCACCTCCCTGCAGGACACCACCCAGGACGCGCTGAACCCGGACGGCACCACCCAGCGCCTGATCACCGACAACGTCGGCTACATCCGCAACTCCGTCAAGGCCACCGTGGACGCCTACGACGGTTCCGTGGAGCTCTACGCCTTCGACGAGACTGACCCGGTGCTCAAGGCATGGCAGGGTGTGTTCCCGGACACGGTGCGCCCGGCGTCCGACATCTCCGACTCGCTTCGCGAGCACCTGCGCTACCCGGAGGACCTGTTCAAGGTCCAGCGCGACCTGCTGGCGCGCTACCACGTGGACGACCCGGGCGTGTTCTTCAATAACGACGCCTTCTGGTCTGTGCCGAACGACCCGACCGCACCTGAGGGCCGCGGCCAGCTGAACCAGCCGCCGTACTACGTAGTGGCGGCCGACCCGGAGACCGATAAGCCCTCCTTCCAGCTGATCACCCCGTTCCGCGGCCTGAACCGCGAGTTCCTCTCCGCGCACATGGCGGTGGCCTCCGACCCGGAGAACTACGGCCAGATCACCGTGCGCGTGCTGCCGACGAACAAGCAGACCCAGGGCCCGAAGCAGGCACAGGACGCCTTGATGTCCTCCGACCAGGTAGCGCGTGACCGCACCCTGTGGGAGGGCACCAACGACCTGAAGAACGGCAACCTGCTCACCCTGCCGGTTGGCGGCGGCGAGATCCTCTACGTGGAGCCGATCTACTCGCAACGCAAGGACCAGGCCTCGGCCTTCCCGAAGCTGCTGCGCGTGCTGGTGTTCTACCGCGGCCAGGTGGGCTACGCCCCGACGATCTCCCAGGCGCTTGACCAGGTGGGCATCCACTCCTCGGCCGCCCAGGACATCGAGGTTGTGGATGAAAACCAGGACGCCAAGCCGGAGGGTGACAACCAGGAAGCGAAGCCGGAAGGCGAGGCTAAGCCGGAGGAGAACGGCGACGCTCCGCAGGTGAACAAGGACGAGGCGATGAACAACATCAACGACGCCCTGCGCAACCTGGAGAGCGCCCGCGACGGCTCCTTCGAGGAGTACGGCCGCGCCCTCGACCGCCTGGACCGTGCGGTGGAGGAGTACCAGCGGGCGCAGTAACGAGCACTAAGCACGGCTTGCACCCACGCGCCACCTGAAAGCAACAACGATAGCGCCAAACCGCCTTTGAACAGGAGGTTTGGCGCTATTAGTTGGTGTATGTATAGTAATTCCACGTTGCCGGTTACGGCGACAGGCGATAATCACATACACGCCCGACGCGGGGTGGAGCAGCTCGGTAGCTCGCTGGGCTCATAACCCAGAGGTCGTTGGTTCGAATCCAGCCCCCGCTACCAACGTGATTGCAACCCGGTCAGAGAGAAACTCTCTGGCCGGGTTTCTGCACTTTGGGGTTATCGCGAGTCCTGGTCTTGGGAGTGAAACTGGCAGTGAGTTTTGGTTCTAGTATTTCGAGTCGGTATGTAGTCGCCCGCCGACCGTGGACTTTGGGTTAAGCTCCGAGCTTTGGAAATCCCACTCACGTGTGTTGCCGCAGTCTGGCCACGAATATGTCCAGAACCGTGGCCATCCGTTTTTCACAGAATTTCAACGAGCTGGAACAGGGAACTTCACATGGATAAAAGGCAACTAGCCTCGCGCATCTGGGAATCTGCAAACACGATGCGCTCAAAGATCGAAGCGCAGGAGTACAAGGATTACATCCTCAGCTTCATCTTCTATAAGTTCCTCTCCGATCAGGTCGAACAGTTGATGTACACCAATGACGTGGCGCCTGAGAATCTTAAAGACGTGCTCGTTGAAGATGACCCCGAGACGGTCGAGTTTGTCCAGAATCGGCTGGGCTACTTCATTTCCTTTGAGAACCTTTATTCAACCTGGCGCGCGGCGGGCAACGACTTTAATGTCGCAGACGTGCGTGATGCGGTAGCGGCGTTTGACCGTCTCATCCTGCCGAGCCGGAAACATGTCTTCGAGAACATTTTTCGCACGCTAGAGACTGGCCTCTCGAAACTTGGTGACAGTGCTACCTCGCAGACCGCTGCGATCAAGAAACTTCTGGACCTCATCAACGACATTCCAACGGACGGTAAACAGGGATACGACATCCTCGGTTATATCTATGAGTACTTGATCTCGAAGTTTGCAGCCAACGCCGGCAAAAAGGCCGGCGAGTTCTACACCCCGCATGAGGTCTCTGAGGTGATGAGCCGCATCGTTGCCGCGCACATCCGGGGCCGCGACACCATCACCATTTACGACCCAACCTCAGGTTCAGGCTCCTTACTTCTGAATATCGGCCAGGCCGTCGCACGGCACATGGGTGATCCAGATGCGATCAAGTACTACGCACAGGAAATCAAGGACAACACATTTAACCTCACACGTATGAATTTGGTCATGCGAGGGGTCAAGGCCGACAACATTGTCGTTCGTCGTGGTGACAGCCTTGAACACGACTGGCCGATGTTTGATGAGTCTGACCGGGAGGGCACGTACGAACCTCTGTTCGTTGATGCTGTTGTCTCTAACCCGCCGTATTCGCAGAAGTGGAAGCCCGAGGGCAAGTCCGGCGACCCGCGTTTTGCGAAGTATGGACTCGCACCAGAAACCAAGGCGGACTACGCCTTCTTGCTGCATGAACTCTTCCATATCAAGCCCGATGGCGTCTTGACTATTGTCTTGCCGCACGGCGTGCTCTTTAGAGGCGGCTCGGAAGAAGCCATCCGTAAGCGCCTGATCGAGGCCAACAACATCGACACCATTATCGGTCTTCCTGGCTCCATCTTCTTCGGCACCGGTATCCCGACCATCATCATGGTGCTAAAGAAGCAGCACTCCCATGATGACGTGCTCTTTATCGATGCGTCTCAAGACTTCCTCAAAGATGGCAAGAACAATGTGCTGCGTGCCCGAGACATCGAGCGCATCGTTGATACCGTCCTTGCCCGCCAGGACGTAGAGAACTACGCGCGCGTTGTGACTCGCGATGAGATTCGTGAAAACGGGTACAACCTCAACATTCCGCGCTACGTCTCTGCAACGCTGCCGCCAGAACCTGTGGACTTTTTCGCCACTGTTAATGGCGGCATCCCAGTGAGTGAGATCGATGCGCTAGCTGGTTACTGGGGTGAGCTGCCGGGGCTGCGTGAAGCGCTGTTTGACGAAGATGTCAATGGTTACGCGATCATCCTCGCCGAGGACATTCGCGACACAGTCTTGGAACACGATTCCGCTAAGGCACTTGGCGACAAGATGAATGCGGCGCTGGCTGGTTTTTCTGACTCGTTAGAAGCAGATCTCATTGACAACGCAATGAAAGTCTCGGTCAACACTGCCGAAGATGCGATCAAATCTGATTTGTTCACGCGTCTGGCTCCTGTACCTCTGATTAACGAGTATCAGGGCTACCAGCTGCTTCATGAGAAGTGGCTCACTATTGCCAACGACCTGACGATTCTGCAGACCGAGGGCTGGGACGCCATGCGGATCGTTGATCCGATCATGGAGTGGAAGACGAGGAATAAGAAGAAGGAGTACGTCCGTACTGGCTGGGAGGGGCACGTCGCTCCCTTCGAAATCGTTCGCGGCCTCTACTTGCCTGAGCAGAGGGACCGAGTAAACGATCTCACCGATGAGCGCGATAGCATCGAGGATGAACTCACTGCCGTCATCGAAGGACTTAGTGAAGAGGACAAGACGGACCTTTCTGATGTTCTCAACGCTAAGGAGGATGGTTTTCTCAAGACCGATCTCAACAAAGCCGTCAAGGCGTTGCCGAAGGATCAACAGTGGCCCGAAGGCAGCGTTGAAGCTATTCAAATCGACGCAAAGCGTCTGCTTGATCGACTGACTAAGGTGAAATCGCAACAAAAGAAAGCCGTCGAAGAGCTAGACGTCAAGACTCACGAAACCATCGAGAACCTCACTGATGATCAAATCGTAGAAGTGCTCTCCACGAAGTGGGTTGCAGCGTTGATGGCACAACTTGCGCTGTTGCCATCGCTTGCGCTGCGTGAACTCGCTGATCAGGTACAGCGCTTACAGGATAAGTACGCCACGCCACTGACTGAGTTGGATACGCAGATCGCTACCACTGAGCGCAATTTGCTTGCATCCTTAGGCCAGCTCACTGGCTCAAATGCGGACATGCAGGCTGTCTCAGCGCTGAAGCAGATGCTGGGTGGTGGTCAGCGTGGCTAAGCACAACGCACCGGCACTTCGGTTTGGCGGCTTCGATGGCAAGTGGGACACCGCTCGTATGGGTGATGTGGCTGAATTGAATCCCTCTGCAGATATCCCAAATTTGTTCAACTACGTAGACCTTGCTTCAATTCTCGGCACTGAATTGGTTAGCTACTGCCCGTACAGCAAGGGAAAAGCTCCGTCTCGCGCCCAACGAGTTGCTCAGATCGGGGACATTTTTTACCAGACGGTACGCCCGTATCAAAAGAACAACTATCATTTTAATTTTCAATCAGATCGTGCTTTTGTCTTCTCGACTGGTTACGCGCAGATTCGTCCGAAAATTAATTCATCATATGTATTTACGGCTGTGCAACGTGATGAGTTTCTAACTCAAGTTCTAGATCGATGCACCGGAACGAGTTATCCAGCAATAGCTCCATCGCAAGTAGCTGAAATCACCTTGTCTTTTCCTGAGTCGTGGAAAGAACAACACGCCATCGGTGAACTTTTCGCTGATCTCGACGCGCTGATCGAGCAACACCGCGCCAAGCACGCGAACCTGCAGCAGACGAAGACTGCGCTGTTGCAGCGTATGTTCCCACAAGATTGTGCCGATGAACCGGAGCTGCGGCTTGATGGGTTCAGTGGGGCGTGGCAGCCACGAATCATGCGGGATTGTGCCGAGTATTCCAAAGGCAGCGGGTACTCAAAGAAAGACATCACTGACGAAGGCACTCCAGTGATTCATTACGGGCGTCTCTATACCAACTACGAGACAGTCATTACTAGCGTTGACACTTTTGCGTCTCCGCAACCCGGCGCTCTCATCAGCAGAGGAGACGAGGTGTTAGTTCCAGCGTCAGGCGAGACTGCCGAGGACATCGCAATCGCCTCAGCGCTTCTTCAGCCGGGAGTTCTTATTGGTGGCGATCTCAACGTTATCCGACCCCGCCGAAATATCGACCCTGTGTTCCTAGCATTGAATCTCAGCAACGGTGTGGCCAAAGAAACTCTCGTCAAACGCGCACAAGGCAAATCTGTTGTCCACCTGCGCAATTCGGATATCCAGGACATCGAGATTTTCTTCCCAACCCTCGAAGAGCAGCATGCTATCGGTGAGGTTTTCTTCAACCTTGATGCGCTTATCGCAGCTGAAAGCTGCTACATCACGCAACTAACCCAAGCGAAGACTGCGCTGCTGCAGCGCATGTTCGTCTAAGGAGCGATTACCATGACTACACCGCTGACGTACACTGACGAGGCGCGCTTCGAGGATGACGTTGTCGTTATGCTGCGCCGTCACGGCTGGGACGAGGTCCTCGACCGTCCCTCTGAGCGCCAGCTCATCGGCAACTGGGCTGAGATCCTCTACAACAACAACCGTGACCAGGACCGCCTTGGTGATGTGCCGCTGACATCTACAGAGATGGATCAGATCATCGAGCAGATCACCGAATTGCGCACGCCGCTGCGCTTAAATGAGTTCATTAACGGACGCAGCGTGGCCATTACCCGCGATGCTCCTGAGGCTCACAACCTGGGCAAAGAGGTTTCGCTCAAGATCTACGACCGCCGCGAAATCGCGGGCGGCCAGTCGTACTACCAGATCGCGCGCCAGCCAAAGTTTGCTACAGCCGCCCACAATCTCCTGCCTGAGCGCCGAGGCGATCTCATGCTTTTGATAAACGGCATGCCGGTGATCCACCTCGAACTCAAGCGCTCGGGTGTTCCTGTTTCGCAGGCTACGAACCAGATCATCAAGTATGCGCATGAGGGCGTCTACACCGGCCTGTTCTCGTTAGTGCAGATCTTTGCAGCGATGACGCCGACGGAGACGCTGTACTTCGCTAACCCTGGCCCTGGCAGAAAGTTCAACCCCGACTTTTTCTTCCACTGGGCTGACTTCAATAACGAGCCGATCAACGACTGGCCGACGGTGGTGACCTCGCTGCTGTCGATCCCGATGGCGCACCAGCTCATCGGCTTCTACACGGTGACCGACCGCGCAGCCGGCGTCCTCATGGCGATGCGCTCGTATCAATACTTCGCAGCGCACCGTATCGCCGACCGCGTGGAAGGCCACGAATGGGGGAGCGACAACAAAGGCGGCTACATCTGGCACACCACTGGCTCCGGCAAGACAATCACCAGTTTCAAAACCGCGCAGCTGATCGCGGACTCCAAGAACGCCGATAAGGTTGTGTTCTTGCTTGACCGTGTGGAGCTTGGTACGCAGTCGCTGGCGAACTACCGCAGCTACGGCGGAGATACCATCGACGTTGCAGATACTTCTAGTGCAGATGAGCTGCTGCAACTGCTGACCAACGAAACCTCGGTGCTGATTGTCACCTCGTTACAAAAGTTCCACCACCTGCAGGCCGAGACGCTACGCGCTGTGTATTTAGAGAAACTGCGCGAGAAGCGCATCGTCTTCATCGTTGACGAGGCGCACCGCTCCACCTTTGGAGACATGCTGCTGAATATCAAGACCACGCTGCCGGACGCGCTGCTCTTCGGCTTTACAGGCACTCCGATCCACGACGAGAACCAGAAGCTGCACGCCACTACGGCCACCATCTTCGGCAACGAACTGCACCGTTACTCAATCGCCGACGGTATTCGTGACGGGAATGTTCTCGGCTTCGATCCCGAGATGGTTGAGACATTTCGCGCGAGCGACGTGCGTAAATCTGTCGCCTTGGAGCAGGCCAAGGCCATCGATGAACAGGACGCTTTCAGTGATCCAAAGAAGGAGAAGGTTTACCTCAAGTTCATGGACAAGGCCCAGGTGCCGATGGCAGGAGTGCGTCATGAAGACGACTTTTACGACAGGGGCATTGAGGATTACCTTCCGATGTCGCAGTATGACCAGCACCAACATCGCCAAGCTGTCGCTGCAGACATCGTGGAAAACTGGCGGCATCTGAGTCGCAACAGCACGTTTCATGCGATTTTGGCTACGCACTCCATCCCAGAGGCGATCGAGTATTTCCGCATCTTCCGCGACAACTACCCTCAATTGAACATCACGGCGCTGTTCGACCCCAACATCGACAACACTGGCGAGCATCAGCTCGCGAAAGAAGACGGCCTCATCGAGGTTCTAGAGCACTACAACGCGATGTTCGACCAGCATTTCACCATGCCGACACACGCCGCGTTTAAGCGCGACATCGCTGCGCGCCTGGCGCACAAAGGACCGTACAGCACACCAGCTTTTACGCACGACGAGCAGATCGACCTACTTATCGTCGTGGACCAAATGCTGACCGGCTTTGACTCGAAGTGGCTGAACACCCTGTACCTCGACAAGCTCATCGCCTACGAGAACATCATCCAGGCGTTCTCACGTACCAACCGCGTCTTCGGGCCGGAAAAGCCCTTCGGCTCTATCCGCTACTACCGCAAGCCTCATACGATGCAACGCAACATCGACGCCGCCGTGAAGCTTTACTCAGGAGACAAACCCTTCGGGCTGTTCGTCGATCACCTTGACGAGCATCTCATGCAGATCAACCAGTGCTTTGCCGTCATCAAACGACGCTTCGCCGGTATTAATGATTTCTCCCGCCTTCCAGACGAAGAGGACGACCGCCTTGAGTTCGCCAAGGTCTTGCCGGAACTCTACGAGCATCTCCAGGCGGCCCAAGTCCAAGGTTTTACCTGGGAGAAGGACACGTACTACTTCGACGACACCACCACTACAGTGGAGTTGACTGAGCCGGAGTTCATCGCGCTGCTCTCGCGTTATAGGGAGCTTGATCGTTCCAGTGGCGAACCTGGTTCAGGGCCTGAGCCGGGGGACGACACTCCGCCATATGACATCGACGTGCACATCACGCATATCGACACCGCACGTATCGATGCAGACTATCTCAACGCGAAATACGCCAAGTATCTTCGCGCCATTGAAGCCGGAGTACCGCAGGCAGAACTCGATGAATTACTCTCCGAATTGCACGCTGGCTTTGCACGCCTAAGCACGGAAGACCAAGTTTTTGCGAACCGGTGGCTGCATGACATTCAATCTGGTGAAGCAGTCCTTGTCCCAGGCAAAACCGTGCAGGATTACATCAACGACTACAAGCTCACGCAGCAGGACCGTGAAATTGAGCAACTAGTACGGGCCGTTGGTGTCAATGCTGAGCTCCTGAGAAAGATTCTCGCGGCGCACGTTGATGAAGCCCATATCAACGAATACGGGCGTTTCGATGAAGTCGTCAACTCTGTTGACTTTGATGCCGCCGCCGAATATTTTCAGCGGAAGACTGGGGAGAAGCTTGCATCCTTTAAGGTCCGAACGGCTATCGACAGGTTGCTGCGACAGTACGTGTTGCACCACAAACTCCCCGCAGACCTTAAAGAAGCGGCATCAAAAGACGTTGAGAGCCTAATGGGCGTGGCTGGAACGGGACCGGTTAAGCAGCTTGAGGTTAACGTGGACTACATCGTCATGTTGATTGATGATTACCGTGCGAAGTTGGGCCAACGCAACGACGCAGGAGCACGTGAGATTCGTGCAACGATTGAGCGCAGCGTTGAAGCATCCCCAAGCCTGCACAACAAGCGCGATCTAATCGAAGAATTCCTGCACTCCGAAGAGAACACAGGGGCATCAGGTAATACGCAGCAGCGCTGGGAGAAGTTCTTAGCCAACCGGCGCGATCAAGAGCTCAATGAGCTGATCGAGGCTGAAGAGCTTAACCCCGATGAGACGTATTCGCTCGTGGAAAAAGCACTTCGTAATGGTGGCGTGCAAACATCTGGTACCGCCATGAAGAAGCTGTTGCCGGCCACATCCAGTCTTGGGCGACACATGGACCAAGATGAGGTCCAGGCGCGTTTGAGTGAGAAATTGTCGGCATTCGTGGATCGTTTCTCGATGTCGTAGAAGGACACCGAGGGTGCCCTTCGACTACGCGTTCAAGTGAAGATATCCCGCGAAAACACCTAGCTCAGCGCCTCCAGCACCGCCTCGCCCACCCCCGCGGCCGACGTGGGGTTCTGGCCGGTGATGAGCTTGCCGTCGACCACGACGTGCTTGGTCATCGGGATCTTTGCGGTGGTGTACTCGCCGGCCTGGTCGCGGAGTTTCTCTTCCAGGCTGAAGGGGACTTCCTCGGTGCGGCGGGCGAGTTTCTCTTCGGTCCAGGAGTAGCCGGTGACGTGGCGGCCGTCGAGAAGCTTGGTGCCATTGGCGAGGGTGACGTCGAGCAGACCGCACGGGCCGTGGCAGACAGCTGAGACGATCTTGCTGCTGCCTGCGAAGTGGGCGACGGCCCGTTTCACCTCGTCGGCGGCAAAGTCGAACATGGTGCCGTGGCCGCCGATGAGGTAGATGCCGTCGAACTCGTCGAGGTTCACGTCCGCGATTGCCGGGGTGTCATCGAGCTGGTCCATGAACTCGGGGTCCTCGTAGCGCTTGTTTGTGCCGCCGAGCTGGATCACCGGGGTTTTCAGGCTCACCGGGTCGATGGGCACGGCGCCGCCGTCGACGCTGGCGAGTGTGACCTCGTGGCCGGCTTCGGTGAGCACGTCGTAGAAGTGCGTGTACTCGCCGAGCCACATGCCGGTGTGGACGCCGGAGTCGGCGTAGCGGTGGACACTGGTGGAAAGCGCAAGAAATTTCATAACGCCATTATGGGGGGTTTGGCTGCGACGTATAGTCCATGTATGTCACACAGCAAACCCACAGCGAATAGTGCGCCCGTGGTGGAGACCCTGGGCATCGACATCGTCCCCGAATCCGAGCGCACCGCGAAACCCTCCGACCTGTTCTGGCCGTGGTTCGCTGCCAACATCTCGGTCTTCGGCATCTCCTACGGCTCGTTCGTGCTCTGGTTCGGGCTGTCGTTCTGGCAGGGCGCGCTGGTCACCGCACTCGGGGTGACCTTCTCGTTCTTCCTCTGCGGGCTGATCGCCGTGGCCGGCAAGCGCGGGTCCGCGCCGACGATGGTGCTCTCGCGCGCCGCGTTCGGTGTGGAGGGGCAGAAGGTGCCGGGCATCGTCTCGTGGCTGACGTCCATCGGCTGGGAGACTTTCCTTTCCATCATGGCGGTGTTGGCCACCACAACGGTGATCCGCGAGCTCGGCGGCAACCCCGGCACCGCCACCAAAGTCATTGCCACTGTGATCGTCGCCGGGCTGATCGTGGCGGCGTCGGTGCTGGGCTACCACACGATTATGAAGCTGCAGTCGGTGCTGACCTGGCTCACCGGCGCTGTGACCGTGCTGTACATGGCGCTGACCATCCCGCGCATCGACTGGGCCGCGGTCCAAGCCATCCCCGCCGGTTCCGCGGGCAGCGTGGTCGGCGCGCTGGTGATGGTGATGACGGGCTTCGGCCTGGGTTGGATCAACATCGCCGCCGACTGGTCGCGCTACCAGCGCCGCGACACCCCGGATTCCGCCATTATCTTCTGGAACACCTTCGGCGGCGCCATCGCCCCTGCGATTCTGGTGGTATTCGGGCTGTTGCTCGCCGCATCCGACGAGGCGCTGGCGGAAGCGATCGCGGACGACCCGATTGGTGCGCTCGCCGTATTGCTTCCCACCTGGGTGCTCGTGCCGTTTTTGATCACCGCGGTGCTCGCGCTGGTCTCCGGCGCGGTGCTCGGCATCTACTCCTCGGGCCTGACACTTCTGACCTTGGGCATCAACATCCCGCGACCAGCGGCCGCCGCCATCGACGGCGTCATCCTCACCCTCGGCACCATCTGCGTGGTCTTCTTCGCCGAAAGCTTCCTCGGGCCGTTCCAGTCCTTCCTGATCACCCTCGGCGTGCCCCTGGCCAGCTGGGCGGGCATCCTCATCGCGGACATCTATTCCCGCACGCAGGATTACGATGAGCCCGCGCTTTACGACGCCAAAGGCTGCTACGGCGCCGTCGACTGGACCTCCATCGGCATCCTGGTCGTCGCCTCGGTGATCGGCTGGGGCCTGGTGGTGAACCTGTTTGCCGAGGAAGCGGCCTGGAACAACTGGCAGGGCTACCTCCTGCCGCTGGTCGGCGAGCACTGGGCGGACGCGAACCTCGGCGTGCTCGTCGCGCTCGTACTCTCCTTCGTGGCCGCGTGGTTTGCGCGCCGGGGCCGCATCCGCCGGCAGGAGGGGAGCGCGGCTTAGCGCGCTCGGGCCGGTGCAGCCGGCCTACGTGGCCGGGTTGCGAACCAGCAGGCGGTCCACCTGGTCCGCCAGGTCCGGGGCTTGCGCGTCGAAGTCGCCGGGCAGCTCCCGGTCCGCTTCGGCGATGGCGTCCGCGTCCGGCTCACCGGTGGCCATCGCTGCCTCAGCCGCGTCGAGCAGCCGCTGCAGGCGAGGCACGTTGAGCTGGTACGCGCCGTCGTGTTCCGGGCCTTCCACGGGGTGGAGCCAGCCGGTGGCAGTGAAGATGAACATGCGGGTTTCCAGCATGTTCGCCTTCAATCCGAGTTTGTCTTTCGGATCTCCCAGGCCTCGCACGTAGCCCCGGCGGGCCTCGCGCACGGTGCCGTCGGTGTCCAGGACGGGTCCTGAGTGATCGTCAGCGTTTCGGGCGATGTCGGCCAACATATGCAGTTCTCGGGGGAAGAGCGACGGTGCTTTTGCGCAGTACACGGCGGCTCTCAGTATCTCGCCCAAGGGCGCCTCCTTTTTGCGGTTGTGGTGGAACAGGCCGACATTATAATTTTCCGTCCGATCCCGAAGGCGAGGGAATCGAACGAATGTGTGGGTGAGGGTTAGATGGACGACATGGCCGGGATGGACGAGCCGCGCAGCTGTTTAGAAGATCGAAATGGTAGCGGTGTGGTG
>NZ_KV788400.1 GCF_001807265.1 Corynebacterium sp. HMSC05H05
CGGCGGCTGCGGCGGCCCCGGCGCGGGCGCAGCCGCCGGCGGCGGTGATGGCCTCGCGGACCTGGTGGTACGCGTCGTGGGTGAAGGCGTCCGGGTTGATGCCGTCGAAGTAGTTGCCGGCCGCGGCCGGGTGCTGCAGGGCAAGCTTCAACGCTTCGCGCTGGGGCCACAACACCGGGTCGTCGGGGCGCGGCGGGATGAGGATCTCGGACTGGGCGCCGGAGCTGTCCGGGCCGGCCGCGGCGGGGTCTTTCACATCCGCCTTAGGCACACGCTTCTGCTTCTTCGGCTTCTTCGCCTCGGCGCGGACCTGCTCCAGCACCTCGTCCGGGTTCGGCCAACCGACCCAGCCGGCGAGGCGGCGGGCGTACTCCTGCTGGAGCACTTTGTCGGAGATGGTGGCGACGACGGGGACGGTGCGTCGTAAGGCTTGCACGCGCCCCTCGGCGGAATCCAACGAGTAGTCCTGCAAAAGCGACTCGATGACGAACTCGTACACCGGCACGCGGCTGGCCACGAGGTCGCGCAGGGCGCCGTCGCCACGCGCGAGGCGCAGGTCGCAGGGGTCCATGCCGTCCGGGGCGACGGCGACGAAGGACTGGGCGCCGAACTCGGCGTCCGTCTCGAAGGCGCGCATCGCGGCCTTGCGGCCTGCCTCGTCGCCGTCGAAGGTGTAGATCAGCTCGCCGCGGAAGAAACTGTCGTCGAGCATGAGGCGGCGGATCAGGCTCATGTGGTCGCCGCCGAACGCGGTACCGCACGTCGCCACCGCCGTGTCCACGCCCGCGGCGTGCATGGCCATCACGTCCGTGTAGCCCTCCACCACCACCGTCTGGTGCTTCTCCGCGATGTTCTTCTTCGCCTTATCAATGCCGAAGAGCACCTTCGACTTGTGGTACAGCAGCGTGTCCTGGGTGTTGATGTACTTGCCCAGGCGGTCGTCCTCGAACAGCTTGCGGGCGCCGAAGCCGATGACGTTGCCGGCGGTGTCCTTGATCGGCCAGATCAGCCGGCCGCGGAATTTATCGATCGGCCCGCGTTTGCCCATCGAGGACAGGCCGGCGTCGATAAGCTCCTGCACCTCAAAGCCCTTGCGCAACAGGTGCTTCGTCATCGGGTCCCACGCGTGGGGCGCGTAGCCGCATTCGAAGTCGTAGATGAGCTCGCGGGAAAAACCGCGCTTGAGCAGCATCTCGCGCGCCGGGGCGGCGTCTTCCGTTTCCAGCTGCTCGCGGAAGAACTCGTGCGCCGCCTTGTTCGCCGCGAGCAGGCGTTGGCGCGTGCCGCGGTCCACCTTGCGTGCGCCCGTGGAACCGCCCTGGTAGTTGATGTGGTAGCCGATGTGGTCCGCCACCGCCTCCACCGCCTCAGGGAAGGTCAGCTGCTCCATCTCCATGAGGAAGCTGAATACATCGCCGCCCTTGCCCGTGGAAAAGCAGTGGTAGTAGCCGTGCGCGGGGCGGACGTGGAAACTCGGGGTGCGCTCGTCCTTGAACGGGCTTAAGCCCTTCAGCGAGTCGTGACCGGCAGGTTTGAGCTGCACGTACTCGCCGACGATCTCGTCGAGCGGCGCGCGCTGACGGATAGCCTCAATGTCGCTATCCGGAATTCTGCCCCTAGCCATGGCGCTCACTCTAGCGCGTGGCACGATATTGCCCATGAAGCGCCTATCCGTCCTGCTCCCGTGCCTGTTTTTGAGCAGTTGCCTATCGACGCCACCTCCGGCCGAGCCTGCGTCTTCTTCGGGGTTGCCCGCGTGCGGCTCGCTTCCCGATGAAGCCTGGGACACCGTCGACCTCATCGAAGCCGGCGGCCCCTTCCCCCACCCCGACAACGACGACCGCCGCTTCGGCAACTACGAACGCATCCTCCCCGAACAGCCGCGCGACTACTACCGCGAGTACACCGTGGACACCCCGGGCGTTTACCACCGCGGGGCGCGCCGCATCGTCACCGGCGGTGGGGCGGACGGCCACGTCGACGAGTGGTTCTACACCGCCGACCACTACGAATCCTTCTGCGAAATGGAGGTCAACTAATGCCCGCAGTGTTTGTGATGCGCCCGGTGCGCTCGATCGAGGACCTCGGCGCCGCCATCATCGCCGCTACCTACGGTGCCGCAGATTCCCGCCCGGTGCCGCGCAACCTCGACGCGCTGGCCGACCTTTTGCGCGAAACCCGCGTGACCCGTGTGGTGGTGACGGATTGGGGGATGCCGGAGGCGTCGATAGGCGGGCTGCTCGAAGTCCTCGCCGACGAAGGCGTCGAGCTCGCCCACTAGACCCCGCGGGCCAGAGTCTGGGGTAGGTATATGCGCGTTGGCCCGCGTCGCACAAAACCCAAAATCGATCGTCCTGCGGTTGCCGCAGATGGCAGTATTTTGCGCATTTCAGTGTGCAAAGCGGTGCCGAGTTCAGGTTTTGGCGAGAAACCTGAACTCGGGTGGGGTAGACAAAGGGCATGGGGAAAACATGGGAGTGGGGAAAGCTCGTTGACCAGGATGTCCAGGAGCTGCGGCAGCGATACCTCCGCGAACGAGTTCAGGTTTCTCGCAAGACTGTCTGGCGCGAGGTACCGCATCTGATTCAGGTGTCGAGGCGGAGTGCCGTCGATAGGCAATGGTTCCGGAGAGTGTCCGATTCTTTGTGTGCGGGGGTTTG
>NZ_KV788401.1 GCF_001807265.1 Corynebacterium sp. HMSC05H05
GACGTTGCATAACGCAAACCTGAAAAAGCGCATCCTGGCATCGATGGTTGCCGGTGCCGTCGCATTCGGTGGCGCAGCCGTTGTCGCTCCCGCCGCAGACGCAGACGTGCGAATTACTAGCCAGTACTCCACTCTCGACGACTCCGTTGAGCAGGCTGTCGTCGACTACAACCAGAAGCAGGTCTGGGACGACAACGCCCGGCTGTCTGGCCAGTACAAGACCGCGTTCGGCCCGGGCTGGTGCATCGATGCCCACCTTGCAACCCCGACGCCCAGCACCGCCTACGAGGTGCGCAAGCTCGACGGCACCTCCGGCTTCTACGGCTTTAACGGCGACATGGGCGGCAACCTCAAGATCGACGAGGACATTGAGCGTGCCGCCATTAACCTGACCAAGCTGATGCTCACGGACCTGAAGCAGGGCAAGTACGCCGATGCCAAGGCCAAGAACTCGGCACTGCAGGCGCTGCTGTCCAACAACAAGCAGACCCTGAACGACCTGCGCGGCTGGGTTGCCGGCAACCCGAACGTCCACGTGCCGGGCGTGAAGCCGGTGACCCCGCAGCAGTTCCTGCAGTGGACCGGCTTCGAGGTGCGTAAGAGCTACTTCGAGCAGACCGGCCAGGCCAACTACTACCTGGTCAAGAACGACGCTGCGTCCTCCCGCCTGAACGTCAAGGACGGCGAGTACGTCACCATCCTGCTGCCGCGTTCCTATAACGTGTACGAGGACCTGTCCAAGGAGCCGACCAACCAGCGCATCGTCACCATCGCGCAGCCGGGCCTCGAGGGCTTTGAGCCGGACGTGGAGGAAGATCCGAAGCCGTCCACCTCCACCTCCACCTCGACCACCGTGGTTCCGGGGCCGACCGTGACCGAGACCTCCACCGTCACCGGCGCACCGGAGACCAAGACTGAGGCCACCACCGTCACCAGCACCCAGCGCGAAGAGAAGACCACCACCAAGGAGGTCGAGCGCTACTTCCGCCACTACTCCTACGCCTTCGACTTCCGCTTCAGCGAGAAGTCCGAGGAGATCGAGGTCAAGGACCTGGGCTCCTGGGAGATCGACTTCGTCGACGACTCCAACGGCCTGGTCGAGGTGACCAAGGAGGTCCGTGAGGACGGCACCTCCGTCCTCGTGGTCACCCCGAAGAAGGAAGGCAGCGGCAAGGTCCGCATCGTTGTCGTGGACAACAAGGGCAACCGCCACGAGTACATCATCGACGTGGTCAACGAGTCCACCACCGTGGAGACCACCGGTGAGGTCACCGTGAACAACCACTACTTCAACGTGGGCGTTGCCGGTGTGAACCAGAGCATCGATATCCCGGCCGGCTGGGACTACGAGATCACCGACGGCAAGGGCCTGGTCACCACCGAGGAGAAGGACGGCAAGCTCAACGTCAAGATCAACGACGGCGTGCTCAGGGGCAACGTCAAGATCGAGGTGTTTGAGAAGAACGACAAGGGCGAGAAGACGGGCAACAAGAACGTCTACGAGTTCAACATCGACGCCGCTTCCGACAAGTACACGCAGACCCGCGTGATCGGTAACGCCAACTCCTACAAGCTGGAGATTGAAAACGTTGAGAACAAGCCGGAGATCGTCTCCGGCGAGGACCTCATCGAGTCCATCGAGAAGCGCGACGGCTTCTGGATCATCACCCCGAAGCCGGGCGCCGAGGGCAAGGTTGTGCTCAAGGCTGTGGACGCTGAGGGCAAGACCCACACCTACACCCTGGACATCAAGCCGGGCGTGAACGTCCTGGTGGACGTTGAGACCCACCTCATCCAGGAGGGCACCACTGTCGACGTTAAGACCTCCGGCGACGACTGGGAGCTGGAACAGACTGACGGTAACAAGGACAACTGGAAGATCGAGAAGACCGACAACGGCTTCAAGATCCACAACAAGGTCAACGGCACCGGCATCTTCAACTTGTACGCTCCGGACGAGAACGCGAAGGACGGCCGCGTCCTGGTCGGCGTCTACACCATCTCGGCGAAGCCGCAGGAGCAGAACGAGTACGAGGTTCCGAAGTTCACCCAGGATCTGGACGACCGCAACACCGCCGAGTTCAAGCCGGGCAACGAGGGCAACACCTTCGAAATCATCGAGGGCAAGGACAACGCCACCCTGGTCAAGACCGAGGACGGCAAGTACCGCGTGCTGCCGAACCCGGGCTTCGAGGGCAAGATCGTCGTCGCTGAGAAGTCCCCGAACGGTAAGACCGTCGCCGAGTGGACCCTCAACGTCACCAAGGGTGAGGTCGAGGAGAGCACCCTGGAGGCTGAGTCCAAGGACGAGCTCAACATCTCGGTCAAGAACCAGCGCATTGTCAAGGGCGAGCACCTCATCGACCGCATCGAGGACGGCAAGGTCTACTTCAAGGAAGGCGCTGAGGGCCAGGTCATCATTGAGAACCTGAACTCCCGCGACCTGCCGTTCCAGCGCTGGACCATCGACGTCACCCCGTCGAAGCCGCGCGAAGAAGACGTCACCCTCAACTGGTCTTCGAAGCTCACCCTCACCATCCCGGAGGGCTCCGACTACGAGATCACCGACGAGTCCCTGGTTGAGGTGACCAAGGACGGCAACAACCTCATCGTCACCCCGAAGGAAGGCGCCAAGGGCACCACCCAGGTCAAGATCAAGAACGACCGCGGCGTCTACGTCATCTACAACATCGACGTGGTCCCGGGCGGTAACGGCAAGGGCGGCAGCTCCGAGTCCCGCGAGCAGAACTTCAAGCTCACCGAGGACGGCAGCTTCACCATCACCCGCATCAACAAGAACGAGATTCGCATTGATGAGGGCGAGAAGTACGTCAACGTCGAGTTCGACGAGAAGACCGGCAAGTGGGTCCTGACCCCGAAGGGCAAGGACTCCATCGGCAAGACCGTCACCGTCGTCGAGGTGGACAAGAACGACAAGGTGGTCAAGCGCCACACGATCGAGATCGTGGAGCAGCCGACCCCGCTGAAGTTCGTTGAGGAGCGCGTCGTCTACGAGCGCAACATCAACGACAAGATCGTTCCGGGTAAGAACAACACCCTGCATGTTGTCCGCGGCAAGGACCTGATCACCAACCCGGCGCCGGACTCCAAGGGCCAGCTGTTCATCCAGCCGACCGAGGACAAGCACGGCTCCATCCTCGTTGAGGAGCGCGACTCCGAGGGCAACCCGGTCCGTCTGGTTGAGATGGAGATCCCGCGTACGTCTGAGGGCCTGACCCCGCCGCAGCTGGACGTCAACGGCACCCCGGACAAGGGCATTGACATCAACGTCAAGGGCGGCGAGAACTCTGTCGAGGTCTACGTCTGCTACAACGACGACTGCACCAAGAAGAAGCGTCTCGAGCCGGGTAAGGAGATCGAGGTCTCCGAGGGCGGCAAGCTGCGCGTCCTGCCGGGTGCGCACCTTGACGGCGGCGTGAAGCTGATGGTCGTTCCGGTTGAGAACGGCAAGCTTCAGGGCAAGGAAAAGGTGATCATCAACATCACCCAGCAGGGCGAGACTGTCCAGGAGAAGGGCTCCTCCAGCGAGCTGGACGGCAAGTGCATTGCTTCCCTGGTCGGCCTGTCCGCTCCGCTGCTGCTGGCTATCCCGCTGGGCATCCTGTCCCAGGTCCAGATCCCGGGCCTGGAGGGCGTCTCCGCGCAGATCAACGGCGCTATTCAGGATGCGAACAACCGTATCCAGCAGGGCCTGGGCATCTACAACGAGGATCGTGCGCAGCGCGCTGCTGGCTTCCAGAGTGCGTTCCAGGGCGTTAACACCGAGCAGCTCGGCATGGCTGCCGGCGCTCTCGGCGCGATCACTGTCGGCTTGCTCATCGTTGATCAGGTCATGCGTGCCTGCGGCCAGGAAGAGTCCACCTCCTCCTACCAGCTTGGTAAGGCAACTGACAGCGAGTTCCTGATGTACGGCTCCTCTGGCAAGCCGTCCAAGGCTGAGGCTGATAAGGGCGAGGCTGAGGATTCCTCCTCTTCCTCTTCCGAGAAGCAGGATTCCGCCAAGTAAGACCTGCCCTTAACCTGTAAAACCCGGTGCCGTCTCGGCACCGGGTTTTCGGCATTTCAGCACCGGTTTGTTGAACAATGGCTGGATTTGTGGTGAAG
>NZ_KV788402.1:0-668 GCF_001807265.1 Corynebacterium sp. HMSC05H05
GTGGGGTTGCGCTTGTTTTAGTGTTCGTGGCATGAACCCGTTCGACGCGTTTATTCAGGCGATGGCCGCAGCATCCATGGAGACGCTGCGGCACTTCGACCTGCCTGTTGCCCTGGGTGCCGGGATGGCGCCGGATCGGGCACGCGCGTGGGATGCGATGCAAAAGGTGTACTACGGGCCGACGAAATTCACCCGCAAACAAGCCCTGGCAGTACAGAAAGCCCGCGGGTTCTCCCTGGACGAGCTCGCGCTGATCGAACGGCGTATCGGTGGCGTGAAAGATGCCGGCGAGCGGTGGCGGCTGCGCCTGGCCTTGTTGGATGTCACCGGCGGGTACCGCGCGATCGAGCGCGCCGCACGCGAGCTGGTGCCCCGCGACGATGACACCCCGAAAAAGAAGCAGGTCGCGTTCTCCGCCCCGAAGAACGGCCGGGCGCGCATCACGATTGACACCACCGACCGCAAAGCAGCCGACCTCGAGCACCGCCTGCGCCAAGGCATCGACACCACCCAGCCGGCGGCGGCACAGATGGAGGAGGCGTTCTGGCGCATCATCGAAGGCGAAACCGGCGGGGTCGTCGCCGCCGCACCACGCCCGATCGTGATGGTGCCCATCGACGCACACGCACGCATTATGGCCGGCGACGGCGACGACGTCATCCTCACCT
>NZ_KV788402.1:688-86391 GCF_001807265.1 Corynebacterium sp. HMSC05H05
AGACCTCGAACACCGCCTGCGGCAAGACATCGACGCCGCACAGCCCGCGGCACCGCAGATGGAAGAGGCGTTCTGGCGCATCGTCGAAGGCAAAACCGGCGGGGTGGTTGCCGCAGCCCCCAGGCCGATCGTGATGGTGCCGATTTCCGAGCACGCCCGCATCATGGCCGGCGACGGCGACGACGTCATCCTCACCTTGACTGACGGCACCATGATGACCGGGGCAGAATACCTTCAGCAAGAGTTCGGCGAGGCCTTGGAGGTTGCCGCGTTCCATCCGGAGGAAGGGGCGGTGAACCTGTACGACACCGAGCGTTTCGCCAACCAGAAGCAGCGCGATATGGCATGCATGGTCTCACCCGTGTGCGCCTTCCCAGGCTGCAGGCACGGGGCGTATGGTGCCGAGATTCACCATGTGGATGCGTGGAAGCACGGCGGCTACACCAACATGAACAACCTGGTGCCGCTGTGTACGTACCACAACCGCATCAACGACGACGACCCCTGGCGCAACAAACGCGGCCGCATCGCGATGATCAGAGGCGCGCCCTGGTGGGTCTCACCGCGGGGATACCACTTGAGAAACACCGACCGCGGAGCACTCGACCAACTCTTCGGACCCCGAAGCACAGGACCCTGACACCCGCAGCACCCACCCCTACGCGACAAACCCTGCCCTGACAACGCGAAACGCCGCCGTCCAAAACGGACAACGGCGTATAACGCGCGCAAAAAGCGATTAACGCTTGGAGTACTGCGGTGCGCGACGGGCCTTGTGCAGACCTGCCTTCTTGCGCTCCACGGCACGGGCGTCACGGGTGAGCAGGCCAGCCTTCTTCAGGGTGGTGCGCTCAGCCGGGTTGTAGACGTTCAGTGCACGGGCGATAGCCAGGCGCAGAGCACCGGACTGGCCGGTCGGGCCGCCACCGGAGATGTTGGCCTTGATGTCGAACTGGCCCTCGCGCTCGAGCAGGGTCAGCGGGGTGAGGATGTCCTGCTGGTGCAGCTTGTTCGGGAAGTAGTCCTCGAACTCGCGGCCGTTGACGGTGATCTTGCCTTCGCCCTCGACGACGGTCACGCGAGCGATGGCGCGCTTACGGCGGCCAACGGTCTGGATCGGACCCTCGTGCAGCGGAGCGACCTCAACGGTCTCCTCGGTTGCCTCAGCCTCGGGGGCGATGGCGTCGCCGATGGTGTAGTTGAACTCCTCGGTCGCGGCGGTTGCGGCGTCGACGTCGGTGCCCAGGTTCTCAGCGGCGGTGTTTTCGAAGTTGTTCGGCTCGGTCATTACTGTGCCACCTGCTTAAACTCGTAGGTTTCCGGCTGCTGGCCAGCGTACGGGTGCTCGGCACCGACGAAGACGTGCAGCTTCTTGATGGACTGACGGGAAAGCTTGTTGTGCGGCATCATGCCCTTGACAGCTTCCTCGATCACGCGATCCGGACGCTCGTCCAGCGCGCGGCCCAGGGTCATGGACTTCAGACCACCCGGGTAGCCGGAGTGGCGGTAACGCATCTCGCGCTCGCGCTTGTTGGAGGAGATGTGGATCTTGTCGGCGTTGATCACGATGACGTGGTCGCCGGTGTCGACGTTCGGTGCGTACTGCGGCTTGTGCTTACCGCGCAGGATGTCTGCGACGGTGGAAGCAAGCTTGCCCAGCACCACGTCGGTTGCGTCGATGACGTACCACTTACGGGTGATGTCACCGCTCTTCGGGTGGTAAGTAGACATGCATGACTCCTTAAAGTCTGTCTAGATGGCTGCCGGCCAAATACTTCGCCTGCCCCTTTGCGCTTGACGGCGGCCGGTGGAGACCCGAAAAGCGCATCCGGCGGGACACACAGGGATAACACCCTACGGCACACCTGCCGGAAAACAAAAAAGTGCCGCCGCAGGTGATTCCCCCATCACCTGCGGCGGCACGTCCCCCGTATCCCCCGAGTGGTTGCGCCGCGGGCCGCTTGCAAGCCGTGCCCGTCCCCCGATGAAAACGGCCCGCTCACGGCCCGCGACGCAAGTCTTGTTTAGCCCCAGCTGTTCGCGGCTGCGTTGTTGACGGCGAGCATGGTGGTGTTGCCGTCTTCAACGGTGTTGGCGATCTGGTTGAGGATCTGGTTGAGATCCGCTGCCGCCTGGTCCCACTTGGCCTGGTGCGCCTGGTAGGCCGCGGCTGCGGTGCCTTCCCAGGTCTGGGCCATGGGCTGGAGCATCTGCTTGAGTTCGGCCAGGTCGCCGTTGATGCGGGAGGCGGAGGCGCGCATGTCCTCTGCGGCGCCGGCGATCTGCGCGAAGTCGTACTTGATCTGCATTGTTTCCCCTTTACAGTGCGAGTCCGCCGGCGATCTGGCGGAGGCTGTCGGTGTTGGTGGCGTCGGTGGTTTCGTAGTTCTTGGCGTTGTCGCGGATGTTCACGGCGATTGCGCTCAGGGCCTCGGAGAGGCGCCTTTGGGCATCGTCGTAACGCAGCATCAAGTCGTCGAAGCTGCGCTGCGCGTTGCCCACCCAGTAGCCGCGGGTGGCTTCGGCGACTTGCTGGACGCGGTCGATTTCGCGGTTGACGTCGGCGTTGGTGTCGTCGGTGCGGTCTGCAGCGGCGCGCATGACCTCGGCTTCGGTTGCGAACTGCTCCATGGTTTCTTTCCCCCTCGTTGTGTGTTGGGCCGGACAACTTCTGTGCTGTCCGTATATCTGACTGACGTTTGGCCCTTCCGGTTCCATCGTTTTCAAAACTTTTTTACGGCCCCACGTCAGCCCCCTTATATTCAGCGGTTTCCATGGCCATGCGGCAGGTGGCGCGTTGCACGACGGTGGGTTCGGCGCGCGTGTGGCAGCCCACGAACAGCTGCACCGTCCCGTTGGGCCAGGTTTTCCAGAGTGATTGCGAGCTGTCGGCGGCGCGCTCGAGGTAGGACACAAAAACGCCGTCGGTGTCGACGAGTTCGACTTCCGGGTCGGCTTCGATGTCTGCGAGCAGTTGTTCGGCCATGCTGCGCGACGGAAGTTGGTAGAGGTGCTCGACGGCGATTTGCAGCCGGAAGTTGGGGTCGTCGCCTGTGGCGCGCCACATGTCGTCGTCGGCTTCGAGGGTGAAGCCCGCGGGGAGTTGGACGGTGAGACCCTCGCGCTCAATGCTTATCGACGTTTGCTCCGCCCGTTCCTCCTGCTGCTCAGGAGACGGCGACTGGGCAACCTGCGGCGGTGACGGTGGTTGTGACTGCTCCGTTTCCTCCTGCGCAGGAGCCTGCGACTGCGCTCCCCCGCTGGTTAAGCCCCAGATCACGGCGGCGCAGGCGAGGGCGACTGCGGCGACGACGGCGGCGATGATCCAGGTGCCGGAGCGCGATTCCTGCTCGGGTGGTGGCCGGTGGAAGGTTTCGGGTGCGTCGTCGGGCGTGTGCGGGGCGGGTTGGAGGGGTTCGGTGGTCAGGTCGATGTCGTAGTCGGCGAGCGCGTGGGTGAGTTCGCGCAGGCGTTGCGGGTCGGCGGCGATGTGCACCGGCGCGCCGTGCGGGTCGGGGCCTAACACGCTGCGGACGGTGCCGGCGATTTCGCGGCTGGTGGGTGCGTCGAAGCGGTGGATGTTGGCCGCGCCGGTGATCACGGTGGATGCGTCGGTGGCGGTGATGCGCAGCTCGGTCATGGTGCCTCCGGGAGTTGGACGGTGCCGCGCGCTTCGCCGTGGATCCAGGTGGCGCGGCCGGGTTGTTGCGGGGTGGGTCGCACGCCGAAGATGGCGCCTTCGTCGCGGGTGCCGTCCATGAGCAGCACGTCGGGGTGCAGGTCTTTTACGGCGGTGAGGAACGGCCCGAACATCGCGCGCGAGACGCCGCCGAACTTGCGGGCGGCCACGACGTGCAGGCCGATATCGGCCGCGTGCGGCAAAAGTTCCGCGATTGGGCGTAAGGGTTCTTCGCCGACGAGTTCGTAGTCGTCGATAATCAGGTACAGCTCGGGCCCGGTCCACCAGGAACGCTCGCGCAGCTGCTCGGGTGTCACATCACTGCCGGGCAGGCGCTCGGTCAAAGTCACGGCGAGCGATTTCGCGGCCTGTGTGATCGCGCTGGTGGAGGCGGCGTAGGCGGCGACCATGTCCTCGCTGGCCCGGCCCAGGTGCGCGCGCCTCGGGTCGAGCACCACCATGCGGGCGGCCTCGCGCCCCATGTGCTCCACCGCGGTGATGGCGCTGGCGATGAAGGTGGATTTGCCGCAGCCGCCGGCGCCGATCACGAGCACGTGCTCGGACGAGTACACGGGTTCGAGGTTTGGCCCGCCGATGCCGAGGGGGATCCTTTGGCCGTCGAGAAGCGAGTGCGTAGCCACGGCCTCCGGGAGCACCCGCAACTTTTCCACCGGTGCTTGGTCGGTGGTGGCGAGGTGGGCAATGTCCTCGCCGCTGGTGAAGGCGAGCTGCACGGTTTTGCCGTCCGGGGTCAGGCCGCGGCCGGGCGTGGCGGGCAGTTTTTCCTGGTGTTTGCGGTTGATCAGCGAGTCCATCGGTTCAGTCAGCCGCAGCTCGAGGCGGGTACCGATGAGGTCGCGCACGTTCGGGCGGATCGCGCTCCAACGCTGGGTGGTCACCACGAGGTGGATGCCGGCGTCGGGGCCTTCGGAGGCGATGCGGGCGAGCGGTTCGCGCAGGTCCTCGTCGAGGGCGTGCCAGCCGTCGACGACCAGCATCACCGGCCGCGGGTGGTCCAGGAACCCGGTGACTTCGTCGATGACGCGGCGGGTGCGCTCGGCGTCTTTCATGCTGGCCACGCCGGCGACGTGCGGCAGCGCCTCCAGCTCCGGCAGGTCGCCGATGATGTAGACGGCAAGCCCCGCGCGGATTTGCGTGGCGACGATGCTTCGCACCGCCATCGTCTTGCCCGTCTGCGGCCCGCCCGCAATGGCGACGTGCCCGCCGGCAGTATCCAGGTTCAGGTGGAAGGGGGTTTGGCGTTGCTTGAACGGCTCGTCGATAAGCCCGAGCGCCCCGTCCGTCTGCGCCAGCTGCGGCAGCGGGATACGTGCTGGCAGCGGCGGCAGCCACACCTGGTGCGCGCGCATGCCGCGGACCTCGGCGACCTGCGCAGCCTTGGCCACCACCGCGTCCAGCAGCGTGGTGGAGCGGTCTTCCTCGACGTACGCGGTGGGTGTGCGCTCGATCTCGTCGCCGGTGAACAGCCGCACGTGCTGCTCGCCGGGGTGCTCCACCACGGTTCGGGTCAGCGGGCCGGAGACGTACGCCGCCCGGAATCGGGTCAGGTCCATGCCGGCTTTGAGGTAGCCGGAGCCGGGCTCGCCGGGCAGCTCGTAGGCGTCCGGCATGCCGAGGACTTGGCGGGACTCGCCGGCGGAGAACGTTTTCAAGCCGATGCGGTAGGACAGGTGCGAATCCAGTCCGCGCAGCTTGCCCTCCTCCAGCCGCTGCGAGGCGAGCAGCAGGTGCACGCCGAGGGAGCGGCCGAGCCTGCCCACCGCCACGAACAGGTCCGCGAAGTGCGGGTGCTGGGTGAGCAGCTCGGTGAACTCGTCGACCACGATGACCAGCGACGGCAACGTGTTGCCCGCCTTGGTGTAGTCCGTGATGTTGGCGAAATTGCCGGCGGCCCGCAGCAGCTCTTGGCGGCGGTGCATCTCGCCGGAAATTGCGTCGAACATGCGCTCCACCAGCACCGCCTCGTCCTCCAAGTTGGTGATCACCGCGGCGGTGTGCGGCAGCGAATCGCAACCCAAAAACGTCGCGCCGCCTTTGAAGTCCACGAGCACGAAGTTCAGCTCGTCCGGCGAGTGCGTTGCCGCCAGCGCCACCACCAGGGTCCGCAGCAGCTCCGACTTGCCGGACCCGGTCGCCCCGATGCACAGCCCGTGCGGGCCCATCCCGCCGAGCGCCGCCTCCTTCAAATCCAGGTACACCGGTTGGCCGTCGGGGGTCGCGCCGATTGGCACGGTGAGCTTGTTGCGCACCCCCGGCCACATCGTGTGTGCATCCAGGGCGTCGATGTCCGGCACGCCCAGCATGGACAGAAAGTCCCCGCCGGCCTCCACCGCGCCATCGGGGCGGCGGTAGAAGCCTAAGTGCCTAGCGACGAACTCCGCCTCCGCCTCCGTGAACTCATCCGGCACGCCAAGCTGCTCCACCCCCTGGGCCGTGACCGCCTGCAGCGCGTCGGTGCAGATCAGGTGGAACGCGTCCGGGTCGACGAAGAAGTCCGGGTCGTCGTGGATGGTCACCACCAGGTCGGCGTCGGTGGGTGCGGGGGAGCCTTTGGCGTCAATAAGCGCAATGCGAAACGCTCCCTCGGAGCGCGTGTGCGGCAGCCACTTCGCCCAGGCGAACGGCGCGTCGATGCGCACCTTTTCCGGGCCGTAGAAGAACGCCAGCTGGCACACGATCGAGCGCGCCACATCGGCCGCCGTAGTACCTGCGAGCGTGATGGCGGGAAACGCGTCGAGCTGCACCAGCATCGGCATCCCCGGCACCGTGCTCACCGCCGCGACAGCGCGGCGCAGGCTCACCGCGCACACCGGGTCCAGGTCCTCGGGGCTGCCCGGATCGTCCACGTCAACCGGTGTGCATAGCGCGCCCGCGCCGGTGCCTAGGCGCACCGTCGGGGCACCTGTGCGCTCCCAGACGCGCTCCACCGGCACCGCGGCCACCAGCTCGCCCGGCGCGGGGTGCAGCGCGGCGGCGTGCGTGCGCTGCATCGCGGCGTTTGCGCGCGCCTTGACCGCCAGCGCGTCGAGGTGGCGGAGGTAGACGCGGCGGGTCTCGTCGATGTCGCCCTGCTTTTCCTGCGGGTTGAACATGCCGGCCAGCCCGAAAAGCATCATCAACGGGAAGATCAGCATCATGGGGCTCACGGCGCGGCCCGAGGTGGCCATGAGCACCA
Organism: Corynebacterium sp. HMSC05H05; assembly: GCF_001807265.1. Taxonomy (GTDB): domain Bacteria; phylum Actinomycetota; class Actinomycetes; order Mycobacteriales; family Mycobacteriaceae; genus Corynebacterium. The sequence continues at coordinate 7,564 of NZ_KV788402.1, forward strand.
TCACCGCGCCGACTGCCACCACCATCACCACCGGCAGCAGGATCTTTATCACCGGCGGCGACTGCGGTTTCTGCGCCGCGGGCACGGGCTCGGCGCGCAAGCTGCCGGTCGGCGGCGGCGCGACGTCGATCGCCGCATCGTTGGTGCCGGTTGTTGGTGCGAGCACTTGGTCGTAGTCGAGGCCAAGCATCGTGGATTTCCCCCCTCGTGTTTTCTCACAGTTCCCCCGAACTGTGGACGCGCTGTGGATTGTAAGCCATACTGTTTCCCGTCGCGCGGCGAATGGGGGCCGCGCCTGATTGTTCGGGGGTTTTGAAGTTGGTTGCAACGTCTGCGCACCACATCGTGCGCGTCACTGTCCGCATTTCGGTTGTCACGTTCCACCGCGACATCGACGTCACGCTGCCGACGTCGTCGACGCTTTCGGAGGTGCTGCCGGAGCTCGCGCGCCTGGTGGAGCTGCCGGAGGTTCACCGCCCGTGGCAAGCCACCACCGCGGGCGGGGCGGTGCTGGATATGCACACGCCGCTGTACGCGCTCAAGCTTCACGACGGCGCGACCGTCTCCCTCCGCCCGCAAGAGCCCACGCCCCCGCCGGTCGTGCGCGACGCGGCCGACGCCCTGGCCGGGGCGGCCGATGCGGCCCGGCAGGTGCGCGGGCTGGACGTGGCGGCGACGTTCTCAGGGCTTGCGGCAGTGCTGCTGCTGGCGCGGGTGTTCGCCCCATGGCCGGTCGCGCTTGCTGCGGTGGCGCTGCTGGCGTTGGCGGTGGCGTCGATAGGCAGATCGCGCGCGGCGTTTGCGGCCGTGCCGCTGCTGGCGGGGCTCGCCGCGGGCGTGTGGGTCGCCGGTGGTGGCGGCGCAACCTCGCTCGGACTCGGGGCGTTGGCGGGTTTGCTCACGGCGGCGGTGTCCGTCGGGATCGGGGTGGCGCTCAGGTTAGCCGGAGCGGCGCAGGTGGCGTTCACCGTCGCGGTCTGCGTGCTCGCCGGCACCGGCGCGGCCGGCATGTGGCTGCCCGGACCCCTCGCCCCGCCCGCGCTGACCGTGCTGACCGGAGTGCTCGGAGTGATGGCCACGCCCGGCGCGGCTACCCGCGCCGCCGGGCTGACGGTGCCGCGTGTGCCTACTGCCGGCGAGGAGTTTGACCGTTCCGACGACTACCAGTACGACGTGGACGCCCGCAGCGCCGCCGCGTCCACCATCGCCGCCGCCATCTCGGCGGCGATCGCCGTGTGCTGCGTGCCGGCGCTGTTATGGCTGGGGCGGGCCGGCGGGGCGTGGACGTTCGCGTTCTGCCTGGGTGTCGCCGCGGCGCTGGTGGTCTACGCCTCGCGCCAGCACTGGTCGATGCCGCGGGCGTGCCTGACCGCAGTGGCGCTTTCCGCCGTGGTCGCCGCCTCTGCCGCCGCGGCGCAGACTGGGCACGCGGCGTGCATCGCCGTCGCCGCGCTCGCGGCTCTTGCCGCCGCGGCGACGGTCGCGTGGGCGCCGCGCGTGCCGGACGTGGAGCCGACCACCATCGTGTGGTTCGAGCGGGCAGAGATCGCCGCCACCATCGCGGTGATCCCGCTAGCGGTGCACTTGACCGGGTTGTTCGACATGATCCGGGGGCTCTAACATGCGCAAACTCGCCGCAAGTGCCCTGTTCGCCTTCAGTCTCACACCGGTGCCTGCTGCCGCACAGGATGTGGCGTGCGCGGTGCCGGCGCTCGTCGACAGGCCCGCTGCTTCACCCGCAACCGAGGCGCTGCGGAAATTCGCCACCGGCGCCGGCGTACGCGTGGCGGTGATCGACACCGGCGTCGCGCCACACCCCGAGATCACGCACCTGCGACCGGGCCGCGACTTCGTGGCCGCCGACGCGCTGCACGACTGCGACAACCACGGCACCGCCGTCGCCGGGATCATCGCCGGGCGGACCCTCGGCATCGCCCCGGAAGCGGAGATCATCTCGGTCCGCCAGACTTCGGCGCACTACCGCGAGGTCGACGCCGGCAACCTGCAAACGCTCACCGACGCGATCCACAACGCCCTCGACGAGGGCGCCAGCGTGCTGAATATCTCCGTCGTGTCGTGCTTGGAGCCCGGGTTCGCAGCGCGCATCGACACCTCCGGCATCACCGTCGCCCTCCACCGCGCCGAGGCGCAAGGCGCGGTTGTCGTCACCGCCGCAGGCAACGCCGGGCCGGACTGCGAACCGGGCTTCGAAGTCTTCCCCGCCCGCTTCCCCACCGTACTGGCGGTGGCCGCGCGCGCCGACGACCACACGATCGCCGACTACTCCCTACCCGCCGCGCTCTCCGCGCCGGGCCACGTGCCGGCGGCGCTCGCCCCGGGCGGGTGGGCCGAGGGGACGCTGGTGAAAGACGGCGTGCACCCGTACGCGGGCACGAGCTTCGCCGCCCCGGTGGTCAGCGGCGCGGTGGCGCTGTTGCAGTCGCGCTACCCCGGCATCACCCCGGAACATGTGCGCTCGCTTCTCGACGCCTCCGCCCAACCCGGCGGCGGCGCCATCGACCCGCTGGACGTGCTGACCCAACTGTCGCCGCACGAGCTGGCGGACCGCCCGACCGCACAGGTGAGACCCGTGGACCCGCAACCCAACGCGGCCGTGGGCCGGCTCGGCGCGCTCGCCGGCGCGGCGCTCGCGTGTGCGGCGGTGATGGTCGCGCTGCGCGCCAGGCGTGCCTAGCAGCCGGCCCTAGTACGTCGCCGTCATCGCCGCGTCACGGGTCAGTTCCGCGCCCTCCGGCAGCAGGGCGATGATCTCCCACGGCACCTCTTCGACGTGCGCCGCGCCCACGTTGGCCAGTGTTTCCGCATCCGGTGCGCGGTGGCGCAGCCCGTTAGCGGAGACGACGTGGAACCCGTGGCCCGAATCCACCCCGACGGAGCCGCCATCCAGCCCCGAGAAGTGGGTGGCCACGGACCTGCCGGACAGCTCGATCCCCTCCGGTACCTCGTCTACGGTCGCCCCGCCGCGGGCCTGGTCCACGCACGCCAGGTGCGGCTCCACCCACCGCGGCCGCTGCCCCGGCAGGCGCAGCTCCTCCTCCGCGTCCGGATAGGTTGCCAGGCTTTCACGACTCGCGACGGCGGCCTTCGCCCCGGCGTCCAGCAGCATAGTGCGCTGGGTGTCGGTGACCGGCTGGATGCGGCCGTCCGCCAACGCCCAGGATGTATCGTCCGCGTCGATGATCTGCGGCAGCGGATCCGGCAGCGCCGCTGGCGGCAGCTCCTCCAGCGCCGAAATGACCTGCGTCGGCGGTGTCCACCGAGGCGTATCCGGGGTGATCCCCAGCGCCCGGCGGATCACACGGCCCTCCGGGGTGTCCGCTTCCGGCAGCAGGCGCCGCCCCTCATCAGTAACCACCCACTCGCGGGCGGTGTCGGCGGCGAGGACGGCGGCGTCGACAGGCAATGGCTCCGGGGCCTTGCCCGCAACCACCGTGATCGTGTCCGCGCCGCACACCGACCAGCTGGCCGTGGGCGCGTCCTCGGGTGCGAACATGCCGGGTGCCGCAACGATGCCCACCGGCACACCCCGCGGCAACTCGGCGAGCTTCTCGTCGCCAATGCGCGCGGGATCAGCCGCCTGCCCCGCGATCAGGCGCGCCGACGCCAAGTTTGTCACCGGGTGCGCCGCCTCGCCCACGCGCACGTACAAGGTGCCGTCAGCGGCGCGCACAATCGGCGCATCCCCCGGATCCGCATTCGGCCGCATCCACGCGAACAACCCCATCACGCCCGCGATCATCACCACCGCCGCAGTGCCGAAGATGGTCGCGCGGCGCCTGGACGCCAACGGGTCGTGGATCATGCGGATATCCCCGAATATCAGGCCGTGCTCCATGCGACGGCGCATGAACTTGTGCCCCGATACCTGGGCACGCGTGGTTGGCAACAGCTTCGCCATGACAAATTCCCCTCCCCCGAGAAAAACACCTGGCGGAAAGCTTACTGCGTCGCGCCCACCTCCGCGAGCGCAAACAGCTCGTCCGAGCCGTGCTCCTTACCATCGGCGACCATCTCCTCCAGCTCCGCCTCGCTGAACTGGCTGTTCACCGCAAAGATCGCCGTGGAGCCCTTGCGGTAGACGGGTGTGACACCCTCGGAGACCCAGAAGTCGCGCAGCATCTCGTACGGCGGGTACTGGTAGTGCCAGAACGGGCCGGGGCTGAGCAGGAAGAACTTCACGTTTAAGTTCTCCACCGTCTCGTCGACGAGGTTGTGCTCGCCCTCGCCGATGAAGTCGGCGTTCCAGTACATGATGTCGCCGTTGGTGCCGCGTCCGCCGTTGGGCCACAGGTAGTGGCGGTTCAACGTGGGCACGCCGTTGTAGGCGTACATCCAGGAGTAGCCGTCGGCCGGGTCGCCTGCGGTCAGGCCTTCCCAGGCGGCGGGTTGGGTGGCCAGCCAGTCGAAGGCTTCGAGGTCGTCGGCGTTAACCATGCGGTCGGTGACGCGGGCAGCGGCGTAGGTTTGCTCGGCGCCGTGGTCGGTGTGCTCGCGGAGCATCGGGATCGCGGCGGAGGCCACGATGCAGGCGACGACAATGCTCGCGGTTGCGCTGATGCGTTCGCCTTTCGCATACCGCTTAGCGACGGGCGCCGCCGTGACCACGCGAATCCCCGCCGCCACCGCAATGGCGGCCGAGGCCGTGACAGCCATGACCACCGGCATGATCAGGCGGTGTCCGGTGCTGTAGTGCAGGTTGCCCACGTAGTCGAGCAGGCGGCCCAAGGTGTTGCCGAACGGCACTAGGGCGTTGGCGGTAATGGCCAGGGACACCGCGTAGAACAGCACCGGCCAGATCTGGCGGCGCCACAGCAGACACACCACGGCGCCTGCGGCGGCGAGCCAGAGCAGCACGGTGGAGTCGTATGCCGGGAAGAACTGCAGCACGTGGCGCGTTTCCATGCGCGCGGCTGTGCCCCACGCCCCGCCGACGCCCAGGGTTTCCTCGGGCCGCCAGGAGGCCACCTCGCCCGCTTGGGCGGAGCCAGCGAGCACCTGCGGAACGAACATGACAACGCCGGCGATGGCGGGCAGTGCGATCCACAGCGTATCCGTCAGCCGCGTGCGCTCGGGGCGAATCAGGGTGGAGGTCAGCCAGTAGAAGCCCACGGCGAGCACCACGATGGTGACTGCGGACGGGTGCACGCACAGCACCGCCACGAAGGCGAGCGCCGTGGGCAGGGCGCTGGCGCGCCGGCGCGGCACGGTGACAAGCAGCCACGTCACGGTGCCGGTGAGTGCCACGGCGAACAGGTAGGGCCACATGCCTACGTAATCCGGGATCCAGAACAGCTGCGGGGCGGCATACCCCATGATCGCGGCGAGCGCCGCGGCGATCTGCGCCGTGACCCCGGTGGAGCGCAAAAACGCGAACACCAGGCACGCGAGTGTGGCCGGCAGCGCTAGCGCGGGCAGCACGGCGGAGGCGATGTTCAGCGCCGGGATGGGGTCCAGGCCCGCCGTTTCGCCGAACAGGGCGATACCGGCGTGGTAGGCGGACGGGTAGAACAGCTTCAGCTGCGACTCCACGTTTTGCAGCTCGCCCATGCGGGTGGCGGAGGCGATGCCCTCGTCCATGATGAAGCGCACCAGGTTGGCGTGCCACTGCACATCCCACCCCTGGACGATGTTGAAAACACCGTTGGGCATCCGCTCCAGCCAGCGCAGCCGCTCCGAGGCTGCCATGAACGCACCCACGCCGACGCCGACGGCGGGCAGCACCCAGTACGGATCCGCGATGCTTTCCCTGCGCACGTCGCCGGGAAACAGCGCCCGGCGCCAGTTCACGGCCCCACCCCGGCGCGCCCGGCGCACGAACAAGTACCGCCACGCAGCGGCCGCCAGAAGGGCGACGACCATGCTCACGCCGAAGGTCCACAGGTTGTACGGCGCGCTGGTCAGCCCCCAGAACCAGGATGTCACGCCGAACAGGCCGAAGGTCACCGGCAGGGCAGCCGCGCCTGCGGCCGGGGCTTTCATGCCGGCGACCCAGGAGAACACGAAGCCGGGGAGGGTGAAAAACACCACGGCAAACCACGCGGCTGCGACTGTGGTCATGGCACCTCCCAGTACTGATGTAACCCAAGCATGCTACATCTCGCGGGTGGCTCTCGTCGCTTCGGCTCGCGCCGCCAGGTCGGCATCTTCCGGGTATTCCACTCCCACCAGGGTTAGCCCGCGGGCGGGGGCGAGGGGGACGTCGGGCGAGCGGGCGTCGAGAAGCAAAAGCTCCTCCGGCCACTCGGGCGCGCGCCTGCCTTCGCCGACGGTCAGGCAGGTGGCCACGAGCGCGCGGACCATGTTCCAGCAGAACGCGTCGGCGGTGATGCGCGCCTCGTACAGGTGCGGCTCAATTTCGCGCCAGGTGAAGCTGTGCACCTCGCGGATGGTGGTGCCGTGCTCCTTCGGGCGGCAAAAGGCGGCGAAGTTATTCAGGCCGACGAGTGCGTCGGCGCAGGCTTGCACCGCGTCGAGGTCGACTGGTTTCGGCCACACGGCGGTGTCGCGCGCGCGGGTGGGCACGGCACCTGCGGGGTGGGTAGTCACCCGGTAGCAGTAGGTGCGCGTCAGCGCGGAAAAGCGCGCGTCGAAGCCCGCGGGGGCTTGGGCGACGCCGAAGACACGGACGTCTTCAGGGAGCAATTTTGCTAATCGACGCACCAGCCGCCCCGGATCCCCCTCAATCGAGCGTTGGTTGAGCGATTCGGAGGGAATGTCCGCGTGCGCGACCTGGCCGGCGGCGTGCACGCCCGCGTCGGTGCGGCCGGCGACGGTGAGCGCGACGTCGGCGCGCAGAACGAGCGAGAGCGCATCCTCGATGGTCTGCTGGACAGTGCGCAGGTCCCCTTTTTGGCGGGCCCAGCCGTGGAAGTCGGTGCCGTCGTAGGCGATGTCCAGGCGCAGGCGCAGCGTGTCGTCCATGGTGAGGCATTCTATCGCCGGAACGTGCACGCACAGCAAAGCGCCCGGGGCGCACCGACGTTGCGGTGCGACCCGGGCGCTTGGCGCAAAGGGAGGAAGTGTTGGACTACTTCTCCTCTGCGGTCTCCTCAGCCGGAGCCTCGGCGGTCTCCTCAGCCTTGGCCTCCTCGGCCTGGCGGGAAGCGGCGGCGCGTGCTGCGCGGGTTGCCTCGGAAGACACGGTCTCCTCGAGCACCAGAGAGATCTGGGTCATCGCAGCGTTGTCGCCGGCACGGTTCTCCAGCTTGATGGAGCGGGTGTAGCCGCCCTCGCGGTTGGCGAACTTCGGTGCGAGCTCGTTGAACAGGTAAGCAACGACCTCCTTGTTCGACAGCTCAGCGGCCACGGCGCGGCGGTCAGCCACAGTGCCCTTCTTCGCCTTGGTGATCAGCTTCTCGGCGTACGGACGCAGCATGCGTGCCTTCGCGTCCGTCGTCTTGATTGCGCCGTGCTCGAACAGGGCCAGGGCCAGGTTAGACAGAATGTGCTTCTGGTGGCCGGCCGAGCCTCCGAGACGGGCGCCCTTCTTCGGGGTAGGCATTTTCGTACTCCTCGTGTGCGGTTAATTGAGCGCGTGCTCTGTGGTGTTACTCGGTCTCGTCCGCGCTGGTGTCGACGTAGTCGCCAGTCTCGGCGTCGTAGCCTTCGATCTGGGTCGGGTCGAAATCTTCCGGAGCGTCCTTGAGGGTCAGGCCCAGGCTGGCGAGCTTGATCTTGACCTCGTTGATGGACTTCTGGCCGAAGTTGCGGATATCCAGCAGGTCAGACTCGGTGCACTCTGCGAGCTCACCGACGGTGTGGATGTCCTGGCGCTTCAGGCAGTTGTAGGAGCGAACGGAGAAGTTCAGGTCCTCGATCGGCGTGGAGTACGCGGCGATGTACTCGGTCTCCTGCGCCGACGGGCCGATCTCGATACCCTCGGCCGCGGTGTTCAGCTCGCGCGCCAGGCCGAAGAGCTCCACCAGTGTGGAACCGGCCGACGCGAGGGCGTCACGTGCGGTCATGGAGTTCTTGGTCTCCACATCGATGATCAGCTTGTCAAAGTCGGTGCGCTGCTCAACACGGGTCGCCTCAACCTTGTAGGCGACGCGGGTGACCGGCGAGTAGATCTGGTCGACCGGGATGCGGCCGGCCTCACCGCCGGAGTTGGGCATGGCCGGGACGTAGCCACGGCCGCGCTCGACAACAAGCTCCATCTCGAGGCGAGCCTGCTCATTCAGCGACGCGATGTGCAGATCCGGGTTGTGAATCTCCACACCAGCCGGCGGCTCGATGTCGCCTGCGGTGACGTCGCCAGGGCCCTCAACAGCAAGCTGCATGACAACCGGCTCGTCGGAGTCGGAGGACAGGACAATGTCCTTGATGTTGAGGATGATCTCAGAGACGTTCTCCTTGACGCCGGTGATCGTAGTGAACTCGTGGAGCACACCGTCGATCTTGATGGAGGTCACGGCTGCGCCCGGGATGGACGACAGCAGCGTGCGGCGCAGAGAGTTGCCCAAGGTGTAACCGAAACCAGGCTCGAGCGGCTCGATGATGAACTTCGAGCGGTTGGTGTCGATGTACTCCTCGGTCAGTTCAGGACGCTGAGAGATGAGCATGAACTTCTCCTTTGTCGGCTCCCGCTATTTGAAGCCGGTAGGAACGGATAAATGGAAGATTTTCGAGCACCGGCCGAACACGTCGGCAGTGCGCGGGGTGAAGCAAACGAAAGTTTACTTCGAGTAGAGCTCGACGATGAGCTGCTCCTGCAGCGGGACGTCGATCTGAGCGCGCTCGGGCAGCTGGTGCACGAGAATGCGCAGGGTGTCCGGAACGACCTGCAGCCAGGCCGGAACGACGGCGTCGAGCAGTTCGTCCTGAGCCTCTTCGAACCACAGCATGTTGCGGGACTTGTCGCGGACATCGATGATGTCGTACTGCGTCACCGCGAAGGACGGCACGTTGATGTGCTTGCCGTTGACGGTGAAGTGGCCGTGGGAGACCAGCTGACGTGCCTGACGGCGGGTCTTAGCCAGACCAGCGCGGTAGATCACGTTGTCCAGACGGGACTCCAGCAGGATCAGCAGGTTGTCGCCAGTCTTGCCCGGACGACGGTTCGCCTCTTCGTAGTAGCGGCGGAACTGCTTCTCCATTACGCCGTAGGTGAAGCGAGCCTTCTGCTTCTCCTGCAGCTGGAGCAGGTACTCGGACTCCTTGATGCGAGCACGGCCAGCCTGCCCCGGAGGGTACGGGCGGCGCTCGAAGGACATGTCGCCGCCGACGAGGTCGACGCGGAGGCGACGGGACTTACGGGTAGCAGGGCCGGTGTAACGAGCCATGTCTCTTTACCTCTTTCCTTTCAGCCTTAAACGCGACGACGCTTCGGCGGACGGCAGCCGTTGAACGGCTGCGGCGTCACGTCGGAGATCGAAGACACCTCCAGGCCGGCGGCCTGGAGAGAACGGATTGCGGTCTCGCGGCCGGAGCCCGGACCCTTGACAAAGACGTCGACCTTCTTCATGCCGTGGTCCATCGCCTTGCGGGCGGCGTTCTCTGCAGCCATCTGCGCGGCGAACGGCGTGGACTTACGGGAGCCCTTGAAGCCGACGTGGCCGGAAGATGCCCAGGAGATCACGTTGCCCTGCGGGTCCGTGATGGACACGATGGTGTTGTTGAAGGTGGACTTGATGTACGCGTGGCCTGCGGCCACGTTCTTCTTGACGGCGCGGCGTCCGCGACGCGCGCCGGAACGAGTCTGAGCAGCCATAGGTTACTTCTTCTTTCCTGCGATGGTCTTCTTCGGGCCCTTGCGGGTGCGCGCGTTGGTCTTGGTGCGCTGGCCGCGGACGGGCAGGCCACGACGGTGGCGCATGCCCTGGTAGGAGCCGATTTCAATCTTGCGGCGGATATCTGCCTGCACCTCGCGGCGCAGATCGCCCTCTACGGTGTAGGAGGACTCGATCGCATCGCGCAGTGCGGCGAGCTGATCGTCGGACAGATTGTCCGTGCGCAGGTCCGGAGAAATACCGGTCTTCTCGAGCAGTTCCTTGGCTCGGGTTGCACCGATGCCGTAAATGTAGGTAAGTGCGATCTCCATGCGCTTGTTGCGCGGGAGATCAACACCAGCTAGACGTGCCATGAGGTACGTGCCTTTCGGGTTGTTACGGTGGTTTTCTCCCCACCCGTCCACGCCAAACAACGCTTTGTCCGGGCCGTGCCGGAGAGTGGGTTGAGGTTACGCGCGGCTCCAGCCACCGTGGCCAGAGGTGCACGATCCGCCACCAGGGCAGATCTGGGTGAGGAGGCTGAAATGCTTACTTGTAGCGGTACGTGATACGCCCGCGGTCCAGGTCGTAGGGGGAAAGTTCCACCACGACGCGGTCCTCCGGAAGGATGCGGATGTAGTGCTGGCGCATCTTGCCACTGATGTGGGCGAGAACTTCGTGCCCGTTGTCCAGTTCGACCCGGAACATCGCGTTCTTCAGGGGCTCGACAATGCGGCCCTCAACCTCGATTGCGCCTTCTTTCGCCATACACTCCACTTCCTACGCCGCCTGAAAGTGCAGGCAGCAGACGTATTTACCGGTTACATGCGGCGCTCGTGCAGGCATGCACAAACACCGCTGGACTACATTAGCCATTTACCTGCGAAAACGCAAAAAGCCCCAGCGCTAGCCGGGGCTCGATTCGGGTCCTAGTTAGAACACGTAGACCTTGTCGCCGATCTGCAGGTCGTTGAAGTAGCGCTCTGCGTCGCCGCGGTACATGCGCACGCAGCCGTTGGACAGGTAGTTCGGGTCACCCTGGTGGAAGGCGATGCCGTTGTACGTGAAGTAGGTCGCGAACGGCATCGGGGCGTTGCCGAACTCCCAGGAGATCTCATCCTTGACCTTGCGGTTGACGTAGAACGTGCCGCGCGGGGTCTCCTGACCCGGTTTGCCCGGGCCGATCAGGCCGGACTGGTAGTACATGACGCCGTTGTTCTGCAGCCAGGAGCGGCGGCCGTCGATGTCGACGCATGCCTTCGCGTCGGCCGGGCACGGGCCGTAGTTGAAGTCGCCGCGCGGGTTCTGCTGCTGCGCCGGTGCCGGAGCCGGAGCGGGCTCAGGCTTCGGGGCGGGAGCCGGCTTCGGCGCAGGCTTCGGCTTCGGAGTCTTCTCGGCGATCAGGCCCGGGAAGAACGTCTCGAGGATCTCGTCGATGCGCTGCTTCGCCTTCGCCGGCAGCTCCGGGTTGATGGCGGCCAGGCCGTCGGCCTGCTGGCGCAGACCGTTGCGGATGTTCCATGCTGCATCGCGCGCGGACTTGTCCAGGTTGCTGAAGGAGGAGGTGGCCTGGTTGGACAGCGAGTCCAGGCTGGACATGGCGACCGGGTTCTGCGCAGGCGCGGCCTGAGCGGACACCGGTGCTGCCAGGGAGGCAACGACGCCGAGGCCGGCGGCGAACGTGGTTGCGCGTCGCTTCAGCGGCGACTGCTTTGCGTGGCGGGGGCGGTAAGACATGGCGGAAGTATAACCTCCCTGTCATGAAACGCACTACAACGCGCCAGAAAACTACACGCGCGGCGTAAGAATTCTCGGTCCCCCGGCAGTTGCGGCAACGGTGTGCTCCCAGTGGGCGGCAGGCGCCCGGTCCACCGACACCACCGTCCATTCGTCCGCCAGCACCTCGGTGTCCACTTCCCCACCGAGGATCAGCATCGGCTCGATAGCCAGCACGGATCCCTCCTGGATGACGGGACCACGATTCGGCTTGCCTTCGTTGGCCAGGTACGGCTCTTCGTGCATCGTGTGGCCGATGCCGTGGCCACCGTAACCGTCCACAATGCCCAGCTCCACCCCGAAGCGCTCCTCGGCAGCAAAGGTGGCCAGCTCGAGCGCGTGCGAGACGTCGGTGAGCTTGTTGCCCGGCACCATCGCTTTCAGCCCTTCCGCGAGCACCCACTCGGTCGCACGATTGAGGGCGTCCACCTCCGGTGCCAGTTCGCCGACGCCGAAGGACCACGCACTGTCGCCCACCCAGCCGTCGAGGGTGGCGCCGCAGTCAATGGAGACCAGGTCGCCTTCTTTGAGCACAACGCTTGACGACGGAATACCATGCACGACCACCTCATTCACCGACGCGCAGATAGAGCCGGTGAAGCCCTGGTAGCCCAGGAACGTCGGGGTTGCGCCGTGGTCGCGGATGACCGTCTCGGCCACCTTGTCCAGGTCGAGCGTGCTCGCGCCAGGTCTGGCGGCGGCGCGGACCTCCTGGAGAGCAGTGCCGACGATGCGTCCGGCTGCCTCCATGGCGTCGAGCTCTTCCGGCGTTTTGGCCGCGATCTTGCGCTTTCTGAAAACCATGTGCGTGGTGGTCCTTTGGGTCGTCGATAGGCGAAATGCGAAAGGCCGGTGCGAACACACCGGCCTTCACACTGGGCGGGCTACTTGCCCAGCGCCTCCATGGCGCGCTGGTTGATCTCGTCCACGTCACCCACGGCGTCGATGGAGATGATCTGGTCGCCGTAGTGCTGGATCAACGGGGCGGTCTCGTCGCGGTAGACGCCGAGACGGGTGCGGATAGTCTCCTCGTTGTCGTCTGCGCGGCCGCGGGCGAGCATGCGCTCGACCACCACGTCCTCGTCGACCACGAAGTTGAGCACGCCGTCGAGCTTCTCGCCCTTCTTCTCCAGCAGCTCGGTGAGGATCTCAGCCTGCTCCACGGTGCGCGGGAAGCCGTCCAACAGGAAGCCCTCCTTCGCGTCATCCTGGTTCAGACGGTCTTCGACCATGCGCGCGGTGACGTCGGTAGGCACGAGCTTGCCCGCGTCGATGTAGCTTTTCGCCTCAACGCCGAGCGGGGTGCCCTCGCCGATGTTGGCGCGGAACAAATCGCCCGTGGAGATGTGCGGCACACCGAGTTTCTCGGAGAGAATCGTGGCTTGGGTGCCCTTGCCGGCACCGGGAGGGCCAAGGAGAACGAGACGCATTATCGCAGAAGTCCTTCGTAGTTGGATTGCAGGAGCTGGGATTCAATTTGCTTGACCGTGGTCAGAGCCACGGAAACCATAATCAGGATCGCGGTGCCGCCGAAGGCACTCATGCCCATCTGGCCGGAACCGGTGATGCCGGCGTCCATAGCCAAGTTCGGCAGAACGGCAATCACGGCGAGGTAGATGGCGCCGACGAACAGCAGACGGTTCATCACAAACGCCAGATACTCCGCGGTCGGACGGCCCGGACGGATGCCCGGGATGAAGCCGCCGTACTTCTTCATGTTCTCCGCCTGGTCCACCGGGTCGTACTGGATGGAGACGTAGAAGTAGGAGAAGAAGATGATCATCACCACGTAGGTGAGGATGTACTGCCAGGAACCCGGGTTCTGCAGCCACGCCATCACGTGGTTCATCCACCAGTTGTCCGGCGGAGTCGGGTTGTTCATGGTGACGATCTGGGTGATCAGCACCGGCACGTACATCAGCGAGGACGCGAAGATCACCGGGATCACGCCGGCCTGGTTCACCTTCAGCGGCAGGTAGGTCGAGGACCCGCCGTACTGGCGGCGGCCCACCATGCGCTTGGCGTACTGCACCGGGATGCGGCGCTGGCCCTGCTCGATGAACACGATGCCGACGACAAGCGCGATCAGCGCCAGCACGACGAGGGTCAGGGTGACCGCGCCAGACTGCTGGAGAATGAACGCGCCCTCAGACGGGATCTGGGTGGCAATGCCGGCGAAGATGAGAAGCGACATGCCGTTGCCAACGCCCTTCTCGGTGATGATCTCACCGAGCCACATGATCAGCACCGCACCGGAGGTCATGACGATGATCATCATCAGAAGCGTCCAAATGTTGCGGTCCTCGATCAGCACCGGCATGCCCTGGCCGAGCAGCTGCTCGCGGTCCGCCAGCGCCACGATGCCGGCGGACTGCAGCAGCGCCAGCGCCACCGTGAGGTAGCGGGTGTACTGCGTCATCTTCGCCTGGCCGGACTGGCCTTCCTTCTTCAGCTCCTCAAACTTCGGGATCACCACGGTGAGCAGCTGCACGATAATCGAGGCCGTAATGTACGGCATGATGCCGATGGCAAAGATGGAAAGCTGCAGCAGCGCGCCACCGGAGAACAGACCGATGATGGAGAACATCGTCGCCTGGTCGCCCTGGGAGATCTCCTCCAGACGGGAGTTGATCAGCGCGTAGTCCACGCCCGGAGTGGGGATCTGGGCGCCGACGCGGTACAGAAACATCAGCGCAAGGGTGATCAGGATCTTCTTACGTAGATCCGGGTCCTTAAACGCCTGAGCAATAGCGGACACAAAGCCTCCTGGCCCCCGCCGCGCCACGGACGGGAGGTAGTGGACATTCGACTCCTCGCCCGGGTTTCGCGGGCACGCGAAAACCGGCGGGGCGGTCTTTTGACCTAACCACCCTAACAGCACCCGGTGGAAAGTTGATATTTCAGGTTGGGTTCGGGCGCGACTCCCAGTCTCCTCCCAGGCGTCCCTGCTGACGCATCGTGGCGGAATCCGTCAGGCGGGCCCTATCGGCCCAGGTCGGCACAAACGGCTGCCGTGATGTGTCAGAGGTGGCGGGAGGGGCCGGCTCCCCCGCCAAAATTGATTCACCGGCCGGTGAACAGATCCGCCCGTCGATTTCTCCGACCTGGGCAGAATGAACACATTGCCCACCCAACTAGGTATTTGTTCACTCGGACCGACCGCGCCAGTGAACAAATCCCCCACGCCCCAGACACTTCTCAGCGGAATCTGTCAGGCGGACCCTATCGGCCCAGCTCGGCGCTAACGGCCGCCGTAATGTGTCAGGATGCGCTCCCCCACCAACGGCGAAACCCCCGCCCGGGACGGGAATGTCCGGGGCGGGGGTTCGTCGTAAAGCTAAGTGCTCTTACGCACGCTTGGAGAACTCAACGACGTTGGCGGAGCCGCCAGCAGCCTTGATCTTCTCCTCAGCGGACTTGGAGAACTTGTTCGCGGTGACGTTGAGCGCGACGTTGATGTCGCCCTCTGCCAGCACCTTCACCGGCTGCTTCGGGCGAACGAGGCCCTTGGCAACAATGTCGGCGATGGCGATGTCGCCACCCTGCGGGAAGGCTTCTGCCAGATCCGCGACGTTGACCACCTGGTACTCGACGCGGTTCGGGTTCTTGAAGCCCTTCAGCTTCGGCAGACGCATGTGCAGCGGCATCTGGCCACCCTCAAAAGCAGCGGAAACCTGCTTACGAGCCTTGGTGCCCTTGGTGCCGCGACCAGCGGTCTTGCCCTTGGAGGCCTCACCGCGACCAACGCGGGTCTTGGCCTTGTTTGCGCCCTCTGCCGGGCGCAGATCATGGAGCTTGATGATGTCAGCCATGGTGTATCTACTCCCCTGCAACTTCTTCAACGGTGACGAGGTGGCGCACCTTGAGGATCTGGCCGCGGGTAGCAGCGTTGTCCTTCTTTACGACGGACTGGCCGATCTTGCGCAGACCGAGAGCCTCGAGGTTCTTACGGGTGGTCGGCTTCTCGCCGATCTTGCCGTGGTGCAGCGTAATCTTCAGTGCCATGGTGCTTAGGCCTCCTGTCCTGCGCGTGCGCGCAGCATACGAGCCGGTGCAACTTCCTCGACGGACTTGCCGCGCTTGGCAGCCACCTCTTCGGGGCGGACAAGCTGCTTCAGGCCTGCGACGGTTGCCTGGACCACGTTCAGGGCGTTGTCCGAGCCAAGGGACTTGGCCAGGATGTCCTGAATACCAGCGCACTCGAGCACCGGACGGACAGCGCCGCCGGCGATCACACCGGTACCCGGAGCAGCCGGGCGGAGCATGACGATGCCTGCGGCCTCTTCTGCCTGAACCGGGTGCGGGATGGTGCCGCCGATCATCGGGACGCGGAAGAAGTTCTTGCGAGCTTCCTCTGCGCCCTTCTGGATCGCGGCGGGAACTTCCTTTGCCTTGCCGTAGCCGACGCCGACCATGCCCTCACCGTCGCCGACGACGACGAGTGCGGTGAAGGACATGTTGCGGCCGCCCTTGACGGTCTTGGCAACACGGTTGATGGTGATGACGCGCTCGATGTACTTATCGCGCTCGTCGTTCTGGTTGTTGCGACGGTCGTCGCGGCGGCCACGGCCACCACGGTTGCCGCGGTCGTTGTTCTTCTGGTTGTCGGCGGAGCGCCCGCCGTCACGCCGTTCACGTTCGGCCATTACGCGATCCTTCCGTTGATGGTGATGTTTGCGGTGATCATTAGAACTTCAGACCACCTTCACGAGCTGCTTCAGCCAGAGCCGCGACGCGGCCGTGGTACTTGTAGCCGCCGCGGTCGAAGACGATTGCTTCGATGCCTGCAGCCTTGGCGCGCTCAGCGACGAGCTGGCCAACCTTGGCAGCCTTGTCCTTCTTATCGCCCTCCAGGTTGCGCACGTCCGCCTCGATGGACGACGCGGAGACCAGGGTGTGGCCTGCGAGGTCGTCGATGACCTGGACGTGGATGTGACGCGAGGAGCGGTGCACAACGAGACGCGGGGTCTCCGGGGTGCCGCGCAGCGTCTTGCGGATGCGGTTGTGGCGACGTGCGCGTGCCTCGCGGCGGCGGGACGAGATGTCCTTGCCAACCGGGGTGCGCTTGGTGTTCTCTGCAGTATTGCTCATGATTACTTACCCGTCTTTCCGACCTTGCGGCGGACCTGCTCGCCGGCGTAACGGATGCCCTTACCCTTGTACGGGTCATCCTTACGCAGACGGCGGATGTTTGCCGCAATCTGGCCAACCTGCTGCTTATCGGAACCTTCGATGGCCAACTTGGTGTTGCCGTCGACGGAGAACGTGATGCCTTCCGGCGCCTCGATCAGGATCGGGTGCGAGTAGCCGAGGGAGAACTCGAGGTCCTTACCCTTCTGCTGCACGCGGTAGCCGACGCCGAAGATCTCCATGTTGATCTTGTAGCCCTCGGTCACGCCCACGACCATGTTGTTGATCAGGGAGCGGGTCAGGCCATGCAGCGAGCGGTTGTCACGGTGGTCGTCCGGACGAGCCACCAGGATCTGGTTGTCCTCGACGGAAGCGGTGATCGGTGCCGGCATATCCAGGTCCTTGGTGCCCTTCGGGCCCTTGACCTCGACGTGCTGGCCGTCGATCTTCACCTCGACGTTGTTCGGGATTGCGATGGGTGCATTACCTACACGAGACATAAGTCTTTCAACCTCCCCTTTACCAGACGTAAGCGAGGACTTCCCCGCCTACACCCTTCTCTTGAGCCTGGCGGTCGGTGAGCAGGCCGTGGGACGTGGAGATGATTGCCACGCCCAAGCCACCGAGCACCTGAGGCAGGTCGTTGGACTTCGCGTACACGCGCAGGCCCGGCTTGGACACGCGGCGCAGACCAGCGATAGAAGGCTCGCGGGTCGGGCCGTACTTGAGGTTGAGCGTCAGCGACTTGGCGACCTTCTCTTCCTCAACTTTGTAGTCTTCGATGTAGCCTTCCTGCTTCAAGATCTCGGCGATGTTCACCTTGATCTTGGACGAAGGCATAGACACGGTGTCGTGCTGCGCAGTTGCTGCGTTGCGCACGCGCGACAGCATGTCCGCGATCGGATCAGTCATGGTCATTGTGGTGACCGTTACCTTTCTCGTTGCGGTTCCCATCCACCGGGTGACCTGCCGCGCGTGAGCGCTTGAGGTCGCGTTTTCCGCATGGTCTGTCGGGGGCTACTCACGCTGCCCACACTCAGTAGCGTGGGCCGCTCGCCGCCTCCCTTGCACGCGGTCCGCATCTTGGCGGGGGGCCTGCAACAAAGTTGGATGTTCAAATGTACTTCGGCTTGCGCAGGCCGAATCGTCGGCGCGCAAGTCCGAGGGGGTAACTTACCGCTTTCCTGCATCAATGAGCAAATCGCTTATCGACGGCCACGTTCACCGCCCCACCGAGGCGCAGGACTTTCACAACCCCATAGACTGCCCTGCATGGATACAGCCCTTGCACAGCTTGTTAAATCGCTGGCCGCCACGCGCGAGGCCCGCGAGGAACTTTACGTCTGGTTCCACCAGCATCCCGAGTTGTCGCTGCAGGAGCTGCAGACGTCCTCGAAGATCCGCTCGCGGCTGGACGCGCTGCAGCTGCCACACACGCAGGTGGGCGAAACCGGCACCGTGTGCGTATTGGAGAACGGCCCCGGCCCGGTGGTAGCCATCCGCGCGGACATCGACGGCCTGCCGGTGCAGGAGCGCTCCGGCAAGCCCTACGCCTCCACCGCCACGCAGGTGGACGCTGTCAGCGGCCGCGAGGAGCACGTCGCCCACGCCTGCGGGCACGACTTCCACATCATGGGCGTGCTCGGCGCGCTGGAGGCGTTCGCCGCCAACCGCGACTGCTGGCGCGGCACCCTGGTCGCCGTGTTCCAGCCCGCGGAGGAGGCGTACGCCGGATCGCGGGTGATGCTGGCCAACGGCATCCGCGAGGCAATGCCGAAGCCGGACGTCTACCTGGGCCAGCACGTGTTGCCGATGCTGCCCGCAGGTGTCGTGGGCACCCACCCGGGGCCGTTCATGTCCCAGGCGTTTTCCGCCCAGATCACCGTGTGGGGCAAAGGCACCCACGGCTCCATGCCGGAAAAGGGCGTGGACCCGGTCCTGCTCGCCTCCAACATCGTCACCCGCCTGCACACGGTGGTCTCCCGCGAGGTGCAGGCGAAAGACACCGCAGTGCTCACCGTCGGCGCGATCCACTCCGGCGTGAAGGCGAACGTGATCCCGGAAACCGCCAAACTTCTGGTCAACACTCGCGCCTACACCCGCGAGGTCAGCGACACGCTGCGCAGCGCGATCACCCGCATCGTCGAGGGCGAGTGCGCCGCAGCGGGCAGCCCGCGGGAGGCGGGGATCACCTTCTACGACGAGTACCCGCTCACGGACAACGACCCGGAGACCACCTCCCGCGTTCGCGGCGCATTCGACGCCCACTTCGGCAGCGATGCCAGGGACTTGGACCAGATCCCCGCCTCGGAGGACTTCTCGATCATCCCGGACGCGCTCGGCGTGCCGTACACCTACTGGGGCTTGGGCGGCTTCAAGGACTGGGAAAACGCCCCCGGCAACCACTCCCCGACCTTCGCGCCCGACCTGCAGCCCACGCTCGACCGCGCGGCCGAGGCGATGATCGTGGCCGCGGCGGCGTGGCTCGTGAACGACGTGTAGTCCCCGCTAGAACGGCAGCGCCGGGAGCGAGCGCACCCGCGTCTGCCCAATGTCGGAGCGCTGCCCCGCCTCGTGGCCCTGGTCGAACGCATCCGCGTCGAAGGACCGCTTGGACGAGAAACTGCCTAAAAAGAAGCCCATCTCTGCGGCGAAATTGTCGCGGGCTTCGGTGGCTTTCTGGAAGTCGTCGACAAGCACGAGCCCATACTCCCCGTCCGATTCCTCCACGGTCTTTTCAGCTTCGGCGAGGCGTGCGCCGATGCTGGCGGCGAAGCCGGACATGAAGTTGCGGCGGCGCACCACCGCTGATTCGCTCCAGCTGGTCGCGCGCACTTTTTGCGCATCCGCCAGCATCACGGGCAATAGCATCGCGTAGAGCATGTCCACCCGCTCCAGGTGGCGCGCGCAGCCGAAGATGACGGCGTCTTTCATGCGCGTGGAGTTGTACACGCGCTGCGAAAATCCGGTGCAGTGCAGCGCGAATGCGATGGTCAGCAGCAGGTTCGCCTGCATCTCGGTGTATGCGCCGGCGAACTCGTAGGTGCGCTGACCCACCTCGTCGCCGTCCTCGGTGTCCAGGTCGCGTTGTTCGTAGCCGTACTCCGCCATGAGCTCGAACGCCCTGGCGTAGAACGCGTCGCCCTCCGGCGTGCCCTCACGGTCGCGGGCCTGGTTGAGCAGTTTCTGCAGTCGTTGTTTGATCTTGCCTTCGGTACGCATCGGACGCACCCACCCCTTTCTGTGTTCGGATGTGTGGGTGCAGTTGTAGCGGGGCGTCAAGGCGGATGTTTTCGGGCTTGTGGAATTTGCGTTCGCACCCCTGTGGATAACCCGCGTTTTCGCACGTAGATTCGCCGCAAGTTCGCGAGTTAACAATCCGGCGATACCATCGGTTTCCGTGAGCAGGACCAAACGCAGCTTCGCAGTGACCAAGATTTCCGCCGACGGCACCCGCGACACCCGTGCGGGCCAGGTCGCGGTTGAAGAGCCGTTGGAGATTCGGGCCGGTGGTGTGAGCGTCGCAACGCTGATGCGCACCCCGGGCCACGACATCGAACTCGCCCACGGCCTGCTGCTGGCGCGCGGGATGATCACGCGTGTCGAAGACGTGGTCACCGCCCGCTACTGCGAGGGCGCGATCGGCGGCGAAAACACCTACAACCTGCTGGATGTCCAGCTCGCGCGACCCTCGGCCCCGCAATTCATCGACCCGATCCCCGGCGACGCGTGCGGCATCTCCGCGGAGCAACGCGTGCGCGAGCTCGCCGCCAACCTCGACGTGCGCGACGAGTTCATGGAGCTCGACCCGTCCGCAATCTTCGCGCTTCCCGGGGTGTTGTCGCAGCACCGCACGCGCGACTTGCCCACGGCCGTCGCGGGCGATGCGGGGCGCCAGGACCTCGATCCTTTGAACGCCGTGCACAAGCTTGCGGGGCACATGCTTCTCGACGCCCTCCCGTCCCCCACCCTCACCCTCGCCACCGATGCGCAGGTGGGCTTCGAAAGCGTGCGCGCCGCCGCAGCAGCCGGATTCGGCGCGGTGGCCACCACCGCCGGCGTAACGTCGATGGCCGTGGAACTCGCCCGGGCCACCAACACCGTGCTCGTCGGCGAGGTGAGCGCCGAACGTTTCAGCGTCTACGCCGGGGCCTAAGGGGGCTTAGCCGGCGAACATCTGCGAGGCCTTCACTGCAGTCTCCCACAGCCCGTAGACCAGCAGCGCCGCGATGACTAGCGCGAGCACGGTCGCCACCAGCGCGTGGATGGATCCAGCTCTACCGCTGGCCGCCGTCGTTGCGGACTCTCTCGCCGACGCACGATCCGCCTCCACCTTCGCGGCCACTTTCTCCGGGTCCTCGAACCACTTCTCCGCAACAGGCCTGACCAACACGTTCGCCACAAGCCCCACCGCGAGCAGCACACACATGATGTACAGCGAGAGCTGGTACAGCTCCGGACCGGAGTTGCCGCGGCTGGCCTGGCGCTCCCCCACCATGTTGATGATCAGCGGGCCCGCCACGCCCGCCGCGGACCAGGCGGTGAGCAACCGGCCGTGGATCGCGCCGACCTGGTAGACCCCGAACAGGTCGCGCAGGTACGCCGGGATGGTGGCGAACCCGCCGCCGTAGAAGGTGAGCAGGATCAGGGTGCTGACAACGAACAGCGCCAGACTGGTGTGGCCGGCGGACGCCACCACGAAGTAGAAGATCAAGCCAACGCCCAGGTAGACCATGTAGATGTTCTTCCGGCCGATCACGTCGGAGGCGGACGACCAGATGAAGCGACCGCCCATGTTGGCCAGCGACAGCAACCCGACGAAGCCGGCGGCGGCCGCAGCACTCAGCGCCGGGTAGTAGTCCTGCACCATCGGCGCGGCGTTTTCCAGGATGCCGATGCCGGCGGTGATGTTGCAGAACAGGATCACCCACAGGCACCAGAACTGTGGTGTGCGAATCGCGTTGTTTGCGCTGACGTTGGCTCCGACGATGGCGACCTTCGCCGGTTTCACCTTGGTCTTCGGCGCGCCCGACGGGGTCCAGTCCGGGTGCGGCAGCCGGATGCAGTACGCACCCATGGCGATGACCAACAGATACACCACCGCAAGGGTGATGAACGTCGGTTCGAGACCCGCGGCACGGTCCGCGAGCTCGGCCCCGCCGCCGAACGCCTCCATCAGCCGATTCGACGCCGGCGACGCGATGAGCGC
Organism: Corynebacterium sp. HMSC05H05; assembly: GCF_001807265.1. Lineage (GTDB taxonomy): Bacteria > Actinomycetota > Actinomycetes > Mycobacteriales > Mycobacteriaceae > Corynebacterium. The sequence goes on from NZ_KV788402.1 coordinate 29,407, forward strand.
GCCGCCGCCAAAGCCCATGATCGCAAGCCCGGTGGCCAGGCCCGGCCGGTCCGGGAACCACTTCATAAGCGTGGACACGGGAGAGATGTAGCCGATGCCCAGGCCAATGCCGCCGATGAACCCGTAGCCGAAGTACACCAGCCAGAGGTTGCCGGTGCTGATGCCCAGCGTGGCCACCAGGAAACCGACCACCCACAGCACGCCTGCCACAGACATTGACGCGCGCGGGCCGACCTTTTCCACCCACGAGCCGAACAGCGCAGACGAGGTGCCCAGCATCCCGATAGCCAGCGAGAAGATCCACCCCACGGCAACTTCCCCCACCCCGAAGTGCTCCATCATCGCCTTCTTAAACACAGAGAACCCGTACACCTGCCCGATGGAGAGATGGATCGCCAACGCTGCCGGGACGATGAGCCAGCGGTTAAATTCCTTGGGTGCGATAATCGCACCCCGGGAGAAGAATGACATGGACGCTTCCTGCCGTCTCGCCTGCATAAATTACGAAGCGCATAATAACTCGCATGTGCGAAGAAACAGAAAGCTTCCATTCACACGAGGAGGTCAACGTCCGATGTTCTACGACGAAGCACTCCAACACGCCGGATCCACAACCGCCTCAGCGCTCGGCGCCCTGCAAACCGCGAAAGTATTCCTCCACGGTTACGCCCGGCCCTGCACAGCGAGGTGGCCGGAGGTCACCGCCATCATCAACAGCATCGAGTTCGATGAAGCAACGAGGGACTTTTCGCTTCACGACGACGCACGTGCCCGGATGGACACCTGCTACGACCAACTCGACAACGCGGTTGATGGTGCATGGCCCGACGCCCCAGACCCGGTCGATGACATCGCCATGAACGCGTTGGATGCCATCGCGGACCTCACATCGAACAGGGTGAAATACTGGGAACAGTTAGGAGTCGCACTGTCGCCCAACAAGGACGACTACCTCCACTTCATCCGCTCGCTCGCCGCCGCACGCAGCCGGGTCACCGGCGAAACGCTCCACTTCACCGAGATCGACGACGTGGGCAACGTGTTCGTCTTCGATGACTTCCTCCCACCGGTGCTCGCGGAGGACGGGCCGTCGATAGGCGCGCGCATGATCGAACGCGCGGGCGTCGATGAGCAGGGCGTCACCGTCGCCTACGAGCCTGGAGTGGTGTCGATTGTTGGCCCCGTTGAGACAGTGCGGAAGATCTACGACGCAAACGTGCAAGCCGAAGCCGCTGCGGCAGCCGCACGCACCACCTCCCCCACCAAACCGGCCGAGGACCGCGCAGATTACGAGCCGCTCGTCGATTTCACCATGGACTGCCCGTTGAGGTTCGAGGATGTGCTGGACGCGATGGGCAATCCTGAGCCGACCCCCATCATCGACCGCATGAACTGGGACGAATTCCTCGGAAACGGGTATCAGGCGACCCTGAGCCTGGACGGACAAGCGTTCGCGGCCACGGCCACAGAGAAGGACGGGGTGGTGACCGAGCTCGAGATCAGCCCGCAGAACAACGCCAGTTTCCTGGGCATCCCGTTCCACATCCCGGTGTCGAGGTTCACTGAGAAACTCGACGACCTCGGCATCCCCTGGGCCGACGACGGGCGTGCAGGAATCGTCCTCTACGAGCACTGGGTCACCCTTTACAACCACGACGGCCGGATTGAAGCTGTCCTGTGGCACAACCCGGAAACCCTCACCGACATAGAGCTGCTCGATTTGGCGTTCCCGCCCGACTCCGGCAACTGAAAGCACGTGTGGCGGGGTACACGCACACCCTAGCGCTTGGTTTTCGAACGGAGGACTTCGAAAACGACCCGATTTAGCACCGTTTTCGAAGTCTTCCGTTCGAAATCTACGGTTAGCAAGACGCCCGAGGCGCCCAACCCCACACACGCAAAACGCCCCCGGTCCAGAAAGAACCGGGGGCGTCAAGCAAGCGCAAACTTACGCGCGCTTCATCTTGCCGTCCTTGTCAGCGAACGGGAAGCCGAGGTGCGTCAGCAGGGCGCGACCCTCGTCGTCGTTCGTGGCAGTGGTAACGAGCGTGATGTCCATGCCACGGACGCGATCGATCTTGTCGATGTCGATCTCGTAGAACATGGTCTGCTCGGACAGGCCGAAGGTGTAGTTGCCGTTGCCGTCGAACTGCTTGTCGTTCAGGCCTCGGAAGTCGCGGATACGCGGCAGGGCGACGGTCAGCAGGCGGTCCAGGAACTCCCACATGCGGTCGCCGCGGAGGGTGACCTTCGCGCCGATCGGCATGCCTTCGCGGAGCTTGAAGTTAGCGATGGACTTCTTCGCGCGACGCAGCTGCGGCTTCTGGCCGGTGATCGCGGTGAGGTCCTCGAGCGCACCGTTGATGACCTTGGAGTCGCGGGCGGCGTCGCCCACACCCATGTTCACGACGATCTTGGTCAGGCCCGGGATCTGCATGACGTTGTCGTAGGAGAACTCGTCGTTGAGCTTGGTGCGGATCTCGTCCTGGTAACGCGTCTTCAGGCGGGGGGTGTAGTTCTGAATGCTCTCAGTCATTAGATGTCCTTCCCGTTCGACTTGGCTACGCGGATCTTCTTGCCGTCCTCGTCGAAGCGGAAGCCGACGCGGGTCGGCTTACCGTCGGAATCCAGGATCATCACGTTGGACACGTGGATCGGGGCTTCCTGGGTGACAATGCCGCCGGACTCGGCGCCGCGCTCGGTGTAGGAGTTTGCGACGTGCTTCTTGATGCGGTTCACGCCCTCGACCAGGACCTTGTCACGCTGCGGGTACGCCTCGATGACGCGGCCCTGAGCGCCCTTGTCCTTGCCGGCGATGACCTGGACCATATCGCCCTTCTTGATCTTCATACTTAGATCACCTCCGGTGCGAGAGACACGATCTTCATGAAGCGCTTGTCGCGCAGCTCACGAGCGACCGGGCCGAAGATGCGGGTGCCGCGCGGCTCGGTGTCGTTCTTGATGATGACGGCAGCGTTCTCGTCGAAGGAGATGTAGGAGCCGTCCGGACGACGGGTTTCCTTCTTCGCGCGGACGATGACAGCCTTGACGACCTCACCCTCCTTGACGTTGCCGCCCGGGGCAGCTTCCTTCACGGTGGCGACAATCGTGTCGCCGATGCCGGCGAAGCGTCGAACAGAACCGCCGAGAACGTTGATGCACAGAATTTCGCGTGCACCAGTGTTGTCGGCGACCTTCAGACGCGATTCTTTCTGAATCACAGTTGGTCTCCTGACCTGGATCAATGTGCGCCAGATTTCCGTCCTGCACGCACGTGGTCAATGCTTTCGGTGCCTATTGCTTATCGACGAACCATCACGTGGTCGAAGGGTCTCGGATGCTCAGCTCGGAAACGCGCGTCGCACCCGACCAGCAGTAGACAACTGGAGTATTCAACCACGAGCTGGGCCGATTCCCCAAATCTCACCCAAGAAAGCAAAACGCCCGCTCCCCGACGGGCGGGGGGCGGGACGAATAGCTCGCCTTACAGTTTTAGACAGAGCTTGCGGTGGCGGCACCGACGCCAAGCACGCCAGCGAGCGATAGGATGCTGAGGATCCAACCGACCGAAGACAGGGCAGCCGGGACCAGCAGCAGGTTCGGAGCCTGCGGGCCACCGTAGGCGCGCATCTCGTTGATGACCTGGTTCAGCGGCTCCGGATAGGTGGCCGCCTCTGCGACGGGGGCGTTGGCGCCGGTTACAACAGCAGCCGCGAGAGCAACAGCGGCGATACGACGGAACTTCATGTTCACTTATTCCTTTCAGGGACTTTTCGAGTCGCGTGTTTTACTTTGCGGCGGCGACGATGGACTGGATGATGCCGACGATGATGTTCAGGGAAGACAACGCTGCCGGCACGAGGATGATGTTCTGAGCCTCCCAGCCACCAACCTTGTAGATTTCGTACAGAACGCGGTTCAGCGGTTCCGGCGCGGGCTGTGCGGATGCTGCCGGCGCAGCGACAACGACGGTAGAAGCGACAGCCGCTGCGGCAACAAGACGGCGAAGTTTCATTGCAATCTCCAAAAAGTCACGGAAAACAGTGGGCGCTGGCCTCCATAAAAGACGACCTTGCGTCGATGACGTTACCGCCAGATTTTGCGACGTGTGTCGCAAACGAGGATTTTCTTTCACTGCGCGACCGGCCACACCCGAGACGCGGCCCACCCGTCACCCGCCCCCTACCCGAACAACACCCCTAGAAATTGACTTGCGTCTGTGAATCTAGCCACATCACGCCGCGAATTTACCATCAACCCAGGTCACGGCCCTTTCAGCAACACAGCAATGTTTCGCCATAAGGTATGACCTCTTGTACGTTAGAACCCGTGAGTTTTTACGAAGCCGCCCCTACGGCGATCAAGAACAAGGTTGACCTCTTTACCCAAGAGCCCGCCCGGTTTGCCACCCGTGCAGTTCTGGCGGGCGTGTACCTGGGCATCATGACGGCGTTCGCCGCCTCCACTGCCCAACTGCTGGACGGCTACGCCCCGGGCTGGGGCAAGTACGCGTTCGGCGCCATCTTCGCCTCCACGCTGTACATCATCATCGTGCTGCAAGGCGAACTTGCCACAGGCGACATGATGTTCATGACCTACGGTGCACTGCATAAGAAGAACACGGTGGTCAAGGGCCTGTTGCTAGTCCTGTTCGTCACCGTCTTCAACCTCATTGGTGCAGTGGCGATTTCATGGTTGATTTCCCGGACCACCATGGGCCAGATGGTCGAGGTGGACGGATTCCTCCACGACTTGCTCGTGGCCAAGCTGCAGAAGTCGAGTGCGACGCTGTTTGTCGAGGCCATCCTGGCCAACGTCGTTGTGAACATCGCCTTCATGCTGGCCACCCAGGCCGGCAAGGACTTCAGCGCGAAGCTGTGGGGTGTCATCCTGATCATCCCGTCGTTTGCCACCATGAGCTACGAGCACTCCATCGCGAACTTCATCCTCACCAGCCTGGGCGGTTTCACGCTCGGCCCGGAGACGATCGAGGGCTTCACCAACTGGAACGTCATCCGCAACTGGGTTGTCGTGTGGCTGGGCAACTTCGTCGGCGGCGGCTTCATCATGGGCGGGCTCTACGGCTGGCTCAACCTGACCAAGACGGACTACAAGGACTAGTCCCCCACCGTCTGCCAGAATGGGACAGGTGAATACACCTGTTTCCCACTCGGCCCCAGATGTCCTTCAGGCCGTGCGCGGCGTGCGCGATGCGGTGGCAGACACAGCGTTGCCTGTCGGCGTCGCCTCCGAAGCCCGCGCCGTAGTCAACCAACTCGACGACTATGTGCTGCCGCGCCTGGCCAATCTCGACGCGCCCCTGCTCGCCGTCATCGGCGGCTCCACCGGCTCCGGCAAATCCACTCTTGTCAACGCGCTTCTGCGCGAGCGGGTGTCCAACCCGGGCGTGATCCGCCCCACCACCCGCCAGCCGGTGCTGGTGGCCAACCCGGGCGACGCGGACTGGTTCAACTCCCCGCAGGTGCTGCCCGGCCTCGCCCGCTCCCACGGCGCGGGCGATGAGCGCTCCACCACCCTGCGTGTCGTGGACACGCCCCGGATTCCAGAGGGCTTGGCGCTTCTCGACGCCCCCGATTTCGATTCCATCGACGACCAGAACCGGGCCCTGGCGTCCCAGCTCCTCGCCGCCGCGGACCTGTGGATCTTCGTCACCACCCCAGCGCGCTACGCGGACCAGCTGGTGTGGAACTTCCTCAACGACGCCGCCGGCCGCGGCATCGAGGTGGTGGTGGTGCTCAACCGCCTCGACGAGAAGGCCGCAGAAACGGTGCCGGACGACCTGCGCCGCATGATGAACGACGCCGGGCTGTCCAACGCCACCGTGTTTACCGTCCCGTTCGTGGCGGACCTGGGCGGCGACCAGGCCGGTGAGTTCCTGGGCGAGGAGCTGGTCGCGCCGCTTCGCGAGTACCTGACCACGCTCGCGGACGACACCGCAGCCCGGCGCGACGTGGCCGGCAAGACCGTCGCGGGAGCCGTGGAATCTGTCCTGACCCGCGTGGACGCCCTGGTGGGCGGCCGTGAGCGCCAGGAGAGCTTTGCCAACCAGTTGGACGAGTCGATCCACGAGTTCTACACCGCCGCGAACCGGCACGTCATCGACGCCACTTCCGACGGCAAGCTGCTGCGCTCGGAGGTGATGGACCGCTGGCAGGACGTCATCGGCACCTCCGACGTGTTCCGCGGTTTCGAGCGCTGGTTCTCCAGTGCCGTGGACAAGGTGGGCAGCTTTTTCACCGGCCAGCCCGCGCCGCTTCGCGAGGTGGAAACCGAGATCGAGTCCGGCCTGCACGCCGTGATTGTGGATGCCGCCGAGACCGCCGCGTCGCGCGCGTGGTCCCACACCGGTTCGGTGGCCCCTGAGCTGCGCGCGGAGGCGGATCCGGCGCTCGCCCGCGCCAGCGCCGATATCTCCGACAAGGCCGCGCAGCTGGTGCGCGACTGGCAAAAGGACATGGTGCAGCATATCCAGGACACCGCGGGCGACAAGCGCCAGCGCGCCCGCATCATGTCCTTCGGCCTGAACGTGGTCACCGTGGCGCTGATGCTGGTGGTCTTCGCCTCGACGGCGGGTATTACCGGCGGCGAGGTGGCCATCGCGGGCGGATCCGCCGTGGTGGGCCAGAAGCTTTTGGAGACCATCTTCGGCGAGGAGACGGTGCGCCGCATGGTCGTCCAAGCACGCGAGGATCTGAACCAGCGTCTGGGCGAGCTCTTCGCCGCGGAGCGCGACCGCTACCACGCACTGACGGATCCCCTGCTCGAGGGCGCGACCGCAGAGCAGATGCGGGAGGCTTCCGCGGAGGCGAAGCGCGCTGTGGACGTGAGGCTCCTTGGGCTCGTCGATAGGCAAGACGCCCCGCAGCTGCCCGCACAGCAGGAGGACGTGCAGGACAGCTTCGAGCGCGGCACGCTGCGCGGGCTGTTCGACCAGTTGCGCGGCAACTTCGGCAAGGGGGACGGCAATGTTTAGGAAGAAGACTGGCCTGACCGAGCGGCTGGAGGCGCTCGAGGAGGCCGCGCAGATCGGCGCGCCCTACCTTTCACCTACCAACCGCGAGGGCCTCGAGCGCGTGGCAAGGGCGGGCGCGGAACGCCGCGCGCTGTCCGGCGACCACACCGTGGTGGGTTTTTTCGGCGCCACCGGCTCCGGCAAGACCTCGCTGTTCAACGCGGTTGTGGGCGAGGATCTGGGCAAGGCGGCGGCGCGCCGCCCCACCACCTCCTCGCCGCTGGCCGCGATCTGGGAGCCGGAGGGCTCCGAGGAGCTGCTGGACTGGCTGGGTGTGGAGGACCGCCGCGCACGTGAAGGCGAGTTCGCCCGCGGCGCAGGCCCGCTGATCCTGCTGGACCTGCCCGATTTCGACTCGGTGGAGGCGTCCAACCGCGCCATTGCCGAGCGCCTTGCCGGCCAGGTGGACGTGCTGGTGTGGGTCACGGACCCCGAGAAGTACGCCGACGGCGTCATCCACGATCAATTCATCCGCCCGCACGCCACACACTCCGAGGTCACGCTTGCGGTGCTGAACAAGGCGGATCTGCTCGCTGCCGGCGATGTGGGCACGGTTGCGGGCAGCTTCGAGCAATTGCTTATCGACGACGGCTTGCGCAACATCACCGTCATCCCCACCTCCACCCTCACCGGTGAGGGCATTGAGCGCTTGCGCGGCGCGATCGCCAAGGTGGCGCGGGCCCATACTGCGCAGACCGCCCGCATCGAGGCTGACATTCAGGCCGTGACGCGGGACCTCGCCGCGCCTGCCGGCGAGGCGACGCGGGCCCCGGCAAAGCAGGCCAAGCGCGAACTGGATGCCGCGCTCACCCAAGCCGCCGGCGCCGACCATATCGCGGAGACCACCGCGGCTGCCTACCGCAAGCGGCTGCACGAGCGCACCTGGTGGCTGGTAACCAGCTGGATTACCCGTTTCAAGCCGGACCCGCTGCGCAGGCTGGGTCTTCGCGAGGACGCCGACGAAGTCGGGGTGCACCGCACGTCCATGCCGGAGCTCGACGCCGCTTCGAAGGCCGTGGCCAACCGTGGCCTGCGCGATTACGCCGCGGACGCTGCGGCTGGGCTACCGCCGGCGTGGGAGGCGGCCGTAGCCGACCGCGCCGATGAAGTCTCGCTAGCACTTCCCGCGGAGTTGGACCGGGCGGTGGCGCGGACGAGGTTGCCCGCGGAGCCGTCGAAAAGCTGGAGCCTGCTCACTGTGCTGCAGTGGCTGTTCCTACTCGCCGCTCTGCTCGGCGTGATCTGGTACTTGCTCGTTGCGTTCGTGCCCGGCATCCTCACCCCGCTGCTGGGCGCCGACCTTGTGCCGCAGGTGGAAGGGTGGCCGATTCCGACGCTGCTTATCCTCGCCGGACTGCTCGGCGGGCTTGTGGTGGGCCTTATCACCGCGGTGTTCGGCGGGCTGATCGGCTCGGGCGTGAAGCGGCGCACCCGCGCCGCGTTACAGAGAGAGGTCGCGACGATGTCGGAGACCGTTGTGGTGGAGCCGCTGGCGAAGGTGCGCGGCGACTACGAGCGCTTCAACGAGCAGCTCGCCATCGCCGCAGCCTAACCGTTTACATATCCCACCAGGATATACATCGGTACGGAACTATATCCGGAAACGATGTACAACAGTGAGACGCACGCCATTATCGTTTCTTCGTAGTGCTTTAGGTCACTATCGATGCCACTTGGCAAGGAAGGAACATAATGACGGAGACTGGCACTGCCCTTCCACTCGAAGGGGTAAGGATCCTCGATTTCACCTGGAGTGTCGCCGGCCCCACCATGACCCGCTACCTCGCGGGCTTGGGCGCGCGGGTGCTCAAGGTGGAGTGGCCGAAGGGACCGGACCCGATGCGCACCGCGATGTACCGCGCGGACACCGAGGAGAAGAACCTCAACAACGGCGCCTTCTTTTCCAACCTCAACGTCGGCAAAGAGTCGATGACCATCAACGTGAAAGACTCGGACGGTCTGCAGGTGGTCAAGGACATCATCAGCGAGGTTGACGCCGTAACCGAGTCTTTCTCCGCCCAGGTTATGGAGCGCTGGGGTCTTGGGTACGACGAGATGAAAGCGATCAACCCGAAGATCGTCTACGTCTCGATCTCCGGCTTCGGACACACCGGGCCGCATGCGGACAAGAACACGTGGGGCCCGACCGCCCAGGCAATGAGCGGCATGACCGCGGCGGTCGGCGTGCCGGGGCGCGACCCCGCAGGCTGGGGCTACTCCTACCTCGACGTGTGTGCCGGTTACATGGGTGCGATCGCTGTCGCGGCCGCCGTCCTGCAAGCGCGTGAAACCGGCGAGGGTCAACACGTCGACTTGTCGCAGGTGGAAACCGGTTTGGCTCTGGTGGGTCCGATGCTGACGGAGTACCTGACAAACGGCATCCGCCCGCCCGGCGGCTACCCCGGCGGCAACACGAGCATCGACGACGCCGGCACCGACGTCGGCTTCCGCGGCGATCAGGCACCAATCAGCGACATCTTCCCCACCTCTGGCGGCGGTTCCAACGATTACGTGGCGCTGACCGTCGAGACAGAAAAGCATTGGGACACGCTTCGCGAGTTTGTCGACGGCCTGCCGGAGGTCACCCTGGCCGAGACGACGAGCCACCGGGGTGAGATTGCCCAGCAGCTCGCCTCGTTCCTCAGCTCGAAGACGAAGTACGAGGCGGCTGACCTGTTCACCTCCCGTGGCATCCCCGCCGCAGCGGTGCAAGGCGGCCAGGACCGTGTGGAATACGACCCGCAGCTCGCCCACCGCGGCCTGCTGGAACAGCGTGCCCACCCGAGGTTGGAGACCCACAACGTGCAGTCGCTGCCCTACCGCTTCCTGCTCAGCGAAGGCGGCTGGCAGTTCGCCGACCAATTCCCGGTACTGGGCGCGGACACCCGGGACATCTTGGCCTCTGTGCTCGACCTCGATGAGAAGCGCCTAGACGAACTCGATGACAACGGGGTTTTGTGGCCGGAAGGCGTGCCCCACGAAGTAACTATTGCGAACTCGCTCTGGTAGGAAGGACGCACTCTCTTGCACCCCAACATTCTCAACCGGTCGCTTGCCAATGTGAACGTCATCTACCTCGGCGACCAATTCAGTAGCTACACCGCGAGGTTGCTGCACGACCTCGGCGCGAACGTCACCAAGCTAGTTGACGCGGACTACACCCCGGCGCCGCACGAGGACCACTACCTCGCAGGCATCACGCTCGAGGAGACCGACTCTGTTATCGAGCGCGCGAAAGACCGTGCGAAGGACGCGGACATCATCATCAACTCTCCACTTGCCGGAGAGGGCTGGCCAGTGCTTTCCGCAGAGCAGGTTGAGCAGCTCCACGCCGATAACCCGCGCCAGGTGATCGCCACGATCACCCCCTACGGCATGACTGGCCCCTGGGCAGGCCGCCCGGCATCCGACCTGACGCTTCTTGCGGCAGGCGGCTTCCTCGGCTCTTGCGGTTACGACGACGGCGAGGAAGCCGGCATGCCAATGGCCCCCACCGGCGGCCAAGCGAACCACGTGGCTGGCATGCTCACCACAATCGCGATCCTGGCCGAACTCACCCAGCTGCAGACCGACGAGCAAGCTGCCGTGGAGCCGCTGGACATCTCGGTGCAGCACGCACTTTCAGTGTCCACGGAGATGGCGATCCCGTACTGGGATTACACCGACCGCGAAGTGGAACGCCACACCGGCCGCCACGCCATGCCGGTGAAAACCGCGAAGTGGCAGCACAAGGCTGCCGACGGCAAGTACTTCCTAGCACTCCCGCTCTACGTGGACGACAAGCGCTACGCGGATTTCCGCCAGTGGATGCGTGACGAAGGCTTCGCCGATGTCGTCGAGTCGGACAAGCTCACCGAGGACGCGTACCGCAGCCAGAACCAGCCAGAGCTTGTGGAGCAGTTCCGAGAGTTAGTCAACCACCGCAACAGTGGGTGGCTATTCACCGAGGGGCAGCGCCGGCGTCTCCCCTGGGCTCCTATCAACACTGCCGACGAGTGCATCGACGATTCGCACTTCGCCACGTTCCGCACCTCCATTGAAGAAATCGATGGATCGCGACGCGCACGCTCCCCGTTCCTCATCGAGGAAGCGCAAGTGCAAAACCCCCAGTCCGACGAGGAGAAGTGATTCCATGAGCCAATTCAACGCTGACATCATCGGAGTAGGCCAGACCGAGTACACCCGCGGCACTGAGCGAAGCGAGTCGCAACAGATCATCCACGCGGCCATCGAGGCATGCAAAGACGCGGGCGTGGACACCAGCGATGTCGACGGCATCGTGATGGCCTGGAACGACATTCCCTCCAACGAGGACTTCATCAACGCGCTCGGCATCACCGACCTCCGCTACCACTCCCATGTACACATCGGCGGGGCGTCTGCGGCCGCGGCGGTGGGTCAGGCGGCTGCTGCAGTGTCCTGCGGGATGGCCGAGAACGTACTGGTCACTTTGGGCTGGAACGCGTACTCGGGCAAGCACAGCTTCAGTTCCGCGGACCAAACCGATTCCGCGATCTACGTCCCGGGGAAAGAGATCCGCCAGAACCTAGAAATGCCGCTTGGCATTTTCGCCCCCATGCAGTGGTACAGCTTCCACGCGAACCGGTGGATCCACGAGTACAACATCGACCCCAACGCGATGCGGACCGTCTCGCTGACCACCCGTAAGCACGCGAACCTGAACCCGAACGCCTACTTCCAATCCCGCAAGCTGACGGAAGAGGATTACGACAACTCGAAGGTCCTGGTCAAACCGTTCCACCTCTTCGACATTTCGCTTGAGACGGACGGCGCGGCCGCGGTGCTGGTGTCCAGGAAGGGCAACAGCGACAAAGGCGTCTCCATTCTCGCCTCTACAGAGGGCCACGCCGACTACCCGGACGACATCCTGGGTCGTCGCGACATCTTGAACATGGGCATCACTAAAGCTGGCCCGCGCGCACTGCAGATCGCTGGCGTGACTACCGACGACATCGATTTCGCTGAGCTCTACGACTGCTTCACGTTCATCGTGCTGCGTCAGCTGGAAGAGATTGGCTTCTGCGAGCGCGGCGAGTCGCCCGATTTCGTGGCGGACGGCCGAATCGGCCTCGGCGGCACATTGCCGGTGAACACCCACGGCGGCTTACTTTCCGAGGCGCACGTCGCGGGCATGAACCACATCGTTGAGGCGGTTCGACAGCTTCGCGGCGAGTGCGGCGAACGCCAAGTCCAGGACGCAGAGGTCGGTCTGGTGACTGGCTACGGCGATTTCGGGGACGGATCCGCGGTCGTGCTCGCTCGGAACTAAAAGACAACAGCGAACTTTGTTGGGAGATTGAAATGGCAGAGAACACTATCGAAGCTAGCAACGACGTCTTGATGCCGGGCGCCGCCGACGACCCTCGCTACCAGCAATTCTTCGAAGGGCTGAAGCAGAAGGAAATCCGGGTGCGCCAGTGCACTCAATGCGAGAGGTGGCAGTGGCCACCGCACGACCGCTGCTTCCAGTGCCAAGGTTCTGATTTTGAGTGGCATCAGATGCCCACGTCGGGTGAGGTGTACTCCTTTTCCGTGATGTACAGGGCCTTCGACCCGTACCACCAGGACAAACTTCCCTACGGCATTGTGATCGTCCAACTCGGCCCCGTGCATGTCACCGGGCGTTTCGAGGGGGATCCGGAGGACATCCACTGCGGCATGCCGGTAGAGCTGGTGTGGGACGACCTCGCGGTAGCAGGCCACAGCCCGGTCTTCGCCGCGGCTAATTAGCCCTCCGGAGCCCGATTCGCCCGGTAAGCTTCCCTCCGATATGGACAGGGACCACGGGCAATCCACTACCGCGGCAGCAAGGCGCGTGGCGGTGCGTAACGAGTTGTACGACACCGTCGCGCGCCTGACTGCTGTTACGGATTCAGCGACTCTAGTGCGGGTCCTTTGCCGAGACGTCCGAAGCGCCTTGCGCTGCGAGTTGACCTACATCGCCACATCGGACGACGAGGAAGAAAGCATCACTGCGATTACCGCGAGCGGTGAGCCGGCGGTCCGCTTTTCCTCTGTGAGAACAGGACGCAGCGTCGGTGTTGCTGGCCTGGTGGTCTCCACGGGCCGGATGTTCGCTACTTCCAACTACTGGGGCGACAACGAGTTCAACCACGACCCGGAGATAGATGCGATCCTGAAAAAGGAGGGTCTCGTCGCATACGCTGCGGCTCCTCTCGTCGCGGACGGGAAGACGATCGGGGCATTGTTAGCCGCCGAGCGCCACGAAAGAGAGTTCACTCAGTTTGACCTGGAGCTGCTCAGCGAGATTGCGTCGGTGGCGGGGCCCGCGCTGCGCAGGGTTCAAGAAAGCGAAGACACGGAAGAAGAGTTGCGCAGTCTGCGAAGCTCCACCCGCCGTGCGGAGGCGTTCCGGTCGAGTGTGTTTGACCCCCTCGGAGCCGTCGCCGCGGGTACCGCGTCATCCAAGGTGCGCGAGCTCATCCTGGACAGCATTTCGACGAGTTTCGGCGTGCACGCGTCCATCGCCAACTCTGATGCCAGCGCCGCCCCGGAGCGGGGATGGCGCTACGTCAACGAGATTCCCAACGCAGGAAGAATCGCCCGTTTCTTCCACGTGGAAGCACCCGAGAAGCCCACAGATGGCTGGCTTGCCGCCGCGGCGGAATCGGCAGCCTTGGTGCTGGGTGTAGTGGGCCAGATGGAGGAATCGCGGGCCGCGGCTGACGAGCGGACCCGTGGCGAGTTGTTGCAGGATTTTCTCGCTGGCCGTTCTCCCCGCTACTTGGCGGACAGCGCCAGAAAGCTCGATGTTGAGGAAGTGCTCGACGAAGCCGCAGCCCTTGTCATCATCCCCTCGAAGCCCAACCGTCGAGGTTTGCGTTCCATGGAGGTAATGCGACTGGTCAAGAAGTTTGGTGGGCTCGTCGAAGACCAGGGAACACGGGTTATCTTCCTTATCCCCAACCGTGAGTTGGAGCAGCGCAGCAAGGCGCTGACCGAAACCTTCCTTGGAGAAACCGGGGACGGTTACGCCGGGCTTTCGGCAGTGGGCACGCCGGCGCGCTACCCGGAGCTCATCGTGGAGGCCACTTCGCTCGCGGTTGCATCGAAGAATATGGGAGCCCAGGGAGCGGTTGCCAACGCCGCAAGTTTCGGATTCGTCGGCGCGGCCTTAAGCTCCGACGAAGCGCGAGCGGACATGATCATCCGCAAAGAGATAGAGCCCGTCATCACGTACGACAAGGACCGAGGCACCGACCTCATCGCAACCATGCATTGCTATGTGCGCAACAACTTCAACGCTCGTCTCACCGCAGACGAGTTGGTGATCCACCCTAAGACGGTCTCGCAACGGTTGGCACGGATCTCGGCGCTCCTCGGGCCCGACTGGGCGCAGTATCCGAGGAGTTTGAATGTAGCCAGCGCTTTAGAGATTCTGCGGATTCGGGAGTCACTCGGCGGCTCGATCGAAAATTAACGAACCACCCGCCCTCCCCAATACCCTGCAGGATATATTTTCGCCTGCAAATGTATCCTGCCGGTTCATAGACCGATGGGATATAACTCACTACTTTCAGGCCAAAGTGGTTCACATCACAACTGTCTGAAGGAAGTCGCTCATGGTCATCCCGTTCATCGGCATCATTTTGTCGCTTTTGTTCCTGATTGGAATGGCATACAGGGGCCATTCAGTCATCGCCATGGCACCGCTGGCCACGCTCATCGCACTGGCCTTTTCCCGTGAGCCACTCCTCGCTTCCTACACGCAGATTTTCATGCCGGCAGTTGGCAAGTTCATCAGCAACTACTTCCCGCTTTTCCTAGCCGGAGCCATTTTTGGGCGGTTGATGACAGTCAGCGGCTACGCCACTGATTTGGCACGCTGGATCCCCCAGCTGTTTAAGAAGCCGAACGTGTTGATGGTGGTCACCCTCGTGACCGCGCTGCTGACCTACGGTGGCGTTTCCGTTTGGGTGGTTGTGTTTACCGTGGCCCCCATCGCGAGGGCACTCTTCCGCGAAGCAGGAGTTTCGTTCCGCCTGATGCCCGCGGCAGTGGCTCTCGGCGCTGGAACTTTCGCGGCGACAGCAATGCCTGGATCTCCCCAGATCCTTAACGTGATCCCCACCCGCTACTTCGAAACCACCACATTCGCAGCATCCTTCTTGGGACTGATTGGCAGCGCAGTCGTCTTCGGGGTCGGCGTTGCGTGGCTAACCTACCGAGCCAAAAAACTCGGCCCAGAGATTGAAATTGCAGACAAGGTCGAGGCGAAAGAAAACAAGGTCACCGAGATTTCCGGTGAGGGTCCCACTGTCTCCACCGCCCTAGAAAACACTCCGGTTCGCACCGGCTCGCTGACTAAACGTGGACTCATCTCCCTCCTTCCGATCCTTGTGGTGATCGGGGTGAATGCTCTGTACGTCTACGCAATAGGCCCGAACGTGGACACCTCGTACTTGGCGGAGGAGCGCTTCGGCAGCACCTCCCTGCAATCCGTGATCGGCGTCTGGTCTGTCACCTTGGGCCTGTTCGTGGCAGGCCTGCTCATTTTCGCCCTCCGCCCTTCTATGGCGAAGGAGTACCTGGCGTCGCTCACCGACGGCGCGACCAACGCCGTGCTGCCCGCCTTCACCACCGCTTCCGAAGTTGGCTATGGTGCCGTCGTTGCATCGCTGGCTGTGTTCGCCGTGATTCGCGACGGTCTTTTCAACGTGAGCGACAACCCTGTCGTCGTCGGCATCATCGCCGCAGCAGGCATCGCCGGCATCACAGGTTCAGGCTCGGGCGGCGTGTCCATCACCCTTGAGGCGTTCGGCGAGCAGCTGTATCAGCTCGCATTAGCTAACGACGTCAGCCCGGACCTCCTGCACCGCGTCATCGCGATGGCTTCCGTCTCCTTCGACTCACTGCCGCACAACGGCGCAATTATCACCATGCTGCTGGTCTGCGGCATCACCCACCGTCAGGGATACAAGGACATCGCCGTGGTGACGATCGGCGGAACGCTCCTCGGCCTTCTCACCGTCGTAGTCCTAGGCACCGTTTTCCCCTTCATGGTGTAGGCAGGTCGACCTTCGACTGGACCCGCCGCCACGACGCGAACCTCCTCGTCTTCGGTACCGTCGGGACCATCACTATCCGCAATCGCGAAAGGATGGCTCCATGACAGGCCGCGCTTACAGCCAAATCCCCAACGTTCTCTCAATCGCCGGCACCGACCCGACTGGCGGCGCCGGGATCCAGGCGGACTTGAAGTCGATCGCCGCCGCGGGAGGCTTCGGCATGTGCGTGGTCACTTCCCTGGTCGCGCAGAACACGCAGGGCGTTCGCGAGATCCACACCCCGCCGCAGGCGTTCCTCGAAGCGCAGCTCGCCTCCGTCTTCGACGATGTGGAGGTCGACGCGGTGAAGATCGGCATGCTCGGCGATGCGGAAACCACCAAGACCGTCTCCGATTTCCTCAAGCGCCGTCGCGTGCCCGTCGTAGTCGTGGACCCGGTGATGGTGGCCACCAGCGGCGATCGCTTACTCACCCAGGATGCCGAGGAGGCGCTGCGCCAGTTTGTGAAGGATCACGCCACCGTGGTCACCCCGAACGTTCCGGAGCTCGCCGTACTCACCCAGAATGAGCCTGCCAAAGATTTCGACACCGCAATAGAGCAGGGCAAGGAGTACGCCAACGCGACCGGGGTGGCTGTGCTGGTAAAAGGCGGCCACCTTGAATCCGGCGCCGCGTCGAACGCCCTTGTACAGCCGGACGGCGTGGTCCACGTCGCGGAGGTTCCGCGTGTGGACACCAAGAACACCCATGGCACGGGCTGCTCGCTGTCGTCTGCGCTTGCCACTCGCCTGGCCCTCGGCGACCGCTCCCCCGCCGCTGCGAACGACGCAGTGACGTGGACTTCGGAGTGGCTGCACGAGGCGATCGCCCACGCCGATGACCTGAACGTGGGCCAGGGTCACGGCCCGGTCCATCACTTCCACCGCCTCTACCGCCAGGCTGGCCCCGTTCGTTAGGTGCGCGGTCGATCACTGCAGAATTTATGGTCAAATCAGCACGCTTGCTCATCCTGATCCACAACCATTCCAAACCGGTGGGACAGCCAGTAAGGTTGGGCTCATGAGCGACCCACACAATGAGGACCAAAAGGTTGCCGCTGTCCGGGCTTCAATGATTATGGCAGGGCAACCGCTGTCGTCCAGCTTAGAACTTGAGGGCCGTCGCATACTCCGTGGAGAGATTACTGCGGACCAGTCAGTATTGGAGTACTTGGAAGCTCACGGCTTGGGCGATACTCCACGCGCGACCGAGTTGCGCCGCCGAATCTCCGGTGCCGCTTAAGTGAACCTGCGCTCGCACAAAACGCCTGAGAATTACTTCGGTATTCGCGTTTTCCGCCCAATTCAATTTGAGCGATACTCTCGGAAACCGTGATGCGCTCCGCTCTTCCGAGATATTTCATCAGATGATGCAACATCGGAAGCTACATCCAGGCTGCCCCTGGTCGCCCGAATAGACGACGAATTGACATAGTCCGCTTAGCAATCGGCCCCCTTTTGATGGTTTAGTGTGCCCCATGATCACCGTTTACGGAGAAGCGCTCGTCGACCTCGTGCCATCCTCGCCGCACCCGCTCGCGCCGCTCACTCCGGCGCTCGGCGGCGGCCCGTTTAACGTCGCCCGCGCTCTTGGGCGCATGGGTTCGCAGGTGTCGTTCCAGTCGCGCTTGTCCGCGGATGCGTTCGGGGAGGCGCTTCGCACTTCGCTTATCGACGTTGGCGTGGACCTTTCCCACTGCCCCATCGGTAGCGAACCCACGTCCTTGGCGGTGGCGTCGCTCGCGGAGAACGGCTCAGCGTCGTACACCTTCTACGTCGACGGCACTGCCGATCGTCTCGCGGAACCCGTGCCGGTTTCCGCCGGGTACGCGGTTTTTGGGACGCTGTCGCTGGCACTGGAGCCGGCGTCGCTGCGCTATGCGGCCGCCGCGCGCGAATCTGCGGATTTGGGCGCGGTGGTGTGCCTGGATCCGAACATCCGCCCCGCCTTCGCGTCTGAAAAACACCGCCTTTTTCTGCGCGGCATGTTGGAGAACGTGACGGTGCTCAAGCTTTCGGACGAGGAGGTGGGCTTCATCGGCGACACCGCCCACGTTCCCGTAGTAGTGACCACCTTGGGAGGTGAGGGCATCTCGGTGCGCGCGCCGTTCGGCTCCGTCACAGTGCCCTCCATTGAGGTAGAGGTGGCGGACACGATTGGCGCGGGTGACACCGTGATGGCCGCGCTCGTGCACGAATTCGACCGCCGTGGGCTCGACCGCGAGGGGCTCCTCTCCCTGGGCGAGGAAGAGTGGCGCGAGATTCTTCAGTTCGCCGTCCGCGCCGCGTCGATCACCGTCTCACGCCCCGGCGCCGACACACCGCACGCCCACGAGTTGGCCGGATCAAGCTAGCTGGCTACTCCACCGTGACGGACTTCGCCAGGTTCCGCGGTTGGTCCACGTTCAGGCCGCGCGCCTCGGCAACAGCACAAGCGAACATCTGCAGCGGGATGGTGGACAGCAGCGGCTGCATGAGGCCTGCCGATTCCGGGATGCGGATGATGTGGTCGGCGTACGGCACGACATCCTCGTCGCCGTCCTCTGCGATCACGACGGTTACCGCGCCGCGTGCGCGGACCTCCTGGATGTTGGACACGACCTTGGCGTGCAGGTTGTTCCGGGACTTCTTGCTCGGCACGATGATGAACACCGGCTGGCCTTCCTCCACCAGTGCAATCGGGCCGTGCTTCAGCTCACCGGCCGCGAAGCCCTCAGAGTGCAGGTAGGCCACCTCCTTGAGCTTCAGTGCGCCCTCCAGCGCCACCGGGAAGCCGACATGGCGGCCGAGGAAGAGCACCGACTTCGAGTCTGCGAGCTCCTCACCCAGAGTGCGCACCTGTCCCCCGCGATCAAGCACCTGCTGGATCTTCTCCGGCATGGCCTGGAGCTCGTCGATAATTGCCCTGATCTCGTCGGCGTATTTGTTGCCGCGCACCTGCGCCAGGTACAGGGCGAGCAGGTAGGCGGCGACGATCTGGGAGATGAACGCCTTGGTCGACGCCACGGCGATTTCTGGGCCGGCGTAGGTGTACAGCGACGCGTCTGCCTCGCGCGGGATGGAGGAACCGACGGTGTTGCAGATGGCGATCACCTTCGCGCCCTGCTCGCGGGCGTGGCGCACGGCCATGAGTGTGTCCATGGTTTCGCCGGACTGGGACACGGCCACCACGAGGGTGCGTTCGTTGACAATCGGGTCACGGTAGCGGAACTCGTGGGCGAGCTCCACCTCCGTCGGGATGCGGCACCAGTGCTCGATGGCGTAGCGCGCCACCTGACCTGCATAGGAGGCGGTGCCGCAGGCGACGATGATGATTTTGTTGATGGAGCGCAGCAGGGATTCGTCGATACGCAGCTCGTCCAAGATGAGCTTGCCGTGCTCGTCGAAGCGCCCGTAGAGGGTGTCGCGGACGGCGGAGGGCTGGTCGTGGATCTCCTTTTCCATGAAGGAGTTGAAGCCGCCCTTCTCCGCGGCGGTGACGTCCCACTCCACGGTGAACGGCTTGGCTTCGGCGGGGTTGCCGTCGAAGTCGCAGACCTCGTAGCCGTCGGCGGTCAGGGTGACAATCTGGCCGTTGTCCATCTCCACGGCGTCGCGCGTGAACTCGATGAAGCCGGCGACGTCGGAGCTGAGGAAGTTCTCGTTCTCGCCCACGCCGATGACCAGCGGGGAGTTCCAGCGCGCGGCCACGATGCGGTCCGGGTGGTCCGCATGGATCGCCAGCAGGGTGAAGGCGCCTTCGAGGCGCTGTGCGGTCAGCTGCATGGCGCGGGTGAGGTCGCGGTCCGCTTCCTTGTCGTAGATGTCCAGCAGCAGGGTGCCTGCCACCTCGGTGTCGGTTTCGGACTTGAAGCTGTAGCCCTTATCGACGAGCTCCGCCTTCAACGCCGAGAAGTTCTCGATGATGCCGTTGTGGACCACAGCCATGCGGCCGTCGCCGACGACGTGAGGGTGGGCGTTGGCGTCGGTCGGGCCGCCGTGGGTTGCCCAGCGGGTATGCCCGATGCCCAGCTTCGAAGACGCAATGGGGTTGTCCGCAATTTCGGCTTCGAGGTCCGCGACCTTGCCGGCTTTCTTGCGGCACTCGATGACGCCGTTGTTGGCCACGGCAACACCAGCGGAATCGTATCCGCGGTATTCGAGGCGGCGAAGTCCCTCGACAATGACATTTTTCGCGTCGCGCTCAGCGGTGCCGGCGCCTACGTATCCAACGATTCCACACATGGGAAAAATCGTACTCCTGTTTAGGGGGCTGTAAAAAGTGGAAAACCCCACCCTCAGGGGACCAAAACACGAAAATACCCGCCCAACACGGGGGTTGGACGGGTACGTGTCGTCGAGAAGCGAGATGCTCTTAGCGGGCCTTCTCGATGATGTCGACGAGACGGAAGTGCTTGTCCTTGGACAGCGGACGCGTCTCCTCGATCAGGACGAGATCGCCGACACCGGCGATGTTCTCCTCGTCGTGTGCCTTCACGCGGTTCGTGGTACGCACGATCTTGCCGTACAGGGCGTGGGACTTGCGGTCCTCAACCTCGACAACGATCGTCTTGTCCATCTTGTCGGACACGACGTAGCCACGACGACGCTTCTGCACTGCCTTGACCTGGGTGTTCTCAGTCACGTTTGCCTCACTCATGGTTATGCCTCAGCTCCCGTGGACTCGGGGACGACGGACAGGCCAAGCTCGCGCTCGCGCAGCACCGTGTAGATGCGAGCGATGTCGCGCTTCACGGTGGAGATGCGGCGGTTGTTGGTGAGCTGGCCGGTGGCGAGCTGGAAGCGCAGGTTGAACAGCTCTTCCTTCGCCTCGGTCAGGCGGGTGCGCAGCTCGTCGTCGCTCAGCTCACGGAACTCAGATGCGGGGGTACCGGTTGCCATTAGAACTGGTCCTCCTTCTTGATCACGCGGACCTTGCACGGCAGCTTAGCGCCAGCGCGGCGCAGAGCCTCCAGTGCAGTTTCCTCGTTCGGGTAGGACATTTCGAAAAGGATGCGGCCAGGCTTGACGTTGGCCACCCACTTCTCCACCGGGCCCTTACCGGAGCCCATACGCACGCCGAGCGGCTTCTGGGTCAGCGGACGGTCCGGGAAGATGTTGATCCACACCTTGCCACCACGCTTGACGTGGCGGTTGATGGCGATACGTGCGGACTCGATCTGGCGGTTGGTGATGTACGCCGGCTCGAGCGCCTGCAGGCCGTAGTCGCCGAAGGTGATCTGGTTGCCGCCCTTGGACACGCCCGAGCGGTTCGGGCGGTGCTGACGGCGGTACTTCACGCGCTTAGGGATGAGCATGAATTAGCCCTCCTTCTTCTGCTCTGCACGCTGGCGACGCTGGCCGCCGCGGCGCGGGCGACGGTCGCCACGGCCACCACGCTCGTTCTTCGGAGCGTTGAGCTCGGACTCGCGGACACCGCCCACGACGTCGCCCTTGTAGATCCACACCTTGACGCCGATGACGCCGAAGGTGGTGTGTGCTTCTGCCGTGCCGTAGTCGATCTCCGCACGCAGGGTGTGCAGCGGAACGCGACCCTCGTGGTAACGCTCGACACGGGACATTTCCGCGCCGCCGAGGCGGCCGGACGTCATAACCTTGATGCCCTTGACCTGCGGGTTGCGCATCGCGGACTGGATGGCCTTACGCATGGCGCGACGGAACGCGACACGGTTGACCAGCTGCTCGGCGATGGACTGCGCAACCAGGGTTGCGTCGGCATCGATGTTCTTGACCTCGATGATGTTCAGCGCGACCATCTTGCCGGTGAGCTTCTCCAGCTCGCGGCGGATGCGGTCGGCCTCGGCACCGCGGCGGCCGATGACGATGCCCGGACGAGCGGTGTGGATGTCCACACGCACGCGGTCGCGGGTGCGCTCGATGACGATGTCGGAGATGCCGGCGCGCTCGAGGTTCTTCTCAAGCCACTCGCGGACCTTGATGTCCTCCGCAACGTAGTCGGCGTAGTTCTTGTCGGCGTACCAGTGGGACTTCCAGTCGGAAGTGATACCCAGGCGCAGGCCGTGCGGGTGAATCTTCTGGCCCATTACTTGGCCCCTTCCTTGGACTCGACAACAACGGTGATGTGGGAGGTGCGCTTCCGGATCTGGAAGGCGCGGCCCTGAGCGCGCGGCTGGTAGCGGCGCATGGTCGGACCCTCGTTTGCGTAGCACTCGGAGATGACGAGCGTACGCGGGTCCAGGCCGAAGTTGTTCTCAGCGTTCGCAGCTGCGGAGGCGACAACCTTCGCAACGTCCTTGGCAGCACCCTGCGGTGCGTACTTCAGGATCGCGAGGGCCTCGGCAACGTCCTTACCGCGGACGAGTGCCAGCACGCGGCGGGCCTTCATCGGCGAGACGCGGACAAACTTGGCCGTCGCGGATGCAGTGGTGATGGTGTCAGCCATTGCTTATCGACGTCCCTTCTGTTCCTTGACGTGACCCTTGAAGGTCTTGGTCGGTGCAAACTCGCCGAGCTTGTGGCCGACCATGGACTCGTCGACGAACACCGGCACGTGCTTACGGCCGTCGTGGACGGCGAAGGTGTGACCGATGAAATCGGGGAGAATGGTCGAACGGCGCGACCAGGTCTTGATGACCTGCTTGGTGCCAGCCTCGTTCTGAGCGTCCACCTTGTTGAGGAGGTGCTCATCGACGAACGGGCCTTTCTTCAGGCTACGTGGCATGTCTGTTTACCTCCTCTTAGCGCTTCTTCGAGCGGCGACGCCGCACGATCATGTTGTTCGAATAACGGTTCGGGTTGCGGGTGCGGCCTTCCTTCTGGCCCCACGGCGACACCGGGTGACGGCCACCCGAGGTCTTGCCCTCGCCACCACCGTGCGGGTGGTCGACCGGGTTCATAACCACACCACGCACGGTCGGGCGCCAGCCCTTCCAGCGCATACGGCCGGCCTTGCCCCAGCGGATGTTGATCTGGTCGGCGTTGCCGACCTCACCGATGGTGGCGCGGCAGCGGATGTCCACGCGGCGGATCTCGGAGGACGGCATACGCAGGACCGCGTAATTGCCTTCCTTACCCAGCAGCTGGATGGAAGCACCCGCGGAGCGGGCCAGCTTCGCGCCAGCGCCCGGCTTGAGCTCTACTGCGTGGATGGTCGTACCGGTCGGGATGTTGCGCAGCGGCAAGTTGTTGCCGACCTTGATGTCGGCGTTCGGACCAGCCTCGACGACGGTGCCCTGGGTCAGGCCCTTCGGCGCGATGATGTAGCGCTTCTCGCCGTCGAAGTAGTGCAGCAGCGCAATGTTTGCGGTGCGGTTCGGGTCGTACTCGATGTGAGCGACCTTGGCCAGCACGCCGTCCTTGTCGGAGCGGCGGAAGTCGATCACGCGGTAGCGACGCTTGTGGCCACCGCCGCGGTGACGGGTGGTGATGTGGCCGTGGGTGTTACGGCCGCCCTTCTTCGGGAGCGGGCGCAGCAGCGACTTTTCCGGGGTCGAGCGAGTGATCTCGTCGAACGCGGAAACAGAGCTGGCACGGCGACCCGGAGTTGTCGGCTTGTACTTACGAATAGCCATAATGGTTCCTTTTCTATCGTCCTCTTCGCTGTGCGATAGCCGTTAGGCCGTCGCACCTCCGAAGATGTCGATGGAGTCGCTGCCCTCGCGGAGCGTGACGTAGGCGCGCTTGGTGTCCTTGCGCTGGCCGTAGCCGGTGCGGGAGCGCTTGCGCTTGCCCTCGCGGTTAGCGGTGTTCACCGAAGCGACGTCGACGCCGAAGATCTGCTCCACGGCAATCTTGATCTGGGTCTTGTTGGCCGACGGAGCGACGAAGAACGTGTAGGTGTTCTGCTCCATCAGGCCGTAGCTCTTCTCAGAGAGCACGGGCGCGATGATGATGTCGCGCGGGTTCGCGATCTTAGCCATTTACTTCTCCTCCTCCGCAGCGGCGGTAGCGAGCTCCTTGCCGCGGTTGACGAAGGTGTGCAGCGCCTCGACCGAGAACACAACGTCGTCAGCGTTGAGCACGTCGTATGCGTTGAGCTGGGTCGGCTCAATGACGTGGACGCCCGGCAGGTTCCTTGCGGAAAGACGGGAGTTCTGGTCATCACGGCCGATCACCAGCAGAACCGACTTGCGGTCCGTGAGGCGCTCGATGAAAGCGCGGGCGGACTTGGTCGACGGGGTCTGGCCCGGAACCAGGTCCTCCACGATGTGGATGCGCTCGTTCTGTGCGCGGTTGGTCAGGGCGCCCGCGAGGGCAGCCTTGATCATCTTCTTCGGGGTGCGCTGCGCGTAGGAACGCGGCTGCGGACCGTGCACGGTGCCACCGCCGGTGTAGTGCGGAGCGCGGATGGAACCCTGGCGTGCGCGGCCGGTGCCCTTCTGTCGGAACGGCTTCTTGCCGCCACCGGAAACCATGCCGCGAGTCTTCGTCGCGTGGGTGCCCTGGCGTGCGGCAGCAAGCTGTGCGTTCACAACCTGGTGCATCAGCGCCACGGATGCCTCACGGTCGAAGAACTCGGCCGGGAGATCGACAGAGCCCTTGGTGGCTCCGTCAGCGGTGTGGACGTCAAGCGTCAGGTTCGTCATGCGTGAGCACCGCCCTTCACTGCGGTCTTGACGGTAACAACGGAACCCTTAGCGCCCGGGATGGCGCCCTTGATCAGGATGAGGTTGTTGTCGCCGTCGATGCGTTGGATCTTCAGGTTCTGGGTGGTAACGCGGTTACCACCCATGCGGCCTGCCATGCGCGTGCCCTTGAACACGCGGCCCGGGGTTGCGCAGGCGCCGATGGAGCCCACGCGACGGTGCGCAGCCTGGTTACCGTGTGCGGCACCCTGGCCGGCGAAGCCGTGGCGCTTCATAGCGCCGGCGTAGCCGTGGCCCTTGGTGGTGCCGGCGACGTCCACGTAGGTGTCGCCCTCGAAGATGGTTGCGTTGAACTCCTGGCCGAGTTCGTAGCCCGAGGTGTCATCCATGCGGATCTCGGTGACGAAACGGCGCGGGTTCACGCCGGCCTTCTTGAAGTGGCCAGCCTGCGGCTTCTTTGCCTTACGGGGATCGATGTCGCCGTAGGCGATCTGGATGGCGGAGTAGCCATCGGTCTCAGGGGTACGGATCTGGGTGACCACGCACGGCCCAGCTTCGACGACGGTAACCGGGATAACTCGGTTGTCTTCGTCGAAGATCTGGGTCATGCCGAGCTTCTTGCCCAGAATGCCCTTGATCTGGTTCTCAGACATGTTGTTAGTTCTCCACTACTTACGTTGGGGATTGCTCTACTGGATGTTCACGTCGACGCTTGCCGGCAGGTCGATGCGCATGAGCGCGTCCACCGTCTTGGGCGTCGGGTCGAGAATGTCGATGAGGCGCTTGTGAGTGCGCATCTCGAAGTGCTCGCGAGAATCCTTGTACTTGTGGGGAGAACGAATAACGGCGTACACGTTCTTCTGGGTGGGCAACGGCACCGGGCCAACGACGCGGGCACCCGTGCGGGTGACCGTCTCGACGATCTTCTTCGCGGATGCGTCGATCGCCTCGTGGTCGTAAGCCTTGAGCCTGATGCGGATCTTCTGTCCCGCCACGCTTACCTCTTCCTCGCATCCCCACGTTCGTCCTATTCCCTTCCGCTCGTTTCGAACGGAGTGAGAAACGGGCTGAAGCGGTGGGGTTTGTAGCTTCTAGTTTCTCTATAACGTTGTCCGGGCTGGGCCCTTGGCTCAACGCCAGTGTCGTTTCTGACTGTCATGACACGTCCGGAAGGTGACCGAGCAAATTCATGCTGTTTCAGTGCTTCCGCCAAGGCGTGCCCGTCTATAAGCACGTGCCTGGGTGTCAGACTCGGAAGGGTGCGTGACCCTTGCGTACTGCCGCTGTGAATTTGCCATGGCCCTTCTCCGGTTCTTCCGGTTGGAAGGTGTCATGTTTGCCTGGCCACCGACCAGTTTCATCCGGTCCATGTCAAGGCAACCTGGGTATTAAAACACAAGGTTGCAGGAAGCACAAGCCCGCTTATCGACGAACCTTCGGCCGGTCCCGGATTATTTCAACTTGGTATCACCTTCTTTCTGGCCCGGCTGGGCCAGATATATGTGTGTACCCTTTATTTCCAGGCCGTGCGCCTCATATTTGAGAGCGCGCGGAGACACAGTATTTACAGATTGAAAGGACCGTCATGGCCGACAAGAACGTCAACGAGACCTCTGCAAACACCCCGGACACCGCCGCAGCGAAGACCGGCGCGAACACCCCGGCTTCTTCTTCCACCGCTGTGGAGCCGGAGCAGGTCCGCCCGCGCAACGAGAACCTGGAGACCGAGCACGGCTCCACCGTCATCGACGACAACGTTGTGGGCAAGATCGCAGGTATCGCTGCCCGCGAGGTCTCCGGCGTGAACAACCTCGGCGGCGGCGCTGCCCGCATGTGGGGCGCTGTACGCGAGTCCCTGACCTCCTCCACCAACGTCCAGCAGGGCGTCAACGTGGCAGTCGAGGACGGCCACGCTTCCGTCGCTGTCGCCATCATCGCGGAGTACGGCGTTGCCATCCACGAGCTGGCGAACGCGATCCGCGAGAACGTCACCGTCGCAATCACCCGCATGACCGGTCTGATTGTGGACCGCGTGGACGTTACCGTGCACGACGTTCACCTGCCGGAGCAGGAGGGTGCTGAGCAGTACGAGGAGACCAACTCCGCCGCGAACGCCAACTACCAGGCTGTCAACCAGTCGATCAACCAGTAAGCCATGGCGTACACCCCCGTTAGCCGCGAGGTTGCGGAGGGCGTCCGCGATGCTGCCGTCGCCGTCGACGGGGTCGCCGGATTGCACGGCGGCCGCGTAGGCGAGATTGCGACCTACCTGCCCAACACCCGCATTGAAGGTCTGAAGGCCATCTCTCGGGACGGCCGAACCGGATTTGAAGTCCACTTCATCTTCGATGTCGCTTCCGGCCGCAAAGTGCAGGACGTGGCCGAGGATGTCCGCGCGGCTGTGCTCGGCGCATCCGACGCGGAGTTCGTGGACGTTGTCGCAGGCGACGCGCAGTAGCGCGGCCCGCCCCAACCTCATAACCCGAAACGTGGTTTTATTATGAATCTTTTTGCCAACAAGGCGCTGACAGGCATCCTCATCGGTGTCGTGGTCGCCTTCTTTGTCACCTTCGGCGGTTGGCCGGGCCTGCTCTGGCTGCTGCTGTTCACCATCATCGGCGGGGTTGTCGGGGCCCAGCTCGACGGCCGTCTGGATCTGTCCGCGGCCCTGAGTAACGGCACCGGCAGAGGCCGAAGCTAATGGATAATTCCTTCTACCACGTCAGTGAGCGCACCATCGAGCGCGTCGCTGAGGTGGCAGCTGCGGCGGTACCGGGCTGCCGGACTATCGACGCAAAGCTGGCCGGGCTGGCGGGACGCAGCTTCCCGCGGATCCACGCCCGGCTGGACCAGGCGACGGGCACAGTGGCGGTGGACACCGAAATTGCCACCTCCTACCCCGCCCCGGTTGCTGCCATCACCGACGCTGTGCGCGCAACCATCATCGCGCACATTCGCACGCTGGTGGGCCTGGATGTCTCCCGTGTGAAGGTCACTGTGGCCAATGTGGAAACCCTCCCCGACACCGGCCGCGTGACCTGGGACCAGGTGGCGGAGCACGAAGCTTTCGTGATTCCTACCCCCGTCGAGGTCTCCCCGACCCACGTGGAGCACCCCGTGACCAAACCGCGCGAGCAACTCGCGCCGATCAAGGCGCGCTCGCTTGTCGACGACATGAGGGACGTGGTCGTCCCCGCCCCGATCGAGGTCGAGCACCCAGAGAAGCCGGAACCGGTCCGCGCGGCAGGCGTGCAGACCCCGGAGCCGGTGCGCACTTTCTCGCCGGAGGTGCCGGAGCCGCAGCGTCTCGCTGCCATCCACACCTCCCCGACGGAGGCACGCGTACCGTTCCCGCCGGAGCCAGTCCGGACGTGGGCGCCGCAGGCGAACGGGGTTATCCCCCGCCACCCGCAGCTGCCCCCGCTGCAGCCGCTCAAGCCTGTGGACGTCACGCGCTTCGCCCAGCCCCGCGATGTTCCTATGCCGAACCGCGCACCGCTGAAGCCGATCACGGTTAACCGTCCGCCGCTTAAACCCATCGTGGTGGAGCCGGTGGCGCGGGCCCCGATCACTTCCGCGCCTGCGCCGCAGCCTGTGATTGTGCCCCAGGCACCAGCACCGAAGCCGCTTAAGCAGATCACGATTGAACCGGTGGTGAAGTACTATGACCGCTCCCGCTAACACTGCGCCCAACAACGCGGCGCCCAATAACGCAGCTGTCGGCCCCCACCCGGGTGACGAACCGCTGGGCAACCCCGCCTCGCGCTGGTTCGCGGTGCTGATCAGCCTGCTCTTGCTGGCTCTTGCTGGCGTGGCTGCGCGCGATCTGTGGTACCACTTCTACGGCGATGAGGCCCCGTCGGACTCCTGGCTGGGCCGCACCTGGGACTTCCTCGGTTCCTTCGAGGCGGACGTCACCGCCGTCGTTGTGGGGATCCTCCTCGTGCTGGTCGGCTTGTTCCTGGTGTTCTTCACGTTCAAGCCGCGCCCCCACGGGCACGTGCGCGTGAACTCGCCGGCGTCCATCTGGACCCGTCCGGTGGACATCGCCCGCAAGACCACGTTCACCACTCGCGGCGACCTCGGCGGCGAGCAGGTGAGCACGAAGGCGAACCGCAAGTCCGTCAAGGTGCAGGTGGTCGACGACGGCTCCGGCACGGCGATGCAGGAACGCATCACCCGCGCGCTCAACGACGAGTTCCGCGTGCTGAAGGCGCAGCCTGCTGTGTCGGTGAAGCTGCTGCCCAACCCGGGCTCGCAGCAGGTTGCCGCGCAGCGTGCGAACGTGCCGCAGCAGCCGTCCGGTTCCACCATTGACTCGACGACCCCGGAGGTGACGCGATGACTAAGACACTCAGCTTCTTCAACCGCCTGGCAGTCTTCCTGCTCGGCCTACTGCTGATTCTTGCTGGCCTCTTCCCCATCG
This sequence comes from Corynebacterium sp. HMSC05H05, assembly GCF_001807265.1. Classification (GTDB taxonomy): domain Bacteria; phylum Actinomycetota; class Actinomycetes; order Mycobacteriales; family Mycobacteriaceae; genus Corynebacterium. The sequence continues at coordinate 58,499 of NZ_KV788402.1, forward strand.
CCGAGTACTGGCAGATCCCCTACCTCGTCGACGCGGCCGACTTCGTCGACCGCACCCGCCTGATCGACCTGGGCTACCAGGACCACTACATCACCGCCCTGATCATCGGCGCTATCCTCGCGGCGATCCTGGGCCTGTGGATCCTGCTGGCGAACATCCGCTCCCGCGCGTTTTCCAACCGTGGCATTCTGCCTGCGGACCCGGAGCACGGCGAGACAATTATCAACGTCCAGCGCGTCTCCGAGGCGGCCTGCACCTCCCTGGAGCACGCCAACGAGATCCGCCGCGCCTCCTGCAAGGTGGCGATGGTTGGCAAGCGCCCGACAGCGACGTTCACCGTATTCGCCAACCCCGAGTACCCGTTTGACGACGCCGTGCGCGTCATCGAGGCTGCGGACCAGGACTTCCGCATGGCCAACCACACCATGGAGATTGACTCGGTGTGGAAGCTCCACCTGGACCGGATCGCCGCCTAGCGCTCCAGTTCCAGCACGAGCTTCACCCGCCCCAGCGTGAGCGGCTTCCCGCCACCCGCTGGGGCTATTTCCATGTCTGCTCCCGGCTCGCAGCGCAGGATCTCGCTCCAGGCGACGCGTTCGCTGACCACGGCGCGCCCCTCCACCCGCCATATGCGGATGCGCTGCCCCACCACAGCCCTCGCACCGTCGTCGAACTGCACCAGCCACCGCCTGTTGCCCACGTCTTCGCGGGCCATGCCTATCGACGCCTCCGGTGCCCCCGTAAGCCGCGTCACCAACGACACAACCCCTAAGCGGTGCTCCACCCCTTCCGCATCGGCGATCACCAGCGGCAATCCGGGTCCCGCCTTGCGCATGCCACCGATGTGCCACACCGCCGGCATGCGCTCAGGGTCGGCGCCGCTGCGCACCACCACATACCCGCCCGTGATGGTGACCAGGTGCGGCGGGTTGACGGTGGTGATCGTGTGGGGGCCGGAGTTGGCGTCGATAAGCGAAGGATGCTCGCGCTCCAATGCCTCGAGCAACTCGACGGCTTCCTCGTCGGTCGTGCCCCAGCCGAGGCCGCTGTTCTGCAGGACCCCGATGAGCTGAGCGAGAGTGAGGTCCGGCTGGCCCTCCCAGGCGCGCTGCACGGCCTGGGTCAGTCGTGGAATACGGGTGGGGTCGTGCACGCATCAGAGCCTAACGCATGAGAAAAGCCGCCCTCCCCAGCGGGGAGGACGGCTTCTACGTCAGCTGGTTACACCAGGTCTGGAATTAGTCCAGGATCTTGGTGACGCGGCCAGCGCCGACGGTGCGGGAGCCCTCGCGGATAGCGAAGCGCAGGCCCTCGTCCATAGCGACCGACTGGATCAGCTCGACGGACATCTCGACGTTGTCGCCCGGCATGACCATCTCGGTGCCCTCCGGCAGCTTCACAACACCGGTGACGTCGGTGGTGCGGAAGTAGAACTGCGGACGGTAGTTGTCGAAGAACGGGGTGTGGCGGCCGCCCTCGTCCTTGGACAGGACGTAGACGGAACCCTCGAACTTGGAGTGCGGGGTGTAAGCGCCCGGGTGGATAACAACCTGGCCACGCTCAACGTCCTCGCGCTTCAGGCCACGGAGCAGCAGAGCTGCGTTGTCGCCAGCCTCGGCGGTGTCGAGAAGCTTGTTGAACATCTCGATGGAGGTGACGGTGGTCTTCTGGGACTTCTCGCGGATACCGATGATCTCGACCTCGTCGTTGAGGTTGAGCACGCCACGCTCCACACGACCGGTAACCACGGTGCCGCGGCCGGAAATGGTGAAGATGTCCTCGATCGGCATCAGGAACGGCTTGTCGGTCTCGCGCTCCGGATCCGGGATGGCGTCGTCGCAAGCCTGCATGAGGTCAACGACGGACTGGACCCACTTCTCGTCGCCCTCGAGAGCCTTCAGAGCGGAGATGTGGACGATCGGAGCCTCTTCGTCGTAGTCCTGCTCAGCCAGCAGCTCGCGGACCTCCATCTCGACGAGCTCGATGATTTCCTCATCGTCGACCATGTCGCACTTGTTCAGTGCAACGAGGATGTACGGAACGCCGACCTGGCGAGCGAGCAGCACGTGCTCGCGGGTCTGCGGCATCGGGCCGTCGGTTGCAGCAACCACGAGGATTGCGCCGTCCATCTGAGCAGCGCCGGTAATCATGTTCTTGATGTAGTCGGCGTGGCCCGGGGCGTCCACGTGAGCGTAGTGACGCTTCGGGGTGTTGTACTCCACGTGGGAGATGTTGATGGTGATGCCGCGCTCGCGCTCCTCCGGAGCCTTATCGATGGAGTCGAAGGCGAAGGCCTTGTTCTCCTCCGGGTAAGCGTCAGCCAGCACCTTGGTGATAGCGGCGGTGGTGGTGGTCTTGCCGTGGTCGACGTGACCGATGGTGCCGATGTTCACGTGCGGCTTAGAGCGCTCGAACTTTTCCTTTGCCACTGTTGTCCTCCTGGACTTCATGGTGACTACGACCTTCGCAGCCACGTGGTTTACATACGCCCCGGCCCGCGCCCAGCGCAGGGCACGGATACGGGAGCCATTTCACAATGTGCCAGTTACAAGATCCTAGGTTTCCAGCGGCCGTTTTTCAAACCGGCCTCGCCGTTTCCCCCGGATCGACCTAGAGGGTAACGGCCGGCTCAGACACCGCCCTGTTCCTGGGCGGTACCTCAGCGCGGCCGCTGCCCTCTCGCCCCGCCTCCGCGGAATCCGCGCCGCACCGCTGGCACGCGGTGCGGACCCGTGAGGAGGGGCGGGCGGCAACTACTTGTTGCCGTTGCGCTCGTCGATGATCTCCTGAGCGACGGACTGCGGAACCTCAGCGTAGGAGTCGAACACCATGGTGAAGTTCGCGCGGCCGGCGGTGGAGGAACGCAGATCGCCGATGTAGCCGAACATCTCGGACAGCGGCACCTTCGCCTTGACGACCTTCGCGCCGGAGCGGTCCTCCATAGCGAAGACCTGGCCGCGGCGGGAGCTGATGTCACCGTTGACGGTGCCCATGTACTCCTCCGGGGTCACAACCTCGACGGCCATGACCGGCTCGAGCAGGACCGGCTTCGCCTTGGCGACAGCTTCCTTCAGCACCTGGGAGCCAGCGAGCTTGAACGCCATTTCCGAGGAGTCGACGTCGTGGTAAGCGCCGTCCTCGAGGGTGGCCTTGATGTTCACCAGCGGGTAGCCGGCGAGGAAGCCGTACTGCATCGCGTCCTGGATACCAGCGTCGACGGACGGGATGTACTCCTTCGGCACGCGGCCACCGGTGACAGCGTTCTCGAACTTGTAGGAAGCGGACTCGCCCTCTTCCAGCTCCTCCGGGTCCGGGGAGTACGGCTCGATGGTGACGATGACCTTCGCGAACTGGCCGGAACCACCGGTCTGCTTCTTGTGGGTGTAGTCCAGGGACTCCACCTTCTTGCGGATGGTCTCGCGGTACGCAACCTGCGGGGAACCGATGTTCGCCTCGACCTTGAACTCGCGCTTCATGCGGTCCACCAGCACGTCGAGGTGCAGCTCGCCCATGCCGCCGATGACGGTCTGGCCGGTCTCCTCGTCCAGCTGGACGGTGAAGGTCGGGTCCTCTTCGGCGAGCTTCTGAATAGCGGTGCCCAGCTTCTCCTGGTCAGCCTTGGTCTTCGGCTCGATGGCCACCTGGATCACCGGATCCGGGAAGTCCATGGACTCGAGGATGATCGGGTGGTCCGGGTTGCACAGGGTGTCGCCCGTGGTGGTTTCCTTCAGACCGATGAACGCGTAGATGTTGCCGGCGTCGGCGTGCTCGACCGGGTTCTCCTTGTTCGCGTGCATCTGGAAGAGCTTGCCCACGCGCTCCTTCTTGGACTTCGTGGAGTTGAGCATCTGCTCGCCCGGGATAGCCTGGCCGGAGTAGACGCGCACGTAGGTGAGCTTGCCGAAGAACGGGTGCACGGCGATCTTGAACGCCAGAGCGGAGAACGGCTCCTCGACGGACGGCTTACGGGTCAGTTCCTCTTCACCGTCGACGGAGGTGCCGTGGACGTCGCCGATGTCGATCGGGCTCGGCAGGTATGCGACGACAGCGTCGAGGATCGGCTCGATGCCCTTGTTGCGGTATGCGGTACCGCAGAACACCGGGTAGATCTCGGAGGCGATGGTCATCTTGCGGATGGCTGCCTGGATCTCTTCCTTCGTCAGCTCCTCGCCGCCGAAGTACTTCTCCATGAGCTCCTCGTCGGACTCTGCGACGGTCTCGAGCAGCTTCTCGCGGTACTCCTCAGCCTTCTCCTTGAGATCCTCCGGGATCTCCTGGATCTGCGGCGGGGTGCCGGTCTCGACCTTGCCCGGCCACATCAGGGCCTTCATGTCGATGAGGTCCACGACGCCGTCGAAGTCATCCTCAGCGCCGATCGGCAGCTGCATAACCAACGGCTTCGCACCGAGGCGGTCAACGATGGTGCCGACGGTGTAGTAGAAGTCAGCGCCCAGCTTGTCCATCTTGTTGACGAAGCAGATACGCGGAACGTCGTACTTCGCGGCCTGACGCCACACCTGCTCGGACTGCGGCTCCACACCCTCCTTGCCGTCGAACACGGCAACAGCGCCGTCGAGCACGCGCAGGGAGCGCTCCACCTCAACGGTGAAATCCACGTGACCCGGGGTGTCGATGATGTTGATCTGGTTGTTTTCCCAGAAGCAGGTCACGGCAGCGGACGTAATGGTGATGCCGCGTTCCTTCTCCTGCTCCATCCAGTCAGTGGTCGCGCCACCATCGTGGGTCTCGCCAACCTTGCGGTTGATACCCGTGTAGAAGAGGATGCGCTCGGTGGTAGTGGTCTTACCAGCATCGATGTGGGCCATGATGCCGATGTTGCGGACCTTGTTCAGATCCTTAAGCACTTCTTGTGCCACGTTGATACCCCAACTTTGAAGTCGTCGACGCCTTGCGGCGCCGTTGTCGGTCAGTTGTCCTTTGTCAATTCTGCCACCTTTTCACTGAAGTGGCAGCGTGAGGTTCGCCTCAGCTGGAAAAACCCGGAAACGCACCAGCTCGCTTCCCTGGGAAGCGGGTATGCAGTTTCCGGGTTTCCATGCTTCGCCTTGCTCCAGCGATTACCAGCGGTAGTGGGCGAAGGCACGGTTGGCCTCGGCCATCTTGTGGGTGTCCTCGCGGCGCTTCACGGATGCGCCGAGACCGTTGGAAGCATCCAAGATCTCGTTGGCGAGGCGCTCCATCATGGAGTTCTCGCGACGCTGGCGGGTGAAGGTGACCAGCCAACGCAGGGCGAGGGTGGTGGAACGGGCCGGCTTGACGTCAACCGGCACCTGGTAGGTCGCGCCACCGACACGGCGGGAGCGAACCTCGAGGTCCGGGCGGATGTTGCCGATTGCCTTCTCCAGGGTGCCCACCGGGTCGGTGCCGGTCTTCTCACGGCACTGCTCGAGAGCGCCGTAGACGATGCGCTCTGCGGTGGACTTCTTGCCGTCCCGCAGGATCTTGTTCACGAGCATGGTGACCAGCTCGGAGTTGTAAACCGGATCCTTGACTACGGGACGCTTCGGTGCTTGCTGCTTACGCATTGTTTACTGTCCCTTCTTCGCGCCGTAACGGGAGCGAGCCTGCTTGCGGTCCTTCACACCCTGGGTATCCAGAGCGCCACGGACGATCTTGTAGCGCACACCCGGCAGGTCCTTCACACGACCGCCGCGCACGAGCACCATGGAGTGCTCCTGCAGGTTGTGGCCCTCGCCCGGGATGTATGCGGAAACCTCGATGCCGGAGGTCAGGCGCACACGCGCGACCTTACGCAGAGCAGAGTTCGGCTTCTTCGGAGTGGTGGTGTACACACGGGTGCACACGCCGCGACGCTGCGGGGAACCCTTCAGCGCAGCGGTCGCCACCTTGGTGGACTTATCGTGGCGGCCCTTACGGACCAGCTGCTGAATAGTAGGCATTCACGCTCTTTCTGTTAGCGCTTCCCGCCCACACCCGGCCATACATGCAAAAATGGGGGCTCTTCTTCGGGGCCCTGCCGATTGCATGAACTACCGTGTGAACGAGTCGCATGGAGTTCGAGTACTTCGCACCGCGTGACACGGGCGAAACCTCGTCAAAACTACACCGAAAGAACGTCGCAAAGCAAACTGCGCCTTCGCACCCCTCCGGTTACACTGCTGCTATGACTCCTTGGACGGGTGTCTCCCGCTCGCTGCGCGACGTGGCTGTCGAGTCCGCCGCGATTCCGGCACGCGCAGCGTATCTGCTATTTCGGCACCTGCCCCAACTGGTCACCGTCATTTGCCTCGGGTTGGCCGCGCGCCAGACGGTGATCTGGCTCGCAGTGTGGCTCTCCACGTTCAGCAGCCTCGCCGCCAGCCTGGTCATGCCGCTGGCCCCGCTGATGGTGATGCTGTCCATCATCTTCTCGCTGTGGCTTCTGCGCCCCTCTCTTCCCTTCCTCGCGGCGACATTCCCGAGCCGCAACGACGGCTCTTCCAAGGTGCGGTTGCTTTCTGCAGGCGGCATGCTCATCTCGTTTCTCACCGTGTACTCCACACACGGCCTGCTCAAAGAAGACCTCGCCGCGTTCCGGCGGGCGACTACCTACGACGAGTACTTCAACCAAGGTTTCGAAGCGGATTTCTCGCGCGCATTTATCGACGACACCGCCGCCCTCATCGGCCTGATCGCCGGCACGATCGTGCTGCGCAAGATCATCGGCTACTTCGCCCTGGCGGAAAAGGGCCTCGGTCTGACCTACCTCGCCGCCTACCTGGAAGTGCTGTGGATGACCACGGTGTCGGTGTTTCTGACCAACCGTTTAAGCGCGGTACAGGATTGGGCCCTGTCCTGGCGCAGTCTCGCCCCCGTCCACCGGCGCTACGAGGAATTAAAGACCGACGCCGCCGAGCACACCGGTGCCCTCGGCGCAGCGTGGGAGTGGCTTTCCGACCAGCTACCGGCGCTGAACCAGCTGGTGACCGTCCCGGTCGCCTGGCTGACGCTCGGTGCCGTTGTCTTCGGCACCACACTCACCGCCAAGAAGGTGGAAGAGGCGAAGGTGGAGGAGGTGCCGAAGGGGACGTCGATAAGCATCCGCAAACGGATGCAGACCGCCGCCCACAACGAAGCAAAGCACGCAGTCGACGAGGCGCTCAAACCCGTGGCAGGGCCGATTAAGGCGACGCTCAAGGGGCTGGGAACGCTCGCGCGGGCGGGGCTGATTCCGATGACCATCTTCTGCATCATGTTCATGCTCGCCACCAGCGTCGAGCTCGGCGTGGTGGAGCTGGGGCGCGCCCTGATCGGTCCTGTGGACAGCAAGGTGGTCGCGGAACAAGCCCTCAGTTACCTGCTCGTGGTCGCGCGGGCGGTCTACCTGCTGGTTGTGGTGTGCCTGATCGCCTCAGGCCTGGATTTCTTCCTGCGCCACAGCTACTCGCCGGAAGAAGAGGAATCCGCAGGCGCATCCACGTAAACCTTCGGTTCCGGCAGCTCCACCGTGACAAAGTGGGGAAAGTCCCACCCAAAATGCAGCTTTTCCGGTTGCACGCCGTCCGGCAGCGCGAGCGGGGTGACCTTGCGCCACTCGCCCGGGCGTGGATCCCCCGGCTCGAGGTGCAGCTCGGTGGACCCAATCTCGCCCACCCGGACCACCGGGCCGGCCTCCCCCGGGGGCGTGCATGCGTGCAGGGCGCTGAAGTCGTCGATGGGTGTGCCGAAAAGGCCGTCTTTACGCAGGTACTCCTTGCCGTCTGAGCCGGTCACCCACATGCGGCAGTTTTCCAGCACGGACTCTTCCGAGGCATTCCACTGGGTCAGCACCGCCCAGATGGTGAAGCCCTCCGGGGCGTAAAGGCCGATCTGGCTTTCGTCCTCCACCGCTTGGAAGCCGTGCCGTTGAAATTGGCGGCCAATGTGACCTGCACGTCGTCCACGTCGCCGATAATCGGGGCTGAGCTGGCGTAGTCGAAGCTTTCGGCGGCACGGTCTGCGGCGTTGGGCAGCACGTCGCGAAGCTGCATGCCCAACACAAGCAACGCAAGCGCCGCGGCTGTGGTCCACACCTTGCGGAAATTCATTGCAGCTCCACCTCCGCGACGCGCTCCTTGGCAAACCAGGTTTTGTCGCCGTCCAGGAACGACTTGCGGTACTCCATCGACCACACCACCAGCGTGTCGCCGCTGCCGTCGCCACTGAACACCAGCGCGATGTCCTGGGGCACGTCCGGATTCAGCACCTGGTTGTGCGGCAGCGGGACGCTCTCGAGGTCCTCGTCGCCGGTGAGTCGCGCGTCGATCTTGTGGAACTTCGGCTGCGCGTCTGCCGCCAGCGACGAATCCTCGAGGTGAAACGCCTGTTGCCACTGCAGAGCGTAGATGGGACGCTCCGCGGTGTTTGTCAACCGCATGTGCACCACCCGCGCTCCGTCGAGGAGGTAGGTGCGCTGCACCTGGACAGCCAGGGGCGCTACCTCCAGTTCTTCCGGCTGGTCCAGATCAGCGGCGGAGACGACCTCCTCCGGCGCCGCCTCCCCGAAGCCGCCGGCAAGCCCCGTCACACCGGCGAGCGCGAGCAAGCCCGCGATGGTCGCGTTCGTCCTCGTCCTGAGGTCCGCCGCGACCGACTTGGCCAGACCCCGCACGGGCTGGCTTCCCGCCGCCTTCTCGTTCACACGTCGAATCTAAGCAGAACGCGCCCAATTTCGCGTGCTGTTCTCCTGCTCTTGCCAACTTTGTCCACTACTGTCCAAGTCATGGACAACCCCACCCCGCCCCGTAAACGCGCCTCCGACGCAGAGCGTCACACCGCCGCCAAGCATCTCCAGGAAGCGTTCGCCGACGGGCAGCTCTCCATGTCCGAGTTCGACGAGCGCTCCCGCGCTCTCTACGCCGCCACGTACGCCGATGAGCTCCCCGCATTGGTGGAGGATCTCTCCCCCGTCGCGCATGCCGAGCGGGAGGCCGCTCCCTCCCAAACGAGGGTTTCTGGCGAAAGCGGTGGTTCCTCGTTTTCCCTGTGTGTCATGGGCGGGACCGAACGCACCGGGCAGTGGCTCGTGGCACCGACGCATACCTCCATCACCCTGATGGGCGGCAACGCGCTCGACCTGCGCGAAGCCCGGCTCGCCTCGCGCGAAACCACGATCTACGCACTCTCGATCATGGGCGGCATCGACATCATCGTGCCCGAGGACGTCCGCGTGATCGACGACGGCGTGGGCATCATGGGCGGCTTCGGGATGGAGGACCACCCCTCCTGCACCCTCTCCGTCGCGCAGCTGCCTGCCGACGCACCCGTGATCCGCGTTCGCGGCCTCGCACTCATGGGCGGCGTGGGGATCACCCGCGCGGCCCGCGGCGTCCGGGTGCGGTAGAGCGGCCCGTCGAAAAGCAAAACGCCCGGCCTCCCCTCGCGGGGAAGCCGGGCGTTTCTCACGCAGACCTAGCTAAGCCAGAATGCTGGGCCTGGTGTTACAGCTCCTCGAAGCCGAACTCGTCCATCGGGACGGAGGCACCGGTGAACTCGCCGTAGCCCTCATCGCCGTAGATGGAGTCGCCGAACGTCGGGATCGAGTACGCCGCGGAGCGAGCCGCCTCGGTCGGCTTGACCTGGATGTTGCGGTAGCGGGAAATGCCCGTACCGGCCGGAATCAGCTTGCCGATGATCACGTTCTCCTTCAGGCCGATCAGCTTGTCGGAGCGCTTGTTGATCGCGGCGTCGGTGAGCACGCGGGTGGTCTCCTGGAAGGAGGCCGCCGACAGCCAGGACTCCGTGGCCAGCGACGCCTTGGTGATGCCCATGATCTCGGAGCGCATCTCCGCCGGCTCGCCGCCGTCCGCCACCGCTGCGGCGTTGACCTGGCGTGCCTCGGACAGATCCACCAGGGTACCCGGCAGGAACTCGGTGGAACCCGAGTCGATGACGGTGCCGCGGCGCAGCATCTGGCGGATGATGATCTCGATGTGCTTGTCGTGGATGGACACACCCTGGGTGCGGTACACGGCCTGGACCTCGTCGATCAGGTGCTTCTCCACACCACGGCGGCCGAGGACCTCGAGCACGTCGTGCGGGTCGGCGGCGCCGCGGAGCAGACGCTCGCCCACCTCGACGTGGTCGCCCTCGCGCAGGCCGCGCTCGATCATGGCGTCCGGGTTGGACTCCATCGGGCGACGCACCTGGGCCAGACCCTGGCGCTTGGACAGCTTCTCGTAGACCACCAGGTCGGAGCCGTCGTCCGGGTGGATGGTCAGGGTCCAGAAGTTGCCCTCGTCCTCGAGCGAGATGGTGCCGGCCACGGACGCGATCGGGGCGCGGTTCTTCGGCACGCGGGCCTCGAACAGCTCCTGCACACGCGGCAGACCACCCGTAATATCGCCGCCGACGCCGCCCTGGTGGAAGGTACGCATGGTCAGCTGCGTACCCGGCTCACCAATGGACTGCGCGGCCACGATGCCGACTGCCTCGCCGATGTCGACGAGCTGGCCGGACGCCATGGACTTGCCGTAGCACTTCGCGCAGACACCGGTCGGAGTCTGGCAGGTCAGCACGGAGCGGACCTTGATCTCGGCGATACCGGCTGCCACGAGCTCGTCGATACGCTCCTCGGTCAGCTCGGTGCCAGCCTCGGCGATGACCTTGTCGTCGGCGTCCTTCACATCGGCTGCCAGGACACGGCCGGACACGGAGGTCTCAACCAGGTCGTGGCGCACGAAGGAGTCGCCTGCCGCCTCAGCCACCGGGACCTTGACGCCCTGGCGGGTGCCGCAGTCCTCCTCGCGGACGATGACGTCCTGCGCCACGTCCACCAGACGGCGGGTGAGGTAGCCGGAGTCCGCGGTACGAAGCGCGGTATCGGCCAGGCCCTTGCGGGAACCGTGGGAGTTGTTGAAGTACTCCATCACGGACAGACCTTCGCGGAAGGAGGTCTTGATCGGGCGGGTGATGTACTCGCCGCGCGAGTTCACGACCATGCCCTTCATGCCGGCCAGGGTCCAGATCTGGCGCATGTTACCGGCAGCACCGGACTTCACGATCATCGGAATCGGGTTGTCGTCCGGATACAGGTCCTCCACGGCCTGACCCACCTTGTTGGTGGCGTCCTGCCACAGCTCGACCAGGCGGTCGTAGCGGTTCTCCTCGGTCAGCGCACCCTTCTCCCAGAACTTGCGCTCGATGGCCTCGGCTTCCTTCTCGTACTGCTCGAGGACCTCGGTCTTGTTCGGGAGGATGAGCACGTCGGCCATGGAGATGGTCACGCCGGAACGGGTCGCCCAGTAGAAGCCTGCGTCCTTCATCTTGTCCAGCACCTGCGCGACGGTGATCATCGGGTACTTCTCAACCATGGACTGGATGATGTCGCCCAGCAGCAGCTTGCCGCCGCCACCGCCCTTACGGACCATGGCGCCTTCCTGGTACGGGAAGTTGAACGGCAGCAGCTCGTTGAACATGATGCGGCCCAAAGTGGTGTCCGTCATCCACGCCTGGCCCTTTTCCCAGCCGTCCGGGAACTGCTCGGCCTCGATCTCCGGGGTCGGACGCAGGTGGTCGATGCGCACCTTGATCGGGGCCTGCAGGCCCAGCACACCCAGGTCGTAGGCCATGATGGCCTCGCGGTAGGACGAGTAGACGCCGCGGGCCGGGCCGTTGTCGTCGGCAGGTGCGTACGCGCCCTCGCCGCCGATCTCCTGCGGGCCCTTCTCCATGGTCAGGAAGTACAGGCCGGTGACCATGTCCAGGCGCGGCATCGCCAGCGGCTTGCCGGACGCCGGGGACAGGATGTTGTTCGACGACAGCATGAGCACGCGGGCCTCAGCTTGCGCCTCTGCGGACAGCGGCAGGTGGACTGCCATCTGGTCGCCGTCGAAGTCGGCGTTGAACGCCTCACAAGCCAGCGGGTGCAGCTGGATGGCCTTACCCTCGACCAGCTTCGGCTCAAAGGCCTGGATGCCCAGGCGGTGCAGCGTCGGCGCGCGGTTGAGTAGCACCGGGTGCTCCGAAATCGCCTCTTCGAGGACGTCCCACACCTCGGGGCGCTGGCGCTCCACCATGCGCTTGGCGGACTTGATGTTCTGCGCGTAGTCGTTGTCCACCAGGCGCTTCATCACGAACGGCTTGAATAGCTCGAGCGCCATGCGCTTCGGCAGACCGCACTCGTGCAGCTTCAGCTGCGGGCCGACGATAATCACGGAACGGCCGGAGTAGTCCACACGCTTACCCAGCAGGTTCTGACGGAAGCGGCCCTGCTTGCCCTTGAGCAGGTCGGACAGGGACTTCAGCGGACGGGTGCCCGGGCCGGTGACCGGACGGCCGCGGCGGCCGTTGTCGAACAGAGCGTCAACAGACTCCTGCAGCATGCGCTTCTCGTTGTTCACGATGATCTCGGGCGCGCCCAGGTCGATCATGCGCTTCAAACGGTTGTTGCGGTTGATCACGCGGCGGTACAGGTCGTTCAGGTCGGAGGTGGCGAAGCGGCCGCCATCGAGCTGGACCATCGGGCGCAGCTCCGGCGGGATCACCGGGATCGCGTCCAGGATCATGCCGGCCGGGTCGTTGCCGGAGCGCTGGAACGCGGCGACGACACGCAGGCGCTTGAGCGCGCGGACCTTCTTCTGGCCCTTGCCCTCGGCGATGATGCCGCGCAGTTCCTCGGCCTCGGCGTCGAGGTCGAAGTTGCGGATCAGGGTCTGGATCGCCTCCGCGCCCATGCCGCCGGTGAAGTAGTCCTCGTAGCGGTCAACGAGCTCCTCGTAGAGGTTCTCGTCGATGATCATCTGCTTCGGAGCGAGCTTCTGGAAGGTGGTCCAGATCTCGTCCAGGCGCTCAACCTCGCGCTCGCCAGCCTCGCGCATGTGCTGCATTTCCTTGTCCGCAGCGTTCTGCACCTTCTTGCGGGCAGCGGCGGTCGCGCCGGAAGCCTCGAGCTCAGCGAGGTCCTCCTCCAGCTTCTGCGCGCGGTCCGCGATCTCGGAGTTGGTGTCGTCCTCGACATCCTTCTTCTCCATCAACATCTCCGCCTCAAGGGTGGACATGTCGTTGTGGCGGGCCTCATCGTCAACGGAGGTGACAATGTTCGCAGCGAAATAGATGATGCGCTCGAGGTCCTTCGGCGCCAGGTCCAGCAGGTAGCCCAGGCGGGACGGAACGCCCTTGAAGTACCAGATGTGGGTCACCGGAGCGGCCAGCTCGATGTGGCCCATGCGCTCGCGGCGCACCTTGGACTTGGTCACCTCAACGCCGCAGCGCTCACAGATGATGCCCTTGTAGCGGACGCGCTTGTACTTGCCGCAGGCGCACTCCCAGTCGCGGGTCGGGCCGAAGATGCGCTCGCAGAACAGGCCGTCCTTCTCTGGCTTGAGCGTGCGGTAGTTAATGGTCTCGGGCTTCTTCACCTCGCCGTGGGACCAACGGCGGATGTCGTCGGCGGTGGCCAGGCCGATGCGAAGCTCGTCGAAGAGGTTTACGTCAAACACGTAAAAGTTCCTTTTCTTCTAGATGTGTGCTGTTCGTTCGTCGTGCCGTCGAAAAGCAAAAGCTTTACGACGGCTACCTAGCGCTTAGGCGGTGTCCGCCGCTGCACCCTCGTCACGGGAAAGGTTGATGCCAAGCGAGGAGCCGGCCTGATCGAACTCGTCGTCGTCGCCGTCGAGCTCCATCGGGGTGCCGTCGGTGGAGAGGACCTCCACGTTCAGGCACAAGGACTGCAGCTCCTTGAGCAGCACCTTGAAGGACTCCGGGATGCCCGGATCCGGGATGTTGTCGCCCTTGACAATCGCCTCGTAGACCTTCACGCGGCCCACCACGTCATCCGACTTGATGGTCAGCAGCTCCTGCAGGGTGTAGGCGGCGCCGTACGCCTGCATCGCCCACACCTCCATCTCGCCGAAGCGCTGGCCGCCGAACTGGGCCTTACCGCCCAGCGGCTGCTGCGTAATCATGGAGTACGGGCCGGTGGAACGGGCGTGGATCTTCTCGTCCACCAGGTGGTGCAGCTTGAGCATGTACATGTAGCCGACGGAAATCGGGTACTTGTACGGCTCGCCGGAACGGCCGTCGAACAGGGTGGTCTTGCCCTCGCCGTCGACCATGACGTCGCCGTCGCGGTTCGGCTTGGAGTTGGCAAGCAGGCCTGCGATCTCGTCGTTGGAGGCACCGTCGAACACCGGAGTTGCGGTGAGCGAATCGGCCGGCACGTCGTAGAGGTGCTCCGGCAGCGTCTCCAAAAGCTTGGCGTTCGCCGGGTCGTCCGGGTTGACGGTCCAGCCGGCCTTGGCCAGCCAGCCCAAGTGGATCTCCAGCACCTGGCCGATGTTCATACGACGCGGCACACCGTGGGTGTTCAGGATGATGTCCACCGGGGTGCCGTCAGCCATGAACGGCATGTCCTCCTGCGGCAGGATCTTGCCCACGACACCCTTGTTGCCATGGCGGCCGGCCATCTTGTCGCCGTCCTGGATCTTGCGCTTCTGAGCCACGTACACGCGGATCATCTCGTTGACGCCCGGGGACAGATCGTCGTCGTCCTCGCGGGAGAAGCGGCGCACGGCAATGACCTTGCCCTGCTCGCCGTGCGGCACCTTCAGGGAGGTGTCGCGCACCTCGCGGGCCTTCTCGCCGAAGATGGCGCGCAGCAGGCGCTCCTCCGGGGTCAGCTCAGTCTCGCCCTTCGGGGTGACCTTGCCCACGAGGATGTCGCCGTCGCGCACGTCCGCGCCGATGCGGATGATGCCGCGCTCGTCGAGGTCCTTGAGCACGTCCTCGGAGACGTTCGGGATCTCGCGGGTGATTTCCTCGGCGCCCAGCTTGGTGTCGCGGGCGTCGATCTCGTGCTCCTCAATGTGCACGGAGGTGAGGATGTCCTCCTCCACCACGCGCTGGTTGAGGATGATGGCGTCCTCGTAGTTGTGGCCTTCCCACGGCATGAACGCAACCAGCAGGTTGCGGCCGAGCGCCATCTCGCCGTCCTTGGTGCCCGGGCCGTCTGCGATGACCTGGCCGGCCTCGACGCGGTCGCCCGCGGAGACGATCGGGGTCTGGTTGTAGCAGGTGCCCTGGTTGGTGCGCTCGAAGGTGCGCAGCATGTAGGTGTCGCGGCCGCCCTCATCGTCCATGACGGTGATGAAGTCGCCGGTGACGTTCTCGATCACGCCGGCCTTCTTGGAAATGACGGTGTCGCCAGCGTCGTAGGCGGCGCGCTGCTCCATGCCGGTGGCCACGTAGGCCGACTCGGCGCGCAGCAGCGGCACGGCCTGCTTCTGCATGTTGGCGCCCATCAGCGCACGGTTCGCATCGTCGTGCTCCAGGAACGGAATCATCGCGGTTGCGACGGACACCATCTGGCGCGGGGAGATGTCAAGGTAGTCGACGCCCTGCGGGCCGACGACGCCGATGTCGCCGTCCTTCAGGCGGACCTCGATGCGCTCGCCGGTGAGGTTGTTGTCCTTGTCCATCGGGGTCGCGGCCTCGGCGATGGCGTAGCGGTCTTCCTCGTCGGCGGTGAGGTAGTCGATCTGGCCGGTGAGCTTGCCGTCGTTGACCTTCTGGTACGGCGTCTCAATGAAGCCGAACGGGTTCACGCGCGCGTAGGTGGACAGCGCACCGATCAGGCCAATGTTCGGGCCTTCCGGGGTCTCAATCGGGCACATGCGGCCGTAGTGGGACGGGTGCACGTCTCGCACCTCGATGCCGGCGCGCTCACGCGACAGGCCGCCCGGGCCAAGCGCGGACAGGCGGCGCTTGTGGGTCAGGCCGGACAGGGAGTTGTTCTGGTCCATGAACTGCGACAGCTGGGAGGTGCCGAAGAACTCGCGGATCGCGGCGGAGACCGGACGCACGTTAATCAGGGATGTCGGGGTGATGGACTCCGCGTCCTGGGTGGTCATGCGCTCGCGCACGACGCGCTCCATGCGGGACAGGCCGACGCGGACCTGGTTCTGGATCAGCTCGCCCACGGTGCGCAGGCGGCGGTTACCAAAGTGGTCGATGTCGTCGGTGTTGATCGGAATGATCTCGCCGGCCGGGGAGGTCATCTCGGTCTCGCCGGCGTGCAGGCGCACAAGGTACTCGAGCGTGGTGGCGATGTCCTCTTCGGTCAGCGTCATCAGACCGTCGTGGTCACCGCCCAGGCCGAGCTTGCGGTTGACCTTGTAGCGGCCCACGCGTGCGAGGTCGTAGCGCTTGGCTTTGAAGAAGGAGTTCTCCAGCAGGGACTGCGCAAGGTCGCGCGTCGGCTGCTCGCCCGGGCGCTGCTTGCGGTAGATCTCCAGCAACGCCTCGTCGGTGTTGGACACGCCGTCGTTTTCCAGGGTGGACATCATGATCTCGGAGAAGCCGAAGCGCTCCGTGATCTGCTCGGTGGTCCAGCCCAGTGCCTTCAGCAGCACGGTGACCGGCTGGCGGCGCTTACGGTCGATGCGCACGCCGACGGTGTCGCGCTTGTCCACGTCGAACTCCAGCCACGCGCCGCGCGACGGGATGACCTTCACGGAGTGCAGCGGGCGCTCCGTGGACTTGTCGATGGTCTCGTCGAAGTACACGCCCGGGGAGCGCACCAGCTGCGAGACGACGACACGCTCGGTGCCGTTGACGATGAAGGTGCCCTTGTCCGTCATCAGCGGGAAGTCGCCGATGAACACGGTCTGGGACTTGATCTCCTGCGTGTCGTTGTTAATGAACTCCGCGGTCACGTACAGCGGCGCGGAGTAGTTGATGTCCTTGTCCTTGCACTCGTCGATCGTGTACTTCACGTCTTCGAAGCGCGGCTCGGACAGCGTCAGGCTCATGTTGCCGGAGTAGTCCTCGATCGGGGAGATCTCGTCGAGGATGTCCTCCAGGCCGGACGTGATGCGTGCATCGTCGCCGCGGTTGGCCTGCTCGCGCTCGCGCCACTCTTGCGTGCCGACGAGCCACGCAAACGATTCGAGCTGCACATCAAGAAGCCCGGGGACGGTGATCGGCTCATTAATCTTCGCGAACGAGTAACGTTCGGGAGCCCCGGGGATATCAGCCATGTTCATGGTCTGGTCTGAGACTGCCAAGTTGGGTCCTTCCAGCACCTCTGGCGGAGGCTCACCGCACCGCGTCTGGCTTCGCGGCCCAGTGGCGTTTCCGCAGGATAAGTTAGCATTCGGTCTGCTTCGGAAGACCCGCCCCCAGAGACAACAAAATCACCTTGTCAAATCGGGTTTTTCCAATCCCGTTGCACAAGGCTCTCTATGCGTACTGGAGACGGCTTCCAGCGCAAAGAACAACCATAGAGTAATCTCCCCCGTTTGTAAAGGCCCCCGCCATCACTTCCGCCGGTCTGCCCGATGCCGTCTGGGCGCCTCGTGCGGTTGCTGCCGGAAGCCTACCACCCGCCATCCGCGCGCGGTCAATCGCGACGCGCCGCACGCCCCGGACGCAGCGCGCCCGCCAGGCCCGCAAGGGTCAGCGCCGCACCAACCCAGGCCAGCACGCGCCACAGCCCGCGGTCCGCCGCGGCGGTCTGCGCGTCGCCCACCTTCTGCACAAGCTTCTCGACGTCCTGCCGGTCCATCACCCCGTCATAGGTGACCACATTCTGAACCCCGGTGCCCTCGGCGTCTGCGTAGTAGTCGTCCACCTTCTCGTCGATGCCCACGACCACACCAGTTTCTTGGTCCACCAGGATGTCGCGGTCGGCGGCGTGGTGCAGGAAGGTGCGCTCCCCATCAATCGTGAGCGTGTTGCGCGGGTCCGCGTAGCGCATGGCAACGTTCGTCGGTGCGATGTGCTGCGCGTAGCGGTACACGGTGCGACCGGCTATCTCCTCCTCGCCAGCAAACTCTGCCGGCGCGGCGCCGCGCAGCACCGGGTCGAAGACCTCCACTGTGTCCTGTGTCGCGGGGGCGGGGAAGGTCAACCACGCGCCGTCGATAGGCAATTGCGTTGCGGGCATGCCCATGACCAAAAGCGCCTCCGCCGGCCCGGTCGCCGCACCCGTGACGCGGTCCACCGCGAACGACCACGTCGACGCCGTAAGCAGGTCGTTGAAGTCCGAGCCAGACTCCCCCGCCCGCAGCGTGTCGCCCACGCGCACGCTCGCCGTGTCGGAATCGGACGGCTCCTGGATCTCCATGTGCAGCTGGCGCGTCACCGGCGCCGCCTCGCCGTCGCGGGTGCCGTTCGGGTCCGTGATGGTCCACGTGGCCTCCCCCAGCGCCAACGGCAGTCGGTTGCCGGAAAGCAGCACGTTCGGCGCCAACAGCCCCGCCACCACCAGCGCAGCACCGACGCCGGCGAGCAACACGGAAAGAATGCGGGAAGTGGGCAGCATGGTGGGAAAGTGTAGCGCACCCCAGACACGCGAAACCCCCGCCCGCCGGTTGATACCGGCGACGGGGGTGTCGTCGTCAAGCAAAAAGCTCTTACTTGAGGGTGACCTTTGCGCCAGCCTCCTCGAGCTTGGTCTTGGCAGCCTCGGCGTCGTCCTTGGAAGCGCCCTCGAGGATAGCCTTCGGAGCACCCTCGACCATTTCCTTGGCGTCCTTCAGGCCCAGGCCCGGAACCAGCTCGCGGACAACCTTGATCACGCCGATCTTCTTGTCGCCAGCGTCCTCGAGAACGACGTCGAACTCGTCCTTCTCCTCAGCGGCAGCCTCGCCGCCAGCGGCCGGAGCGCCTGCAGCTGCAACAGCAACCGGAGCGGCTGCGGTCACGTCGAAGACCTCCTCGAACTCCTTCAGGAACTCGGAGAGCTCGATGAGGGTCATTTCCTTGAACTGCTCGATGAGCTCATCCTTGGTGAGCTTAGCCATTGTGGCTTCCTTTCTGTTGTTGGGCGTTTACAGCCCGGGTGTAAAAGAGTGTTTATGCGGCTTCCTGCTTGTCCTGCAGTGCAGCGACAAGGCGGGCCGTCTTGGATGCCGGAGCCTGGAACAGGCCGGCTGCCTTTGCCAGAGAGCCCTCGAATGCGCCAGCAAGCTTGGCAAGGGTGGTCTCGCGGTTGTCCATCTCGGCCAGAGCGTCGACCTGGGAAGCGTCCAGGACGTTGCCGTCCATGTAGCCGCCCTTGATCACGAACGCGTCGTGGTCCTTGTTGAACTTCTTCATCACCTTCGCAGCGTCGACAGCAGCGTCGCCCTTAATGAACGCGACGGCGGTCGGGCCGGTGAGAAGATCATCGAGACCCTCAATACCCTGCTCGTTTGCAGCGATCTTGATGAGGGTGTTCTTGGCGACGTGGTACTCGACATCGAAGCCCATATCGCCGCGCAGCTGCTGCAGCTGGCCGACGGTCAGGCCACGGTACTCAGTCAGCACGATGGAATCCGCCTCAGCGAACTTCTCCTTCAGAGCTGCAAGTTCCGCAGTGTTCTTCGGGTTTGCCATGACACACGCCTCCTTCCGATAACTTCATGTTGTTCAATCCGCCCGGAGCATCTTGCCTATCGACGTTCGCTTCGCGCGAAGCTGACGCGTATCAAGCAAAAATGCCCCGTGCAGAAGCACGAGGCATACGTTGGAGTGTGCCGCGTTTCTCCTGCGTGGGTCGGCCCCGTAAGTGGAGCGCCTTCGACTCCCTCACGAGAGTGACCGACGGTCTTCGGTGAAACTTGAGCTCGGCCTTTGCGGCCGTTCAAACTTCGGTAGGGAATGTTAGCGGGTCGAAGCGGGTTTGACCAAATCGCGGGTTACGCGGGCTGACGGTTTTGGCGGCGGTTCTCCAGGATCGGCGCTAGAGCCCTGGCGTCTCGCGACCACATCCGCCCCTCAACCTCGGTGAATCCAAGGTATTCGTAGAGACTCATTTGCTCACTACCCGGTTCAGAGTTGTGCCAGGCCGTCACCCAGTCGTCGATGTCGTTTGGCTCCACCTCGCCTGCCAAACAGCGATCCACAAAAGGCTTAAACATCGATCTTCCTTCCACGAATTGGATCTCCAATTTGCGTCCCGCTCACTGCGTCAAAGACGCCGACGTGCTCCCCTCGCAGGTTATAACCCTCAATGTGGCCACGTAAAGGGTCGTACTCGTAGAGACGCTGGCTTTTTAGATTGCGCCATCTCGGCGTTCCCCTTCCCCGCACTCTTTCCAAATCGTCCAAGAATCCCGGCCTCGGCCGCGGAATATAGCTCGCCATAAAACCCTCCCCACCCGTTTGACGTTGTGGAGATGGCTCCGGTTCCCTTGCTTTACGACGCGCTTCGTTCCATCCGCGCCCCACATCCTCGTTCCCGCAAGACAGACTAGGAGCAACAAACCAGGAGGACGGCCCTTTTTGAGCCGTCCTCCGGGGTCCTTACTCCTGGTTTGCGCGCTGGGGCCGTTGCCTTACGACGCGCTCCGCTCCACCCGCCGCAGCAACCTCGCCGCCGCGACGAACAGGACGCACCCGCCGATCAGCGCCATGACGCCCACGCCGATGGCGAGGCCCGCCCAGAATCCGCCCGCGGTCGGCGACGTGTCCGCCTCCTGGCCGTCTGGCTGCGCGCCGGCTGCGTCGAGCGACGAATGGACCCCGGTGCCGCTGCCGCCAGCGGGGTTGCGCGACGAGGCGTAGTCGTCGGGCGCGGCTGGGGCCTCAGACGTCGCGGGGCTGCTGGAGACCGTTGCGGGCTTCGCGGACTTGGAGTCTTCCCGGGAGTCGGCACTGGTCTTGCTTTTACTGGTTTGCCGGTTGCTGGGCTTGCTTGAGGAGTTGCTGGCTCGGCTGCCTTCCGGCGCGCGCTGCGCCTGCGCCGCTGGTTTCGCGGAGTTTGTCTCCGCTGCACGCGCGGGCGCAGCCTGGGCGGGCGCAGCCTGGGCGGGCGCTGGTTGCTGGGCGTGAGTGGGCTCAGACGCCTGGCGACGATCCTTCGCTGTCTGCGCCGGCGTTGCCAGCGTCGAAACAGCCCCTGAACCGCCTTTGCCGCCGTCGTTGGTCTTGCGCGCGAGCGGCGCGAGCGTGTCGCCCGCCTTCTTAATCTCCTTTTCCAGTGAGCGGATGCCTTCCGCCAGCGCACCCGGCAGCGTGAGCTTGCCCTTGCCGGCACCGGCACCGGCACCGGAAGCGCCTGCGTCGCCGAGGCGGCCGTCGCGTGCGGCGGCGACGGCCTCGTCGCCCACGGCGAAGGCGGCCACCAGGTCCTCGGAGAAGTCCTCGCCGGAGGCGGACGTGCCGGCGAAGGCGAAGGTGGCGGTGTACACGCCGGGCTCGGTGAACCCGAAGCCTTGGTGGTCGTGGGCGTTGACCGGGTATTCGATCTGCTTGGAGGCGTCGCCGGAGTCCAGCTCCACGCGCAGGCCCCGCAGGTCCTCGTGCCAGGTGTAGATGCGTCCGGGCCCGGACACGTCGCGCATGGACACTGTGACCTTCGAACCTTGCAACAGCGCGTCGGCCCCCACCCGGGTGGTGGAAAAGCCCAGCCAGGGCAGGTTTTTCTCCTGCGCCTGCGGCAGGATCCACATCGCCTCAGGCGACTCCGGAAAGCTCTCGCGCGCGCCTGCCGGCAGCGTCTTTCTGGCCGCGTCGGGCACGGCAAAAATGAAGCTGCCGGATTCGCGTTTGGCCTGGTTGTGGGGGTCGGAGTCGTCGATGAGCATTGCGCCTATCGACGCCCCTTCGGCCACCAACGCCATATCCATATGCCCGGCCTCGATGAGCTTGCGCCGGTCCTCGGCCGCGGCGGAACCGGTGCTTGTCGGCGTTGGCGCGGTCGTGGACGTGGACTGCGACGTGGTCGACGACGTGGGCCGCGGCGCGGGCTTCGGCTTCGCGCTCGTCGTGGGGCTGGCGGTGGTGGTTTCCTCCGTGGTGTTGGGGGTGCGCAGGTCGGTGGTGGTGCCCTCGGGCAGGCCGACGGTGGCGTCGTCGCCGACGAGCCAGTACTGGGTCACCGGCTCCGAGCGCTCCACCCCGCCGCCTTTGAGCTCGGCGCGGCCCTGCCAGGTCATCTTGTAGATGCCTGGTTCAGAAAACGTCCAGGTGAAGTGGCCGTGGCCGCCGACGTCGTAGGTGATGGTGCGCATGTCCTCGTCTGCGGAGCTAAACAGCCGCTCCGGGTCGCCCACGCGCGAGGAGAAAAACACGTTGACGTCGCCGGGGCCGTCCATGTCCACCAGGTCGAAGTGCATGACGTTATCGACGAAGTTGTCCGGGATTTCGCCCGCCTCATGGGCGGGGTCGAACGCGCCCAGGCCAGACCAGATGGGCCGCCAGCTGTCGGTCCAGTCCGCGGATTGCGGCGCGGCCCACACGGTGCTGCCGGGCTCGCCGAGGAAGTCCAGGGAGCCGTCCTCGGGCACGGTGAGCGTCGAGACGTCGTTGCCGTCCGCGTCCGCGTCCGGGGCAAGGCGGAAGCAAACCTTTTCCTGGTCGGTGACCTGCTGGCCGTCCACCGCCATCACGGTGAGCTTGTCGTTTTTGTAGGTGCCGTAGAGCGCGTCGTTGTGGGAGTGGTAGAGCAGTTTGCGCCCGGCGCACGGGTGGTCGATCTCCGGGACCTCCACGCTGTGGCCCGGGTCGCCGGGGTTGTGCTCCGCGGCCTGCGCAAGCGGTGCGGCCGCGAGCGTGAGCACCGCTGCGGCTGCTGCTGCGACGAATCGCTTCACCGTTGCACCCCCTGAATCCAGCCGGCCAGCGCACCGCGTTTCGGGGCGAACAGCCAGCTCAGCGCGAAGATGGCGGTCACGGCCAAAACGATGGTCGCGCCCGTGGGCGAGTCGTAGGACCACGCCAGCCACACCCCCGCCACGCTGCCGGCCACGCCGAACGCGGCGGCGATACACATCATCGTGCCCAGCTTGTCCGTGAACAGCCGCGCCGCGGCGGCCGGGGTGATCAGCAGCGCTACCACCAGGATGTTGCCCACCGTCTGCACCGCCAGCACCACCGCGAAGGTCACGCACAGGTACAGCGCCAGATCCAGCGCGGCGACCGGCAGGTTCATCGCGCGGGCGGTCTCCCGGTCCAGTGCCACCGCTGTGAGCCACGGGCGAAGCGCCACCACCACGGCCACGATTAGCGCGCCGGCGACGGCGTGGACGGCCAGCGTGGCGGAGCTGACGCCCGTCAGCGAGCCGAACAAAAACGAGCTGACGGAGGCGGTGTAGCCCTCCGCCCGGGAGATCACCACCAGGCCGAAGGCGAACGCGGCGGTGAACACGATGCCGATCACGGAGTCCTCTTTAATGGTGCGCCGCTGAGACATCACGGCGATCAGCACCGCGACGATCGCGCCGGCCACCGCCCCGCCCAGCAGCACGGAGACCTGCCAGGCAAACGCCACCGCGATGCCCGGAAAGACGGCGTGCGCCACCGCGTCGCCGATAAAGGCCATGCCGCGCAGCACCACAAAACAGCCCACCACCGCGCACAGCACCGCCGCGATCACCGCGGCTGCCAGCGCGCGCGGCAGAAACGCCAGCTGGGGGTTGGCCATGTCGGCCAGGAATTGCACAAACGAAATCTCAGGCACGGGCAGCCTCCAAATGCGCTCGCACGCCGCGCAGCCACGGCGAATCCTCGTCGACAGAGAAGGTGCGGGTCCACGGGGCGTCGTCGTTAAGCTCATGCGTCGCGGCATCAGCGACAACGCCGCGGTTGAACAGCACCAAGCGGTCGCAGGAATCGATGGCCTCGGCGATGTTGTGGGTGGACATGACAACGCCGAGCCCCCGGTCCACCAGGCGGCGGAATAGCCGCAGCAGGTGCTCGGTGGTGGGGATGTCCAGGCCGGTAAACGGTTCGTCGAGAAGCAGCATGCCCGGCCGCCGCACCAGGGCGCGCGCGATGAGCACACGCTGGCGCTGGCCGCCGGACAGGTCGTGGATTGGGCGCGCGGCCAGGTCGGTCAGGTTGACCATTTCCAAAGCTCGCTCGGCGGCGCGGTGCTCGCGCTCGCCAGCGCGTTGCCACCACGGGCGCTGGCCCAGGGTGGCGTTGAGCGTGGCGTCGTAGACGTCGATGGGGAAATCCCAGGCCACGTTGTGCGCTTGCGGCACGTACCCCACCACCTTGCGCACCGGGCGCCTGCCAGCGGAGACCGTCCCGGCGTCCGCAGGGATAAGGCCTAGCACCGCACGCATGAGGGTGGTCTTGCCCGCGCCGTTGGGCCCGAGCAGGCCGACGAACTCGCCGCCGCGCAGCGTGAGGTCCACCCCGCGGAACACGTCGCGGCCCGGATACGACACCGCCAGGTCGCGCACCTCAATCCTTCTCATCGGCGGCCCCGCACAACAAACAGCGCAATCAAAGCGATCAGCAGCACGCCCGCGCCCGCCAGCAGCCCGATTTTCAGGCCGTTGTTCTGCTGCTCCGCGCCGGCCTGCCCCTCAGCCCGGAACTCGCCGAACGTCGCATCCGCCGCCTCCGCCGGGTCAACACCCACGGCGATGCGCACGACCTGCTCGTCGGTGTGCACGGTGCCGTCTTGGTCCTCCACCGTCGCGCGCACACCCACCAGGTGGGCGCCCGGCTCGGTGAACACCCAGTTGGCGTGGCTGTGCGTGTTCGGCTCCACCCACATCGACTGCGTGCCGGGTTCCTGCTCGTTCCACAACTGCTGCGGCTCGTGGAACCCGCCGGGCTGGACAAACAGGGAGAACTGGCCCGGGCCTTCGTGTCCACCGAACTCCAGGCTCATCCCGTTGGCGGAGCGTTCCAGAAGCGACGGCGCCTGCGAGTTCCACCCCAGCCACGGCACGCCGGCGGCCTCGGTCTGCGGGATCACCCACACCTCGGCCCCCGGCTTCGCGCCGGTGAACGCGAACTGGTCGGTCTCCGGCAGGGTCTGCTTCGCGCCGTCGCCGACGGCGAAGACCACGTCCTCGAGGTGGCGCCACACGGGCGTGTCCTGCGTGTCGTCGCGCACCAGGAACTGCATTTTCCCGTCGGCGAAGACGGGGCCCAGGTCCGCGTGACCGGCGTCGATGACGGCGCGCTCGCCCAGCGGGGCGACCTGCTCGTCGACGCCGACGACCTGCTGCAACGCCGGGTCGTTGTCCGGCACCTGGGCGGCAGCGACGGGTGCGGCCGCGATCATTGCGGCGGTGATAATGGCGGGAATCTTCATGGTTGTCCTTTCAAACATTTGCTTATCGACGCCCCATTGGCCCGCACCAGATCCACATACGTCTGCGCAGGCCCCTCCCCCGGCGGGTCCAAGGTGTCGCCCCAGATCGGGCACACCTCAACCCCGTGCGAGGCAGCGGTTTCGTTCAAAACGGGCGTTTCGTCTTCGTTGCCGTGCTCGACGAACACCGCCGGCACACCCAGGTTCTCCAGCGTGCGCGACAGCGCCATCAGGTCGCGCGGGCTCGGCTCCACGCTCGGGTTCGGGGTGACAAACCCGGCCACACGCAGCCCGTACGCGCGCGCCAGATACGCGTAGCCGTGGTGGGTGGTGACCAGGTTGCGGTTGGCCTCCGGGACCTGGTCGAGCTGCTCACGCACCTCCTGCGCCACCTGCTTGAGCTGGGCGCGGTAGCGCTCCGCGTTGTCGGCGTACGCGCTGGCGTGGCGCGGATCCGCCGCAGAAAGCTCGTCGCGCACCACCTGCACCACCGCGTCCATCGCGGCCGGGTCGTGCCAGATGTGCGGATCCAGCTCGCCGTGGACGTGGCGGCCCAGCACCGCCTGCGGCAGCAGGTACGTCTCCTCGCCCGGGTCGCCGAGGAAGCGGAACTCGCGCTGCGGCGGGATCGGCTGCAGCGTCTTCGACGGCACCACGACCACCGTGCCCGCGGGATCCAGGTCGCCCTCGTCGTCCGTGCGCAGGGTCAGCTGCGTGTTGTCGTTGCCGGCGACCGTGGCGATGTCAACGTGCCCGCGCTCCACCGCATGCTTGCCCGGAGCGGCCTGCGCCGGGTCCTGGCCCACCACGAGGGTGACCGTCTGCTCCGTCTGACTGCGCACCGGCGCGTCCACCGCGTCGCGCACCGAAGCGCGAAGCTTCAGCTCGTACACGCCGGGAGCGGAAAACGCCCAGCTGACGTGGGTGTGCGCGTCCACCGGCAGCGTGGTGGCACCACCCGTGGAGTCGAACAGCAGCTCCGGGGTGCCGAAGGTGCCGAGGATGAAGGCGGAGGCGGTGCCGGGGCCGGAGGCGTCGACAAGCTCAAGCTCCGCCACCGCCGTGCGCGGCAGATCCGCCGCAAACCGCAACCCCAGCCACACCGTGTCCAGGCTCGCGTCCTCCACCAGCGGAATCGGCGCGTAGCCGAAGCGCTGCGTCTGCTCCGCCAGCGCCACCACCCGAGCCTGCGGGCGCGCCGTCGCATCAATCGTGCGGGTCAGCGCCTGCGGCTCCAGCAACAACCCGTTGGTAAACACCGCGTCCGCGTACGCGATATCGCGCGTGTTGTGCAGCGTCGGCTCGTACGAGTGCGGGTCGGCGCCGCGGCGCATCAGCGTCTTGACCTCGGCGTTATCGCCGGCGACGTTGCGCACAACGTCCGCAAGAATGCTTGTCGACGCCACCACGCTCAACCCCTCAACCTCCCCCGGAGCCTGCGAGCAGCCCGTAAGAGCAACGGCGAACGCGCACGCCGCCAACGCCCGGGCACGCCTCACTTCCCAACCCCCGCAAGTGCCAACAGCTTGCGGCGCAACGCCGTATCCAGGCAGCACATCGACGCGCCGAACACCGCCACGCCGAGGCCGAGGACCGCGAACGGGACGGTCATCACCGTCGTGCCGGTCTCCGCAAGCGTGTCCGGGCGCTCCTCGGCGGGCTGCTCCTGCTGGGCTGGTTGCTGCGCCGGTTTCTCGGCCGGTTGCTGCGCAGGTTTCTGGGCCGGTTTTTGGGCCTGCTTCTCGGGCTGCTGCTGAGCAGCCTTCTTCGTTGCGGTGCTCGACTGCGCAGCACTCGTCGCCGCCTTGGACTGCGCGGCGGGTGCCTCCGTAGGCGCCTCAGCCTTCGCCGCCGACGCCGCCTCCCCGTCGCCGACGATCCAGGTGTAGGTGGCCTCGTTCGAACTCGCGCCGTCGCCGGTGGCCACAACGCGCATCTGATACGTGCCGGGCTCGGTGAACAGCCAGTTCGCATGGACGTGCGCCGGCTCCTCCTGGGCGATCACGGAGCCCGTCTCAAGGCGCGTCGAGCCGCCATCGAGCACCGGATCCAGGGAGCCGAAGCTGCCGGTTTGGAACAGGTAGACCTCGCCGGGGCCGGTAACCTCCACAAACTCCAGATCAATCGCGCCGATATCGCGCGCGCCCTGGGTATCCCAGCCCGGCCAGATCAGATCCGAGCGCTGCGTCTGCGGCAGCATATAGCCGGCCTTGCCGATCTCCGGGATCTCCGCCGTGCGCTCCGTGTACGCATCCTGGCCGACGACCAATTCCACGTCCTCCGGAGCGTGGCGCACGTGGCTGCCGGTGGCGTCTTCCTTCAGATCCAAAGTCAGCTCGCCGCCGTCTGCCGTGACGTTGAACGCGTCGATGTGGCCTTGATCCAGGCGCTGCACCTGCGCGTGCGCCGGCGTGATGCCCAGCACCGCGAGCAGGAACACCACCGAACTAATGAAAACTCTTTTCAACACTTGATGAAGATTAGTTTCAATAGCGGATGGCGCGGGAACGCTACCCCCATCACGGGGAAAACGTAAGGGTCTTGCCCGGCTGTGGACAACTTTGTTACTGGTGTGGCGAGTTGTCCACAGATTTCGGTTCGGGGGTTGTGTGGGGTTGCGCTTGTTTTAGTGTTCGTGGCATGAACCCGTTCGACGCGTTTATTCAGGCGATGGCCGCAGCATCCATGGAGACGCTGCGGCACTTCGACCTGCCTGTTGCCCTGGGTGCCGGGATGGCGCCGGATCGGGCACGCGCGTGGGATGCGATGCAAAAGGTGTACTACGGGCCGACGAAATTCACCCGCAAACAGTCCCTGGCAGTACAGAAGGCCCGCGGGTTCTCGTTGGACGAGCTCGCGCTGATCGAACGGCGTATCGGGGGCGTGAAAGATGCCGGCGAGCGGTGGCGGCTGC
>NZ_KV788403.1 GCF_001807265.1 Corynebacterium sp. HMSC05H05
ACCACACCGCTACCAACTAGCCGGTCGCAACACCATCACCCCGGTAAAGGCAAGTGTCACGCTGGCCTTCGCATCCGAATGGCGAATCCACTCGTTCACCAATGCGAGTGTCTTCCATGCGTGATCTGGATTCGGTTCAGGCGGACTGACGGGCGTCGTCGCGTCGTGCGGATGGCCCTCGGTGGCCCGTCGCCCACCGCGCCAAGACGGCATTCGAAACATGGCCCTAGAGTACTAAGGTTGACATGGATGCTTGAGTGCCGTCCGTTACGCACGTGTCTTAAATGGGGCCCACCAGCTGGAAGTCGCGGGGTAGAGCTTGGAAGCGGTTTGCGCTCCTGCCTCAGCTGCTGCAGGGTGACCGCGACGGCCGCGCCGCCTGCCGATCCGGAGGTTGCTCTGTATTGAAACGTGATGGAGTTCAAGTTCGACGTGTAGCTAGGCTTCGGGGTTCGGCGAGTAGAGACGATGGTTGCGCAATCGGGCAAAGACCTGCAATCTTCACAGGAGGCACAGACTTCCGCCTAATCTAGCAAGCTGCGGTACTGTTTGCGCGCCTTCATTGAGTGGATAATGGTCTCGGTGCCATTGTCCCAGAGAAGCACGACGATCTCGAGTAGCCTCATTGAGCCATCGAACCCGAGGCGCAATTCCCGTTGAGGGTGCTCTTCGTCGAGAGGGGCTGTAAAAACGCAGCCTGAAGTCGCGGCAGTAACTGAGTCGTTTGGCTTGATGCCATGTTTCGTGGCGCTACGGCGTACGTCCATGTCTAAATGGCGTTCTTTAATGCTTCGCGGATTGCCTGAGACCGTGACCATCCGTGGGCGGCCGCATACTTGTCAAGGTCAGATATCTCGCCAGGGGAAAGCCGAATGGAGATGACCTTCGCAGCATCTTCGTTTCGAGGTTTCCTTCCTCGTCGTCGAAGTGCCTCTACGTCGTAGCCTTGCTCGGCTTCGGCTACCCATGCGTCGATTTGCTCTTCGCTGACTGGCTTCCCGTTGATGGTTCGCATGCACGTAATCGTAATACGGAAATGGTTCTATCGGCTAGGGTGAGGTTACTTCCGTTCGATACTCCGTGGAGTTTAAGTTCAACGTGTAGCTAGGCCTCGGGGCTGCCCACGCAGAACTCGTTGCCTTCCGGATCCTGCATCACGGTCCATACGAGTCCTGGCGCCTCGTGGGTGGTGAGTTCGTTAGCGCCCAGGCCTTTGAGGCGCTCCACTATGGTTTCGCGTTCCGCCCCGCCAACGTCGATATGCATGCGGTTCTTTCCGGGGGTCGGATCCGCAACGCGCTGAAACCCTAGCGCCGGAGTGGAATCGACCATCACGAAATCGCCGTAATCCGCGGTGATTTCGCAGCCGGTTGCGGCCGCCCAGAACTCGGCGAGCTGGGACGGTTCGTGGCAGTCGAAGGTGATCTGGCGGATCGTGAAGTTCGGGTCGCTCATGAGCATCATTATGGGGGCGGGGCTAAGAAAGCGCAGCCGGGTGTCCGGGCGGGGACTCAGCCTTCCGGCGTAGTGGAGCGTTTTGAATCGCGAGGGTCACACCCGCGAGAGCGTAGGAACTCGATGTCGTTGCCATTTTCGGCTTCGGCGACCCAAGCATCAACTTGATCTTCACTGATCGGCTTCACGTTTATTGTCTTCACGGAAGTCACCGTAATGCGGGGCTTGCGACGGTGTGGTTGCGTAAAGTGGCTGTGCATTTGCTTTCGGGTGAGCACAAACTTAACGTTGCGCGTTATTGACGCTTCGCGTTATGGGGGATAGGGTGAGACATGATCCAGTCGTTCGCTGACAAGGACACTGAGCGTCTGTGGAATCGAGAGCGGGTTCGCTCGATCGATTCCCGCATTCACTCAGTAGCGCTGCGCAAGCTTCGCCAGCTTGGGTACGCGCAGACTCTCGATGAGTTACGGATTCCCCCGGGGAACCGGCTCGAGGCGTTGAAAGGTGACCGGCGGGGTCAGTTCAGCATTCGAATCAACGACCAGTGGCGGATCTGTTTTCGGTGGTCCGCCGCGGGGCCAGAGGAGGTTGAGATCGTTGACTACCACTGACAAGCTCCCTCCGGTTCACCCGGGTGAGATCCTTATGGAGGACTTTCTCAAGGAAATGGAGATCACCCAGCACAAGCTGGCCGTCTCCATCGGCGTTCCGCCCCGCCGGATCAACGAAATTGTTCACGGTAAGCGCGCTGTAACCGCTGACACGGCCCTTCGTCTAGCGAAGTTTTTCGAGATGAGCCCCCAATTCTGGCTCGGGTTGCAGACCCAGTACGACCTGGATGTGGCAGAAGACAAAATCCTGGCGGAGATCGAGCGGATTCAGCCGGTCCAGGCTGCTTCGGTGTAGGCGGTTCCGGAGAGGAGTGCCACCTAGGATCTTGTCTTGGCTCTAAATTAAGGAAGCTGGGGACGTTTCCTCGTGGACTTCAGCTCCGAGCGACGCTTCTTCGCTTCTCGACGGCGCCGCACCGAGCCCCTGGTCGGCTTCGTCTTCCGGCGCGGAGGAGGCGGCGGGGCGAGCGCCTCGCGCAACAGCGCCGCCATGCGGTGGCGTGCGTCGGCGCGGTTACGGACCTGTGACCGCTGGGTCGACGCGGCCACGGTGAGGACGGTGCCGTCGAGGCGATGCTCGAGGTTGCGCAAGATGCGGCGGCGTTGGGCGTCGGTAAGCGATGCGCACGCGGCGATATCGAGGGAGAGCTGCACCTTGCTGTCGGTGGTGTTGACGCCCTGGCCGCCCGGGCCCGACGATCTCGCGAACCGCTCCGTCAGGTCGGCGGCGGCGATGACCACGCCGCCGGGGATCCCCGGGCCGGGCGCGATGGTCAGGTCGTTCATGCCACCCACCCTACGTCCTTGCCCTCTGCGTTAATCAACCTAGACCGCAGCTCAAAACAGCTTCCGATTCTCTAGCACTCCAACTCACGACTAATCTCGTCCGCAGTGAACCTCTCGCCGGAGTCGAATTCGAGGGCGGCATGAAGTTCGTCAACATCTTGGGAGGAAGGCGAGCAGAGCATCGAGAAGCTCACCCGCGACGGCAAGGTCACCATGCCGTTCGCGCAGGCGCCGTGGGGCGCGCACTTCGGCGTCGTGGAGGACAGGTTCGGACTCGCCTGGAACATCTCTACTGGCGACGGGAGGTAGGCCGCGGGGTGGGGCGGAGCTTTCGTCGCTAAGCAATTGTTTTAACGGCCCGGAAGCACTACGGAGGGGTACTTGCGCACGTAACCCACCGCGATGACCACGAGCGCCGCGCCCGCGCCGATGACGGTTTCCGCGGTGCGGGCGAGCAGCATCGGCCAGACAGGGGAGGCCTCGACCGTCTGCACCATAAGCAGCGCGGTCGGGGTGATGAAGCTGGCGGCGATGGTGTAGTTGCGGGTCACATACATCTCGGTGAGGTACTGCAGAATCACAATCCACACGACGATCTGCCAGCCCTGCATCGGGTGCGACAGCAAGAACCCGGCCACGGCGATGCCGGTGAGCGTGCCCAGCACGCGCTCGATGGCGCGGTAGTACTGCACCTTGAAGCGGGAGTTCACCAGCGGCGCGACGGCGGCGACCATGGCCCAGTACGAGTGGGTGAGCGGGTCGAAGATGGTCACTGAGATCAGTCCGAGAATGCCGGCGAGTAGGGGCGCGAAGAAGAAGCGGCGCGCCTCGACGCGCAGGCGCCGCCAGGGAACCCGGCCGGCGTCGGGGGCGCGGGTGGGGTGCTCGGTCTCCTTTGAGTCGCCGCCAGGACCCTCGCCGATGAGGTGGGACAGCTGCCCGAGCCCCAGGCACAAAAGCGCCGCCCCACCCGCGATGGCGAAGGCGAGCGCCGGGTGGACCGGGTTGTTCAGCGAGCCGACCGCGGCCACCGAAAAGATCACAAACACCGAGCCGGTGGGCTTCATGTCCGCGGCCAGCGCGATGGTCGCCCACACCGATGAGACCAACGAGGTGATGGCAACGAGGGCCCAAGGGTGCACATCCAGCCACGCCATCAGCGCTCCCACGGTCACCGCCGATGTCAGGGCGATGCCCGCCAGAATGTGGTGCTTCAGGCGCATCTCGCGGGTGGCGTGCCTGCCGTAGACGCCGGTGAACGCGCCGAAGTTGGCGTAGATGGCAAGGTCCATTCGTCCGAGCGCGAGGAGGGTGAACATCGTGATTGCCACCCCGAGCGCGACGCGGAACGCCGGGATGTGGTCGCGCCGGGCCGGCCCCATTTCAAACAGTGGGCTGAAGTGGTGCAACTGTGGACCTCCCAAAACGCGCTCGTGAATTTTGCCGGCGGAGAGTCTAGCGCGGCGGGCGCGGCGACGCGGACTTGTCCCTCTGCACATATCAACCGCGGGGCATACGATGGCCCGGTTAGCTCACACGCAACAACAAAAGACGAACCAGGCAAGGAGCATCTAGCTGTGTCCCGTACCGGGAATTTCTTCCTCGCATCCCGCAACCAGCCCAACTACGCGTGGTGGAGGCCGTTCGCCGAAGTCCTCGCGGTGGTCGTTCTCGCGGTCCTGTTCACAGGGGTGCTCGGCCTGGCATTGGAAGCTGCAGGTGTGGATACTTCCAGCGGCGCGGCCGACAAGTATTTCGGCTACGGGTCGGTGATCGTGGAGATCCTCGCGGTGCTTGTCGCCGTCCGCTTCATCGGGCGCCGTCCGGTGTCATCGGTGTTCACAGGGCAGCCGGGCACGAAACCGTGGGTGCCGTTCGCGGCCTTCGCGGTGGCCCTGGTGGTTATCTCTGTGGTCATGTCGCTGGTGGGCGTGTACGGCTACGGCGCGTCGTGGGGGCAGGTGGTCGGCAATATCGGCGCCGATTTCCCGGTCGAGCTCGTCGCGCTTGCGCTGGCCGCGCTCGCCGAGGAGATGGCGTTCCGCGGCGTGTTCCTGCAAGCGTTCACCGCGTGGACCCGGAACCCGGTGATCGGCGCGCTGCTGGCTGCAATCCCCTTCATTCTCGTGCACCCGCAGGCGTACGGCTCCCCGGTCGGTATCGCGCACTACTTCGCCGACGCGCTGCTGTTTGCCCTGCTGGTGTGGGCGTTCAACGGGATCTGGGTTGCGGTGGCCGTGCACCTGGCCTGGAACACGTTCGGCACCGTGCAGGACCTCGGGTTGCCCACCTCGGCTGCGGCCACCGCCGCGAGCTTTGTCGCTATGGCCGCCGCGACTGCGGTGGTAATCGTGCTTTTTCGGCGCAAAGTCTCTGCGCAGCCCGCGGCGTAGCCGCCTGCACTACCATCGCGCTTGTGTTTGAAGTACTACTCATATTCACCCGGCTCGGACTGACGTCCTTCGGCGGGCCGACGGCGCATTTGGGGTACTTCCGGGACGAATTCGTGGAGAAGCGACGGTGTCTCAGCGACGACGAATACGCCGACCTCGTCGCCCTGTGCCAGTTCATGCCGGGCCCGGCATCGAGCCAGGTCGGCATGGCAATCGGCCTCAAGCGCGCGGGCTACGCTGGGATGCTCGCGGCGTTTGTAGGCTTCACGCTGCCGAGCGTCCTCCTCATGGTCGCATTCGCGCTCGGAGTGGCGCGCCTCGGCGACATCTCAGATGCCGGCTGGCTCGCGGGGCTCAAGGCGGCGGCGGTCGCGGTGGTCGCGCAGGCGGTGATGGGCATGGCGAACAGCATCGTCACGGACCGGTTGCGCGCGGCCGTCGCACTCGCCGCATTCCTCATCGTCCTGCTCGTCCCGCACCCCGCGGCCCAGGTCGGCGCGATCGTTGCGGGCATGCTCGTGGCCGCCTTCGCGCTTCCGCCTATCGACGCCCCTCCGGCCCCCAGCCGCCCCTCCACCGCCAGCCGCACCGTAGGGTTGGCGGCGCTGGGAGTGTTCGCGCCCCTGCTCGCGCTGCTCCCGATGACAGGAAAACTGGGCACGAGCTGGGAGATGCTCGACAGCTTCTACCGCTCCGGCGCCCTGGTCTTCGGCGGCGGGCACGTGGTGCTGCCGCTGTTGGAGCAGGCCACGGTGCCCACGAGGCTGGTGGACCACGACACCTTCCTCGCCGGCTACGGCGCCGCCCAGGCGGTGCCCGGCCCGCTGTTCACCTTTGCCTCGTTCTTGGGCGCCTCGGCTGAGGGCGTTCACTGGCTGTGGGGTGCGACCCTGGCCACGGTGGCGATCTTCCTGCCGGCGGCGCTGTTGGTCGTCGGGGTCATGCCGTTTTGGGACCGGCTGCGCGCCACCCCGCGCGCCGCAAGCGCTCTGGCCGGGGCGAACGCTGCGATGGTGGGCATCCTCGCTGCGGCGCTGTACACCCCGGTGTTCACCTCCGGCATCCACGGACCGGCCACGATGGCGGTGGCGGCCGCGGCGTTCGTGGCGCTGAAAAACTTCAAGGCCCCAGCCTG
The DNA here is from genome assembly GCF_001807265.1 of Corynebacterium sp. HMSC05H05. GTDB lineage: Bacteria > Actinomycetota > Actinomycetes > Mycobacteriales > Mycobacteriaceae > Corynebacterium. Next base: position 6,384 of record NZ_KV788403.1, read on the forward strand.
GGCGGTGGTCGTCGGCGCCGCGGCTGTTGGGCAGGTGGTGTTGTGACTGCGCCCGTGATTCGGACGGCAACGGTGGGGGAGGCGGAGCTCGTCGCAAAGCTAATGCACGACTTCAACACCGAGTTCGAGACCCCGGTGCCCGACAACCTAAAACGCAGGTTCGCGCAGCTCATCGCCCGCGACGATGTGCTCGTGGTGCTGGCCGGCGAGGCCGGGTTCGCGTATCTGACGCTGCGGCCGAGCCCGTACTACGACGGCCCGGTGGCGATGCTGGAGGAGCTCTACGTCGCCCCGGCGCACCGCGGCCGCGGGCTGGGCACGCAGATGATGGAGCGGGTGCTGTCTGAGATCCGCAAGCGCGGGGCGGGCGAGATGCAGATCAACGTCGACGAGGTGGACGCGGGCGCGCGGCGGTTCTACGAGCGGCACGGCTTCACCAACATCGAGGCCGGATCAAGGATGCTGCTGTATATCCGGGAGCTGTAGCGTAAAGGCATGCACGCGACCGATTTGCTCGACGTCATCTACACCGCCGGTGTCGTCTTCGACGGGCTGTCCACCAGCCGCCTCGCCACCGACCGCTACCTGCGCTCGGGCGATACGGACGGGGTGCGTGGCCGCAGTGATCTGGCGTTGCTGCAGGACCTAGAGGCGGCTGCGGAGTTCGTCATCGCCACCGCCGGCGAGCCAATCACCGCGGCCTATCTTGGGCGCATCAATGCGCAGCTCACCCGCAGCGCCGCGCTCAACCCCGGCAAGCTGCGCCGCGCGGATCAGGGCATTGGCGTTCACACCACCCACGGCCGGCACAAACCCGCGGCGGTCACGGCTGAAGAGCTTGACGCGCTCATTCAACAGCAACTCAAGCTTGACGACGCCCTCCGGTCCGCCGCACATCTCTTCGTCGAAGTCGCTCGAGCCCAGCCCTTTGAAGACGGCAACAAGCGCACCGCGATCTTCGCCGCGAACAGTTACTTAATCGGCCAGGGGGCAGGTGTGCTGATGGCGGTGCCGCACGACGACGCGGACCCGTCGGTGAGCCGCGAATTTCACGATCTGCTCGCTCGGGCCTACGTCTTCGGCGAGACAGGTCCGGTAGTGGAAGCCCTGGTCCGGCACAACGCGGACCAATAGGGAATACTTAACCCCCATGACGAGTAGGAACCAGGCAGAAGTTACCCAAACCGTGATCCTCCCGCAGTCGCGGGACGCGCTGTTTCTCACCCTCGGCTTCAAAGACGGCGGCGAGGAGGCGGCGCTGGAGGTGCTGTCCAGCCTGTCCAGCCTGACCAACGGTGTGGGCTTCCGCTACCCCAAGGCGCACCTGACCGCGGTGGCCGGCATTGGTGCGAACATGTGGGACCGCCTGTTTGCGCTGGACAAGCCGGAGCACCTGCACGAGTTCGTGGAGCTTCAGGGCGCGAAGCACCACGCGCCGTCCACCCCGGGCGATCTGTTCTTCCACATCCGCGCAGACGAGTTCGACGTCGCTTTCGAGCTGGCGCGCCGCATCAACGCGATCGTGGAGGACCACATCGACTACCACGACGAGGTCCACGCCTTCCAGTACCAGGACTTCCGCGACCCGCTCGGCTTCGTCGACGGCACCGAAAGCCCCCGCGGCCAGGAAGGCGTCGAGGTTGCGATCATCCGCGACGGCATTTGGAAGGGCGGCAGCTACATCGTCGAGCAGAAGTACGTGCACAACCTGAAGGACTGGAATGACCTGCCGGTGGCGGAGCAGGAGCAGGTCATCGGCCGCACGAAGCACTCCGACATCGAGCTGGACGAGAAGGCGCCGAACAGCCACGTCGCCGTCAACCAAGTTGAGGACGAGGACGGCAACGGCCTCGAGATCGTGCGCAACAATCTCTCCTTCGGCGACGCGCTGGGCAAGCAGGGCACCTTCTTCATGAGCTACGCCCGCGACCCCCGCGTCACCGAGGTGATGTTGCGGCGGATGTTCATCGGCGAGCCGGAGAGCAACTACGACCGCATCCTGGACTTCTCCGAGGCGCTGACCGGCTGCAACTTCTTCGCCCCGCCGCGCGTGTTTTTGGACCACTGCGCCGACTACGCGCACCCGCACCTGCGCGGTGAGGGCGGCGAGGAGCCGAACCAGCCGGCGATCAACCTGCCGCAGGGCAAGGCCGTTTTCCCGGACCGCGCGGACGTGCCCACCTCCCACAACGCGGAGGACGTCGCGGCGGCGAAGGCGCGCTTCGAGGGCGCGCTACGCAGGGAGCAGTAGCTTTACGACGAGCCCGCCCCCGGCCCGCGGCGCCAACTCGAGCGAACCGCCGTGGGCCTTCGCTATTGCCTGGACTAGGGCAAGGCCGAGCCCGTGGCCGGAACCCGAGGTGCGGCAGGCGCGGGCAAACGGCTCGGTCCAGGTGGCGACCTCCGCTGGGTCGAGCGGTTCACCGCCGGATTCGACGGTGATCTCGGCGCCAGCCTCTACGCGTCGGAGCGTGATCGACCCGCCGGTGCCGTGGATGGCGGCGTTGCGCGCGAGGTTGTCCACGGCCTGGCGGATCAGGGTGGGGGAAGCCTCGACCGTCAGCGGCGCTGCGTCGGCTGTGTCCACGGGAATGCCGTGAGCCGCGCCGACCTCGCGGCACACCGCGGCCAGATCGACGGGCGCGCGGTCGCGGACCTGCACGTTGGCCAGCTGCAGCAGCGAAGAGACGGTCGCGGCGTTGCGGGCGTTGACCTCGCGGATCCGGCCCAGCGCCGGGCGTAGCTCGGCGTCGTCGCCGGAAAGCGCCACGTCGGCGACGGTCTGGATGGTCGCGATCGGGGTCTTCAGCTCGTGCGAGGCGTTGGCGGCGAAGCGGCGCTGGCGCTCGACGGCGTCTGCGAGCTCGTCCAGCATGGCGTTGAGGGCCTCAGCCAGCTCGCCGACCTCGTCACGGGGCCCGTCGTAGTCGATGCGGGCTTTCAAGTCGCCGCGGGTGACGGTGCGGGCGTCGTCGGCGATCGAGCGCAGCGGGGTGATCACCAGCCCCGCCACGAACCAGCCCACCACGCCCGCAAGCGTGGTGAGCAGCGCCAGCGCACCCAAAGAGGCGAGGAGGATGCGGCGCAGGATCTCGTCGGTGACGGGCACGGCGCCGTCGATGACCACCCCGTCGTCCGCACCCGGAAACGACGCCATCACCGGCACCGGGGTGAGCTTCAAATACGCGTACACCAGGCCGATCAGCGCCAGGCCGACGCCGAGGACGGTGGCCACGAACATCACCGTGATCCGCGCCCGCAGGCTCAGCCTCATCGCTCGGCCTCCGCCACGTAGTACCCGGCGCCGGTGACGGTGTGCACGATGCGCGGCTCGCCGAGCTTCTTGCGCAGGTGCGACACCGTCACGCGCGGGGAGTTGGTGAACGGGTCGGCGTTTTCGTCCCATGCCTCCGCCAGCAGGTCCTCGGCGGAGATCACCCCGCCGCCGGCTTCCATGAGCACCTTGAGCACCGCGAACTCCTTCGGGCTCAGGCTCACCGGCGCTTCGCCGCGGGTCACCTCGCGGCGGAAGGTGTCCAGGCGCACGTCCCCGCAGCGGTACACCTCGCCGCGCGACGGCGCGTTGCGCTTCGCCAGCGCCTTCACCCGCGCCACCAGCTCCGGCAGTTCGAACGGCTTGGCCAAGTAGTCGTCGGCGCCGAGGTCGAAGCCCTCCAGCCGGTCGTCCAGCGCCCCGGACGCGGTCAGCATGATCACCCGCGTGGCGGGCTGCGTCTCCACGACGTGCCTGCACACCACGTCGCCGTGGACCCCGGGCAGGTCCCGATCAAGTACGACGACGTCGGGCGGCAGCTCGTCGATAAGCTTCAGCGCCTCGAACCCGTCGTAGGCCACGCGTGTGTGCATGCTGGCGCGCGACAGGCCGGTGGCGATGGCGTCGGCGAGGAAGGCCTCGTCGTCCACGATAAGCACCCGAATTGTCATGGTTGCGATCGTATGCGCCGCGATGTTGCGCCGGTGTAAACATCCGCGTTAACGCGGGCGCAACACCCGGGTTCGTAGCTTCAAGCGGCATGCAGACCAGAATCGTTGGAATCGACGCGGCCCGGGCGGTGGCGCTTGTCGCGATGATCGTCGCGCACCTCACCGCGCCGGGCGGCATCGCCGCGCAGCTGCTGTTCGGCTTCCCCGCGGGGCTCTTCGCGTTCCTCGCCGGGGTGTCCATGGGGCTGATGCGCACCCGGCCGGCGCAGTTCGTGGTGCGCGGGGCGTGCCTGATCGCGCTGCACTTCGCGTTGGTGCCGTGTGCCGGGACCATCGAGGTGGTTCTGGGCACGATCGGGGTCTGCATGATCGTCCTCGCGTGGGCGCCGAGGTGGGATTCGGCGTGGCTGGTGTGGCTCGCCTTCGCCGGCACGTTGGGCTCGGCGGCGCTCGCGCCGTCGAGCTCGCCGTACCCGCCGCTGATGTGGGCGGTGCTCATGGTCGCGGGAATCCTGTTCGCGCGCCACATGCCGCTGCGCATCGGCGCACTCGTTGGGTGTGTGTTGTTCGCGGCCGACCTTGCACTGCGTTGGTGGGTGTCGTTGCCTCCACTTCTGGACGCCACCGGCCACACCGGCGGGCTAGCCGATGTGGTGGGGACCGCCGGGGCGTCGATAGGCATCTGCTCCCTGTGCTGCCTCGCGGGGCGCTGGCTGGGGTGGCTCGCGCCGCTGGGGCGGATGACGCTGACCCTGTATTGCCTGCACGTGCTGAGCGCGCAGTGGGTCGGGGTGTGGGCGAGCGTGATCGGCGCCGTGGTGATCGCGTACGGCTGGCTCGCCGTGTTTCAGCGCGGGCCGCTGGAAAGTATTGTTCGCCGCCTCACGGCGGTGGTCGGAAAGGAAAATAATGAAAAAGTTGGCAATTAGTGTTGCAGTTGGTGTCGCTATGGCGGCGCAGCCGGCGTGGGCGATGGAATCCGAGCAGTTCGCCGGCGACGCGCCAGAGGCCGAGCCCGTGGTCTCGGTGCGAGTGGACGACTCCGACCCCGACGACGGCGTGTGCACCGGCACCGCCATCGACCCGCACTGGGTAATCACCGCCCGCCACTGCGTCGAGGCGGCCGCCAAGCCCGGCGGCTCAGTGCGCACCGGCCAGGGCGAGGACCAGAAGGTGTTCCAGGTGGACCGCCACGAGGTCGCGCCCCGCGGCGACATCGCGCTTTTGCACACCACCGAAGACCTGGGGCTTTCCTCCTACGCCTCGGTTGCGGACACGGTGCCGTCGGGCGAGGTGAACATCTACGGCTGGTCCTCCGACGGCTCCGGCGGCTCGACCACACTGCCCGCCGCGGAGGCGACGGTGCGCGGGGAATCGCCGCTCGCGCTTTTCGACGCTCCGTCCGCCCTCGACGTCGCTTTGAACGGCGGGGCGCGGATTCAGCCGGGCGACTCCGGTGGCGCCATCTTCTCTGAAGGCCAGGTCGCCGGCGTCATGTCGGCGGGTCTGTTCGAGGACCCGGAAAACCCCACCGAGGAGGAGATGACCTCGAACGCCGCGGTGGCGGTGGCGCCGGTGGCGGAGCAAGCCGAATGGATCCGCGGCGTGGTCGCGGGTTCGGCGGATGCTGGGGCTTCCAGCGAGTCCTCGGAGCCCGCCGCCTCCCTGCGCTACGTGGTGCTCGGCCTTGGCGCGCTCGCGCTGGTGGCGGCCGGCCTGTTCATGGCCACCCGCCGTAAGCAAGAGGGCTAGCGCTTAGCGATCGGCCCCAGCACCCCGTCCACCGCAAACGGGAACAGCAGGGCCACCAGGTTCGCGAGCCCGAAGGCGCCGGCGATGGCCACCGGGATGATCCAGCCGAGGTTGTCGGCGCTCGAGCCGTTGTCGGCAGCAGGCTCGTTCGGAGTGGGTTTGCTCGGGGCGGGCTTGTTCGGCTCTGTCTCAGCGGCGGGCGCGACCTCGACGGGGACGGTGACCTCGGTGCCGGCGTCGGTGGTGATGCGCAGCTCTTGGGTGCCCGACATGCCCGCCGGGACCGTGAGCTTCACGGTGGCGGTGCCGTACTCGTTGGCGGTCTGGTCGGCGTTGTTGGGGGAGATGGTGGCGGAACCGGAGGCGTCGCCAAGCGTTGCGGTTGCGGTGGTGGCGGCCTCGCCCTTGTCGAAGAGCAGGGAGCTGAGCTCGATGGTTGCCTCCTTGCCCGCGGTGAGCGGGGCGGGGAGGTGGACGCCCACGTTGGACTGGCCGGTGCGATGCTTCTGGCCGGAGCTGAGCGCCTCGACTAGGGCGTTGAGGTCCACGTAGCCCAAGTTCGCGGGCTCGGATCCCTTGGTGAAGGCCTTGAAGTTGTCGCCGCCGGCGAGCAGGAAGGTCGAGCCGGCGACCACGTAGGTCTTCTCCGGGTCGATCGGGGCGCCGTCGACGGTGACCGAGGTGATCTTGGAACCGACCGGCGCGGCCGGGTCGTAGGTGTAGGAGACGTTGTCGGAGATGCCCAGAGGGAACATGGGGCGGTCCGGGTCGTCGCGCCACTGCTCCTCCAGCGCCTGCACCACGTCCGAGCCCTTCAGCTCGACGTAGGTGTTTTCGCCGCCGAACGGCTGGACGGAAAACGCCTGCTCGTAGGTGACGTCGCCGGCCTCGAGCTCCGCGCGGACGCCGCCCGCATTCATCACGCCGATGTCGGCGGTGACCGACGAGTTCTTGGTCACACCCTGGCGCGTTGCCTCGGCGATGTAGTTGTTGAGCTGGGACTCCTTGTCTCCAGCCTTGTACAGGTCCTCGTCCGCGTGCCCGATGACCTTCTTGCCCTCGGTGCCGGCCTTATCCAGGGCGTCCTTGACTACGGCGTCGATTTCGGGCTGCGGGGTGTCGCAGGTGCGGATCGTGTCGGCGTCGAGAAGCTCGGCGTTTTTCACTGTCAGCTTCTTGGCGGCGTGGTCGAAGCTCAGATCCACGTTGGCGAGGTTGGTGCCGTTGGAGCCGGCCTGGATCAGAAGCGGCTTCTCGCCGGAGGGCTCGATGGACTGGTGGGAGTGGCCGAGGAACGCCACGTCGACGGCGTCGGAGAACTCGTCGGCCTTGATGCCGCCTTCGTGCACGAGCGCGATGACCACGTCGGCCTCGCCGCTACTCTTCAGCTTTTCTGCGAGCTCGTTCGTGGTTGCGACGGGGTCGTTCCATTCGATGCCCTCGATGGATGTCGGGTTGACCAGGTTCGGCATGTCGTCGGTGATGGTGCCCACGAAGGCGACCTTCGCGCCGTCGAGGTCCTTGACCACGTAGTCCTTCGTGTTCTTCACAGTCTTGGCGTTGGCGGCGAGGTAGTCGAAGTCCGCGGCCTTGGTGACGCGGTTGGAGAAGTCGTCGGCGCCTTCGTCGAGCTCGTGGTTGCCCAGCGCGGAGACCTGCAGGTTCATCAGGTTGAGGATGTCCAGAGTGGGGGCGTCGTTGAGCAGCTTGGATGCGAAGGGGGAGGCGCCGATGTTGTCGCCGGCGGAGGTGAAGACGTGCGTTTTACCTTCGGCGGCCTTGTCCACGGCGCACTTGAGGTGGGCCGCGCCGGGCACGAACTTCGTTTCCTCCCAGTAGCCGTGGAAGTCGGTGACGTTGGAGATGGTGAACTCGGAGGTCTCGGCCGCCAGCGCCGCCGGGGTGAAGGGCGTGAAGGCGGCAGCGAGGGCGGCGGTGGTGGTCGCGGTGACCAGCTGGATGCGGAAGCGGGCGGACACGAGGGGCCTTTCTCTTGGTCGGGTTGTGTGAGAGCAACCTTAGAAAGGTCGTTTTGCGTCGAGGTTTCTTTCAGGTGAATTCTGGGTAGCGGACAAGAAGGTCGTCGCCGATGACGGCGCCATCGTTCAAGGTTGCATTGCTTATCGACGCCCCCTCCGCCGTCATCCTCATAATGTGGCCCACCTCATCCCCGTGGGCGATGAGGTGGTCGGCGATGATGCGGCGGTGGCAGCGCCACCACACCGCCTCGGAGCACATCACGGCGGTGGGGGTTTCGGCGGCGTGGTCGCGCAGTTCGGCGAGGGCGTCGGCGAATTCGTTTCCGAGGGCGTGGTCGGCGTAGTTGTGGAAGCTGCGGTTGCGCCAGTTGCCGTTGACCTCGAAGGGGACGGTGTGCGAGACGTTGCGGCGGCCGGTGAGGCCCTCGCTGTGGCTGTAGGCGATGCCGTGGGAGGGCAGGTGCGCGGCGAGGTGGTCGTCGTTGAACCACGGGTACTTGCGGGACCCGGGGAGTTTGCGCACGTCAACGATGGACTTCACCCCGGCGGCGGAAAGCATCGCGGTGAAGTCGTCGAAGTCGAGGTTGGAGTGGCCCACGGTGTAAATGCGCATGCTGGCCACGCTACGCCCGACGCAATCACACTCGCATCGGTGTCCAAGTGTCTTTCATCGGTGGGTGGTCGGGCGGGTAAAACGCGGGGTCGCGGCCAGTGTGTTTGGCGCACTCGCACCTGCCCTTTGCGGCATAGATCCTGCTCACCGCCGAATGTTTCGCCGGGACCGATTGGTTGAATTTGAGTGGGTCACTCGGTCGCCGTCGGAACCCTGACCTGCCTGTATTCGGGTCGAAATCCATGTACCCCTTGTTAAAGGAGCCGTCCCTGTGGTCGTTGTTGCACCTGTGGTGCTCGCGACATAGCCCGGTGAGGTTTTCGATGTCGGTGTTTCCACCTTTGATCCAGGCGAGGATGTGGTGGGCCTCGCACTCCGACATGGCCGCGGTGCACCCGAGCCAGAAGCAGACCCCTTGCACCGCAAACATGGCGATGCGCTGGGCCACTGACGCCAGCCGGCTGGTGCGTCCCATCCACAGCGGCACGGAGCTGACCCCGTCGACTTGCAGCAGGAAGTCGGTTGTGCCGTCCATGCCCTGGCGCACGAGGTCGAAGCAGTCCACTTCGATGCCGGTGTTGGTGTCGAAGAGCATCGCGGCGTCGCCGTCCGCGAGGTCGTCGAGAGTCATTGCAAGTACGACGGACGCGGCCCCGTCGTTAGCCTTTTGGCACTTTTCCTCGTACTGCTCGAAGATGGCGAAGAACTGGTCGAATCGGCGTTGCTCCGGTGTGCGCGCATCCGCCTCGCCCTGCAGTTCCTCCGGCAGGTTCGAGTTCGGCGCCAGCCCCTTGTCCATGTGCGCCTTCATCAGTGCGGCGTGGCTGGCGGTGGCGTTGATGTGGATGTCCACCATGCCGTCTGCCTTGCGACGGCCAAAGGTGGCACTCCTCTTTTCAAACCCGGCGTTCGGGTTGGAGTGGGGCGCGTGCTTCCGGTTCGCCGCGTTCACCTCCTTGCGCACGAACAGGCGCAGGTCTTCGGGGCTGCGGTGCAGGGCCTCTTCCATTGCCTCGGCGTGGATGCGGGTGTGCTCGCAGGACGCGGCCTTGAGCAGCTTGTCCAGTTCGCGGCGGATAATGTCCTGCTTCTCGGCGCTGACCTTCGACGAGTTCTCGCGCGCCTTCTTCTGGCGGGTGCGTTCTTCTTCAGCGGCAGCCTCCGCAGCGGCCTCGGCGTCCTCACCGGCCATGTCGAACAGGTCCTCCACGTCCTCGGGCGGGGGAGGGGTGGGCTCCGGCGGTGCGCCGTACAGCAACCGGCCGCGCTCGAGACGGTTGTAGGCCTCGCTCTTGGAAAGGTCCAGGCACTGCTGCAGGTACGCGTTCGGGTAGTTGGCGCCGACTGTGCGTCCGGCATCGTCCCGGTCGGCGATGAAGGCGAATGCTGCGTCGATAGATGCCTTCTTTTTGAACTGCTCCTCCAAGCGCTCCATGTCGTGCCGGACGTCCTCAAATACGAGGGCGGAGGGGTCCTCGAACAGCGTGCTGAGCGTGCGCAGCGCTGAAGAAATCTCGTCGACGCACCGGGTGATCTCGCTGGTCATGGCCCCCTCCTTCCTGCCGGGAGTGCGGTTGTTTGAAAGTGATGAACTCAATCTAACAACGCGCCCGACACGGTCATTCGAAAATAGAACAGCCGTTCGAAAGGGGGATTAATTTAGCACTTCAATGCCCACTTCGGCGTTGTCGTTGAGCATGAGCTGGCTGCCAAAGGGCAGGCTCACGTCGGACGAGTACGAGAACTGGTTAGGCGGAACCCGCAGCTGCACCCGCTTTCCTACGTATTCGTCCCAGCCGTTGGTGTGATCTGAGGTTCCGAAATCCCAGTGCTGCACGGATCCGAGTTGAGCGAAGGGGCTTTCCTGCGCCACTTGGCTTCCCGCCTTAATTGCCGTGATGTTGACAGGGGAGTCGAAGACCAGCACGTAATACACGTTGTCCGGGTCTTCGTTGTTCGGAGCGGGGCGGCCTTTCCGGGCCTGTTCGGTCGACCACGCCTCCACGTTGCCGGTGGCGAGCAGGTCACCGTTCGAGTCGACAACTACTGGCGCGTCTTCCGTAGCATCAGCAGGCGCCTCAGCTTCAGCTGCAGCCTCCCCATCAGACTCCTCAGCCTCCTCAGCCTCCGCAGACTCCACCACCGCACCCGAATCCGGATCCACCCACTGCGTGGACGTGACCACCACGGTTTCGCGCTCGCCACCCCCAGCGCAACCCGAAACCAGCCCGACAGAACCAACCACACCCAGCGCCACCGCGCGTCGCAACATCATGCACCCACTCTAACCGCCGGGCACAGGAAACTCGCGGCTATTTCTCAAGCTCTTTGCGGCGCTCGACAGCGAGCTTCAGCCGCTCGGCGCGATCGGTCCTTTCCTTCTCCAACAGCTCCTCGAGGACCTCGTCCTCCTCGTCGGAGATGTCAAAGACGGCGTACCAAGCGACCGCGAGAATACCCACCACCGGCCACACCACCCAGGCGTAGTCCAGGTCGAACCCGATCTGCAGCACAAAAAATACCGCCAGGCCGCCGATCAACGTGGTGTAGATCGCGGTGTCCAGCTTCCGCTTCGCGGCGAGCTTTTCTTCCAGTTCAACCTCAGACGGCTCGCGCTTCTCCAATCTCGCGGGCTCGGCCGGGAGGTCGTCGAAAAGCACCGAAAGCTCCCCGCGCGTGCGCGCAACCGCAGCCTGACCTGTGCGTTCCTCGAACTCGCCGACATCGAGGTAACCGTCCGCGAACAGCGTGCCCAGCCGATCCAGCGCGTCCGAACGCTCGGCATCGCCCACGCGGATTTCGTCCATCATCGCTCCCAACTTGCGCTTGCCCCTGCGGCAAGCTGTTCAATCGCAATCATGGCAGATGGTAACGAGTACACGATCGGCGAGGCCGCGGAAGCCCTCGGGGTTTCCACCAAGGCGCTGCGCCACTGGGAGGCGCTCGGCCTCATCGCACCCGCGCGTACGTGGGCCGACCACCGCGTCTACAGCGAGGCCGACCTCGAGCGGGGTGCGGCCATTGCGCTCTACCGCGGCGTCGGCGTGCCGCTTGCGCAGATCGCGCAGCTTCTCGACGCCTCCGGGGCCACCCTCACCCGCGCCCTCAAGCACCACCAGGAAGCACTCGCTTCTCGACGGCGCGCCCTCGACGCCCAGCTCGCATCTGTCCAGCACCTCATCGATAACGCAACGAAAGGAACCATCGACATGGACGCAATGAAGAAGTACCTCGGCGAAGATATGCCCGCCTACCAGGAAGAAGCCGAACAGCGTTGGGGCGACACCCCGGAGTGGGCGCAGTCCCAGGAAAAGCTCGCGCAGATGGGCGAAGGCGACTTCAAGCGCCTCCAGGAGGAACAGGACGCGCTCGCCGCGGACCTGGTCAAAGCCCGCGACGCCGGCGTGGAACCCGGCTCCGAAGAAGCCGCGGCCCTGGTGGAGCGCCACCGTGCCAGCATCGCCCAGTGGTACGACGTGACCCCGGCGCGCCAGCTCATCCTCGCGCGCATGTACGTGGGCGACCCCCGCTTCCACGAGGCCTACAACGGCGCACAGGACTACCTGCTGGAGCTGGTCACCGCCCACGCCGCGGCCGAGGGCGTGGACGTGGACAACCCGCAGTGGGGCTAGCCACGCCCCACTTGTGCTCCCTACACGGGGCAGACCACGGGCACACCGGCGTCGTCTAGGACGCGGGCGCGGAAGCCGTACACGTCTTCGAGCAGGTCGGGAGTGAGCACCGCATGGGGTGTGTCTTGGCCGACGAGGCGGCCGGCCTTGAGCACGAGCAGTTCGTCGCAGTAGCGAGCGGCGAGGTTCAGGTCGTGGATGGCCACCAGCGCCACCCGGTCGGTCCCACGGACTTCGTCGCAGATGAGCTGGAGCAGCTCGACTTGGTGGCGTAGGTCGAGGGCGGACGTGGGTTCGTCGAGAAGCATGACGCTCGGCTCGCGCACCAGCATCTGCGCAACGGCGACGAGCTGGCGCTGACCACCCGACATGTCCGAGACCAGCCGGTCGGACAGGTGCGTGATACCCAAACGGTGCATGACGTCGGCGGTGCGCTCCAGCGGGTCCCACCCGTCGACGCCGCGGCGGCGGGCGGAGACCATGACCGATTCGAACGCGGTCAGCGTGGCGCTGCTCAACAGGTCCTGCGGCACGTAGCCGATCGCCTCCACGCGGTCCCTGCCGGTGAGCTCCGCGCCGTCCTTACTGATGGTCACCGACCCCGCCGTCGGCGTCTTGATCCCGGCGATGGCTTTGACCAGCGTCGACTTGCCGGCGGCATTGGGGCCGATCAGGCCGACGACCGTCCCGCCCTCGAGCGGGCCGAACGACAACGAGTGCACGATGGTGGACCGTCCGTAGGAAACGGAGAGGTTCTGCGCGCTAACGGTCATGGTTTACGCCCCCTTCCGGCGGGCACGGGTGAAGACGAGGAACACGAAAAACGGCACGCCGACCAGCGAGGTGATGATGCCGATCGGGATGGCCAGGCCGGGGATGATAGACAGCGAGACCGCGTACGCCAAGCTCAGCAGCATCGCGCCCGCGGCGGCCGCGGCGGGGAGGAAAAACTTCTGGTCCTCGCCCACGAGCATGCGTGCCACGTGAGGCCCGACGAGCCCGATGAACCCGATGATGCCGGTGAACGCCACAGACGCGGCCGCCAAAAACGATGCGATGAGCAGGGTGGCAAGGCGCAGGCGTTTGACGTCGATGCCGAGGGCGGCGGCGCGGTCGTCTCCAAGCCGCAGCGCGGTCAGGCGCCACGCATTGGCCACGCAGAACGGGATCGCCGCGGCGAGGACGACCGCGAGGATGATGTTCGCTGTCCAGTTTGCGCGCTGCATCGACCCCATAGTCCAGAAGACGATCTGCTGTAGCGCCTCGACGTTGGCGCCGTACTGCAGCAGCGACAGCAAGGCCTGGAAGAAGAAGGACAGTGCGATGCCAAGCAAGATCATCGACTCGGCCGTGGCGCCGCGCCACACTGAAGCGCCCGCCACAATCGCCACGGCGATCAGCGCCGCCAGCGCAGCGGTGGCGGCGAGGTTGAACTGCGGGTTGGCCACCAGCGACCAGCCCATCACGATGGACAGCGCGGCGCCGAACGCCGCTGCGGCCGAGATACCGAGGGTGAACGGCTCCGCCAGCGGGTTGTCCAAAATCGTCTGCATCTGCCCGCCCGCAAGACCCAGCGCGGCACCGCACAGCACCGCCATCACCGCGGCCGGCAGGCGCAGCGTGCGAATCACCACCAGGGTCTGCTCGTCCACCCGCTCCGGGTGGATCACCGCGTTAAACACGTCGGCCACGGCGATGTCGATCGGGCCGACCACAACGGCGAACACGAAGCTCACCACTACCGCGGCCAGCAGGCCGGCAATGGCGAAGGACTTCTTCCGCCCGCGCTTGAGGTAACTGTCGATCGCGGTCCGACGGGCGTCCTCGGCCACGTCGGGTTTCGCGGGCACACGCGTGGTCATGCCCTACATCGCCTCCGGGTGTGCGGGGTCGACGAAGAACACGCCGCTGTACTCGAACGGCAGCCACTCCTTGTGGAAGTCCTTGAAGTCCTGTGCCGGGTCCAGGTCCGAGAACTCCTCCGGGTGCAGCCACTTCGCAAACGCTTCGAGGGCGAACACGTTGAACGGGTTGTCGTAGAACTGGTGGTAGATGGCGAAGTAGTTGCCTTCCTTTGGTGCGTCGAGAAGCTCCATGCCCGGCTGCTGCAGCGGGCCCTCGCACGTTTCGAGCACGAGGTCGGGGTTGGACTGGTAGCCCAGCTCGACGTGGCGGAAGGTTCCCGCCTTGTTCGGGTCGCGCGCCCACTCGCCGCCGGTGACGATGAGCTTGTCGGGATTAAGCTCGACCAGCTTCTCCGGGGTGAGTGTCTTCGTCTCCGGGCCGAGCACCTCGGGGCCCAAGTTGTGCCCGCCAGCTGCGGTGATCAGCGTGCCCAGGTGCACATCCCCGGCGACGGCGCAGCAATCGCTGAACCCCGCGGCCGTCCACAGCAGCACATCCGGCTTGTCAGCGATCTTTGCCGCCCGGTCAGTGATCTCCTTGACCTTGGCCTGGTAGAACTCGTTGTACTTCTGCGCACGCTCGCTCTGGCCGAGCAGGTCGCCCAGCAGCTGCATGGACACCGTGGTGTTTTCCAGCGGCTTCTGACGGAAATCGATGAACGCGTAGGTGATGCCCGCCGCGTCCAAATCGGAGATGAAGCCGCTTTCTTCCACGGACTTCTTCTGGTCCAGCGTCATGATCACCACGTCCGGCTTCTGCGCCAGCAGGTTCTCAACGGTGACGTCGCCCTTGTGGATCATGCCGATCTCCGGCATGTCCTTCGCCTCTGGCTGCATCTCGAAGAGCTTCTCGCGGAACGCCCCGGCCGCCTTTTCCAAATCCTGGCCATAGGCGACAACATTGTCCAGCGGATTGTCCTGCAGCAGGGCAGTGGCGTACGCCGCGCGGCCCTCCGCCAGCACGATGCGCTCCGGCAGTTCGTCGAACTGGAGCGTGCGGCCGGCGGCGTCGGTGACGGTGACCGCGCCCTCAGCGGATCGGGTCTGAGTCGTGGCAGCGGCGCCGCTTGCTTCTGTGCTGACTGCGGTGCTGATATCGCTGGTTTCATTGCCGGCAGTGGAGGCCGTCTCGGCGCCGGTGCAGGCGACCAGCCCGCAGACGGTGGCGAGTGAGACGGCGAGGGTGCCGATCCGGTGTGAACGTTTCACCACGTTTCCCTTCGTTAGGTGATGTTAGCCTAAGCTAAGTTGCAGGAACTATGGCGACACTAAGGTAAGCCTAAGCTGAATGTCAACTGTTGCGGGGGGAGGCGGGGGCGCGGACCTAAGCGCTCTTGCCCTTCTTCGCGGACTTCTTCCCGGAACCAGATTTCCCGCCGCCGTCGCGCTTATTTAGCGACGCCTTCAGCGCGGCCATGAGGTCCACCACGTTGTCCTTGTCGTCACCCGAGCCATCCGAGTCATCAGCGCCGAACGTGGCCTCGGTGTCCAGGGTCTCGCCCTCCTCGAACTTCGCGTCGATGAGTTTGCGCAGCTCCGCCTGGTAGTCGTCCTCGAACGCTTCGGGCGTGAAGTCGGAGGCGTAGGACTCCACCAGCTGCTTGGACAGCTTCAGCTCCTTCTCGCCGATCTTCGCCCGGGATTTCGTGCCTTTGAATTCGTCGTCGAAGTCGAGCTCGCGTACCTCGTCGGCCCACATCAGCCCCTGCAGCACGATGACCTTGTTCACCACCCGAAGCACGCCCAACCTGGTCTTTTGCCGCAGGGCGAATCGCACCACGGCGATCAGCTCCGAATCCAGCAAGGTCTGCCGCAGCAGTAGGTACGACTTCGGCGTCTTGCCCTCGGGCGCCAGGTAGTAGGACTTCTCCAGCATCAACGGGTCGATCTGGTCCGCGGGCACAAACTGCACGACTTCGATCTCGTCGTTGTCGGCTTCGGGCAGGGAGTCGAAGTCCTCGTCGGTGATCACGACGGTGTCGCCGTCTTCCTCAAACGCTTTGTCGATGTGTTTGTACTCCACCTTCTCGCCGCAGACCTCGCAGCGCCGCTCGTAGCGGATGCGCCCGCCGTCTTTGTCGTGGACTTGGTGGAATGACAAATCGTGGTCCTCGGTTGCCCCGTACGCCTTGACGGGGACGTTGACAAGGCCGAATGTGACGGAACCGGTCCAAACTGCGCGCATGCGCTTCACTCTACGCACGCCTCTACAGTGGGGTCATGGGCAATGACCAGAAGGTCCGCGTCGGCGGCCGCGAGCTCACCGTGAGCAACCTGGACAAGGTGCTCTACCCGGTCACCGGCACGACAAAGGCCGATGTCATGCGCTACTACCAGGCGGTCGCCGACGTGCTCGTCCCGCAGGTCAGGTGGCGTCCGGTGACCAGGAAGAGGTGGCCCGAAGGCGTCGATAAGCAAAGCTTCTTCCGCAAGGACCTCGAGGATTCCGCGCCCGCGTGGGTGCCCACCGGCACCATCCAGCACACCACGAGCGTCAACGCGTATCCGCTTATCGACGGCTCCGCCACCCTCGCGTGGCTTTCCCAAGTCGCGGCACTCGAGCTGCACACCCCGCAGTGGCGCTTCGGCGCGGACGGCAAACCGCAAAACCCGGACCGGCTGGTGTTGGACCTGGACCCGGGCCCCGGCGTCGAACTACACGACACTGCCGAGGTGGCGCTGATGTGCCGCGGGATCCTCGAGGACATGGGGCTGACCTGCGTGCCGGTGACCTCCGGGTCCAAGGGCATCCACCTGTACGCGGGGCTGGACGGCACCAGCGACGCAGAGGCAGTGACCGAGGTGGCCAAAACCCTCGCGCAGCACCTGCAGCGCGCACACCTGGACCGCATCACCGCCGTCATGGCGAAGGCGGAGCGCACGGGGCGCGTGTTCATTGATTGGAGCCAAAACAACGGGAAGAAGACCACCATCAGCCCGTACTCGCTGCGTGGCCGGGAGCGCCCCACCGTGGCGGCGCCGCGCACGTGGGAGGAGATCGCGGACCCGGCGTTGCGGCAGCTGGAGCTCGACGAGGTCATCGCGCGGGTGGAGGACGGCCTCGACCCGATCGCCGACCTTGGAGCAGCGGGGGAGGACCGGCTGGCCACCTACCGCTCCATGCGCGACAAGGACAAGACCGGCGAACCCGTGCCCGACGCGGCGCCCCAACCGCGCGACGGCGAACCGATCTTCGTCATCGGCGAGCACGACGCCTCCCACCTGCACTGGGATTTCCGCCTGGAGCACGACGGGGTGCTTGTTTCCTGGGCGGTGCCGAAGGGCCCGCCGCTGGACACGGACGTCAACCGCCTCGCAGTGCAGACCGAGGACCACCCGGTCGAGTACACCGAGTTCGAGGGCACCATCCCGAAGGGCCAGTACGGCGCGGGCACGGTGAAAATCTGGGACATCGGCACCTGCGAGATTGAAAAGTGGCGCGACAACGAAGTCATCGCCATCCTCCACGGCCGCGACGGCGGCGGCTTGGGCGGCATCCCGCGCCGCTTCGCGCTGATCCGCACCGACGAGAAGAATTGGCTGCTCAAGCTCACACGCAGCCAACCCAGCGCCGCGCCCAGTGCAACACCGCTGGCGCCGATGCTGCCCACCGCGGCCACCCGCGGCGACATCACCCTCGAACAACAAGACGGCGCCGAGTTCACCTACGAGATGAAGTGGGACGGCTACCGCATCCTCGCCGACGTCGGCGACACGGTCCGCCTCCGCAGCCGCAGTGGCAAGGACTACACGCACCTGTTCCCGCACACGGACGAGCTCGCGCAATTGCTTGTCGACGGCGGCCGCGTCGACGGTGAACTCGTCGCCCTCGACGAAGGCGGCAGGCCAGACTTTTCCGCCTTGCACCGCGCCGACCAACACGGCACGAACGCAAACTTGCAGTACATGGTCTTCGACCTGCTGCGCCTGGGCGGGCGCGACCTCACCCATGAGCCCTGGCGCACCCGCCGCGAGCTGCTCGAGCAACTCACCGAGACCGAGCACGTGGTCATCCCGCCCGCGTACACGGGCTCCTTCGACACTGCGTGGCGCGCCGCCGAGGAGCTAGGACTGGAGGGCGTGGTGGCCAAGCGCACCGATTCCGCCTACGCGCCGGGGGAGCGCTCCCGCGCATGGCTGAAGGTCAAGCGCGCCCTGCACCAGGAAGTGGTGGTCGTGGGCGTGCGCACCGGCAAGCGCGGCATCGCCTCGCTGCTGGTTGCGGTGCCGGACGATACCGGCGAGCTGCGCTACGCGGGACGCGTGGGCACCGGCTTTTCCAACGCCCAGCTCACCGAGATCGGCCGCAAGCTGCGTCGCGTCGAGCGCACAACCCCGCCTATCGACATCCCCGTCTCCGACGCGAAGGATGCCTGGTGGGTGACCCCGAAGTTCGTCGCCGAGGTGCAGCTCGCGGGCGCGACCGCGGACAGGAAAATGCGCCAGGCATCATGGAGGGGTTGGCGCGAGGACAAGGACCCCGGCCAGGTCCGCTGGGAAGTGTGAGGAGGAGAAGGTGTCGCCCGAGAACATTTTGCTGCGCCTGCCCGAGGCGCAGGAGCAGGCCGTCCGCGCCATCTACGCCGAGCTCGCCGACCGCGGCTTTCCCCAGCAACACCAGCGCCCGCACATCTCCGTCACCTTCGCGCCCGCCATGCACCGCCACGCCATCGCTGCGGCAAGCGACCTTTTGCCGCCTGTGTTGCCTGCAGCTTTACGACGTTCCGGGCTCGCCATCTTCGGCACCAAGTCCAAGCAGACCGTGGCCTGGCTGCTCGAGGCGCCGGAGGAGCTCGAGAGCGCAGCCCGAGCTGTCAGCGCCGCGAACCCGGATGGCCGCGGCGAGCGCTGGATCCCGCACCTGACCATGGGGCTACGCCTGCCCAAACGCACCGTGCCGGACTATATCGCCGCGCTGCAGGAGGTCACCTCCCCGCACTTCAAGGAGCTCACCGCGCAGCGGGCGGTGTTCTACCAGCCCAGTTTGGGCACTGAATTCGAGTTTTAGGGGTTAATCGTGGACGGGCGCAGCGCCGTCGATAGGCAATTGTGTGCCTGAGAGCGGCGCGTCGGACGCGGCGACGACGACGTTGCCGTAACCGCGGCCCGAAAAAGTGACCGCAGTGTGGGCGAAGACCAGCTGCAGCCCGGCAAGGGTGGCGCGGGTGTGCGGCAGGCCCGCCACATCGCCGACGTTGGCCACGAACAACCCGCCCGGCGTGAGCGCGCGGTGTGCGGCCCGGTAGAACTCCACCGTGGTCAGCGGGCGGGGAGTGTCGGGGCCGGCGAAGACGTCGCGCACGATCACGTCCACCGAGCCCGGCGCGAGCGCGTGGGTGAACGCGCGGGCTTCCGCCACCGCGATCTCCACGGGCGGATCGAACACCTCGCGCACTAGGCGCGCCAGCCCGCGGTCCAGCTCGACGGCGATGTTGCGGCTGTCCCACCGGTGCTGCACGTAGCTGGGCAACGCGCAGCCAGCCGCACCCAGGTGCACCGCGGCAAACGGCTCCGGCAAGTCCGCGGCCTCGATGAAGTCCGCGATCCATGCCATGTAGTCGTAGCCCAGCACCTCCGGCGCGCCGGGCACGACGTACGACGATGGCACCTGGTTGACTTCCAGCACGTATGCACCGTCCCGGTCCGGGTCCGCGACAATGGCGGCCGTGCCGGTGTCGATGGGGTAGGTGCCCGCGATGCGCCTCTTTGGGGCGCGTGGCTTGCGGCGATTGTTGGGCATGGGAGTATGCATACCTGTTGTGTGGTCGGTATCGCACCCGTTTCGAGCGCCCGGGGGTAGGCGGGGTTGGTACGATCGCAACATGGTTTATCTGTCACGGGACTACATCGGGGAACTGGAAACAACCCAGGAACCCATTGCTGCCCCTGACCTGACGTCCTTGCCGAGCGACCCCAACGAGCTGTTCGCGGAATGGTTCGTGGAGGCCGTGGACGCGGGAATGCGCGACGTCAGCGCGACGTCAGTTGCGACCGTGGACGAAAACGGGCTCCCAGACGCCCGCATCATGGACATGCTCCACCTGGATGCAGACGGATTCCACTTCGGCACCGGCAAGAACACGGCCAAGGTCCAGCAGCTGGAGAACACCTGGGCGGCCGCGCTCACCTTCTGGTGGCAGCCGCTGAGGCGCTCCGTGCGCGTGAAAGGCACCGCTCACCGCAAGGTGGACGGGGAGCGGTTCAACCTGTGGTGCGTGTCGCCGGAACACTTCGAGTTCTTCTACTTGTGGGAAGACCGGCTCAAAACCGACAGGGTGATCTACCGGCGCGACGAGGTCGGCTACTGGGAGCGCGCCCGCATCATGGATAACTAATCATTCCAGGATTTCGTCCGTGCGAAGAAGCACGCGGCGACAGCGCCGACGGCGATGACTGCGCACGGCAGCCAGATCGAGTTGCCCATCGCCAGCGCGAACGGCTCGCGCAGCGCCTCCGGGAGCGGGCCAGACGTTTGACCTGCGGCGGCGAAATCACCGGCGCCCGCCCCGTCGCCAAGCGTTGCGGCCAGTTGCGAGGACATCATCGCCGCGATCGCCGCCGAGCCGATCACCGCACCGATCTGGCGGGTGGTGTTGTACACGCTGGAGCCGGCGCCGGCGAGGCGCGGGTCCAGATTGCGGGTGGCGATCATGGAAAGCGGCCCCCATATCAACGAGTTGGCCACGCCGTAGACTACGGCGACCGCGTACATCCAGCGGGGATCCACCGCCGGGGTGGTGATCAGCGCGGAGACCCCCATGGACACCGCCGCCAGGGACAGGCCGGTGATCGCGAAGGGCTTCGGGTCGTGCGTGTTGGTGAGTTTGCCAATCCAGGGCGACAGCAGTCCGGAGACCACACCCGACGGCAGCACCAGCAGCGCCGCCTGGGTCGGGGTAAAGCCCTGCACCGTCTGCACGTAGATCATCCACGGGATGATGTAGGTGGAAACAGCGAATCCGACGGTGGAGATGGTGGCACCGGCCAGGGAGAAGTTACGGTCATTGAATAGTGCCAGCGGCACTAGCGCGCTGCCGCCCTGCCGCGACTGCCAGCGGAAAAACAGCGCCATCGTCGTCGCGCCTGCGAGCACCAGCGCCCACACGCGCCAGTCCCAGTTGAAGTTCTCCGCCTCTTGTATGCCGAAGACCAGGCAGAACATGCTCACCGTGCTCAATGCAACGCCTACCCAGTCGAAGTGCCGGTTCGTCTTCTCCAGCCGCGGGACGTAGATCCACGCCAGCACCAGGCCGAGCACACCGACAGGGACGTTGACGAAAAAGATCCAGGGCCAACCGGAGGCGTCGACAAGCACACCGCCCAACAACGGACCGGTCACGGTGGCGAGACCCGCAGTAGCGCCCCACACGCCCATCGCGCCGCCGCGCTCCTTCGGGGAGAACGTGCGGATCATCACCGACATCGTCTGCGGGGTGACCATCGCACCACCCAGCCCCTGGAACGCGCGGGCCGCGATCAGCGCGGCCGTCGACGACGCTAACCCGCACGCCAGCGACGACGCGGTGAACAGCGCCAGGCCGATCAGGTAAATGGTGCGGGGGCCGAAGCGGTCGCCGAGGCGGCCGGTAATCAGCAGCGGCACCGCGTACGCCAAAAGGTACGCGGAGTTGACCCAGATGACCTCGTTGTAGGAGGCGTCCAGGCCTTCCGAGATCGCGGGGATCGCCACCGAAACGATGGTGGAATCCACCAGGATCATGAAAAAGCCCAACATCATCGACCACAGGGCCGGCCACGGTGAGCGAGTAGAGGTTTCCTGCATCGGGGAGATGATACTGGGCTTTACTGGGACCTACCGGAAGGCCTAGATCGGCAGCATCTGCTGGATCGGCTCAGGCAGCATGTCCCTGTACATCGGCAGCGTCACCGCCCCGATGACGCCGATGCCCGCGAGCACACCAAGGATGATGCCGACGGTGCGCAGAGTGTTCAGTGCGTCGTTGTCCTCGGAGGACATGAATAGCTCCGGCTTGTCGTTGACCAGGTTGTCTTCGGCTTCCATGTCCGGGGTGCCCACGGACTCCTGCTTGACCTCCGTGACCTCCGGCTCCTCGCGCACCTCGTCCGCGTCAATGCCGTAGACTTTGTCCAGCCCCTTCACGTTGAACTGGGTGGCGGTGTAGCGGCTGTTGTCGGACGTGTTCCACTGGGAGACCACAATGTCCATGTCGTCCAGGTGCGAGCCCGGCACGATGTAGCCGCCGTAGGGCTGTGACCAGTTCAGCGGAGTCTGCTTGTTGTCCCAGGACCCGTTGCGCGCGATCTTGACTGCGCGCACATCGTCCCAGTCGCGCTCCAACGTCTCGGAGATGCGCACTTCGACGTCGTGGTTGTCCTCGTTGAACATGACCAGGACCCAGTGGCCGTCGATGTAGCGCAGGCACATTTCGCCGGCCTTCACGCCCGACTCCAGAATCGGCTCGGCCTGGTCGGTCCAATCGTCAATCTGGGCGCTGTAGGCCTCCCAATTGCCCGGGCTGTCAATGTCTTCCGGTGTAAAGCGCCACAGGTACACCGGCGACTCGCGGCCGAACTTGGTGGTGGTGGCGTAGATGTAGCCGTCGGGGCCCTGGTCCCAGCTGATCAGCTGTGTCATGCCGCCCATGTGGTTGCCGCGGGTGGAGCTGATCTCCTCCCAGGTTGAGCCGCCGTTGTCGGACTTCCACACGTTGGAGGAGACCACGTTGCCGAAGGGGGCGTGGAAGGTGCCGTGCAGGTACAGCGTGCCGTCCACGTTGATCACGTCGGAGGGGATCAAGGTGCTGTCGTTGACGCGGTGGTACGAGATCATGTCGCTGACCTCGGAGGCGTTGTCGATGGGGCGGAGGATCTTGATAAAGCCGTCCTCGTCCATGGTGGCCACCACGCCGACCGGGCTCATCCACCCTTGGCCGAAGTTGCCGCGGAAAGAATCGCCGAAGATCATGGCGAACTCGCCGTTGCCCATCGGCGCCATCGCGCCCAGGTCGCCGGTGCGGAACCCGGTGTGGGCAGAGTATTTGCCCAGCACGTCGTCCATGATCTGGATGGTGGTGCCGTTGGGAAGGCGCAGCGGCTTCGACGCGGTCTTCTTCGGCGGCTCCACGGGCACCCAGGGCTTTTTCTCGCGCTTCTTTTTCGCTGGGGTGCCGGAGGAGGAAGACAGGCTGGACAGGCTCGACTCCGCCTGGGCCTGGGGGACGGCCACTGTGGACAGTGCAAGGGCACTAGCCACACCAGCGCTGAGAAGGATCGTCGGTTTTGTCTGGGTGCGCATGAGGCTCGCCTTTTCTACAGATGTTGGTTAGACATTTCAGAACCAGAGAGCACTCTAGCACCTGAAACGCACCTCAGTCGGCGTTCGGAAAAGCCCGGAAACGAGCCTGTCGTTTCCGGGCTTTCACCTGCGCAGCTGCGCTGATAGTCGGTTCTAGACCGCGTCGGTTTCCTGCGGGTCGTTATCCGCGTCCGCCTTCGTCTCGTGGCGGGTGCCGGGGGCGTGCTCCGGCGGGGCGTAGATGGAGTACAGCTTTGCCGGCGCGTCGGATTCGTTGACAAAGTTGTGCCACTTGCCGGCCGGCACGAATGCGGCCCAGTCAGCCTTGATCACTTCGTCGATTTCTAGGTCGTCCTCGGATGGGCCGATCTGCGCGCGCAGCTCGCCTTCTTCGAGGCGGAGGAACTGGTCGTGGTCGTCGTGGATCTCGGCGCCGATTTCGCCGCCGACCGGGATGGTCATCACGGTCAGCTGCAGGTTCTTGCCGGTCCACAGGGTGTCGCGGAACGCCTCGTTGTCCAGCGTCGCCTTCTCAATGTCCACTACATGCGGGTTCGGGCCCTTGTCAGCCATCGTGCCTCCTCGGTTGTTGGAAGTGGTCCACACCTCAGCCTAGGGGCATTTGCTTATCGACGGTGGCGTCCGCCCCGCCGCCGCTTCCGATTTTTCCTCCTGAGCTGGACTTTCTCCACCTCAGTGAGGTATCCGTCGCGGGTGTTTTGCGCGGCCACGGCGGTTGGCTCCGGTCGCTTCGGGGCTGCGGGTTCGGCGGGTTCGTCCACGCGGCCGAACATCTCCGTGGGGGCTGCGAGCTCCTCGGGGCGCGCGCCGCCGCCGAGGGAGACGTAGCGGGCGGTGTGCTTCGGCTTGACCGTATCGCCCGGGTCGGTGGCGAAGTCGCGCTCCACGGTGACGGCCCAGCCGCCGCCGGGAAACTCGATGAGCTGCCACGGCTCCGGACGGCGCTGCGGCGCGGCATTCAATGCGGGGATCTGCTCGGTGCCCTCGTCTGGGCCGGCGGCGTCGAGCGCGGCCATGCCGTCTAAGACCACCGCGCGTGCCCATAGTCCGCCGTTGGGGAAGCCTGCCAACCACTCGAGCACAGCCTCGCCGTCAGGGCCAGCGATGGCGCCGAGGACGCGGCCGTCGAGGGTGGCAAGCGGCGTGCCGTCGATAGGCACAAGCCCCACGAACCACTGTCCGGGGGAGCGGGCTTCGAGCTCGGTGGCGGAGAACTCGCCGACGGATGTGTCGATGACCAGCATGTCGCCCGGCAGCAGCACCGCGGCCTGTTCGGGCGCGTTGTTGCGTGGCACCGCGAGCTGCGGCTGCGGCAGGACCACGTGGACGTCGAAACGCCCCGTGTCTTTGTTGAGGCTGACCGCGGCCACCGTGGCGGGCTGCAGAAACGACGAGTGGACGCGCTCCAGCTCGTCAAAGTATGAGCGCCACTCGGGCGCGACCTCGCCCAGCACCGGCCCAGGCAGTTCGCCGCCGCTGCGGCGGCGCACGCGCCACGAGCGGTTCAGCGGGTTCGCCTCCAACACCACATCGACGTACGTGGTGCCTCTGCGGCCCGCGAAGTCGGAGAAGAGGGCGGCCTGCGAGACGTGGTCCACCGGGACTTCCACGCCGGCACCCCACGTCGACGGGGCGAGGGAATACTGCTTGGCTGCCATGGAGGGAATTGTAGGCAGGCGCTAACGCACCTTCTTCACCAGCTTCACCGCGCCCAGCACAATGAATCCGACAACCAGGCCGGCCACCAGGGAAACGCTGGTGTCCACCAGCCAGCCCAGCGCGCCGCCGCCGACGGCCTCCTGGCCCATCGCGATGACGTCGTGCGGCCAGTGCCAGCCGAAGACCGCGTCGAAACCGCGGATGAGCAGGTGGCCGCCCACCCACAGCATCGCCACGGTGCCGATGATGCCGATCGCGTTGAGCACGTACGGCATGCTCTTGACCAGCGCACGGCCAGTCTTTTCGGCGTTGCCGCGCTTGATCATGCCGTGGCCGATGTCGTCGATCTTGACCAGCAGCGCAACGGCGCCGTAGACCGCGATGGTGATGAAGATGGCTACCGCGACCAACACGGCGGCTTCCATCCACACGGGCTGGTCCTTGACCTCGTCGAGGGAGATGAACATGATCTCCGTGGACAGAATCAGGTCCGTGCGGATCGCGCTTTTGACCAGGGCGTCTTCGTCCTGGTCGGACTTGTTGGCGGCCTGCTCGGCTTCCGCGTCGGCGTCGGACGACAGCTTGTGCGCAATCTTCTCCGCGCCCTCGAACGCGAGGTAGGTGCCGCCGAGCATGAGGATCGGGGTCAGCGCCCACGGCGCAAACGCGTTGAGCAGCAGTGCGACCGGCAGGATGAAGACCAGTTTGTTGCGCAGCGAGCCCTTGGTGATGCGCCAGATCATCGGCAGCTCGCGTGCCGGCGTCACGCCTTCGAGGTACTGCGGGGTCACCGCGGCATCGTCGATGACAACGCCGGCGGCCTTCGAAGAAGTCTTTGCGGTCATGCCGGCGACGTCGTCGATGCTTGCGGCGGCTTGGCGGGCGATCAGGGCGACGTCGTCGAGCAGGGCGAGTAGGCCACCGGCCATGTGGGGGTTCTCCTCGGGAGGTGGGGAAAGTAACTCGGCCAGTATACGGAAACAGGTGTAACCGGCCTTGCGGGGTGGGGTAAGGATTGCCTAACCTCTGTTAGGGTGGTGTCATGCAGACATCCCAGGCCATCGTGAAAACAGCCCGTCCCGAGCGCTACGCCAAACAGCTCGCTTCCCACTTCAGCAGGAAAGTTGAGGCGTCGTGGGACGACACCGCACGCGAAGGCGCGATTGTCTTCCGCGCGCAAGACGGAGCAGGGGAGAGCACTCGGTGCAGCCTCGCTGCGGTAGAGGGGGAGCTGCACATGCGTATCGACGGCACCGCCGACGCGGTCGAGCGCGTCGAACGTGTAGTAGGCACGCACCTCGTGCGCTTCGGTGCCCGGGACGGGCTCGCCGTGCAGTGGCAGCGCGGTGACGGACCGGGGCAAAGCTTCGCGGTCTCCGAGCCGGAAGCGCCGAATCGATGATGTAGCATCATTTCGACAACTGAATGCCCCACACGGGTGCTGCCGCGACACAGCGGCGGCTGAGATACCGAAACGATTCGGTGAACCGTTGCACCTGATCCGGGTAATGCCGGCGATAGGAAGGAAGATTCGCACATGACTGTGCCCGCAAACTCTGCAGCGCCGAAGAAGAACTCCTGGCGCGTTGTAGACATCGTCACCGCCGCCGTCCTGGGCGTGGCCTGCGGCCTGCTGTTCTGGGTGTGGAACAGTATCGGCTACGCCGGCTTCAAGGCGCTGGACACCCTCACTCCGGGCCTGGGCGGCCTTGCCGTGGGCATCTGGCTCATCGGAGGCGTGCTGGGTGGCCTGATCATCCGCAAGCCGGGCGCCGCACTGTTCGTCGAGGTCGTCGCCGCCTCCGTCTCCGCGGTGCTGGGCAGCCAGTGGGGCCCGGAGACGCTGTACTCGGGGCTTGCGCAGGGCCTGGGCGCGGAGCTTGTGTTCCTTGTGTTCGCCTACCGCCGCTTCAACCTGTCCGTGGCGGCGCTGGCCGGCATCGGCGCGGGCATCGGCGCGTTCATCCTGGAGCTGTTTACCTCCGCCAACCTGGCCATGAGCCTGCAGTTCAATTTGATCTACCTGACCTGCTTGATCATCTCCGGCGCGGTCCTCGCCGGCGTGCTGGCGTACTACCTGGTCAAGGCGCTGGCGCAGACCGGCGCGCTGGACCGCTTCGGCGCCGGCCGCGAGCGCTTCAACACAGCCGCGTAAATGTCGCTGGCCATCTCGGCGCGGGGGCTTTCCTACCAGCACGCGACGCGTCCGCAACCCGCGTTTTCCAACGTCGACCTCGACGTCGCGCGCGGCGAGAGGGTGCTTATTACTGGCGATTCGGGCTCGGGGAAGTCCACGCTGCTTGCGGTCATTGCCAAGCTTATCGACGACTCCGAGGACGGCAGCCGCACCGGCACCCTGAACGTGGACGGGACTGTCGGCATGGTGCTGCAGGACCCGGAGGCGCAGACCATCCTGTCGCGGGTGGGCGACGACGTCGCCTTCGGCGCCGAGAACCTCGGGGTGCCCCGCGAGAAAATCTGGGCGCGGGTTGAGCGCGCGCTCGACGCCGTGGGCCTCGACGTCGCCCTGGACCACCGCACCGCACACCTGTCCGGCGGGCAGAAGCAACGTCTGGCGCTGGCGGGCGTGATCGCGATGGGCGCGGACATCCTCATCCTGGACGAGCCCACCGCCAACCTGGACCCGCGCGGTCGCGACGAGGTCATCGCCGCGGTAGACCGCGTCTGCCAGCTCACCGGCGCCACTTTGATCGTGGTGGAGCACCGCCCGAAGCACTGGGCGCACGTGGTGGAGACGTACTACCGCCTGGATCAGACGGGGCTTTCACGCATCAGCGCCGACGAGCTGCCGGGCGCGCCTGAGCTGCCGCCGGCGAGAAAAGTGCCAGCGGGGGAGCCTTCGGCCGTCGCAACGCAGGGGGTGCTCACGCGCTTCGGGCCGCCGCGCACGATGCACGCGCCGGAGGGGTACTCCACCGTGATCACCGGCGAGAACGGCTCCGGCAAGACCACGCTGGTGCAGGTGCTGGCGGGCCTGACCCCGCCCGAGAATGGCGAGGTCGAGTACTCGGAGACCATCCGGCAGGGGCTGACGAAGCCGTCCATCGAGTGGTCGTCGAAGGATCTGGCCAGCCGCATTGGCTACGTGTTCCAGGAGCCGGAGCACCAGTTCGTCACCGCGACTGTGCGCGAGGAGATGGCGCTGTCCGGCGCGCCGCAGGAGCGCATCGACGACCTGCTGCACCGCCTGCGTCTGGAGCACCTCGTGGACGCCAACCCGTTCACGCTCTCCGGCGGTGAGAAGCGGCGCCTGTCCGTGGCCACCGCGCTGGTCAACGCTCCGCAGTTGCTCATCCTGGACGAGCCCACGTTCGGTCAGGACGACCGCACCTTCGTTGAGCTCGTCGGCCTGATCCGCGAGCTGACGGAGCAGGGCGTGACCGTCATCTCCATCACGCACGACGAGGCGTTCATCGCCTCCCTGGGCGACCACATCGTAGAGATCATCGCCGGAGGCGGCCGATGAACCTGCTGCGAGACATCAACCCCGTCACCCGCATCCTTGGCCTGGTGCTTTTGACCACGCCGCTGATGTTCACCATCGACTGGGTCTCCGCCACCTTCGTGCTCGCGTTCACGCTGCTCATGGTGCCTGTGTGCGGGCTGGGCTACGGCCGCTTTTTCAAGCGCGCGTTGCCGATCCTGCTCATCGCGCCGCTGGCGGGCATCCCCATGGCGCTCTACGGCCAGGCGGGCGGGGCGACCTACCTCGAATGGGGGCTGGTGCACGTCTCCGAGCTGTCGGTTTCGTTGGCGTGGGCGGTGATCCTGCGCGTGCTCGCGATCGCGCTGCCGGTGGTGCTGCTGTCCGCGGACGTGGACCCCACCGACTTAGGCGACGGGCTCGCCCAAGTGCTGCACCTGCCGGAGCGCTTCGTCATCGGCACCGTTGCGGCACTGCGCATGCTCACCCTGCTTCGCGACGACCTCGACGCCATGCGCCGCTCCCGCCGCGCCCGCGGCATCGCCGACCAGGGCAAGATCAAGTACTGGTTCTCCCTGTCCTTCGGCCTGCTCGTGATGTCGCTGCGCCGCGCCGGCAAGCTCGCCACCGCCATGGAAGCCCGCGGCTTCGGCGGCCCCCGCACACGCTCCTGGGCGCGCGAATCCAAGCTGCACTCCCGCGACTGGGCGGTCATGGCCGTCTGCCTTGCCGTCGCCCTCGCCGCGCTCGCGCTCGCGTGGGCGACCGGCTACCTGCGCCCGGTGTGGGCGGTGCGATGACGTACACCCTGCTTATCGACGGCCTCTCGGGCTCCGGCAAAACCACCCTCGCCAACCACATCGGCTCAGTACTTGGCATCCAGGTGGTCCACCTGGACGATTTTTACCCCGGCTGGGGCGGGCTTGCAGAGGGCGCCCGCATGGTCGCCGACGACGTCCTCGACCCGGTGGCACCCGGGTTCTGGCGGTGGGACTGGCATCGCAACCGGCGCGCGGAGTGGGTGCCGCTCGTGCCCGGAGCGGACCTTGTGGTGGAGGGGGTGGGCGCGGTCACGGAGGCGTCGATACGCAAGGCGAAAGCGCGCGGGGACGTCGACACGCTGCGGGTTGTCGCGCCGGAAGAGATACGAAAAGCCCGGGCCCTGCAGCGGGACCCGGGCTACGCGCCCTGGTGGGACATGTGGGCCGAGCAAGAAAAACGCCTGCCCGCACTCCCCGTGGACGTGGAGGTTAGGAGGGGGTGACCTCCTCCGGTGTGTACACCGTGCGCACGCGCGCACGCTCCGCGTCCGGATCCGGGATCGGGATCGCCGACAGCAACGCCTTGGTGTAGGGGTGCTGCGGGCTGTCGAAGACGTCGTCCGTCTCGCCGAACTCCACAAAATCGCCCTTGTACATCACCGCCACGCGGTCCGACAGGTGGCGCACCACCGACAGGTCGTGGGCGACGAACAGGTAGGACAGGCCGAGCTTGCGCTTCAGGGAATCAAGCAGGTTGATCACGCCTGCCTGGATGGACACGTCGAGGGCGGAAACCGGCTCATCCAGCACGATCACCGACGGGTTCGTCGCAAGAGCGCGTGCGAGGCCAATGCGCTGGCGCTGGCCGCCGGAGAAGTGGCCGGGGAAACGGTCCAACTGCTTCGCGTCCAGGCCCACGGTGCGCATCAGCTCCGAGATGCGGGCGTCCTTGTCGCCCTCGTAGCCGAGCGCGTCCAGCGGTTCCTGGATGATCTCCTTGACCGTCATGCGCGGGTTGAGCGAGCTCATCGGGTCCTGGAAGACCATCTGGATGTTCTTGCGGGCCTCGCGGCGCTGCGCGGTATTCATCTTCGCCGCGTCCTGGCCGCAGATGACAATGCGCGAATCTGGTTCCGGCTCGAGGTTCATAATCTCCAGCAGTGTGGTGGTCTTGCCGGAGCCCGACTCGCCCACAATCGCCATGCACTCGCCGGCGCGCACGTCGAAGGAGATGTTCTTGACCGCGTGGACCGTGCCGATGCGGCGCTTGACCAGCGCGCCCTTGGTCAGCGGGAACTCGCGGTGCAGGTTCTCCACCTCGAGCGTGATCTCGCGGTCCTCGCGCGGGATGCCCGCGTACTTGTTCTCCGGCAGTTTCGGGGCGGGGAAGAGCGGCTTGCCGCCGATCTTGCCATCCACGATCTCCTCGCGACGGATGCAGGCGACCAGGTGCTCGTCGTCTTCGCCCTTGTCCGGGATCAGCGCCGGCTCCTTGGCCAGGCACTCGTCGACTGCGATGGGGCAGCGGGGGGCGAACTGGCAGCGGTCCGCGACGTCGATAAGCATTGGCGGGTTGCCATCGATGTACGTCAGCGGCTCGGTGGACGGCTGGTCCACGCGCGGGGTGGAGCCCAACAGGCCAACCGAGTACGGCATCTTCGGGTTGCTGAAGAGTTCGTGCACCTCGGCGCGCTCGACGGGGCGGCCGCCGTACATCACCAGCACGTCGTCCGCCGTGCCGGCGACAACACCCATGTCGTGGGTGATCATGATGCAGGCGGCGCCGGTTTCGCGCTGCGCCTTCTTAATCACTTCGAGGATCTGCGCCTGGATGGTCACGTCCAGCGCGGTGGTCGGCTCGTCGGCGATGAGCACCTTCGGGTTGTTCGCGATAGCAATCGCGATGACCACACGCTGGCGCATGCCGCCGGAGAACTCGTGCGGGAAGGAGCGCAGGCGCTTCTTCGGCTCCGGAATGCCCACCAGATCGAGCAGTTCCGCGGCGCGGTCCATCGCCTTGGACTTGGAGATGGTGTTGTGCGCCTGGATCGCCTCCACCAGCTGGGTGCCGATGTCGTAGACCGGCGTCAGCGCGGACAGCGGGTCCTGGAAGATCATGCCGATGCCGTTGCCGCGGATCTTAGACATTGCGTTATCGGACTTGCCCAGCAGCTCGTCGCCGGCGAACTTCACGGAGCCGGTGACGTTCGCGTACTCAGGGAGCAGCCCCATCACCGCAAGCGAGGTGACGGACTTGCCGGAGCCGGACTCACCCACGATGCCGAGAGTGCGGCCAGGGTAGAGGTCGAAGTCGACGCCGCGCACCGCCCGGACCACGCCCGCCTCCGAGGGGAAGGAGACGTGGAGGTCGCGCACCGAAAGCACCGGGTCGCCGGTAGGCGCCGGAGCCGCGCCGCCGAAGCCGGCGCCGCCGGGGTTGTGGATGCTGGTTGTCATGCTGCGGAACCTCCGGAGTTCGAGTTCGGGTCGAGCGCGTCACGCAGGCCGTCTGCGATAAACGCCATGGACACGGTGAGCAGGGTCAGGATCAGCGCCGGGAAGTAGAACTGCCACGGGGCGGTGATCAGCGTCGACGTGCCGGTTTGCAGCAGGGTGCCCAGGGACACGTCGGGAAGCTTCACGCCCAGGCCGAGGAAGGACAGCGCAGTCTCCGACATGATGGTGGAGACGATGCCCAGCATCAGCTGGATGATCAGCAGCGAGGCGACATTCGGGATGACGTGGCGCACGATCGTCTGCGGACGGGAGACACCCATGAACTTCGCCGCGCGCACGTAGTCGTTTTCGCGGATGGACAGCGAAAGCGACCAGATCACACGCGCCGAGTACATCCAGCCGAACGCGATGAGCACGACGGTGAGCACCTTCCAGTCGCCGCCCGAGCCGGAGACCAGCAGGGCGATGATGAGGAAGGTCGGCACGGCCAGCAGGAAGTGGATGACGGCCAAAACGACCTTTTCCACACTGCCGCCGTAGAGTGCTGCGCCCGCGCCGACGATCGCCGAGATGATGGTGGTGGCAATCGAGGCCGGAACCGCAATCGTCAGCGAGCGGCCCAGGCCGTGGACCACTTGGGCGAACAGGTCGTTGCCGGAGTCCGTCGTGCCGAACCAGTGCTCTGATGACGGCGGCACCGACAGGTTCAAAAAGTCCGGATCCTGGTAGTTCCACGGGGTGAGGAACTTGCCAAAAATAGCGAGCAAGACCAGCAGGAAGAAGATAATCAGGCCCACAACCGCGGCCTTGTTACGCATGAAGCGGCGGAAGTAGATCTTCGACTTCCTCGTCGCCCGCATCGTCTGCTGGTCGTCGACGCTGTTGCCTTGCTTCGGGATGGGCGGGGGAGTGTCGCGCTCCTCGCTCATCACGCCGTCGGCCTGGCGGCCAGTCTCGGAGATGGCGGTGAGGTCGTTCAGCGGCATGTTCGCGTGCATGCCCAGGCTGGTGGAGCTGTGTGCGCGGGGGTCTTTCAGTTTGCGGGATACGCCGCGGGAGGTGTTCGGTGCCATTTCAGTGCTCCTTAGCTCACGCGCACGCGCGGGTCGAGGGCAACGACGATGAGGTCCGCCAGGATGGCGGAGACAGCCGTCATGGCGGCGCCGAACGCGGCCACGACGACGACCCCGTGGACGTCGTTACGCGCAATTGTCTGGATGAAGTACTGGCCCATGCCTTGCCAGGCGAAGATGCGCTCCGTCATCACGGCGCCGGTGAAGATGCCGGGCACGGAGAACGCCACGGAGGTGGCCACCGGGATCAGCGAGGTGCGCAGCGCGTGACGACGCACCGCCTTCGACTTGGTCAACCCCTTCGCGCGGGCGGTGCGCACGTAGTCCGCGTTCAGGTTGTCCAGCAGCAGTGTGCGCTGCATGAAGTGGTAGCCGGCGTACGAGATGATCAAAAGCGACAGGGTAGGCAGCACGAGGTGCTGCGCGTAGTCCACCATCTTCGCGCCGAATCCCTCGACACCCGGGCTGGAAGCACCGGTGACGTAGAAGACGCGCTTGCCGGTCCACTCGTTGACTTTGAGGCCGAACCAGACCACGGCGATCGACGCCACAACCACGTGGATGTTCATGGTGATAATCGAGATGCCCTGCCACATGCGGTCGGCGCGCTTGTACTGGCGCGAAGCTGTGTACACGCCGAGGGCCACGCCGAGAAGGATGGACAAAAGGGTGGCAAACAGCGTCAGCTGGGCGGAGACCCAGATGCGGTAGGAGACCTGCTCGTTGACCGAGTCTCCGAGCGGGGACTTGCCCCAGTCCCAGCTCGTGAGAATGCCGGTGAGCCAGGTCCACCAGCGTTCGATGAGCGGGGTGTTCGGGCTCAAGTTCAACGGCTCGAGCAGGGCGTCGATCTGGTCTTCGGGCAAAGGTGGGCGGCGGCCGAAGTAATTGGCTCGCGGGTCGAGGAAAAAGCTAGCGAGGAAGTAGGTCAGGTTGGTGGCCAAGAAAACGATCAGGCCCCAACTCAGTGTCTTCCTGAGCAGGTATCGAAACATGTGCGCTCTCGGTTCCGGTGTCAGCGGGTGTGCAGGAGGTTTTCGGCGATGCAAGTGCGGAAGCCCGCCCAGTGCTCACGCTGGGCGGGCTCACACTCATCTCGGGTGTTTCACCAGGTAGAAGGTGGGGAAAGCTACTTCGCCCAGCCCACGTTCTCGATCGGCAGGACCGCGAAGGACGCGGCGCCGTAGTTGGCCAGGCCCTTCTTCACGGCCACGATCTCGGGGCCGTTCGCGTACGGCATGATGCCGAACTGCTGCAGGGCTTCCTTCTCCAGCTCGTTGGCGCGCTTGATCTGCTCTTCAGCTTCCGGGATCTGCTGCAGCTCTTCGATCTGCTTGTCCATCTCCGGCGTGCCGGTGCCGGACTTGTTCAGCTCGGAATCGGATGCGTAGATCTGGCCGAAGTAGGCGACACCGAACGGGTCGGAGGAGCTGAAGCCGGACATGAACAGGTCGAAGTCGCGCTCAGCGGTGACCTTGGAGAAGTCGGAGCTCGGACGCTCCTCAACCTGGACGTCGATGCCGATGTTGCGCAGCATCGCCTGCAGGGCGGAGGTGGTGGCCTGCACCATCGGCGAGTCGCCGAGGGTGACGTAGCGGACGGACAGCGGGTTCGCCTCGTCGTAGCCGGCCTCCTTCAGCAGCTCCTTGGCCTTTTCCGGGTCGTACTGGACAGCCTCGCCGAAGTTGTCCTCGTAGCCGTCCTGGGTCTGGAAGAGGTTAAACGAGCCCGGCAGGTCCTCGGTGTAGCCCAGGCCCTGGAAGCGGATCGCGGCGAGCTGTTCGCGGTCGATGCCGCGCATGATCGCTTCGCGCACCTTGATGTCTTCCAGGCCCGGTGCGGTGGAGTTGATGGTCATCAGGAAGGTGGACGGACGCAGTGCCGTGCGGATCTCCACTGCATCGCCCATTTCCTTCGCGGTGGCCAGGCGGTCGCGGGTGCCAACGCCGGTGGCGTCGAGCTCACCTGCGCGGAAGGCGTTCAGGGATGCCTGGTCCTCCATCTGGCGGTAGGTGATCTTGTCCAGCTTCGGCTTCTCGCCCCACCAGTTCTCGTTGGGCACGAAGGATGCTGTGCCGCCTTCGAAGTCGACGTTTTCCACCTTGAACGGGCCTGCGCCCCACTCGGGGTGGACCTGCTTGAGGTAGGCGTTCATGAAGGTGTCGGCATCCTTGACCTGCGGCGGGACCAGGGAGTCGAAGAGGCCCTCCCACCACGGGTACGCCTGCTTGAAGGTGATCACTGCCTGCTTGTCGTCTGCGCCGCGCTCAACGGATTCGATCAGCTCGTAGCCGTCGGTGGAGTTGACCTGCACCTCCGGGTTGGAGCCGTTGTTGAACTTCCAGGTGTTTTCGTAGGCGGTCCAATCGATCGGGGTGCCGTCGTTGTAGTTGGCCTCCGGGTTGATGGTGTAGGTGACCACGGTCTTGCCGTCGACGGTCTCGTCCTTGACGTCGGTGAGGTACGCCGGGTTCGGGTGGTAGGTGCCGTCACCGTCGAAAAGCGAAAGCACCGGATTGTACTTCGTCCACAGCGAACGGGTGTACAGGTTCATGTTGGCGTGGAACAGGTTCTGTTGCTCGGCGATCTCGGTGATCGAGAGGGTGAGCTCGCCGCCGTCCTGGATCTGGTCGCGCTCCAGCGGGTTGTAGTCGCCCGCGGCGTTGACTTCGAGCTGTTCGCCGTTGTCGCCGGAGGTCTCGGCCTGGGTGTTTGCTGTGTCCTGGCCGCCACCTGCGGCTGTGCCCTCGGAGTTTCCGTCCGAGGAGCAGGAGGCGAGGACGAGGGAGATGGAGGAGAGGCCGGCGAGAGCCGCGACACGGAGGCGTTTGCTCATGGTCAGTTCCTTTCGTAGGTCGTCCGTCCGCAGATTGCTTTGCGACGGTTGCCCAAGGCGGGCAATGGTGCCGGTGGAATTTCCGGCGGCCCCTGCACACGGTTCGTACAGCACCCTTCGGTAAACACGACGTGAATCAGGTTGAACACAACCTACCGTACTTGTCACCTAGTTCACATTGTTTTGGGGAAGTATTTTGCGTTTTATGCCCAGTGGTTTTCCAGCAAACCCGAATGATCTGACAAAACGGCACGTCAATCTGTGTAGGTGACACAGGTCGTGGAAGCTGCCAAACTATAGAAAATGTGAATGGTATTCATGGAATGTAAAAACCCCACCCGCTGGGGAAGCGGGTGGGGTGAACGGGAGGTTAATTACCCGACCGGGGTCAGCTCCACATTGTCGGCCCACGTCAGCTCGATACCTTGGGCGCGCAGCCACTCCATCGCGTCGTCGCCGTGGCGCGTGATGCCTTCAACGGCGGTCAGCGTGACGTCGATAGCCTTCTCGGCGTCCTCGGCGGTGATGTAGCCGGCGGAGGTGGCGGCGGCGAGCTCGTCGATGTCCAGCACGTCGATCGGGTTGCCGGTTAGTGACACCAGGTCCACGTACAGGTCGCGGGTGCGCCACACCTCACCGTCGACGTCGATGTCGGCGATATCGAAGTAGAAGTCATGCTCGTACCCGGCGCCTTCGCGCCAGTGGAAGATGTTTGCCCGCAGCCCAAGCTCCGGCAGCAGCCAGCTCTCCAGGTAGCCGAACTCCGGGTGGTCGGCGCCGCGGCCCATGTACAGGCCGAAGTCGGTGACGCGGAACGTGTCCACCTCTCGCAAGAACCCTTTTGGGTCGGTGTTGATGTTCGCTGCGGTGTCGAACGTCTCCTGCTTCACGGGGTGCAGATCGGCGGCCATGGGTTACCTCACGTCTATAGATGCGGCGGTCGGTGCAAAGGGGCAGCTCTTGTCGACGGTGCGCACACTCCCGTCAACGACTGCCAGAACCCGCCCGGAGCCCGTGTCCGCGGTCGCGGACAAGGTGGCCGGTCCTGTTGGGTTAATCCCGTTATTGCCCAACGGCGTTACGCCGGTGCGGAAATTGCCCAGGTTGATCCAGTACACCTTCATACCGTCCTGCTCTTTCGCTGCCGCCGGGGTGCCGAGTGCGGTGAAGACGAAGGTGGTCTGGCCCGCCTTTGCTCCTGGGGCGGGCGACTCGGCCGGGCCGGGTACCGCGATCGCGGAAGCGGTGGAGTGGAGGCCGTCGCCGATGCAGTTGCCGGAGACGGTGGGCCAGTAGAACTGGGTGAACCGTGGGGCGTCGTCAGGCAGGGGCGGGCCGCCGATTTCGTCGCCGCCCGCGTAGAACTGCACTGCGGTGCGTAGCGCGTTGCCAACGTTTTGCGGGACGTAAGGCTGGTCTGCAAACGCGTTGACGCGCGCGACGGTTTCGGGTGTGGGCCGGCCCAGCGGGTCGAGGAACGAGGACTGCGCAGAAGCAGTGTGCTTAGCGACGCCACCGGTCACCAACAAACCGGCAGCGCACGCCGCCGCAACGACGGTCCGGGAAAGTGAAAGATAGTTGTGCACTTGCGCCACATTAGTCACATCCGTAACAACGTCAAGCGGAATTGCTAAAAAGCTGTGCAAATCCTGCGCGCCCACGAGCTCCGGGTGGCGGGCGGGATAATGCGATTGGGCGCAGGCGGGAGTATCGTTTAGGCGTTATTTCCGCCAACGCAAAGGACCTATCTCTGTGTCGCACCCTGAATTTCGCAACGTAGCCATCGTCGCCCACGTCGACCACGGTAAAACCACCCTGGTCAACGCTATGCTGGAGCAGTCCGGCGTGTTCGGCGACCACGGCGAACACGGCGACCGCGTGATGGACTCCGGCGAGCTCGAGTCCGAGCGCGGCATCACCATTTTGGCCAAGAACACCGCCATCCGCCGCGCCGGCAAGGGCAAAGACGGCGCGGATCTGGTCATCAACGTCATTGACACCCCGGGCCACGCCGACTTCGGCGGCGAGGTCGAGCGCGGCCTGTCCATGGTCGACGGCGTCGTTTTGCTTATCGACGCATCCGAAGGCCCGCTGCCGCAAACCCGCTTCGTCCTCGGCAAGGCACTCGAGGCCAAGAAGCCGGTCATCATCTGTGTGAACAAGACCGACCGCCCGGACGCCCGCATCGACGAGGTTGTCGAGGAAGCCCAGGACCTGCTCCTCGAGCTCGGCGCCGGCCTGGAGGACCCGGAGGCCGCCGAGGCTGCCGAGAATCTGCTCGAGCTGCCGGTGCTCTACACCTCCGGCCGCGCGGGCCGCGCCTCCCTGGAGAACCCGGGCAACGGCAACCTTCCGGACAACGAGGACCTGCAGCCGCTGTTCGACGTCATCTACGACGTGCTGCCGGAGCCGTCCGCCGAGATCGACGCGCCGTTCCAGGCGCAGGTGACCAACCTGGACTCCTCCTCCTTCCTCGGCCGTATCGCGCTGATCCGCGTGTACAAGGGCGCCGTGAAGAAGGGCCAGAATGTCGCGTGGGTCCACTACGACTCCGAAGGCAACCAGCAGGTCAAGAACGTCAAGGTTGCGGAGCTTCTGGTCACCGAGGGGCTGGACCGCGTCCCGGCCACCGGCGACGTGGTCGCGGGCGACATCGCCGCCATCTCCGGCGTCGAGGACATCATGATCGGCGACACCCTCTGCGACCCGGAGAACGTCGAGCCGCTGCCGCGCATCGCCATCGACGACCCGGCGATCTCCATGACCATCGGCGTGAACACCTCCCCGATGGCCGGCCGCAACGGCGGCGACAAGCTCACCGCCCGCATGGTCAAGGCCCGCCTGGACCAGGAACTGATCGGCAACGTTTCCATCAAGGTGCTGCCCACCGAGCGTCCGGACGCATGGGAGGTGCAGGGCCGCGGCGAGATGGCACTGACCGTGCTCATCGAGACGATGCGTCGCGAAGGCTTCGAGCTGACCGTGGGCAAGCCGCAGGTGGTGACCAAGGAGGTCGACGGCAAGACCTACGAGCCGTACGACCACATGATCATCGACGTGCCCGCCGAGCACCAGGGCGCTGTCACCCAGCTGATGGCCAACCGCAAGGGCCAGATGACGTCGATGGGCAACGCCGGCTCGGGCGAGTGGGTGCGCATGGAGTTCGACGTGCCGTCGCGAGGCCTGATCGGCTTCCGCACCACCTTCCTCACCGAGACCCGCGGCGCCGGCATCGCCAACTCCTACTCCATCGAGCACCGCCCGTGGGCGGGCGAGATCAAGGGACGCCCGACCGGCTCCCTGGTCGCCGACCGCTCCGGCCAGGTCACCGCATACGCCCTGCAGCAGTTGGCAGACCGCGGCGACTTCTTCGTCGAGCCGGGCGCAGAAACGTACGAGGGCATGGTCGTCGGCGCGAACTCCCGCGACGAGGACATGGACATCAACATCACCAAGGAAAAGAAGCTGACCAACATGCGCTCCGCCACCGCGGACGCCACCGTCACGCTGCAGAAGGCCCGCACCCTCTCGCTGGACGAGGCCATCGAGTTCTGCGACGACGACGAGTGCGTCGAGGTCGCCCCGGAGGCGATGCGCGTGCGCAAGATCATCCTCAACGCCACCGAGCGCGGCCGCGCCCGCTCCCGCGCGAAGCAGAAGAACAGCTAGCCTGTTCTTCCATGCACCTAAGTAGAACGCGCCGCCCAGCCACCCGTGCTGCGGCGGCGCTTTCCGTGCTCTGCCTCGCAGCGTCCTGCGCGGCCAACCCGGGCCCGCCGCCACTGGTGGAGCCGGAGGACCGTTCCGACGCCGCTTCGGAGCACGATGCCGACAGCAACGACGCAGACAAAGCAGATAACGACCACGCCGACGAACAAGACGACAACAACGAGCCTGCTAGTGGCCGCCCGCAAGCCCAAATCGGCATCGACCCTGTGCGCGCGGGGTTCAACCCGCACTTGGTCGGCGACGAGTCCGCCGTCGTGCGCGGCATCGCCGACCTTGTCCTGCCCAGCGCATTCCAGGCAGACGGCACCAAGGACCCGAACCTGCTCGTCGGGGCGTCGGTGCTGCCGACGTCCCCGGCCGCGTTCACAGTCCGCTACGTCATCGCCCCGAACGCGCAGTGGTCCGACGGCACCCCGATCACCGGCTCGGATTTCCTCTACTTGTGGCGCGGAATGACACACACCGCCGGTGTGGTGGACCCGGCCGCATACCGGGCAGTGTCGAATGTGCGCGTCGGCGGGCCCGGCGGCAAGGTCGTGGACGTGGATTTCGCCCAGCAGGTGGGGGACTGGCGTGTGCTGTTCCGCCACCTTTTGCCGTCGCATCTGCTTGCCGCCGACGCCGCCGATTTCGCGTACGCGTTGCGCAATACCGTCCCGGCCTCCGCCGGCCGCTACCTCGTGCGCAGCGTGGACCGCGCACACGGCACCGTCACGCTGAACCGCAACGACAGGTTCTGGGGCCCTGACCCTGCGCCGATTGACATCCTCACTCTCTCCGCGGCGCGCGACACCACCCAGGTGGCGGACCAGCTGCGCAGTGGCCAGCTCGCGTTCGTGGACATGGTCCCGCAGGACACCACCGCGGATGTCCTCGGGTTGATCCCGGACGTGGACACCCGCACGTTCCCGGGCACCCGCACCCTCGGCGTGACGCTTTCCGCCACCAGCGGGCTTTCGCCGCAGGCGCGTGCCGAGGTGCGTTCGCTTATCGACGTCCCCCTGCTCGCCCACATCGCCGCCCGCCGCAGCACCAACGTGGACGCCGCCGCACCGAACGAGCCTGGCTCGCTGGCGCTGCTGCACGCCCTCGCCGCGGACGGCAAAGTGTTGCGGGTCGCCGCCGATGCCGCGGATCCGGCCGCCACCGCCGCCGCGCGTTCGCTTGTCGACGTTTTGAACAACGCCGGTGTGCCCGCCCGCATCGTGGCCAACGAGCTGCCCGCCATTGCCGCGCGCAGCCTCCCATCCGGCGAGGTGGACGTCGTGGTGCATTGGCGCAACGACGGCGATTCCGCGGAGACTCCCGCCAGCACCCTCGCTGGCCGCATCGCCTGCCCGCCGGAGAACGGCCGCGCCGGAAACCTCGCGGGTTTCTGTACAGCTGCCGGTGACGAGCTTGCCGCCGCCATCCTCGCTGGAGAGGTCCCGCCCGACATCGCCGCCGACCGCGTCGCGGCGGTCGAGCACCGGGAAGCACTCTGGGTGCCCCTTCTGCGAGAAACCCGTCTGGCTGCCACCGCTGGCGGGGTGCGCGCCGCAGGCACGCAGCCTGGGCAGTGGCCCGGCGGGCTGTCGTCTGCGGGCGCGTGGAAACTGGCCGATACAGTGAAGCGGCGAACAAAGATTCAGGAGGTTCCATGACTGTTCGAGACCTTTCCGGCTACCGCGTTGTGGCCGTGCACGCCCACCCAGACGATGAGGCGATCACCACCGCCGGCGCACTCGCGGACCTGTCCGCCCGCGGCGCGGACGTGCTGGTGGTCACCTGCACCCTCGGGGAAGAAGGCGAGGTCATCGGCGAGCCCTACCAGTACCTGGTCGCGGACGAGGCGGACCAGCTCGGCGGCTTCCGTATCCAGGAGCTGCAGCGTTCCCTGGACGCGATCGGCGCGCGCGGGCAGTTCCTCGGCGGCGCCGGTTTCTTCCGCGACTCCGGCATGGCGGGATCGCCCGCGAGTAAGAATCCGCGGGCGTTTGTGAATTCGGGGGACGTGGCCGTCGAGAAGCTTGCTGCCATCTTCGAAGCGGAAAAGCCGCACCTGGTGCTCACCTACGGCCCCGACGGCGGCTACGGGCACCCGGACCACATCCGCGCCCACGAGATCACGCATGCCGCCGCCGAGCGCGTGGAGGTGCCGCGCATTTTATGGGCGGTGCGCCTGGCCGAGGAGACCGCCGCACTCATGCCCGCCGAAGCACCCGCGGGCTGGCGCCTGCCCGACGACGGCGAGCTCGACGGCGTGGAATCCTCCGACGTCCGCGTCGAGCTCAACAACGCTGCCTACAGCGCCAAGGTCGAGGCGATGCGCGCGCACGCCACCCAGCTGTGGATCGCGGACGGGCGCACCACCGACGTCAACCCCCACGCCGCGCTCGCCGCCGGCCCGGTGGTGTACTACGCGCTGTCCAACCTGATCATCCAGCCGATCCAGCGCGTCGAGCACTACCAGTTGGGCGCGGGGCTTCCGCTTGACGACGGTGCTTCGCTGCTCACCGGGATCGCGCGATGACACGACCCGCAGTGCGCGACGACTTCTCCCGGGGCGAGGCGATCGCCGGACTGGTGTGGCTCAGCGTCGGCGCGCTGGTCTCGCTCGTGCTGGAGGTGGTCTACCTCAACTGGATCTGGGTGGTTGTGGCGCTGCTGTTCAACGCGGTGCTGACGAAAACGGCACGACTGTGGTCGGACACCTGGGCGCTCGCGCCGCTGAGCGTGTGGGGATGCGCGTTTTTCATTTCACTGGCCGTTCTCCCGCCAACCGGCTGGTCCTTGGTGCTATTCGTTGCCGGAATAGCGGGTGGCGTTTGGCCCATGCTTCGGCGGAAGTGACATACTGTTTGCCATGACTTACGTGATTGCTCAACCGTGCGTCGATGTCATGGACCGCGGCTGCGTTGAAGAGTGCCCCGTCGACTGCATCTACGAGGGCAAGCGCATGCTCTACATCCACCCCGACGAGTGCGTCGACTGCGGCGCCTGCGAGCCGGCATGCCCGGTCGAGGCCATTTTCTACGAGGACGACACTCCCGACGAGTGGAGCGAATACTACGACGCCAACGTCGGCTTCTTCGACGAGCTCGGCTCCCCGGGCGGCGCCGCCAAGACCGGCCCGCAGGACTTCGACCACCCGTTCGTGGCCGCCCTGCCGCCGCAGAACCAGGACTAGGCCCTTGGCTCGCACTCCACTCGGATCGCGGCTGCCGGACTTTCCCTGGGACAC
Source organism: Corynebacterium sp. HMSC05H05 (assembly GCF_001807265.1). Classification (GTDB taxonomy): domain Bacteria; phylum Actinomycetota; class Actinomycetes; order Mycobacteriales; family Mycobacteriaceae; genus Corynebacterium. The sequence goes on from NZ_KV788403.1 coordinate 48,690, forward strand.
CATCGCGGACGTGCGCGAGCGCGCCGCCGCGCACGAAGGCGGGCTGATCGACCTATCTGTCGGTGGCCCCGTCGACCCGGTCGCGCCGTCGATCCAGCTCGCGCTGACCGAGGCCGCCGCAGCACCCGGCTACCCGCAGACCGCCGGCACGCCCGAACTGCGCGCCACGATCGTCTCCTCGCTCGAGCGTCGCTTCGGCATCGCCGGGCTGAATGACAAGTCCGTGCTGCCCATGATCGGCCTGAAGGAGGCCGTGGCGTGGCTGCCCACGCTGCTGGGCCTGCGCGGTGCGAAGGTGGTCATCCCGGAGGTTGCGTACCCCACCTACGAGGTCGGCGCGCTCATGGCCGACTGCGACGTCGTGCGTTGCGACGACCCCGCGGCCGCACCCCGCGACGCTGCGCTTGTCTTCGTCAACTCCCCGTCGAACCCGACCGGCGGAGTGCTCTCGGTAGAGCAGCTGCGCGCCTGGGTGGATTTCTCCCGCGACACGGGCGCGATCATCGCCTCCGACGAGTGCTACCTCTATCTCGGCTGGTCCGCCGAGCCGGTGTCCATCCTGCACCCGTCCGTCACCGGCGGCGACAACACCGGGCTGCTCGCCCTGCACTCGCTGTCGAAGACATCCAACCTGGCGTCGTACCGCGCCGGCACCATCTCCGGCGACGAAGCGCTGGTGCAGGAGCTGCTGCTGGTGCGCAAGCACTCCGGCCTCATCGTGCCTGGCCCCATTCAGGCGGCCATGGTCGCAGCGCTCGGCGACGACATGCACGAGGAAATGCAGCGCTCCACTTACGCGATGCGCCGCGTCGAGCTCATGAAGGCGCTGCCTGAAGCAGGCTTTACTATCGACGACTCTGATGCCGGGTTGTACCTTTGGTGCCGTCGAGAAGCAATGAGCTCCCGCGAAACCCTGGACTGGCTCGCAGAGCGCGGCATCCTCGCAGCCCCCGGCCACTTCTACGGGCCCGCCGGCGCGAACCACGTGCGCATCTCACTGACCGCCACAGACGAACGCATCGCTGAAGCCGCCAAGCGCCTGGTTTCTTAACTTCGACCTCCCGGGACTACACTTACGTAAGTTTTGCGTACATTTCCGAGGAGGTTGTCCGTGACGCACGAGCACGCCGCTGCACCAGCCGGCGGGAGCACCGCGGTGCGATTCGTTGCCGGGCTGCGCCAATTCCTGCGCTTCGGCATCGTCGGCGGCTCCGGCGTGCTGGTCAACTTCGTCGTGTTCTACCTGGCCAACAAAGCCCTGGAGAACGGCCTTGACCTCCACGCCAACGACGTGGTCATGCAACTCGGCGCCACTCGCTGGAACGTGCGCTGGTACCACGTCATGTACACCCTGGCGTTCGTGCTGGCCAACACCTGGAACTACCAGCTCAATCGCTCCTGGACCTTCCGTGGCGTGCACGGACGCTCCTGGCTGCGCGGCTTCTTCCCGTTCTTGGGCACCGGCGCGCTCGCGTTCGCGGTGTCGCTGACGTGCATGACGCTTTTGATGAACCCCACCACGCCGATCGGCCTGCCGGACCACATCTTCGACGACTCCACCGGGCTGCGCACCAAGTCCTACTGGGCGCTAGCCATCTCGACGTTCATTGCCATGCCGGTGAACTTCATCATCAACAAATTCTGGACCTTCGGAAAGCTAAAATCTGCCGTCTAGCTGGGGATTGTGAAATTCTCAGGAAAAGTTATCCACATTTTCGTCGGGGTCTAGATTTGGGGCTTGCGCGGTCATAGCTTGTCTGCCATGACACCATTCCAAGAGTTTCTGAACACACAACCGACCATCCGCGTGCTTGAAGGCTTTGACAAGCGCGCCGCCATCGCCGCCGGCGTGATACCGAACCTGGCTAGCAAGTGGGAAGCGATCCACACGGTCTACTTTGGCCCCACGAGGTGGACCAAACACCAACGCCTCGCGAGAAAGGCCGCCGAAGAGTTCCCGCTGAGCCAGCTGGTCTACATCGAAGACCGGCTGAAAAAGATCCCGAACGAAGCCGAGCGGTGGCGCGTGCGCCGCAAGCTGCTGGAAAAGTTTTCCACCCACCACGAGCTGAAAGCCAAGGCCGACCGACTCATCCTCAAACCCGCCCGGACAAAGCCGAAGCTGCAGGTCAGGTTCGGACGGTCCGTGCACGGCCGGCGCTCCATCCACATCACTGCCGACGAGCACGACGCCGCCGACATCGAGGCCTACCTGCGCGAGGGCCTTGACCCGACTAAGCCGACAGGGCCGCAAATGCTCCGACGATTCCTCGATCTCGTTCGGGGATGCGGCGGAGGCATACCCTTTGCCGTGCGCCGCCCATTTGTGGTGGTGGGGCTGGACCAGCACGTGCAGATCCTCTCCGGCGATGGAGACGATGTAATCCTTGGACTCACCGACGGCACGACCATCACCGGCGCCGAATACCTGGCATCGGAGCCCGAGCTGGCGGAAGTCGCCCTATTCCACCCGACCGAAGGTGCGTTGAACCTGTACAACACGCAGCGCTACGCCAACGAAAAGCAGCGCGACCTCGCGCGGATGACGCTGACGGTGTGCCCGTGGCCGGGCTGTCGCCACGGCTCCGACGCCTGCGAGATCCACCACATGCAGTCGTGGGCCGAAGGAGGTGAGACGAACATGCGCAACCTCGTGCCGGTGTGCCGCTACCACAACCAGGTCAACCACGACATCGCCTCGCACGCCAACCGCCGCGGCAGCGTGAAACGGATCAAAGGGATCCCGACATGGGTTTCACCCAACGGGATCCCGGCGCCGAACCGGTACCACCCCTACGGGGCGATGGAGGTGCTGTTCGGCTCCGCCGCATCGGGGGCGCGGAGCACGTAGCGGGCCAGCGTGTCCTCGTGGTCGCGGATACGCACCGGGTCGGGGAGAAGGTCCTCGTATGTGAATCCGGCTTTCTCGGCCGCGCGGCGCGAGGCGGCGTTGTCCACGGCGATGTGTAGCTCCAGGTGCTGCAGTCCGCGGGCGAGCGCGTGGGCGGCGACGAGCCGCAGCGCCCGGGTGGTCAGGCCGCGGCCCCGGGCCCACGGTGCGGTGCTGTAGCCCAGCTCACCGCCGGGGCGCAGTTCGATGCTTCCGGCGAAGCGGCCGTCAAGGACATACGCCCACCGCTCGACGCCCTCCGGCACACCGGCAAGGAATTCGTCGGCGTGCTCGCCGGTGTAGGGGTGCGGCACGGTGGTCCAGCGCACCATCGCAGGGTCGTTGCTGGTGTCGATGATGTCCCTGCGCACCCCTGGCAGCGTGTTCACGTCGCTCCAGGGGAGCAGCGTCAGCTCCGCGTCGTGGAGGACCACAGCGTTAGTTGGCGTGCAGGGCTTCGTTGAGCTCGATGCCCTTCGCGGGCACGGCCTCGACGGAGCCGGTGACGGAATTGCGGCGGAACTGCAGGCCGTTTGCGCCGGAGAGCTCGAGCGCCTTGATCTCGGTGCCTGGTTCCTTGCCCAGGGCTTCGGCCACCGGCGCGGTGAGCACGACCTTGGTGCCGGCCGTGACGTAGAGGCCGGCTTCGACGATGCAGTCGTCGCCGAGCGAGATGCCCACGCCGGCGTTCGCGCCGAGGAGGCAGCGCTCGCCCAGCGAGATGACTTCCTTGCCGCCGCCGGACAGGGTGCCCATGATGGATGCGCCGCCGCCGATGTCGGTGCCGTCGCCGACGACAACGCCGGCGGAGATGCGGCCCTCAACCATGGAGGCGCCGAGCGTTCCGGCGTTGAAGTTCACGAAGCCCTCGTGCATGACGGTGGTGCCCTCGGCGAGGTGGGCGCCGAGGCGGATGCGGTCGGCGTCGCCGATGCGCACGCCAGACGGCACGACGTAGTCGACCATGCGCGGGAACTTGTCCACGGAGAACACCACGACCGGGCCCTTGGCGGCAAGCTTGCCGCGCGTCATCTGGAAGTCGGAGACGGCGCAGGGGCCGTAGTTGGTCCACACCACGTTGGACAGAAGGCCGAACACGCCGTCCATGTTGGCGCCGTGGGGGCGGATCAGGCGGTGCGACAGCAGGTGCAGGCGCAGGTAGACGTCGTAGGCGTCCACGGCCGGCTCCGCCAGGTCTTTGATTGCGGTTTCCACTGCCACGCGTGCCACGCCGCGTGCCTCGTCGGGGCCGACGAGCTCTTCGAAGCGGGCGTCGGGCTCTGCCAATCGACGCGTCCCGGTTTCCTCAACCGGCTCATCTACTAACGGGGCGGGGTACCAAACGTCAAGCACGGTGCCGTCGTGGGTGATGGTGGCGACGCCGCGCGCAATCGCGGAAGTTGGGGAATTCATGCCAGTCACCTTACGGCACCCCGGTTGCGGGTGAGGAAGGACATGGCGACCAGGATCAACGACAGGATGGTGACGCTGATGACCTGGGAGCGCGAAGCGTCGTCGAAAAGCATGAGCACCGTCAGACCCAGCAGCGCCGCCAGGGTCACCCACGGCACCCACGACGCGCCGCGCACACGCACCGCGGAGGCGCGGATGCGCGGGTGGAGCTTGATGAAGCTCAGAGTGATCATGATCCAGGTGACGATGAGGCAGCCGCCGGTGGCGGACATGATGAAGTCGATCATCCCCGGCGGGTTCCACCACTGCAGCCCCACGGCCACGAACGCGAAGAACACGGAGATGAGCACGGAGTTGCGCGGTACCCCTGCGGCGTTGGTGCGCGCCATCCACGCAGGAGCGTCGCCTTCGAGCGCCTGCTGGTAGCCCAGGCGCGAGGTGCCGTAGATCTGCGCGTTGAACGCGGACAAAAGCGCGAGCACGATCACGACTTCCATGAGCCCGGCCGCGCCCGGAATGTTGGCCATTTCCAACACGGCGGTAAACGGCGAGTCTGCGGCGGAGTCCGCGCCGTCGATGGCGGCGTAGGGCAGCAGCAGGATGATCACGGTGACGGAGCCGATGTAGAACAGCGCGATGCGCCAGATAATCGAGTTCACGGCGCGCTTGACGTTGTCGGAGGGGTTTTCGGATTCGGCGGCGGCGATGGTGACCACTTCGATGCCGCCGAAGGCGAACGCCACCGCAAGCAGCCCGGCGGCGATGCCTGCGATGCCGTTGGGGGCGAAGCCGGATTCGCGCACGTGCTCGAAGCCGACGAAGCTGCTGGCGGGCAGCACCCCAGCCCACAGCAGCGCGCCGATGACTAGGAAGCCCAGGATGACGGCGATTTTGATCATGGCGAACCAGTACTCGAACTCGCCGAAGCCCTTGACTTGTGCGAGGTTCACGGCGGTGAGCACGACCACGACGACAAGCCCGGGCACCCATTGCGGCACGCCGAACCAGCCGGCCATCATGGCGGAGGCGCCTGTGAGTTCGGCGCCGCACGCCATGATCAGCAGGAAGTAGTAGATCCAACCGAGCAAAAACCCGGCCCAGTGGCCGAACGCCATGCGCCCGTAGGTGGCAAATGAGCCGGAGGAGGGGTGCGCGGCGGCCATTTCGCCGAGCATGCGCATCACGGCGATGACGATCAGCCCGGCAATGGCGTATGCGATGAGGATCGCGGGCCCGGCGGCGCGGATGCCCACGCCGACGCCGAGGAACAGCCCGGCGCCCACGGCGGTGCCGAGCCCCATGAGGGTGAGGTGGCGCGATTTCAGGCCGGAGCCGAGATCGCTGTTGCTTGTCGACGTTCCTCCGGCCATCAGGCGCCCCGATTCTTGTGCACGTTTTGGTGGATCGCGCCGGCGATGGCGATGACGCCGACGACGACGGTGACGGCGAGCATCTGGAAGCGCCCGTCCGGGTTGGCGAGCATGAGCGCAATCACGCCGCCGGCAAGGCCGATCATCACCCAGGGCAGGACGGCGGGAGCCCACATGCGCACGTCGGTGATTTCGCCGGTGGCGACGAGCTTGGGGTGCAAGCGCACGAACGAGAGGGCGACGACGATCCACAGCACGATCAGGCAGCCGCCGACGGCGTTGAGTAAGAACGCCAGTAGCCCCGGAGGGTTCCAGTACTGCAGGGCCACGGCGGCGAACCCGAAGGCGACGGAGACGATCACGGCGCGCATGGGCACGCCGCGGGCGTCGGTGCGGGCGAAGGAGGCGGGGGCGTCGCCGCGCACGGCGAGGTTTTGCATGAAGCGGGAGGAGCCGTAGATCTGGGTGTTGCAGGCGGACAGCAGCGCCACCACGATGACGGCTTCCATGATGCCGACTGCGCCCGGGATGTTGGCCAGCTCCAGTACGGCGGTGAAGGGGGAGTCGGCGGCGGAGTCCGCTCCGCCGATTTGGTCGAAAGGCAACAGCAGCACGATCAACAGCACGGAGCCGATGTAGAACACGGAGATGCGCCAGATGATGGAGCGGATTGCGGAGTGCACGCCCGCCTGCGGGTCCTCGGATTCGGCGGCGGCGACGGTGACCAGCTCAATGCCGCCGAATGCGAATGCCACGGCCAACAGTGCGGTGGCCACGCCGGACCAGCCGTTGGGCATGAAGCCGACCTCGCTGACGTTGCTCAGTCCCACGAACCCGCTGGCGGGCAGCACGCCGAGCCACAGCGCGACGCCGATGATCAAAAACGCGACGATGACGGCGACCTTGATCAGGGCGAACCAGAACTCGAACTCGCCGAAGTTTTTCACGGCGGAGAAGTTGACCACGGTAAACGCCACGATGGCCGCCAGCGCCGGGATCCACGGCGAGATGCCGAACCAGGCGGCGACGATGGCGGAGGCGCCGGTGATTTCCACGGCCATGATCATGATCATCATGAACCAGTACAGCCAGCCGATGGTGAACCCGGCCCATGGGCCGAATGCCTGGGCGGCGTAGGTGGAGAAGGTGCCGGAGGACGGCCTGGCAGCGACCATTTCGGCGAGCATCTGCATGAAGCAGACGGTGATGAATCCGGCGATGACGTACGCGATCAGCACGGCCGGCCCGGCTGCTGCGATGCCCACGCCGGTGCCCAGGAAGAGGCCGGCGCCGATGGCGGAGCCGAGGCCCATCATGGTCAGGTGGCGTGTCTTCAGCCCTCGGGCGAGCGCGGTGGAGTCCGCGACGGGGGAAACTGGTGTCGACATGTCGAACACCTTAAACGCAAGCTATTGCGTCAATGGCATTATATTCCGCTATTTTGTGCGCATCGACGCCTCACGCCCGCCGCCGCACTACCGGTGAGGTGGAAAACGGCTCGTGTTCGATGCGCAGATCGTCGCGCCCGGCAATCGTCTGCGCGGGCACCTGTGCGCCGGCTTCGACGTCGAAGACCATGGTTTCCGGCTCGAGCATCACACCGACGCCGATTTCGCACCGGTCGCCTAAGTCCACCCCGATCACGCCGGCAGAGGGGTGCAGCCGGCAGTCCCGCCCGACCCGCATCGGCGCGCGTTCGTGTTCGCTGACGCGTGACGCCATCAGCGCCGACGACAGCGACAAGTCGGTCCCGCCGCCGACCACCACGGACGACGACAAACGTCCCTCGAGGCGCGCCGGGCCCAGCGTGCCCGCGTTGTAGGAGACGTAGCCTTCGCGCATCACGGATGTCCCCTCGGCGAGGTACGCCCCGAGCCGCACGCGCTCGGCCTCGGCGATGGTGACCCCGGAGGGCACGACGTAGTCGACCATGCGCGGCAGCCGGTCGATGCCGTAGACGTGGATCAGCCCGCGCGCCCGCAGGTTCGTGCGCACGGTTTCGAAGTTGTCCGCCAAACACGGGCCTTTGTTGGTCCACACCACCGGCTCCAACAAGTCCAGTGCGCCGTCCATGTTGATCGTCAGCGGCTCGACCATGCGGTGCGACAACAGGTGCAGGCGCAGAAACACGTCGTGCGCGTCGATGGGCGGCGCGTCCAGGTCCGCGATGACGGTGCGCACCGGCACGAGTTCCACCAGCCGGTCGTGGTCCGCGCCAATAAGTTTCAGAAACTTCGGGGTGAGTTCGTGGGCGCTGACGCGGTGGGTGCCGGAGGTGGCGTCGATAGGCAATAGCTCCGGCGACGGGAACCAAGTGTCCAGCACGGTGTCGTTCATGGCGATGTTGGCGATTCCGACGGCGCGCGCTCCTTGAGACATGGCTGCGAGTCTAAACGTAGGATCGCCGTGTGACTTCCTTAGATCTCTTCGCCGACCCAATCGAACTTTCTGTGGCGCTCGTGGACATCGAGTCGCCCTCGCACCATGAGGAGGCGATCGCGGACGCCGTCGAAAGCGCGCTGCGCGGCCTCGAGCACGCGGAGGTTGCGCGCTTCGGCAACACGGTGGTGGCGCGCACGAACTTCCGCCTGGGTTCAAGGGTGGTCCTGGCCGGGCACATCGACACCGTCCCGCTCGCGGACAACACGCCACACAAGCTTCTCGACGGCACCCTCCACGGCTGCGGGTCCGTCGACATGAAGTCCGGCATGGCCTGCTATCTGGCCGCATTCGCGCGCCTGGCGGAGCCGGGCAAAGCCGCCCACGACCTGACCGTGATCGCCTACGAGGGCGAGGAGGTCGCCCAGGAGTACAACGGTCTGTTCCACTTGGAGCGCGATCACCCGGAGTGGCTTGAAGGTGACATCGCGCTGCTCGGCGAGCCGTCCGGCGGCATCATCGAGGCCGGCTGCCAGGGCTCCATCCGCGTGTTCGTGGACGCGGCAGGTACCCGTGCGCACTCCGCCCGCAGCTGGCTCGGCCACAATGCGGCGCACGATCTGGCCGGCGTGCTCACGCGCATCGCCGCCTACGAACCGCGCGCCGTGGACATCGACGGCTGCGAGTACCGCGAGGGCCTCAACGTGGTGGGGCTGGAGGGGTTTGTGGCCACCAACACCATCCCGGACCACGCGCGGTTGATCGTGAACTTCCGCTACGCGCCGGACCGCTCCGTCGAGGACGCCAAGGCGCACCTCGAGGAAGCGCTTTCGCTTGAGGACGGGCTCACGCTCACCTACGACGACATCTCCCCGGCCGCCCTTCCCGGCCTGGGCGACCCCGTGGCCGCCGGCCTGGTCAAGGCTGTGGGCGGGAATTTCCGCGCGAAGTTCGGATGGACGGACGTGGCGCGCTTTTCTAGCCTGGGAGTTCCCGCGGTCAACTTCGGCCCCGGAGACCCCGGTTTTGCCCACAAGAAGGACGAGCAGTGCCCGACGGACCAGATCACGCAGGTCTTCGAGCAGCTGCTGTCGTATCTGAGCGTCAACGAAAGCGAGTAGTTAATGGCCCCGCTGAACATCCCCCGCCCGGAGCGCGACCGGAAGTTGCGCGGCCCGATCGCGTTGCGTGGCTCGGACCACCAGACGTCCACGTTCGACCAGCGCCTGCTTGAGGCGTTCGGGCACGCGGACAGTCAGTGGCGCCACGAGGACCCGTGGCGCGTGATGCGCATCCAGAGCGAGTTCGTCGCCGGCTTCGACGCGCTCAGCGAGATGCCGAAGGCCGTCACGGTGTTTGGCTCGGCGCGCCTGGGGGAGGGCACGGACGAGTACCAGTTGTCCTACGACGTGGGCAAGGCGCTGGTGGCGGCCGGTTACGCGGTGATCACCGGCGGCGGCCCGGGGCTGATGGAGGGGCCGAACCGCGGCGCGCACAACGCCGACGGCCTGTCGGTGGGCCTGGGCATCGAGCTGCCGTTCGAGCAGGGCCTGAACGACTGGGTGGATCTGGGCTTAAACTTCCGGTACTTCTTCGCCCGCAAGACCATGTTTTTGAAGTACTCGCAGGCGTTTATCGCCCTGCCGGGAGGCTTCGGCACGATGGACGAGGTCTTCGAGGTGCTGTGCATGGTGCAAACCGGCAAGGTCACCAACTTCCCGATCGTGCTGATGGGCACCGAGTTCTGGTCGGGGCTGGTGTCGTGGATCGAGGAGCAGCTGCTGGGCCGCGGTCTGATTTCGCCGGGCGACGAGAAGCTGTTTTTGGTCACCGACTCCGTCGACGAGGCGGTGGCGCACATCGTGGACACGCACAAGGTGATGACGGATCAGCGCCTCAAGGATGACTAAGCCGCTCGCCGAGGTGATGGCGATTGTCAACCGCACGCCCGACTCGTTCTACGACAAGGGCGCGACATTCGCCTCCGAAAAAGCACTTTTGCGTATCGACGGCGCCGTGTCCGCCGGCGCCAGCATCATCGACATCGGCGGCGTCAAGGCCGGGCCTGGCGACGACGTGGACGTGGCCGAGGAGATCGACCGCGTCGTGCCGCTGATTGCTGCCGCGCGCGGGCGCCACCCGGACGTGACGTTGAGCGTGGACACCTGGCGCGCGCCGGTTGCCGAGGCCGCGATCGAAGCCGGCGCGGACCTGATCAACGACACCTGGGCCGGCTTCGACCCGGAGCTGGTGGAGGTTGCCGGCCACCACCGGGTGGGCTACGTCTGCTCCCACACCGGCGGGATTACGCCGCGCACCCGCCCGCACCGCGTGCATTACGACGACGTGGTCGCCGACGTCATCGCCGAGACCACCGCGCTGGCCGAGCGGGCCGCGTCGCTGGGCGTGCCGGAGGAGCGCATCTTCATCGACCCCACCCACGACTTTGGCAAGAACACCTACCACGGACTCGAGCTTCTGCGCCGCGTGGACGAGCTGGTGGCCACGGGCTGGCCGGTGCTGATGGCGCTGTCGAACAAGGACTTCGTCGGCGAGACCCTCAACCGCGGGCTCAACGGCGCGGACATCACTGAGCGCGTCCCCGGCACACTCGCCGCCACTGCGTGGGCGGCCGCGCGCGGTGTCGCGGCCTTCCGCGTGCACGAGGTCGCAGCCACGCTGGATGTGATCCGCATGACCGCCGCGATCCAGGGCGGGATGGCTCCGCTCCACACCGTGCGGGGGCTCGCGTGAGGGTCAGCGTGGTCATCCCTGCGTTGAATGAGCAGGAGACGGTGGCGGGGGTCGTCGAGAAGTGTTTGGCATCGAATGCCAACGAGGTGCTGGTGATCGACCCCGACTCCACCGACGACACCGCCAAGCGCGCAGCCGACGCAGGTGCGAAGGTGGTGCCGTGGCGCGAGGTGGACCCCCGCGAGCCGTGGGAGGGCAAGGGCGAGGCGCTGTGGCGCGGCGTCAAAGCGGCCACCGGCGATGTGGTGGTGTTCGTGGACGCGGACGTGACCTCGCTGGAGCCGTGGTGGGTCGACGCGCTCGCCGAACCGTTGCGCGACGACAGCGTCCACCTGGTCAAGGCCTCCTATGAGCGCGCCCGCGCCGGCGGCCGCGTCACCGAGCTGACCGCCAAGCCGCTGTTGCGCGCCCTGTTTCCGCAGCTTGCGCACATCCGCCAGCCGCTCGCCGGCGAGTACGCCATCCGGCGTGACACCGCGCTTCGCCTCCCGTTCGTCGCCGGCTACGGCGTCGAGGCAGGCCTGCTCATCGACGTCGCCTCGGCCCACACACCCACCTCCATCGCTGAAGCTGAGCTGAGCCCACGCGAGCACCGCAACCGCCCGCTGACCCAGCTGGGGCCGATGGCGGACGTGGTCTCGCGCACCATCCTGGGGCGCGCAGGGGTGGGCGGAATCCAGGTCCGCGAGCGCCCCGCCTGGGTGGACGGTTAAACTAACCGTCATGCTTTCCTGGATCGTGCTAATCCTCATCCTCGTGCTGCTGAGCATCATCGGTGTGCGCGTGTTCGCCTCCGTCTTCGGCCGCGGCGAGGCGCAGCCGCCGATGCCTCCGACCGCCGACGTCAAGGAGGCCAACCGCCGCGCCGTGGAGGAGGGCAACTTCGGCGACATTCAGCTCGAGGTGGTGCACCGCGGCTACCGCATGGATCAGGTGGATGCGCTGCTGGAGCAGTTGGCCGGCGGCAACCTTGGGCCCGTCGAGAGGCAGGAAGCTCGGGTAGAATCGTCTACGTCAACTATCGCGAAGTAAAAGGAGCGTAGACGAATGGCAGCAATGAAGCCGCGTACCGGCAGTGGCCCGATGGAAGCGGTGGAGGAGTCCCGCAAGATCGTGATGCGTATCCCGTCCGACGGCGGTGGCCGCCTCGTGGTGGAGCTGTCCAAGGAGGAGGCCGGCGAGCTCGGCCGACTGCTCACGGAGGCCGCAGAGGCCTAACGCGCCGAACGCGGTAGTATCGCCACATGCTCAACGACATTGTGGACGTGCTCGCCGACCCGGCAGACCTGACCCCGCTTCGGGGCGAAGACGACTTTTCCCGTCTCGTCTCCGAATCGGGGCATTCTTATGACGTGGCCAAGCAGGGCTACGTCACCCTCGCCGCCGGTAAGGGCATCGGGCACGAGGGTGATTCGCTGGAGATGGTCAACTCCCGCGAGACGTTTTTGTCCAACGGCCACTTCGCGCCGTTCGTGGAGGCCGTCTCCGACGCGCTAGCCGACGTTGTCGAGCGCGCCGCCGGCGACGCCGATAACCCGGTGATCATGGAGGCCGGCGCCGGCACCGGCTACTACCTGGCCCACACCCTGGACCTGATCGAAGGCGCGCGCGGCGTCGGCCTGGACGTGTCCGTTCCGGCGGCGAAGCACCTGGCCAAGGCGCACCCGCGCGTGGGGGCTGTGGTGGCGGACGTGTGGGAGCAGCTGCCTGTCCGCACCGGTTCCGTCCACGCGCTGGCGGTGGTGTTCGCGCCGCGCAACCCGGCGGAGTTCGCGCGCGTGCTTGTGGACGGCGGCGAGGCCGTCATGCTCGTCGCCGACCAGGGGCACTTGGACGAGCTGCGCGAGCCGCTGGGCATTCTCGGCGTCGAGGAGGGCAAGGTCGAGCGCCTCATCGCCCAGTCCGAGGGCCACTTGACCCCGGCCGCGGATCCTGAGCTCATCGAGTTCCCCATGCTGCTCGAGCGCGACGCCATCGCCGCCCAGGTGGGCATGAGCCCGTCGGCGCGCCACCTGGACCGGGACACGCTTCAGGCCCGCCTGGCGGAGCTGCCGGAGCAGATGCGGGTCACCGCGCGTGCGCAGCTGATCCGCATGCGCAAGGCCTAAGCTTCACGACGCAAAACTGCCGCCCATCCACGTGGAAGGGCGGCAGTTTTGCGTCGATAGGCAGTTAGCGCACGTAGCCGCGGCGCCACTCGGAGTGGATCACCGCGCCGTCGTGGGCGCGGGTGCGGATGCCGGAGCAGGCGCCGTCGAGCCACACGCGCGAGGACATGACCACGCTGCCGCCGCCGGCGTAGACCTCGACGGTGGAGCCGTCGACGATGACGGTGATGTTGTCCTCGTCGTCGTCGTTGAGCTCGGCGCTGGCGGGGGAGCCGTCCAGGCGGTCGAGGGTGAGCTGGTCGCCGGAGTGGGTGACCACCACGCCCGGTTCGCCGTTGCCGTCGAGGATTTCCACGACAACGGAGGAGCCCGGCGCGACCTCGCACAGCCCGGCCCACATGCGGGCGCGGTCGGTGCTGTCCACTGCGTCCGGAAGGCCCGGGGCGGGCACCTGGTAGAGGCGGCCGCCTTGGAGGGTGACGCGGCGCGGCAGGGTCAGCGCGTTGGCCCAGCCTTCGGCATCCCAGTTGGGCTCGCGGGTGGGGTCGCCGGCGCGGTCGGTGTTGGTCATGAACCCGTAGAGGTAGGCGCGCTCGTACAGCTTCGCCGTCTCGACCAGGTTGTAGGTGGTGTTGCGGGGGCGGGTGAAGTCGTGGCCGTGGTCCACGATGGTGAACGGGGTGTCCACGCGGAAGGTGTGGCCGTGCAGCTCGCCGACGGCGTAGACGGCGGTGTCTTTGCCGTCGCGTTCGAGGGTGACAAACAGCACGTCGCGGATCTGGCCGTCCACTTCGTCGCGTAGGCGCACGATGCGGGGGGCGACCAGGGAGGCGTCGAGGTCGAAGCCGGTGTCGCCTTCGAAGTCGAGGACGCCTTCGAGTTTCCAGTCGCGGCCGTCGTCGGAGGTGAGCACGACGGGCTTCGGTGCGGTTTCGGGCCCGGAGACGGCGAGCATGAGCCAGCCGTCGTGGGCGTCGTCGCGGTCGGCGTCGGCGTCCCAGTCGGGCACGACGCAGGGGGAGCGGAAGTTGCTCACGCCGGCGACGTCTTCAACGACGGCGCCGAGGCGGGACGCGGCGCCGGAGACATCGAGGTCGGCATCGTCGTCGAGGTCTGCGCATAGCTCGTCGACGTGCGGCACGTGCGCCACCTGGATGGTGTTGCCGGCGGCGGTGGCGGAGGTGAAGTAGAGGTCCACACCGTCGCCGGCGGGGACGACGCTGCCGGCGCGCACAGCGATTTCGCCGCCGACGGGCACGATGACGTCGTTGCAGTCCACCCAGCTGAAGGCGTCTTCTTCGCTTTGCTGGTGGCCCCAGCGGCTGGGCGCGTCGGGGGTGGGGCGGTACTGGTAGAACATGTTCCACACGCGCTCACCCGCGGCTCCGGTGCGGTAGATGCCGGCGGGGCCTTCGAGGATGCCGCGCTCGGCGGTGACGTGCAGTTCCGGACGGTAAACGGTCATCTCATCAGCCCCTTGTAAATCTCTACGGTCTCTTGCGCAATGGTTGCCCAGGAAAAGTCGGTTTTGGCCCTCGCCAGCCCGGCCGCGCCCATGGTGGCGGCGCGCTGGGTATCGCCTGCGACGGCGTTGACGGCTTCGGCCAGCGCGTGCTCGAAGCCTGCGGTGTCGTTGGCGTCGTAGTCCACCAGCACGCCGGTTTCGCCGTCGACGACGACCTCCGGGATGCCGCCGACGCGCGAGGCTACCACGGCGGTCTCGCACGCCATCGCTTCGAGGTTGACTATGCCGAGCGGCTCGTAGATGGACGGGCACACGAACACGTCCGCAAGCGAGTACACCTCGCGCACCTTCTCCGCGGGCATCATTTCTTGGATCCAGAACACCCCGTCGCGGGAGGCCTTGAGCTTTTCGACGAGTCCTTCGGTCTCCGCCGCAATCTCTTCGGTGTCCGGGGCCCCGGCACACAGGATGAGCTGGATGTCCTCGTCGAAGGCTTGGGCCGCCTTGAGTAGGTGGGCCACGCCCTTTTGGCGGGTGATGCGCCCGACGAACGCAACGACGGGCTTGTCTGGGTCCACGCCTAGTTCCTCGGCGATGGTGCCGGAATCGGGGTACCACTTTTCCGGGTCGATGCCGTTTAGGACGGTGTGGACTTTAGCTTCGTCGATACGCGGGTACGCCCGCAGAACGGCCTCCTTCATGCCGGCGGAGACCGCAATGACCGCATCGGCGTATTCGAAGGCGTTCTTCTCCGACCAGGAGGAGACGTTGTAGCCGCCGCCGAGCTGCTCGCGCTTCCAGGGGCGGTCCGGCTCAAGCGAGTGGGCGGTGACCACGTGGGGGATTTCGTGCAGCTGGCCGGCCAGGTGCCCGCCGAGCCCGGCGTACCAGGTGTGGGAGTGCACCACGTCCAGCCCGTCGGCGGCATCCGCCATGCGCAGGCCGGTGGACAGTGTCTTGATGGCCCCGTTGGCGTGTTCCAGCGCGGGGTCGACGCCGTGGACAAAGACGCCTTCCGCGTCACGGGGTGCGCCCATGCAGTGCACGTCCACGTCGACGATGTCGCGCATGAAGCGCGTCAGCTCGGTGACGTGGACGCCGGCGCCGCCGTAAACCTCCGGTGGGTATTCGCGGGTGAACATTCCGACTTTCATGACCGCCGAGCCTACTTACGCGCGCGATTCCCTGCAGGGGCCCGAAATTCTCATTAGCCTGGCTGGTATGAAAAGCCAGCCTCGAGTTCTCGCCATCGTCCTGGCCGGCGGTGAGGGCAAGCGCCTGTTTCCGTTGACCGCTGACCGTGCCAAGCCCGCCGTGCCGTTCGGCGGCAACTACCGTCTCATCGACTTTGTCCTGTCCAACCTGGTTAACGCGGGCTATATGCGCATCGCGGTGCTGACCCAGTACAAATCCCACTCGCTGGACCGTCACGTGGCCACCGCGTGGAACGTCTCTGGCCCGACGCAGCAGTACATCGCATCGGTGCCGGCCCAGCAGCGCCGCGGCAAGCGCTGGTACTCGGGCTCGGCGGATGCGATCGTGCAGTCGCTGAACCTGATCTACGACGACGCTCCGGACTACGTGCTGGTCTTCGGCGCGGATCACGTCTACCGCATGGACCCGTCGCAGATGGTGGAGGACCACATCGCCTCGGGCAAGGCCGCCACGGTGGCTGGCATTCGCGTGCCGCGCTCGGAGGCGCACGCGTTCGGCTGCATCCAGTCGGACGACGACGGCACGATCACGGAGTTCCTGGAAAAGCCCGATAACCCGCCGGGGACCCCGGACGACCCGGAGACCACGTTCGCGTCCATGGGCAACTACTGCTTCTCCACCGAGGCGCTGATCCAGGCGCTGCTGGAAGACGAGCAAAACGAAGACTCTGCCCACGACATGGGCGGCGACATCATCCCGTACTTCGTGGCCCAGGGCGAGGCGAACGTGTACGACTTCTCCCGCAACGAGGTCCCGGGCGCGACGGAGCGCGACCGCGGCTACTGGCGCGACGTTGGCACCGTCGACTCGTTCTACGAAGCCCACATGGACCTCATTTCCTCGCACCCGGTGTTTAACCTCTACAACAAGGCGTGGCCCATTCACGCGACGGATGAGGACAACCTGCCGCCGGCGAAGTTCGTCATGGGCGGCATCGCGCAGGAGTCCATCGTGGCGTCCGGCTCCATCATCTCGGGCGCGACGGTGCGCAACTCGGTGCTGTCCACCGATGTCCGCGTCGAGGAAGGCGCCACCGTCGAAGGCTCAGTGCTGATGCCGGGCGTGCGCGTGGGCAAGGGCGCGGTGGTGCGCCACTGCATCCTGGACAAAAACGTCTACGTCTCCGACGGGGAGATCGTCGGCGTGGACCCCGAACGCGACCGCGAGCGCTTCAACGTCTCCGACAGCGGCGTGGTGTGCGTGGGTAAAAACGAGGTGATTTAGCGCCGCTTGGTCAGGAGCGTCAGCCCGCCGTCGAGAGGCAGGCGCGCGATGGCGGCCTCTTCGAGCGCCAGCGTATCGACGAAAGCGTCCGCCTCCCTCGCCGCCTCAGTTTCGCGGTCGCGGCGGGTGGGGTCGGCCACGGTGCCGTCGAGAAGCGAGCCCGCGATGACGAGCGTGCCGCCGGGGGCGAGCAGGGGCCACGCGGCGTCGATGAGCGGGCGCAACTCCACGGCCGCGACGTCGGCGTAGATGAGCTGGTACGCGCCCGTTGCCAGCCGGCTCATCACATCGAGCGGGCGGGAGGTGAGGAAACGCACGCGCGACGGCGCGAAGCCCGCGGCGCGGAACGCCTCCTTCGCGCCCGCCTGCAGCGCCGCCTCCGGCTCGATGCAGGTGAGGGTGGCCTTCTTGCGCAGACCGGCGAGGATGTGCAGGCCCGCAACACCCGCGGCCGGGGTCACCGCGACCGCGCCCTGGGCGGCCTCGTTGCCTGCCGCCAGCACGGACAACAGATCGCCCACGATCTGGCTGGGAACCGGCACGCCGTTTTCCCCGGCGTCCTCGCGGGCGCGGGCGAGTGCTTCGCCCACCGCCTCCGGCAGGTGGTCCCGGCGGGAGTCGATGTAGGTGCTCAGTTGGGTAAACGCTGTCTCACTCACACCGGCAATCATAGCGGGGCGCATGTGCCCAGGGAGCTCACAGCAGGCGTGCTGGCATCTGGGAGGTTGATCTGCCAAACTACTTGCCATGACCTCTGAGGAAAACCAGCTGTCCGGCACTGCCGCGTTCGACGCGGGCGAGGGGGCCATGCCCACCTGGTCGGAGCTGGTGCAGGAACACGCCGACAGCGTGTACCGCCTTGCCTACCGCCTCTCCGGCAACCAACACGACGCGGAAGACCTGACGCAGGAGACCTTCATGCGCGTGTTCCGGAGCCTGAAGAACTACCAGCCGGGCACCTTCGAAGGCTGGCTGCACCGCATTACAACCAACCTGTTTTTGGACATGGTGCGCCGCCGCGCGAAGATCCGCATGGAGGCGCTGCCGGAGGACTACGAGCGCGTGCCGGGCACCGACATGACGCCGGAGGAGGCCTACAACGTGGCCAACCTGGACCCGGCGCTGCAGCGCGCGCTGGATGATTTGGCGCCGGACTTCCGCGTCGCCGTCGTGCTTTGCGACGTCATGGGCATGACCTACGAGGAAATCGGCGACACCCTCGGCGTGAAGATGGGCACCGTGCGCTCGCGCATCCACCGCGGGCGCGCGCAGCTGCGCGAGTCGCTGGAGGCGCAGGCGCTTGACGACGCGCACGCGAAAGAACTCATCCGCACCCGCTAACCAAGCGACGTGATGATGTCCATGGCCAAACGCGAATTCAACTCCACCGACCACCTGAACCCGGAAGCGGTCGCCGCCTTCGTGGACGGCGAACTGTCTGATTCAGCGTTCCGCCGCGCCGCCCGCCACCTGACCGACTGCGACGAGTGCAGCGCCGAGGTCGACGCCCAGCGCCGCGCCGCGAACCGGCTGCGCGTGGTGGACAACTCGGGCGTGCACGCCCCGGCGTCGCTGGTGGAGCGCTTGGCCGGCATGGGCGCCGGGGACCTCGACAGGGCGGGCGAGGCGCCGGGCCCTCGCGGCCGGGTCAGGGATCTTGGTGCCAACCTCAGCTCGGCGCTGCACTCGGCTCTGGGCGCGCTGAAGCGGCGCGGGGAGTAGGGTGTTGTAGGTGTTTTCCAACATCGGCTGGGGCGAGATTTTCTTCATCCTGATCATCGGGCTCATCGTGATCGGGCCCGAACGCCTGCCCGCCGTGGTGGAGGATGTGCGCGCGGCGATCTACGCCGCGAAGAAGGCCATCAACAACGCCAAGGCTGAGCTCAACGGGGAGCTGGAGGGCTTCGAGGAGTTTAAAAAGCCGATCGACACCGTGTCCCAGTACGCGTCGATGGGCCCGCGCCGCGCGATGGCAAAGGTGTTGTTCGAGGACGAGGCCGTGGACCCGCGCCAGGCCAACCCCGAGCCCACCCGCTCGGGACCGCGCCCCGCGGCGCAGGAGCAGCCGAGGCCGGAGCAGCCGAGGCAGGATCAGGCGGAGCGGCCGTCGAAAGGCAGGAGCTTCTCCTGGGAGGACGTTATTTAACCTGCGGGTTGAGGCTCTTGCCTGCGAGGGATTCGCGGCGCACCTTCAACTGATCCGCCACCGCCTGGATGGCCTTGGCGGCGGGCGAGTCCGGCTCGGAGAGGACGACGGGGGTGCCGGTGTCGCCGTGCTCGCGAAGCTTCGGGTCCAGGGGGATGGAGCCCAGCAGTGTCACGTCGGAGTCCGTCAGCTGGGTCAGGCGCTCGGCCACCTGCTCGCCGCCGCCCTCGCCGAAGATGTTCATCACGGTGCCGTCGGGCATGGTCATGCCGGCCATGTTCTCGATTACGCCGGCGATCTTCTGGTCGGTCTGCTGCGCGATCGTGCCGGCGCGCTCGGCCACCTCGGCCGCGGCGGCCTGCGGGGTGGTCACGATGAGCAGCTCCGCGTTCGGCACGAGCTGCGCGACGGTGATGGCAACGTCGCCGGTGCCGGGCGGCAGGTCCATGAACAGCACGTCCAGGTCGCCCCAGTACACGTCCGCCAGGAACTGCTGGATCGCGCGGGTGAGCATGGGCCCGCGCCACACGATCGGCGCGTTGCCTTCGACGAACTGGCCCACGGAGATGTGACGCACGCCGTGGGCGATCGGCGGCATGATCATCTCGTCGACAACCGTGGGGCCCTGCTCAGCCGAGCCCATCAGGCCGGGCACGGAGTGGCCGTAGATGTCCGCGTCCACCACACCGACGCTCAACCCCTGCGCAGCCAGGGCGGTGGCCAGGTTCACGGTCATCGAGGACTTGCCCACGCCGCCCTTGCCGGAGGCGACGGCGAAGATTCGGGTGCGCGTGTCCGGGTCGGCGAAGGGGATGGCGGGGCCGGTCTGCTCGCCGCGCAGCTTCAGCGCAAGCGCCCGGCGCTGCTCGTCGCTCATGGTGTGCAGGGTGACGGTAACGTCGCCGACGCCGTCGAGCTCCTCGAGCACCGCGCGGGTGTTTGACTCGATGGTGTCGCGCATCGGGCAGCCAGCGATGGTCAGGTAGATGCCCACGGCCACGTCCGCGCCGCTAATACGCACGGATTCCACCATGTCCAGTTCGGTGATGGGCTTGCCAATCTCGGGGTCCTCCACGCGCTCGAGCGCGGCGAGGACATCCTGTTCTGTGATTTTTTGTTCTGTAGCCATGTTGCCCAGCAGTATAACGGTGCGTCGCGGCCGAGCGGATACACTGGTGGGCATGACAAATCCCATGAGCAACTCGTCCCGTGTGCCTGCGCGCGAGGTTCCCACGGGCTGGCCTGTCGGCAGCTTCAAGACGTACGCCGAGGCGCAGGAGGCGGTGGATTCGCTTTCCGACAAGGAGTTCCCGGTGGAGAAGCTGTCCATCGTGGGCGTGGACCTGATGCAGGTGGAGAAGATCACGGGCCGCCTGACCTGGGGCAAGGTACTGGGCACCGGCGCGCTCTCGGGCCTGTGGATGGGCCTGTTTTTGGGCCTGATTCTCTCGGTGTTCACCGAGCCGGGGTCGGGCTGGGTGACGTTTACCACCACGCTGATCGTCGGCGCGATCTTCGGCGTGATTTTCGCGGCGGTGGCCTACGCGTTTACCGGCGGCAAGCGCGACTTCTCCTCCGCGACGACGATCGTGGCGGGCCGGTACGACGTGCTGTGCGAGCCGGATGCGGCCCCGCATGCGCGTGATCTCATCGCGGGCCAGCTGCCTATCGACGACGCGTCGCAGCCCCATCCCGATGCGTAAGCCGTACCGCGCCGTGGCGGCGCTTGCCGCGGGCGCACTGACCATCTCCGGGTTGTCCGGCTGCGTGCCCAATGGCCTGCAGAGCACGACGAAGGACCCGATCGCGATCGGCATCGACGCCGACGACCCAGAGCAGCGCGTCCTCGGCGAGATTTACAGCCGCGTGCTGCAGCAGCTGGGCCGGCCCACGAGCGTGACCGCCGCCGATTTTTCTGCCGGCGACACGCTGCGGGTGCTCAAGGAAACCCCGGTGGACTTCGTGGTGACCTGTACCGGCCGCCTTGTGGAGGAGACCGATGTGGAGGCCGCGAAGCGCCTGAAGCAGGAGGCGAAGGAGGAGCCAGCCGGGTTCTCGGACATGGTCTACGACCAAGCCATCGCGGGGTTGCCCAGCACCCTGCGCACCGTGGACCCCTCGCCGGCGCAAAGCTGCGGGCGTGCGGGTGAGTTGCCGCAGAACATCATCCCGCTGTTCGACAAGTCCGGCTTCGACCGCGGCGAGATCAACCGCCTGAACTTCATCACCCGAGTCATCTCCACCAAATCGCTGGAAGAAATGGTCGAAGACATCGAGGGCGGCGCCGACGTCCAGGACACGCTGGCGGCGTGGATGATGGAAAACGCCCACATCAACATCTACGACGACGAACTGCCGGACGCGGACGAGGATGGGGCAGCGGCGGGCGATTCCGCCGACAGCGACGGCGCGCGCTAGGCCGCCGCGAGTACACACCCCAGACACGAGGAAGGGCCCCGGGTAAACCCCGGGGCCCTAGCGCTTGAGGGGGGGGAGCGCGGTGACGTGCTCCGTCGTCAAGCTACTTTGCAAATGCCTCCTCGAGCAGCTGCTTCTCCTCCTGCTGGTGCACCTTGGCCACACCGGTTGCGGTGGTGGACTGGGCGCGGCGGGACACGCGGACCATCTCCGGCATGTCCGGGATCAGGGTGCGCAGGTGCTCGTTGTAGAACGGCCATGCGCCCTGGTTTGCCGGCTCGTCCTGGACCCAGCGGATCTCCTTGGCGTTCGGGTAGTTTTTGAACGCGTCGGCGAGGCGGTTGAAGGGGATCGGGTGGAGCATCTCCACGCGGATGATGGCGACGTCGTCGCGGCCGTCGGCCTCCTTCTTCTTTGCCAGCTCCCAGTAGATCTTGCCGGAGCAGAGCATGATGGTCTCCACCTTGTCGGTGTCGCCGATGACCTTGTTGCCGCGCTCGACGAAGTTCGGGTCGTCGATGACGGACTGGAAGCGGTTGACCTCGATGAAGTCAGCCGGCTGCGAGACGGCCGCCTTGTTGCGCAGCATGGACTTCGGCGTGAAGACGACCAGCGGGCGCTTCATTTCGCCGAGCGCCTGGCGGCGCAGCAGGTGGAAGTGGTTTGCCGGGGTGGTCGGCTGGGCGATGGTCATGGAGCCCTCTGCCACAAGCTGCAGGTAGCGCTCGATGCGTGCGGAGGAGTGGTCCGGGCCCTGGCCCTCGTAGCCGTGCGGCAGCAGTGAGATCAGCGAGGACAGCTCGCCCCACTTGGTCTCGGAGGAGGAGACGTACTCGTCGATGATGGTCTGGGCGCCGTTGGCGAAGTCGCCGAACTGCGCCTCCCAGGCCACCACAGCGTCCTTGTTGCCCAGGGTGTAGCCGTATTCGAAGCCCATGCCGGCGTACTCGGTCAGGGCGGAGTTGAACACCTGGAAGTGGCCGCCATCGCCGTTCTCCTGTGCGTTGTGGTCCAGCGGGTTGTACGCCTCGGCGTTGTCCGGGTTGTACAGCACCGCGTGGCGCTGGGTGAAGGTGCCGCGCTGGGAGTCCTCGCCGGCGAGGCGGACAAACTTGCCCTGCTCCGCCAGGGAGCCGAAGGCGAGCAGCTCGCCCCAGCCCCAGTCGATGTCGCCGTCGGTGAAGGAGCCGCCGCGCTTCTTCAGCACGGACTTCAGGCGCTTGTTCGGAGTGAAGTCCTCCGGCAGGTTCGCGTACGCGTCGGCGAGGCGCTTGAACTGCTCCTCGGAGATGTTCGTGTCCAGGCCGCGGGTGAGCTCCTGGGACTCGGTGATGCCGGTCTGTTCGCTCGGCTTGCCCTTCTCGGCCTTGACGTCGGAGAAGACGGAATCCAGCTGGTCGTGGAAGTCCTGTGCTGCCTTCTCTGCGTCTTCCTCGGTGATGTCGCCGCGGCCGATGAGGTCCTGCGTGTAGCGGGTGCGCACCGACGGGTGAGAGTTGATGCGGTCGTACATGACCGGCTGGGTCACCGTCGGGTCGTCGGCCTCGTTGTGGCCGCGCAGACGGTAGCAGATCAGGTCGATGAAGACGTCCTTGCCAAACTCGCGGCGGTACTCGGTGGCCAGCTGGGCCACCCATGCTGCGGCCTCCGGGTCGTCGCCGTTGACGTGGAACACCGGGCAGTCGAAGCCCTTGGCCAGGTCGGTGGCGTAGTAGGAGGAACGGCCGGAATCCGGGGTGGTGGTGAAGCCGATCTGGTTGTTCACCACGATGTGGATGGTGCCGCCGACGGTGTAGCCCGGCAGGCGGGACAGGTTCAGCGTCTCCTGGACCACGCCCAGGCCGGTGAAGGATGCGTCGCCGTGCAGCATCAGCGGCACGACCGGGTGGTCCTCGCGGCCCTTGGCAAACTTGATCTGGTCGGCCTTGGCGCGCGCCATGCCCACCAGGACCGGGTCGACGGCTTCGAGGTGGGACGGGTTGGCGGCCAGGGAGACCTTGATCTCGCCGTCGCCGAACATCTGGATGTGCTCGCCCTCGAAGCCGAGGTGGTACTTCACGTCGCCGGAGCCGCCCTGCTGGGCTGCGCGCATGTTGCCCTCAAACTCGTTGAAGATGGTGGCAACCGGCTTGCCCACGATGTTGAACAGCACGTTCAGGCGGCCGCGGTGCGGCATGCCGATGACAACCTCTTCCAGGCCCTGGCCAGCCGCGGTGTCGATGATGGCGTCCATCAGCGGGATCAGGGTCTCGGCGCCCTCAAGCGAGAAGCGCTTCTGGCCGAGGTACTTGGTCTGCAGGAAGTTCTCGAAGGCCTCGGCGGCGTTCAGCTTCTGCAGGATGTACTTCTGCTCCGGGCCGGTCGGCTTGGGCATGCCGGCCTCGACGCGGTCGCGCAGCCACTCGCGTTCGTCGCGGTCCATGATGTGGGAGTACTCGGTGCCCACCTTCAGGGTGTAGGCGGCGCGCAGGCGGGACATAACCTCGCGCAGAGTCATCTGCTCCTTGCCGCCGAAGCCGCCGACGTGGAAGACGCGGTCCAGGTCCCACAGGGTCAGGCCGTGGGTTTCCATGAGCAGGTCGCGGGAGTCGGGCTTGGGCAGGCCCGGCTGATGCCAGTGCAGCGGGTTGGTGTCGGCGATGAGGTGGCCGCGGGAGCGGTACGCCTCGATCAGCTGCATGACGCGGGTGTCCTTGTTGATGCCGGTGTTCGGCTCGTCCTGTGCCCAGCGCAGCGGAGCGTAGGGGATCTGCAGGGAGCGGAAGATCTCGTCCCAGAACTTGTCGTCGATGAGCAGCTGGGAGATGTCGCGCAGGAACTCGCCGGACTCCGCGCCCTGGATGACGCGGTGGTCGTAGGTGGAGGTCAGGGTGACCAGCTTGCCCACGCCGAGCTCGGCGAGGCGGTCCTCGGAGGCGCCCGCGAACTCCGCCGGGTAGTCCATTGCGCCGACGCCGACGATGGTGCCCTGGCCCTTGGTCAGGCGCGGGATGGAGTGTCGGGTGCCGATGCCGCCCGGGTTGGTCAGCTGGATGGTCACGCCGGAGAAGTCGTCCATGGTGAGCTTGCCGTCGCGGGCGCGGGCGACGATGTCTTCGTAGGCTTCGACGAACTCGTTGAAGTCCTTGTTCTCGCACTCCTTGATGGCGGCGACAACCAGGGAACGGGAGCCGTTCTTGCCCGGCAGGTCGATGGCCAGGCCGAGGTTGATGTGCTCCGGCTGCACCGCGAAGGACTTGTTGCCGTCCTCCTTGTAGTTCTTGTTCATGTCCGGGTGCAGCTTGGTAGCCAGGACGATGGCGTAGCCCAGGATGTGGGTGAAGGAGACCTTGCCGCCGCGGGTGCGCTTGAGGTGGTCGTTGATCAGCGCACGGTTTTCAAACATGAGCTTGACCGGCATGTCGCGCACGGTGGTCGCGGTGGGTACCTCGAGCGACTCGTTCATGTTCTTGGCAATGGCCTTGAAAGCGCCCTTGAGTTGGAACTCGCCGGGCTCAGCCTCGACCTGGTTGACCTTGTCAAGCGGGGAGGGCTTCGCGGCGGCTGCGGTGCGCTTCGGCTTGGCGGCCACCTTGGCCGCTGCCTCGTCCACCTTGGTTTCGCGGCCGTCCTGGCTCGGGGCGCCGGTGGTGCGGGAGACCTTCGGGTCAGTCTTCGGAGTGCTTGCGCTCTCGTCGGAAGGGGTGACGTTGGGGGTGCCCTTCGCGGTCTTAGGAGCGCCCTTGTTCTCGAAGAGTTCGCGCCATTCGGCGTCCACCGAGTTGGGGTCGTCCTTGTACTGCTGGAACATCTCGTCAACCAGCCAGCTGTTCTGGCCGAACGTGTTTTCGCTGCTCACGGCAGGTTCTCGCCTTCCTTCTGGGTTGTGTTCGCGGAACGTTTCTTTGACTGTAATCGTCGGCGCTGGTAACGCGCTAACTTGGATTGTTCCTCTCCACGGGGGACCAATGTTTCACCCCCGTTATCGGTTAATAGCCCACATATGGGCATATCTTCCGCCTGCGGAGATGAGGTCCTCGTGGCAGCCGTCTTCAATGATACGTCCTTCATCCACGACGAGTATGCGGTCGGCCCGCGCGGCTGTGGCGAGCCGGTGTGCGACCACCACGGAGGTGCGGCCCGCCATCGCCTTGTCGGAGGCGTCGAGGACGGCGCGTTCGGTGGCGGGGTCGAGGGTGGCCGTGGCTTCGTCGAGAAGCAGCACCGCAGGTTTGAGCATCTCGGCGCGCGCAAGCGCGATGATCTGGCGCTGTCCGGAACTTAGGCCCCGGCCGCGTTCGCCGACGCGCGCGTTGAAGCCGCCGGGGATGGTGCCGATGACGCCGAGGGCGCCTATGCGCTCCACCGCGGCCTGCACCTCGTCGTCAGTGGCGCCGGCCGCCCCGTAGGCGATGTTGTCGGCGACGGTGCCGGGGAAGAGGTAGGACTCCTGCGGCACCTGCGCGAGCGCGCGCCGCCAATCCGCGAGCGGGAACTCGGCGACGTTCGTCCCCGACGCGCGCACGACACCTTCCACTGGGTCGTAGAAGCGGGCCAGCAGCTTGACGACGGTCGACTTGCCCGCCCCCGTCGGCCCCACGAGTGCCACGGTGGAACCGGGCGACAGGGACAAATCCATCCCATCGAACACTGGCTCTGCATCGGCGGAGTAGCCGAAGGTGACGCCGTCAAGCGAAAGCTCCCCGGACGCCGCGGTGTGCGCGCCGGGGCGGGTGCCTGTGTCGGGGACGGTGGTGCGCTCGGCGAGCAGTTCGCGGATGCGGTCGAAGCTGACGGTGGCTTGCTGCCAGGAGTCGAAGATTTGGCCGAGCTGCTGGATCGGGCCGTAAAGCTGGCTGAGGTACATGGTGAACGCGACGAGCACGCCGACCGACAGCGAGCCGTCCGCGATGCGGGTCGCGCCGACGCCGATGATCACCGCGGTCATGACCTGGGAGACGAACTGCATGCCGGGGAAGTACAGGCCCACCAGGCGCACAGAGTTCATGCGGATGCGGCGGTATTCGTCGCTCATCTGGGCAAAGCGCGCCTCGAAGTGGTCTTGGGCCAGGTGGGTTTGGGTGACGCGGATGCCACCGATGAGTTCGGCGAAATCGCCGTTGACCGCGGAGATCTGTGCCCGCGAGGCGGCGTAGAAGCGCTTGGAAAAATGCCGGAACCCCCAGGTGGCCAACGCGATGACGGGCACGGCGGCAAAGGCGACGAGCGCGAGCTGGCCGTCGGTGGCCACCAGCATCACCGTCACGCCGGCGAGCGAGCCGACGGCGACGATGGCTTGGGCCAGCCCGGTTTGCAGGAAGCTGGACAGGGTGTCGATGTCCGTGGTCATGCGCGTCATGATCTTGCCGGACAGGCGCGATTCGAAAAAGCTCAAGCCCAGCTGCTGCAGGTGGGCGTAGGAGCGTAGGCGCAGGCCATAGAGGAGGCGCTCGCCGGAGCGCGAGGACAGCACCGTCATCACGGTCATGGACGCCCACGCCACCGCTACCACGGCGAGCGCGATCAGCCCGGTGCGGATCAGGCTGGCCTGGTCGGCGCCGGCGATGCCGCGGTCCACAGCGGCGCGCACAAGGGTGGGAAATGCCAGGTCTGCCAGCACGCCGACCACCAGCAGGGCGACGGTGCCGGCGATGAGCCAGCGCACCGCGCGGAAGAGGTCGCGCACGTGGAAGTCGCTGGACGGGGTGCGCAGCTGCTCCAGACGCTCCTCGCTTAAGTTCGGCTGCTCGGTGGCCGCGGGGAGTTTTTCCACCCGCGCGAGCAGCTCCGGGGTGGCGTTGACCGTGGACGCGCGCCCGGTGGTGGGCACGATCACGCGCTCGCGCTCCGGCTCGGTGACCGCGGGCCACAGCTCGGCGCGCGTGGGGCTGGCGGGCAGCTCCGCGGGGGCGTCCGCAGACATGGTGGCCAGGTACTCCGGGCTGCCCACAACCTCATCGCGGGGCCCACACTTGACGACGGCTCCGCCGCGCACCACCGCAACTACATCCGCGTGGTCCACGGTGGACTGCCGGTGCGCGACCGTGAGCACCGCGACGTCCTCGAGCGCCTCGCGCAGGTTGGCCAGGATGCGGGACTCGGTGATGGCGTCGATGGCGCTGGTGGCGTCGTCGAGCACGAGCACCTCAGGGGCGGCCATCAGCGCGCGGGCAAGCGCGATGCGTTGGCGCTGCCCGCCGGAAAGCGTCAGGCCACGCTCGCCGACCTCGGTGTCGTAGCCGTCCGGCAACCGCTCGATGAACTCGTCGGCGCACGCCAGGCGCGCCGCCTCGCGCACTGCGGCGTCGAGCTCGTCGGGCGGCAGGTGCGAGCCCATGGCGATGTTCTCGCGCACGGAGGAGGAGAACAGAAACGCCTCGTCGAACACGCACAGGACCTTCTGGCGCAGGGCGGCGGGGGAGGCGGAGCCGTCGAAAAGCTCGACGCTTCCGGAATCCGGCTGGTAGAACCCGCCGGCAAGCTGGACGGCCATGGTTTTGCCCGCGCCGGGCGGGCCGACGAGCGCGACCGTTTCGCCCGGGCGCACGGTGAGCGAAAACCCGTTGAGGACGGGGTTGCCGCCGGTGGCGAAGTGCACGTTGTCAAAGCGCAGGCCCGTGCCAGTTGTGGGGGTTGCAGAGCGTTCAGTGGCGGGGGCGAGCTTGAGCACGTCGTCGAGGCGGTCGAAGGAGCTCATGCCCATCTGCAGGCGCACGTACTGGTTGGTCAGCATGGACAGCATCGACGTCAGGGAGGTCAGGTATGCCGTGAACGCGACGAACTGGCCGATGGTGATCTGCCCGCGGATGGCCAGCATGCCGCCGGCGATGATGGTGACCACCAGCGCGACCTTGGGCAGCTGGGAGAGGATGGGCTGGAAGCGCGCAGTGAGCTTCGCCGCGCGCATCTTCACCGCGTAGAGGTGGCGGCCCAGTTGATCCAGCTGGTCGATCTCGCGCTGTTCTTGGCCGAACGCCTTGACCACGCGCACGCCGGAGACGGTCTGCTCGACGTGCTCCGCCAGCTCCGCGGTGGCGTGCTGGTTCACCCACGTGGCGGCGTAGAGCGTTGTGCGCGAGCGGTTAGCCTCCCACAGGATCAGCGGCAGCAGCGCGAGTGACATCAGGGTCAGCGGGATGTCCATCCACAGCATCACCGCGAGAGTGAGCGCGAGCTGCACGGTGCGGGTGAGCATCATGGCCAAGGTGTCCAGCACCATCTGGTACATGTTCAAATCCGAGATGGAGCGCGAGACAATCTGGCCGGTGACGATGGTGTCCTGGCCCGGCCCGTCTAGGCGGTGCAGCGTGCGCAGGATCTCGGTGCGCAGCCAGTGCTGGGAGCTGGACGCCAGCCGGCCCGCCGTGACACGGCGGGTGAAGCTTAAGGCGTAGGTGGCCGCGGCGGCGGCGACCATTGCCCACGCGGTGTGCGTCACCGAGCCCTCCGCGTTGCCGGTGGCGAGGTCCACCGCGTGGCCCGTTAGCGCCGGCACCGCCGTTTGAAACACCGCCGCGAGGGTGGCGGCGGCAAAGGCGGCGACGGCCGCGGGGCGGTTGGCGCGTAGGGATCGGGTGAGCAGGGGGTTAATTGTTGTCGCCGCCCTTGTCGCCTGTCACGTCTTTGACGATTGTCACGTCCGCCTTGTCCTCGTCCTTGAACTGGCGCAGGATCCAGGCCGCGAACTCCTTGGGGTTGAGGCTCAGGGCCTTGTCGTCGTCGCCGTCGTTGTCTTTCTGCGGCAGCGGTGCCGCAAACCCCGCGGGCACCGCGCCGAGGCCGGACTGGACGTTGCCGATCACGCCGTCGGCGAGCTTGCGGTTGGCGGTGGTGCCGGCGACCGCGCCGATGCCCAGCGGCATGAGCTTTCCCAGCCACGCGCGGTGCAGGGACTTGTGCATGGAGCGCATGGCGATGCGCTGCAGCACGTTGTTGGTGTTGGACAGGGTCGGGCCGGAGAACTTCGCCAGGGTGGACTTGCCGGGGATCTTGCCGGCGTCGTCGCCAAGCATGGCGTCCACAATCGCCAGCCCCTTCGCACCCATCAGCAGCGAGAGCACGAGCGCGCGGCGGCGCTCCGGGTCGTCGATGTCTTCGCCGCGCAGGTAGGCGGACGCCACGGCGTAGAACGCGGCGAGGTCCAAAAACAGCACGGATTCGCCCGCCACCGCGGCCGCGCCGGTAAACAGCCCGATGCCGGGCACGGCGGCTGCGGCACCCACGCCCGCGCCGGTGCCGGTGACGGTGTTTTTCAGGTGCTTGTCCATCAGCTTCTGAATCTCCGCCGGCGTTGCTTCCGGGTTCTGGCGGCGCAGCCAGTTCACGTACGTGCGGATGGTGGAGGTCTGCATCTGCACTGCCTTATCCACTGCGCCGATAAACGCGCGCCCCAGCGGGCCGGCGTCCTTTTCTAGCTGCTGCGGGTCTTCGCGCAGCGCTTCCTCGATCTCCTGGCGGACGGCGAGGTCCTGGTTGTTTTTCTTGTTGCCAAACATAAACAGTCTCTTGCGCTCATCGGTTTTTTACGTCGGTCCAGCATAGTTGGATGTCGTGTGCATGCGTCTACGCTGGATGGCATGACTGCCGTCGAGCACCCTGTCGCAGACACCACCGCGGGCAAGGTCCGCGGCGTAGTGGACCCGCGCTCCGGTATGCGCACGTGGCGCGGGGTGCCGTTCGGCGCGTCCACCGCGCACACAGGCAGGTTCCGCGCCCCGCAGCCGACACAGAAGTGGCAGGGGCTTTACGACGCCTCACGGTTCGCCCCGCCCGCCATGCAGGGCACGTTCGGCTGGCGCGACGCCGTCATCGGCACCGAGGACTGCCTGACCTTGGACATTGTGCGCCCCGACACCGACGAGGAACTGCCGGTGGTGGTCTACTTCCACGGCGGCACCTTTGTCACCGGCGCCAGCAACGAGAAGGTGCTGCAGGGGCATTTGCTTGCTCGGGCCACGAAGGTCGTCTACGTCTCCGTGAACTTCCGCCTCGGCGTGCTGGGGTATTTGGACTTCCGCTCGTTGGGCCACGACTGCGTGGCCACGCCCGCGTTGCTAGACCAGATCCTGGCGCTGGAGTGGGTGCGCGCGAACATCGCCAACTTCGGCGGGGATCCGGACCGGGTGACCATCATGGGCGAATCCGCCGGCGGGGCGGCCGTGGTGCACTTGATGTGCTCGCCGTCCGCGCGCGGGCTGTTCCACGGCGCGGTGGCACAGTCGCCGCCACCGGCGAGCGTGCACTCGCGCCTGCAGGCGGCGATGTGGGTGCGCGAGCTGGTCACCCGGATGGGCCTGCCGCGCACGACCACGCTCGCGGACCTGCGCGAGACCCGCGCCGAGGAACTCGTGCGCGCTGGCCAATCCATGCTGCTGAACACCAAGGAGCTGGTGCAGCTCAACACCAGTTTCATGCCCACCGTGGACGGGGAGACGCTCACCGCGCACCCCATTGACACCTTCGAGGAGGGCGAGCAGGCAGCCGTGCCGCTGATCGTGGGCACCAACTCGGACGAGGCGAGCTTTGCCAAGGCGATCTACCAAACCACCAAGTCGCGCCAGCGGGCGGCGCGCCGGGCGCTGGAGGCTTTCGACCCCGTCAACGCCCAATCGGTGCTGCGCGCCTACGACTACGCCGGGCTTCGCGGCGACTACGCCGACCTCATCGCCGACGCGGTGTTCTGGGCGCCGACGGTGATCCTGGCCACCGCCCACCGCAGGAAAGCGCAGACGTGGATGTACCGCTTCGCCCACGCGTCCGCCGCGATGCGCATGCTGGGTTTAGGCGCGATGCACACCGCGGATTTGGGCGCGGTGTTCGGCGAGCCGAACGCCACGAAGGCCTCGCGCTGGGACGTTTTCGGCGGCACCCAGGCGTTTACTGAGGTCAGCCGCGTGATGCAGTACCACTGGGGGCGGTTCTTCCACACCGGCGCGCCGGGTGAGGAGTGGCCGGTTTACGGCTTCCGCTCCGACGACCGGCCGGGCCGCGCGACGGCCGTGTTTGACGCGGGCATGCGGGTGGAGTGGGACCCGAAGGCCTCGCAGCGCAGGGCGTGGGAGGGCTTTGACATGCGCGAGTGGGGCATCCACCGCCAGGACCTGATGGATTCGGCGGCTTCGCTGCTCGGCGCCGCGCATCCGTCCTGGGGTGACAGTTAACCCTGCGGTGACAGTGAAATCCCACGCATGCGTAAGCATTCGTGGCTAGGCTTGTGCGCGTTGTGGCCGAGCTTGGGAAGGAACCACCGACATGAGCTTTTTCGAGGACATCGCAGCGGCGCTCGACCGCGAAGGCATCGAGTCCCGCGTGGGGGGCGACACCATGTTCGTGCCCATGACGGCGGCGCTGGAGATCCAGTTTGTGGAGATTGATCCGCACTTGCCGGCCGCCAACGTCTACATCGCGGCCGCGGACGTGGACGAGGACGACGAGGATTTCGAGGCCGTGCTGGTGGCCGTAGTGTTTTCCGTGGAGGACGCCGTGGCCGCGGTTGCGGAGCACATGGCCACCGACCAGGTGATCACCGTGCTGCGCGACCTGTTGGAGGGCACCGACGAGCGCATCGGGGACCTGGAGTTCTTCCAGGACCACTTGAACCCGCAGCAGGTGCGCGCTGAGGTCGGCGACAACGCCGAGCTTTTGGTCACCATCGACACCGTCGACGGCGCCCCGCACGCCAAGGTCACCTTCATCGCGCTTCCGGACGATTACGACGACGTGCTCGACGACGCCGAGGGCGAACTCTGGGAGTCCGACGGCGACGCGGAACTGACCGAGGAGGACCGCGCCCGCCTCTTCGACGCCATCCACGACGAGGCCCTCATCGACGCCGAGCGGCTCGAGCTGGGCAGCTTCACGGACTTTGACAGGCTTTTCGACGTGCTCTCGCTCGCCGCCGACCAGGCCGAAGACTGGGAGTCGCAGCTGCTACCCGTGGACGACGAGTTCGACGAGCCGGAGGTCTACGACCTGTTCGGCCAGGACGACGATGACGAGGATGACGCCCTCGCCGACGATGACGACGTCGACTACGACGACGATGATGACGACGGCGAAGACAGGGGCGAGGACGACGACTAGGCCGCGCTGAGCCCCTCGAACATCGACGACGGCGAGGCGACCGGGGTGAACGTGCCGTCGACGAGCCACACGTAGTTCGCCGTGCGCGTTCCGGCCAGCTCGTGTACCGCGTGCGCGGAGTCGCCCGGAATCAGCGCGCGCACCCACGCTTCGGTGAGCACGGTGTCTACCAGGCTGCCGGTGGTGTCGGCGATGCGGACCTCAATCAGGTACGCCGGGACCTGGTCGCCTCCGTAGCCCTGTATCCGGGCCCGCGCCCGTGGGCCGACCCTGCGCCGAGTCACAGCCAATGTCAGCTGCGGCCCGTTGGCCACCCGCGGCAGCGTGAGCACCGGTGGGCGCCACGCGGCGGTGGGACGGGACAGGGAACGCGGGTGGTGCATGACGGCCTGGGCGGACTCGATGATTGCGGGGTGGCGCTCGCGGATCTCCTCGGCAAGCGCCTCCGGGGTGTAGGCGGGGGAGTGGGACATGTCGTTTCGGCTGACGCTACGCAGCGGATTCTTCGTGTTGAACTTCATGGCGCTCACACTACGAAGCACTTCCGGCATCAAAGCCCATTCTGTCGAACATATGAACGAAATGCACCCAGCTGCCTGGGGTGATTTTGCTTTGTGGAAATTATTTGCCACATTGGCAAATCGGAACACCCCACCCGCCGATGTACGCTAACCAGCAATGAACGCCGACAACTCAACACAGCACACACCCCAGCAAGCACCCCGCACCCAACCGAAGATCCCGCGCACGATCTGGGTCCTCGTCGGCGCCGCGTTCATCATCGCCCTCGGCTACGGGCTCATCGCGCCTGTGCTCCCGCAGTTCGCCGGCAGTTTCGGCGTGTCGATGGCTGCCGCCGGCGCGGTGATTTCCGTCTTCGCAATGGCGCGGTTGTTGGGAGCGCCGGGGGCGGGCAGGCTCGTCGATAAGCTTGGCTCCCGTCCGATCTACCTCACGGGCCTGCTCATCGTCGCGGGCGCGACCTTCCTCGTCGCGTTTGTGAACGCCTACTGGCAGATCCTCGCGCTGCGGTTTATCGCAGGCTTCGGCTCGACCATGTTCACCCTGTCGGCCCAGGCCTTGATCGTGCGGGTGACGCACCCGAGCATCCGCGGGCGCGCCAACGCGCTGTACGCCTCGGCGTTTCTGGTGGGCAACGTTGTCGGCCCGATCATCGGTGCCGCGCTGTCCTTCCTGGGCTTCCGCGCGCCGTTTGTCATTTACGGCCTCGCGGTGGCGGGCGCGGCCGTCGCGGTCGGCGCCCTGACCCAGCCGCGCCCCGGCTCCGAGCCGCTGCCCGCGGCGAAGCCGAAGATGCGCGTGCGTCAGGCGTGGCAGACCTCCACGTACAAGGCGCTGCTCGCCGCCGGGTTCACCAACGGCTTTGTCAACATGGGCTCGCGCGTGGCCATCCTGCCGCTGTTCGCCGCCGCCGTGTTTGAGCGCGGGGGAGCGGCCGCCGGTTTGGCGCTGACCGCCTTCGCGTTCGGCATGGCCGTAACGCTGCAGTTCTCCGGCAGGCTCGCTGATCAACTCGGCCGCCGCCCGATGGTCGCCGCGGGCCTGGCCACCTCGGGCGTGTTCACGGCGCTGCTCGGCGGCGCCACCAGCTTCTGGCCGCTGGTGCTGCTCTCCGCCGCGGCCGGTATCGGCGCGGGTCTGATGAGCCCCGCCGCCCAGGCCACACTGGCGGACATCATCGGCAACGAGCGCTCCGGCGGTACAGTGCTGTCCACGTACCAAATGACGCAGGACGCGGGCTCCATTCTCGCGCCGGTGCTGCTCGGCGCCGTCGCGGAGGCCGCGGGCTTCCAGGCCGCGTTCGGCGTCTGCGGCGCGGTGTGCGCCGCCACGCTTGTGATCTGGCTTGTTGCCGGGAAGGAAACGAAACCGTGAGAGTGATCCTGGATTGCGACCCCGGCATCGACGACACCTACGCCATCATCTTCCTCACCGCCGCGGCGCACGCGGGTCTCATTGAGCTCGATTGCCTCACGACGACCTCCGGCAACGTCGACGCCAACCAGTGCGCGCAAAACGGCGCCTGGATCCTGGGGCAGTGCGGGCTGCCCATCATTTCCCTGGCTGCAGGCTTGCCGGAGCCGCTCGAGGTGGAGCTGACCATCACGCCCGAAACCCACGGCGACACCGGCCTCGGCTACGCCCAAGCGCCCGAGCGCCACGTGGAGCACGACTGGGACGCGCTGTGGATCGACTCCATCGAGCGCGGCACCGACGACCTCCATCTAATCGTCACCGGGCCCTTGACCAACCTGGCCGCCTTCGCGCACGCCCACCCGCAGCACTTTGCAAAGCTCAAACACATCACCGTGATGGGCGGGGCGGTGAATTACCCGGGCAACACCACGCCGAGCGCGGAGTGGAACTTCTGGGTGGACCCGCACGCCGCCGCCGATGTATTCGCCATGGCACAGGCCCCGATCACCCTGTGCTCGCTTGGCGTGACGGAGCGTATGGTGCTTAAGCCCGAGGCGTTGGCGGAGTTCGTCGATAAGCTTGGCGGCTCCCCGGTGTCGCAGCACCTAGAGGCGATCACGCGGTTTTACTTCGAGTTCCACGAGGATGTGGGCGAGGGGTATCAGGCGCAGATCCACGACCTGCTCACCGTGCTGATCGCGCTGGGGCTGGTGGAGTACACGTGGAAGGACACCGCCGTCGCCGTGGAGGCGGATTCCGAGCTCATGCGCGGCACGTCCGTGGCCGACCTGCGCGGGATTTGGGAGCGCGAACCTAACACGCGCCTGGTCACCGAGGCGAATATTGAGATGGCCTGGGGCTGGTTCACGTGGGCGTGCGAGGTGCACGCGAAGGTCGCCGCCGGCGATGCCGAGATTGTGGAGCTGCGCCACCAGCGTGCCGACGACTAGCGGGTTTTCGCCCGCCGCCTGCTACACTCCCGAACCGATAGCCCAGCCGAGGTGACATAGGCGATGAGGGCTGTACTTCCCGTTCCTCCCCGCACACCACTCGGAGTTTTCATGTCACACACCGTTTCCACCCAGGCCGCGCCCACCGAGAACACCGCGCAGAAGGCCGAATGGACCCCCGCCCGCCGCGCGCTCGTCATTGCAGGCGCCGTCCTTATCGCCGCTACCTGGCTGTACTTCGTGCTGGTCCACCCGGCGGACTGGGACCAGGTCACCGGCTCCGGGCAGGGCATCGCGCTGCTCGCAGGCTACGGCATCGGCACCGCGCTGCTGCTTGCCGCCGTGATTCCGGTGCTGCCCGCGCGCACGTTGGGGCTGATCCCGATTGCGATCATCATCAACTCTGTCGTCGGCGAGATCGTCGGCTCGATCGGCCTGCCGCTGTACCTGGACTCCGTGGGCACGGTGCTCGTCGCGGCACTCGCCGGCCCGGTCGCGGGCATGGCCACCGGCGCGCTGAACAACGTGGTGTGGGGCCTGCTCAACCCGGCCGCGCTGCCGTTCGCCGCGGGCGCGGCGCTGATCGGCTGGCTGGCCGGCGTGTTCATCCACCGCTTCAACGCCCTGCGCAACATCGCCACCGTGATCGGTTTCGGCCTGGTGCTCGGCCTTGTCGGCGGCATGGTCGCCGCCCCGGTCGCGGCCTACGTCTACGGCGGCACCGCCGGCGTTGGCACCGGCGCGCTGGTCAGCCTGTTCCGTGAGATGGGCAGCTCGCTCATCGCGTCCGTGACCACCCAGGCGTTCATCTCGGATCCGGTGGACAAGGTCATCGTCATGCTGGTGGCGTTCTTCACGGTCAAGGCGCTGCCGAAGCGCACCGTCGCCGCCTTCGCCCCGCAGACCAAGCAGAGCTAGCCCAGCAAGAAGCCAACCAACATGCCCCAGACCCGCCTGAACCCGCTGACCGCCCTGGTCATCGGCGCGTCGGGCTGGATTCTGGCGCTGGGGATCAACACTCCGATAGCCTCGCTGGCCATCATCGCTGCAGCCCTGACGGCCGGCACATGGCGCACCCGCAACCCGTCTGTCGCGGCGGCGACTGCACTCCTCGCCGCCCCCGTGGCTGCGTCGATGGTGCTCATCCACGCGCCCTACGGCGAGCACCGCATCGCTCCGTTCATCACCTCCGACGGCCTTGCCGACGCCGCCCACCTCACCGCCCGCTTCACCGCGCTGGTCGCCTGCCTGCTCGCCGCCGTGGCCTGGACGCGTACCCCGGATCTGGCCAAGGCTCTGCAGAGCACAAAAGGTGGCAACCGCATCGGCTACATCGCCGGCACCACGCTGCAGCTCGGGCCCCAGGGCGCCAACCGCGCGCGCATCACCCGCGACGCCAACCGCCTCAAACAGCGCCCGATCAAAGCCAAGACAGTCGTCCCACACCTGATCATGCCCGTGCTCACGGAACTGCTCACCCAGGCCGGCGCCCGTGGCCAAGCGCTGGAAACCGCCGGCTACGACCTCACCGGCCCACGCACCGTCCTGCGCCCGGTCCACGACAGCCCCGCCCAGCGCGCCGCGCGCATCCTCATCCCTCTGATCTGCGTGGCGGTGGTCCTATGGATCTAACCCCGCTCAAGCAAGCACTCGACCAGCACCGCACCGTCGAGGTCATCGGCAATTCCGGCGCGGGCCTGACCACGCTTGCCGGCGAGGCGCACAACGAGTGGGCGGGCGCGGCCGTGGTCCAGCAGGACGCCACCGCGCACGTGTCCTACCTGCGCGACACCGTCATCGAAGAGGTCGCGCTCGGCCTCGAGCAGCGCGGCACACCCATCCCGGAGATGCAGCGCCGCTGCGAGCGCATCCTCAGCGCCGCGGGCCTGACCGAACTCGCCGAGCGCCACCCCGCACAACTCTCCGGCGGCCAAACACGCCGCCTGGCCATCGCGGCCGTCGCAGTCCTCGAGCCGGACATCCTGCTTCTGGACGACCCCTTCGCCGGCCTCGACCCCACCTCCGCCACCCACATCATCCGCCTGCTCGAAGCCTTGCCGTCGCGCATCGTGGTCCTCGGCAACCGCCCCCGCCTCGATGCAGCAAAGCTTTCGCTTATCGACGGCATCCTGTCTCCCTCACCCCCTCCCACCCACGTGCCCAGCCTGCCCCCACGCGTGGTGCCCGCCGGCGATCCGATCGACCTCGGCGAGATCACCGCAACCCGCGGCGGAAAACCCCGCAAGTGGTGGCAATTCCGCGCACATGAGGATCCGGAGTTCACCGCCGGTCCGATCCATCTGACCGTGCGCCCCGGCCAGGCCGTGTGGCTGCGCGGTGACAACGGCGCCGGCAAAACCACACTGCTGCGCGCGATGGCCGGCCTCGACGGCAACCCCGGGCTGGCTCTTGGCGTCTCACTCGCGCTGCAGCGCGCCGCCGACCAACTTGCCGAATCCACGGTGGGGGAGTTCATCGGCGATCCGGACGCAGTCGCCGCACTCGGCCTCGACCCGGAGACCCACCCGCTCGACCTGCCTGCCGCGCACCTGCGCCTGGCTCAGCTCGCCCAGGTCTTCGCCCAGAACCGCCCGCTCGTGCTTCTCGACGAACCCGACGTCGGCCTCGACGCCCCCTCCCGCGACCGCGCCCACGCCCTCATCGCCGAGGGACTTTGCTCCGGCCAGGCCGTGATCTTCACCTGCCACGACACCTCCTTCGCCGCGGAGGTGGGGGAGTACACAGCAGTTTTCGAGTCTAAACTCGCCTAAACCCGCGTCCTAATTCGGCAATTGAGGCTTACCGTTCGCATCTTGCCTAACCATGTGCCCAGGAGCGCGGTGGAGCTCCGCCTTCTCGCCGTCAGCAGTCGGATCCTGGATGCTCGCGCGTTTATTGGTGGTGAGAGCTTTGTAAAGCGGGGCGGGGACAGGTTCGTCTAGTGCCAGGTTCATAACAACCACGTCGAGTAACTCATCCTTGTTCCCCGGCATGTGGCGCTCTTCCGCGTGGGTAACCTCGGCCTGCCCGAGGTAGTAAAACTCCAAGCCGTCCGCGTCTTCGCGTTTTACGAAGAGATGGAGGTCTGTAGATCCATCCAGAATCGGCTGGAGTTCTTTGCTGTCGAGCGTGCGGTTGTTCTTGGAGAACCACTGCATCGTGGATTGATCGATGAATGTGTCCTCGTATCTGTGGCTCGCCAGAACATCGGCGTCCTTGTGGTACGTGACAAAGATCGGGCAGGTATTGGTGTTTGAGTCCACCGCATACCCGTAGATCGTGGATTCCCTGTTGCGCTGCCAGTTGAGCAGGCGTGCTGCGTCCTTTCGGGTATACGTCTTTCCCCGGACGAAGATGTCGCTTTGACGGTACTGGCGCCGGTTAGTAAGAAGGCCGGTCTCGATGAGGTCATCAATGTGGTATCGAAAGCTGATCTCCGGGTGAGGATGTTGATCCTCGTAGGAGAAATACAACTCTGAAAACCGCTCACCAAGCTGGAAACCGCTGTCTGTACGGACGGCGAGTGGTTCGCCTCCGTAGCGCTTGGCGGCAGCCTCCGTGAACCATTCCAGGTTCAAAATGAGTTCTACCGACCGCATAAGGTGGGGCGACGAATTAATCTCTGTTGAGTATTTCTCGATCACAGCTCTGAACTGGTCTTCAGTCAGCACCCCTTGGGGGCCGCGGCGCACAAGCTCAGAGAGAAGAAGGAGTTCTTGCGGGCGTTTTCCGTTAAGAAGTTCGGTCGCGATGAGGGTGAGGAATCCGTCTTCCTCTTGGGACGGGGCCGAATCGACTTCCTTCAATTTGTGCAAAAGTGACCAGTAGTTTCGCGTGTGTTGGTCGGTCGCGCACAACACGGACGGATCCATGGATTCGTGATAAAGAAAGTCGACCAGTTTGGGAATGCGGCCGAGTCGGTACTTTAACTCTGCGATAGCCTCGCGTTTAGCCTTCACTCCCGTGATGCGTGCCTTTTGTAGGGACTCGATAACTCGTGCCGCGGAAACCCTGTCAAAGCTGACCGTGGAAGCCCCGGCTTTCGGACGAGGGTCGTTGACGTCATCGAGAATCTTCGGTTTTCGGCCGGTTTTGTTGCCGGTGAGCGCAATCGCAATGAGGTAGTTGTTTGCGTAGTTACCGATGAAATCTATGACGCGCAGCGAGTGCTTGTAGGCGGCTTTGCGCAGCCCGCGACCAAGTTGTTGCGTGAAGATGATCGACGACTCGGTGCTGCGGAGCAGGACAATGACATTGACTGAGGGAATGTCAATGCCCTCGTTAAAAATGTCCACCGTGAAGATGTAATCGAGTTCGCCATCTTCCAGTTGAGCAACAACGGACTCTCGTACTTCAATCGTGTCGGCTCCCGAGAGACTTCGCGTTCTCAGTGGACGGCCGTGGACGATCCGTGAGGAGAGAGCTTCCGCAAGGATTCGGGATTCCTCGTTGCTGCTGCAGAACACGAGGCCTTTCGTACTTTCTGCGAAAGAATACTTCTGCAGTGCATCAACGATGTGCTCGACGCGATCGTCCGCAACCAGGTCTTTGAGCTTTGATTTGTCTCCGATCGACCCTTGCGCCGATTCGTAATCTGCGATGCCGTAGTAGTCGAAGGGGACGAGCATCCGATTTTCAAGGGCGCCTTCCAAACGGATCTCATATGGGACGTTGTATCCGAAGAGCTCAAAGACGTTAAACCCATCCGTTCGCTCCGGGGTAGCTGTTAACCCCAGCGTGAAGTTTGGGCGGAAGTGGTTCAAGATCGACTGGTACGACTCGGCGCCAGAACGGTGAACTTCATCGATGATGATGAGGTCGAATTGGAGCGGAGAGATTGTCGCCAGATTCTCTTTCCGAGAAAGGGACTGAACGGTAGCAAACACCAACTGCTTGTCCAGTTCTCGTCGTGCTCCAACGAAGAACCCGATTTGTGAGTCGTCGACTTCTAACACTTTGGCGAACTCTTGAGCAGCCTTCTTCAAAATCTGCTCGCGGTGGACGATGAATAGTGTTCTTAACGGCTTCATCTGTCGCGTAGCCAACGCGGCCAGGATGGTTTTTCCTGTACCGGTTGCAGAAATGATCAACGCGCGCTTCTCGCCGGAATCGACCACATACTGCAACTGCTCAAGTGCTTCGACCTGCATCAGGTTTGGGAGGATCTTTTCGCCTTCCGGTGAAACCTCAAGAGGCTGGGTTTCGGTGAAGACGATTTTGCGCTTCGCCCGCTTCTTTTCGTAATCCTTGATCCAGTCTCCGGTGAGTGGAACTGCTTTGTCGAGGTGCCTCTCAACTCCGTTTTGGAGCTGGGAAGCCATGTTGCCGTTTCGGTGCGACGAAACTCGGATATTCCACTCGTGGTTTTCCATGAGTGCATAACGCGTGAGGTTCGAGCTGCCTACGAGCGCAGTGACGTGGTCACCGTGGTTGAAAATGTAGCCCTTGGCATGGTGGGCGTATTCCGACATGACGTAGACATCGACGTTTTCCAAAGTCAGTAGCTCGCGCAGAGCAGCGGGCTCATTGAAGTCTTGGTACGAAGACGTGATGATTATGCCCTTGCCCTGAAACTCCACGAGCTGCTGTTTGAGCGCGCCGATACCGCCGACAGTCACGAATGCCACGGAGAACACGTAGCTATCAGCAAACTCCAGCTCGTTTTTGAGCGCCTCGTACATGGTGTTCGAGTCGCCATTGGTGATGAGCTCGGGATTCTCCTGCTTGTTGGCAAGGACAGCTTCGTCGATGAAACCGTATTCAAGATCGCGTTGCAGCGAGGTAAGCGATGACTCCATTACTGCTGCTGCACTCGTTCTACAGTTTCGATGTCAGCCGGTGCCCACTCCAGCCCATGAAGCTCCGACCTCGGGACCCAACGGATCTCTTGGTGTTCGGAGAGCTTTGGCGTACCGGAGGAAAGCGTGCAGTAATACGTGGTCAGGTTGATAACTGCAGAGTCGGTTTCGTGCCGGCTCGTCACAATCCGGTCCAAAACTTCAACCTCAATGCTGAGCTCCTCGACGAGCTCGCGCTTCAGAGCCTGCTCCGGAGTCTCGCCGGGTTCGATCTTTCCGCCGGGAAACTCCCAAAGACCACTCATCGATCGGCCCGGCCCCCGCTGTGCGGCAAATACAAAGTCGCCGTCGAGGATCACTGCTCCAACCACATCGATGTTTCTGGCCATGTAGCCATACTAAACGGGCATGGGCGGAGCTGCCGTCGAAAAGCAAAGGCTCCTAGAACTCGGCGCGGTCGATGACGTCGCGCAGGGTGGTGGCGGAGTGGCGGAACTTCTCCAGCTCGTCGGAGTCCAGGCGCAGTTCCACGACGTTGCGCACGCCGCTGCGGTTGAGGACGGTGGGGGTCCCGATGTAGAGGTCCTCGAGCCCGTACTCGCCCTGCAGGAGGGCGGAGACGGGCAGGACAACGTCCTCGTTGCGCAGGATCGCGCGCGTGATGCGGGCGAGCGCGTTGCCGACGCCGAAGGAGGTGTTGCCCTTGCGTTTGATGATGTCGTAGGCAGCATCGCGGGTGCGGACGAACAGCTCGTCGATCTGGGTGTAGATGTCCGGGTTGGTCTCCGCTTCCGATTCCAGCATCGCACTCAGCGGCACGCCGCCTACGGAACCGGAGGAGAACACGGGCAGCTCGGTGTCGCCGTGCTCGCCGATGATGTGGGTGTGCACCGCGGACGGGGCGATGTCGAAGTGCAGGCCCAGGTTGTGGCGCCAACGCGCGGTGTCCAGCACGGTGCCGGAGCCGATGACCTGGTTCGACGGCAGGCCGGTCTGCTTCCAGGTGATGTAGGTGAGCACGTCCACGGGGTTGGTGGCCACGACGTAGATGCCGTTGAAGCCGTTGGCCATGATGTCCTTGTTGATGGACTCGAAGATGGCGGCGTTGCGCGCGATCAGGTCGATGCGCGTTTCGCCCTCGCGCTGCGCCACGCCGGCGCAGTTGACAACGAGGGCGGCGTCGCGGCAGTCCTTGTAATTACCCACAGTGACGTCCATGTGGTGGCCGGAGAACGGGATGGCGTGGTTCAAGTCCTCCACTTGGGCCCAGACGAGGTCCTCGTTGAGGTCGATGATGGCCAGGTGGTCCGCCAGGCCTTGGTTGAGAATTGCGTAGGCGTAGGCGGTGCCGACGGCGCCGGCGCCGATAAGGACGATCTTGTTGCCATGAGTCACGGTCATGCGACCAAGTGTGTCAGAAACCGGGCGATCACGTGCGGTGGGGTTGGGCGGAAACGGCCTCGGCGGCGACGCGGCGCGGATACCATGCAGAGAAGACTTCGAAGGGAAGAGAAGGGGAGCGACATGCTGTCGGTGACAGATCTCAGGGGCCGTGCTTTGACGGTGCGCGAACTGCGGAAGGTGCTACCTCGCGCGGGTGCGGACGTGAATTCGGTGGTGTCCCAGGTGGCGCCCATCGTGGAGGCGGTGCGTGATCGCGGCGCGGAGGCGGCGCTGGAGTACGGGCAGTGTTTCGACGGTGTGCGGCCGGCTTCGGTCCGCGTGCCGGCGGAGGTGATCGCCGATGCCCTGGACCGCCTGGACGCGGACGTGCGCGCGGCGTTGGAGACCTCGATCGCGCGCATCCGCGCCGTGCACGCGAGCCAGAAGCCTGCGGAGCACACCACTGAACTCGCGCCGGGTGCGACCGTGACCGAGGTGTTTCGCCCGGTGCAGCGTGTGGGCCTGTACGTGCCCGGAGGCAAGGCCGTCTACCCCTCGAGTGTGCTCATGAACGCGATTCCCGCCCAAGAAGCGGGCGTGGAGTCGATGGTGGTGTGCTCTCCACCGCAGGAAGACTTTGGCGGGTGGCCGCACCCGACCATAC
The DNA here is from genome assembly GCF_001807265.1 of Corynebacterium sp. HMSC05H05. Classification (GTDB taxonomy): domain Bacteria; phylum Actinomycetota; class Actinomycetes; order Mycobacteriales; family Mycobacteriaceae; genus Corynebacterium. Next base: position 91,866 of record NZ_KV788403.1, read on the forward strand.
TCGCGGCGTGCGCGCTGGTTGGCATCGACGAGGTGTGGGCGGTCGGCGGCGCCCAGGCCGTGGCGCTGCTGGCCTACGGCGACGAGAACCTGGAGCCGGTGGACATGGTCACCGGACCCGGTAACGTCTTCGTCGCCGCCGCGAAGCGCGTGGTCAACGGCGTGGTGGGCATCGACGCGGAGGCGGGCCCCAGTGAGATCGCGATCATCGCCGACGACACCGCCGACCCGGTCTTTCTGGCGTACGACCTGATCTCTCAGGCCGAGCACGACGAGCAGGCCGCGTCGATCCTGATCACCGATTCACCTGCGCTCGTCGAGGCCGTCAACCGTGAGATCGTCGAGCGCTACCAAGTCACGCTCAACTCCGAGCGCGTGCGTGAAGCACTCGAGGGGTCGCAATCGGGCATCTTGCTTGTCGACGACCTCCGGTCCGCCGTGGCAGTCACTAACGCCTATGCGCCCGAGCACCTGGAAATCCACACAGACAACGCGCGCGACGTGGCGGCACAGATTGCCAACGCCGGCGCGATCTTCGTCGGTAAGCACACCCCGGTGCCGCTCGGCGACTACTCCGCAGGATCCAACCACGTGCTGCCCACATCCGGCACGGCCCGTTTCGCGTCGGGGCTGAGCACCCACACCTTCCTCAAACCCGTCAATGTGGTCGAGTACTCCGCGGACGCGCTGGCGGAGGTGGCCGACGCAGTGATCACGCTCGCCGACGCCGAGCGCCTCCCGGCACACGGCGAGGCCATCAGCGTGAGACGGGAGCGATAAACGAAAACCCAGCGCTGCGGTTGCAGCACTGGGCGTATTCGTACCGGAGGGCTATTTCGCCTCGTACTCGACCTCGTCTTCCACAATCGCCTGCGGGCGGCCGGTAACGAAGTAGAGGATCGTCATCAGGATCAGGAACGCGACACCGACGATCAGCGCAGTGTGGAATTCCTCCATCCACACCATCGTGCCGAAGGTGAACAGGATGAATGCGACCGAGAACCACTGCCCATACGGCCAGAGCGGTACCGGGAATTTCAGGTTTTGCTCTTCGGCGGGGGAGATGTTGCGTCGAGAAGCAATGTGCGCAAGCAGGATCATCAGCCACACAAAGATGGTGGCGAAGGTGGCCAGCGCCGCGACAGTTTCAAAGATGTCGGGGTAGCGCTGGTTCAAGTAGACACCGACGATCAAGGCGATGATCAGCATGACCACCGTCATCACCGGCACATCGCGGTAGGTCTTTGCCATTGCCCGCGGAGCCAGCTTCTCCTTGGCCAGGCCCGCGAGGACGCGGCCGGTGCCGAAAAGGTCAGCGTTGATGGCGGACAGGGAAGCACTCAGCACAACAACGTTGAGCAACGCGGCAGCCCAGCTGACGCCGAGCGTGTCAAAGATCTGGACGAAGGGGGAGTCCTCGCCGTCGATGGTGCGCCACGGGTTGATCATCAAAATGATCAAGATGGACAGCACGTAGAAGATCAGGATGCGCGCCGGGACGGTGTTGACAGCCTTCGGGATGGAACGGTCCGGGTCCTCGGCCTCGGTGCCGGCAACACCGATGATCTCCGTGCCGCCGAACGCGAACAGCACGAGGATGAAGGACGCTGCCATGCCAGAAATGCCGTTTGCGAAGAAACCGCCGTCGCTCCAGAGGTTGCTCACACCCATCGTTTCGGGTTGGGAGCCGAGGTTGAACACGAGGATGGCGGCACCGCCCACAATCATGGCCACCACAGCGCCGACCTTGATCAGCGTAAGCAGGAACTCCAGCTCGCCGAAGATCCGGACCGCTGCCAGGTTCGCCGCGCTAATAATCAGCAGTGTGACTGTGATCCACACCCACGCGGGCGTTGTGGGGAACCAGAACTTCATATAGATCGTGATGGCGGTTAAGTCCGCCAGACACACGATCATCATCTCGAAGGCGAACATCCAGCCGGTGATGTAGCCGCCCCAGCCGCCGAGGTACTTGCGGCAGTACACGGCAAACGAGCCGCGCACCGGGTTGCGCACGCTCATCTCGCCGAGCGCGCGGAGCATGAAGTACACCACCGCGCCGCCGAGCAGGTACACCAGCAACACGGATGGGCCGGCGGCCTGGATCGCACCGGCGGAGCCGTAGAACAGGCCGGTGCCGATGGCGGAGCCGAGCGCGATGAAGTGGATGTGGCGGGCGTTTAAGCTGCTGCGCTTCGGTTTGGGCTTGTTAGCGGATTCAGATGGTGCAGTCATAACAGACATAACTGTGCTCTTTCGGGAAGCAATGCGCGAATCGGAGGCGCAGGGGATTGGATTGGCGTGTGCCCTGTGTTGGGCGGCGGCGTCCCGGTTGGCCGTCGATAGGCGAGTGCAACCGTGTGCCTCGCGGACGGATCCGGGGGCGCGGCGCGAACGACATAAGCCCCGAAGTGTTGCCCGTACTAACAAGAAACCCCCTGCGCTTCGAGCAGCAGAGGCTGTTAGCGCAGGGGGCTGGAGTCGGCCGACACCGCGCTACAGATGATGATGCAGGCGGGCCGGCTGGGTATTCAGCAACGCAGAACGCTCGGCCTGCGCGGCCGAGGTTGCAAATGCGGTGCTGTTGATCATGTCGGCGACTGTAGCACGGTGGCGGTATGTCTGCAGCGAATTGTGGAAACTATTTGCCGCAATGCGGGGAGCAGGAGGTCAGAGGTTGCGAAAAAGCCGTTAGAACTTAAACGGGAGAACGTCTTTCAGGCCGATCATCGCGGCGATGGCGACAACTGCTCCGATGAAACCGCCCAGCACCCCCGCGAGTGCCGGTGAGGTAGAAGATCCATCCTCTTTCTGAACGGGCTTCGCGGCAGGCACCTTCGCGCACTTGTCGTAGATTTCGAGTTGCCTCTGTTCGTCTGCAATTCTTTCCGTGAGCTCCTGGATAAAGTCCTTGTTGGCATCGGAACGCGACTTTTCAGACTTCAGCTCAGATTCGGCCTCGGTGATGGCATCGAGGCTTTCCTTCTTGAACTTCTTCACTTCATCCTGCGTGTAATAAACCGGGAAGTACATGCGGTTGTTCTGCATCTCGGTGATCGAGTAGTTCACACGGCAATCGGTGCCGACGTGCTCGATGGTGTATGCCTGGGCGGTGGTAATGGATCCTGCAAGAACGCTGGCTGCGACTACAGCGGCAGTGATTTTGGTGCGCATGGGTGCTCCTTGAGAGACAAGCGGGGGAGAAGAGACGGGCGCGGGGTGCGTCGATAAGCAAAATGCTCGAAAGAAAAGATTACTGCACGGGGCTACGCGAACACGCCGAACGCCCAGGAACCGAGCACCAGAAGAACGGAGAACGCCCAGCACACTGGGAAGGCGAGGCGGATGTACTTGCCCATTTCGCCACGGGCGAGACCGAGCGCAAGCCACAGCGCGGGGGAGAACGGGCTGACAAACGTGCCGATGACGTTGCCCACGATCATCGCGGACGCGGCGCCCATTGCGGAGACTCCGAACGCCTCGGCGGTCTGCTGCACGATCGGCAGGACGGAGAAGTAGTAGGCGTCGGTGGATGTGGCCAGGTCAAGCGGCACGCCGAGTAGGCCGATGATGATGTGGATGTACGGGCCGACCGCCTCCGGCAGGATGGCAATGAGCGACAGCGCGATCTGCTCCAGCATGCCCGTGCCGTCGAGGATGCCCAGGAACATCGCTGCGGCGAGGATGACGCCAGCCATGGACAACGCGGTAGGCGCGTGGCGGCGCAGCGCGTCGCTTTGGTCCTCGAGCTTGGCAAAGTTGATGGCCAGCAGCAGCGCAGTGCCCACCAGGAACGCCGGCGCCGGGGACGCCAGGCCGGACACGAGAACACCGATGAGCGCGAGGGTGATCAGCGCGTTCACCCATGTCACCCAGGTGCCCTGCCGCTGCGTGAATTCCAGCTTGGCGCGTTCTTCCTGCTGCCGGCGGGAGAAGTCCTCCGCGACGGCGTTGACGTCCACGGTGCCCGCGTCCGGGCCCGCGGCGGATGCGCGGCGGCCTTCCACCACGCCGAAAATGGCGGCGACGACGAACACGAGCACGATGGCGACCCCCTGGACCGGCAGCAGGTGGGCCCAGATCTCGTTCGGCGAGGGGCCGATGACGGAGCTGGCGCGGCCGACGGGGCCACCCCACGGCAGCATGTTCATCACGGATGCGGACAGCGCCACGATGGTCAGCAGCACGTAACGCGACATGTTCATCGCCTCGTACAGCGGGAGCAATGCCGGGATGGTGAGCAGAAACGTCGTGGAGCCGGAGCCGTCCAGGTGGGCGACGATGGCGATGGCGGCCGTGCCGAGCGTGACCAGCAGCGGCGTGCCGCGCGTGGCCTTGATCAGCGCCTTAATCACGGGCTCGAACAGGCCTACGTCGGAGAGGATGCCGAAGTAGATGATGGCGAAGATGAACATCACCACGACGTTCATCACCCGGTCCAACCCGTCCATGTAGTAATCCGAGATCTCGGCAATGCCAGCGCCGGTGAGGACGGCGCCGACGATGGGGATGAGCGTCATCGCGACGATCGGGTGGGTCTTGCCTTTCAGCAACAGCCCGACGGTGACTGCGATGATGGCCAGGCCGAGCAATGTCAGCGCGAGGGGAGAAGTCATGGGGGAATCCTAAATCACAGCCGTCAGTGCGCTGTGTTTCAGGTCATGGCGTGGAGCTCCTTTGTGTGAACGGAAACCGGCTACCTACAACCGGTTACCAGGCGGAAAATCTGGGACTAGCCGGATGTAGGTGGCCGGTTTGGGCGGCACGGGTTACTGAGACGCGCTGGCCTCGGCTGCTCCTTCGAGGTGTGGGGCAGAGGTGGCGTCGATAGGCAATGTGGCCTGAAGCACGAGCTTCACCGGAGGGTGTGTGACTTCGCTCGCCGGGAAACCGCAGGAATACTTACCGGGGCGCACAATGGCGTACGCTGGGCCAGCGATGAGCATTTCCGAAAACGCCACCGGCGGCGAGAATGAGCCGGATATGAATGTGTCGGAAAACCAGAAAGACCCGCAGGATGTCGCGGCCGAAATCGTTGAGGCCGTAGTAGAGGACACCAGGGATGCGGGGGTTTCTGAGGAGACCGGCGCCACGGACACCGTGGCCATTGAAAACAACAATGATGTGCTGAAGCTTAACGACGAGCCTTCGGCCGAACCCGCAGCCGAGCCCGAGAAGCCCGAGAACGGCTTTGAAAAGCTGGGCCTGCCCGACGATGTCATCAAGGCCGTCAAGCGCGTCGGCTTCGAGCAGCCCTCGCCGATTCAGGCGCAGACCATCCCGCTGCTTATGGACGGCCGCGACGTGGTCGGCCTCGCGCAGACCGGTACCGGCAAGACCGCTGCGTTCGCGCTGCCGGTGCTGTCCCAGATCGACCCGGAGAAGCGCTACCCGCAGGCGCTCGTGCTCGCGCCGACGCGTGAGCTGGCGCTGCAGGTGTCCGACTCCTTCCAGAGCTTCGCCGACCACATCGGCGGCGTGAGCATCCTGCCGATCTACGGCGGCCAGGCCTACGGCATCCAGCTGTCCGGGCTGCGCCGCGGCGCCCAGGTCATCGTGGGCACCCCGGGGCGAGTGATCGACCACCTGGAGAAGGGCTCGCTGGACATTTCAAACCTGAGCTTCCTGGTGCTGGACGAGGCCGACGAGATGCTCAACATGGGCTTTCAGGAAGACGTCGAGCGCATCCTGGAAGACACCCCGGATTCCAAGCAGGTGGCGCTGTTCTCGGCGACGATGCCGAACGCGATCCGCCGCATCTCCCGCGACTACCTCAACGATCCGGAAGAGGTGACCGTCAAGTCGGAGACGCGCACCAACACAAACATCACCCAGCGCTACCTGTTCACCGCGCACCGCAACAAGCTCGACGCGATCACCCGCATCCTTGAGGTGACCGAGTTCGAGGCGATGATCGTGTTCGTGCGCACCAAGAACGAGACCGAGGAGCTGGCCGAGAAGCTGCGCGCCCGCGGGTTCTCCGCCGCCGCCATCAACGGCGACATCGCCCAGCAGCAGCGCGAGCGCACCGTGGACCAGCTCCGCGACGGCCGCCTGGACATCCTCGTGGCCACCGACGTCGCCGCCCGCGGCCTGGACGTCGAGCGCATCTCGCACGTGCTCAACTACGACATCCCGAACGACACGGAGTCCTACGTCCACCGCATCGGCCGCACCGGGCGTGCGGGCCGTTCCGGCGAGGCGATCCTGTTTGTCACTCCGCGCGAGCGCCGCATGCTGCGCTCCATCGAGCGCGTGACCAACGCGACCATCGAAGAGATGGACCTGCCCACCGTGGACGAGGTCAACGAGTCGCGCAAGGCCAAGTTCATGGACTCCATCACCGAGTCCCTTGAGGCCACCGACCTGCAGATCTTCAAGACCATGGTGCGCGAGTACTCCGCCGCGAACAACGTGCCTATGGACGACATCGCCGCCGCCCTGGCCACCCAGGCCCTGGCCGGCGACGAGTTCCTGATGAAGGAGCCGCCGCGCGACAAGCGCGACCGTCGCGACCGTTTCGACCGCGACGACCGCCGCGGGCGCGGACGCGACCGCTTCGACCGCGACGATCGTGGCGATCGCGGTGGCCGCGGCCGCCGCTTCGACGACAGCGGCAACTTCGACACCTACCGCCTGGACGTGGGCAAGCGACAGCACGTGCGCCCGGGTGCCATCGTCGGCGCCCTGGCCAACGAGGGCGGGCTGAACTCGAAGGACTTCGGCCGCATCACCATCGGCGGCGACTTCACCCTGGTGGAGCTGCCGAAGAACCTGGACCAGGCCGTGCTGGACCGCCTGGTGGATACCCGCATCTCCGGCCAGCTGATCAACATCCAGCGCGACCACGGCGCACCCCCGCGCGATCGCGGCGGCCGTGGCCGCGGCGGCCGCGGGGGCTACCGCGGCGGA
>NZ_KV788405.1 GCF_001807265.1 Corynebacterium sp. HMSC05H05
CCCGCCGGGCGGTGTCCTACACCGCGGTCAAAAACATGATGGCCGCCGTACGCAAAGAAGCCGCAACCCGACCACACGGCTTCGACCAACCGGCACCGGCCACACCTGGGCATCGGGCCCACGCACCCGCCGCTGCCACACGCGACACCAGCGGCGCCTACCTCGGTGGCGCAGCACAGTTCAGCCTGGACAACCTCACCAAGAAAGGAACCCCAAAACCATGACCCCACCGACCCCGCCACAAGAGCGCTTCCTCGACGAATCCGTCCTCGCGGACTTCACAGCAATGCGCATGACAGCCTTCGGCAAAAGCGTCATCGACATCGCCAACGACCCAACCTTCGACACGTGGACCTTCTCCCAAAAGGTGCTCTACGCACTCGACAAAGAAGTCGCGGCCAGACGCGAACGCCGCATCAACAAACTGCTCAAGGCATCACGATCGCCAAACCCCGATGCCTGCCTCGAAGACGTCGTCTACGCACCTGACCGCAACATCAACCCAGAACAAGTCAGCCGACTCGCTCACGGACAATGGTGCCACCTGGGCCAAAACATTGTCATCCTGGGCAAATCCTCAGTCGGCAAGACCTACCTCGCCCAAGCACTGATCACCGCAGCATGCCGCAACGACTACTCCGCCAGGTTCTACCGCACCGACATGCTCGCCGCGCACTTCGCAGTAATGCCACTTGACGACCCAGCCCGGCTCAAACTCACCCGCGAGTTGATCAGCGTCGACGTGTTAGTCCTCGACGACTTCCTCACCACCCCAGTCGACGCCGCCACCGCGCACCTGCTCTTCAACATTCTCTCCGAACGAGAAGGCAACCGATCAACAATCGTGACCTCACAGTTCACCCCGCAAGACTGGTACAGATCCATCCCGGACGCCGTCATCGCCGAGTCCATCCTCAACCGACTCATCGCCGGCGCCGAAATCATCACCCTCGAAGGACCAAACATGAGACTGGAAGCTAACCAGTAACCCCACAAAACGCTTGAGTGGAGACCGCTACCGGATCCCCACTCAAGCGCTACCACGAACTCACCACACCGCTACCATTTCGATCTTCTAAACA
>NZ_KV788406.1 GCF_001807265.1 Corynebacterium sp. HMSC05H05
GTCAATCGTGATGCGCGCCCGGCCGTTCTTCGGGGCGGAGAACGCGACCTGCTTCTTTTTCGGGGTGTCATCGTCGCGGGGCACCAGCTCGCGTGCGGCGCGCTCGATCGCGCGGTACCCGCCGGTCACATCCAGCAGTTCCAGGCGCAGCCGCCACCGCTCCCCAGCATCTTTCACGCCGCCGATACGCCGTTCGATCAGCGCGAGTTCGTCCAACGAGAACCCGCGGGCTTTCTGTACTGCCAGGGCTTGTTTGCGGGTGAATTTCGTCGGCCCGTAGTACACCTTTTGCATCGCATCCCACGCGCGTGCCCGCTCCGGCGCGATGCCCGCCGAAAGCGCAACAGGCAGGTCGAAGTGCCGCAGTGTCTCCATGGATGCTGCGGCCATCGCCTGAATAAACGCGTCGAACGGGTTCATGCCCCCAGACCCTAAACACCACGCAACCCCGCACAACCCCCGAACCGAAATCTGTGGACAACTCGCCACACCAGCCCCAACGTTGTCCACAGCCGCCCCCACCCGGGAACCGCGGCGCTACAACCGCAGTCTGCCGGTCAGGGCCCGGGAGAGCGTGAGCTCGTCGACAAACTCCAGGTCCCCGCCCAGCGGCATGCCGGAGGCCAAACGCGAAATGGTCAGGTCCGGAAAGTCCTTCAAAAGCCGCACCAGGTACGACGCGGTGGCCTCGCCTTCGGTGTCGGGGTCGGTGGCCAGGATGACCTCGGACACCGCCGGCGCCTCGGTGCCCTCCAGGTCCGGCAGCACCCCGCCGATGCGCTGCAGAAGCGGGGCAATCGCCAGGTCCTTCGGCCCCACGTTGGCCAGCGGGTCCAGCGCCCCGCCGAGCACGTGGTAGCGGCCGGAGTACTCGCCGGTGCGCTCGATGACCTGGATGTCTTTCGCGTCTTCCACCACGCACACGAGTGCTTTGTCGCGCCCCGAATCGGCGCAGATGCGGCACACGTCCTCGCGCGAGACGTTGTTGCAGATGCGGCAGAACGTCACCCCGTCGCGCACGGCGGCCAACGCGGCGCGCAGCCTATCGACGTCCTCCGGTTCCTCCTTCAACAAGTGAAACGCGATCCGCTGCGCGGACTTCGGTCCGACGCCGGGGAGGCGCGATAGCTCGTCGATAAGGTCCTGCAGTGGTCCTTCGAACACGGCGTCCTTTCACAAAAGAAAACGCGCCCGACCGCAAGGGGCCGGACGCGGTTGAGCGGGTGTTAGATGATGCCGCCGAACGGGATCTCGCCCGGGCCTGCCTGCGGTGCGCCACCCTGCGGTGCGCCGCCGCCCATCGCGCCGCCGGTCAGCGGGGCGATCTTCTCCTCGGCGAGCTTGCCGGCCTGGTTGTGGGCGTCGCGGTATGCGGCGAGGATGAGGTCCTGCAGCGACTCGATGTCGTCGGCGTCGACAGCCTCCGGCTTGATCTTGATGTCGGTGATCTCGGCGCCGCCGGTCATGGTGACGGTGACGAGTTCACCGCCTGCGGTGCCGGTGACCTCGGTCTGCAGCAGCTCCATCTGCGCCTGCTGGAGGGCGGCCTGTACCTCGGCGGCCTGGCGGATGAGTTCCTGCATGTCTTGCGGCTGGGTCATGGTTGTCCCCTTTCGTTCGCTAATAGTTCTCGCGCCAGTCTACAACGGCTTCGCGCCGAGCTCGGCGGCGAGCAGATCCATCGCCACCTCGGTGGCGTCGCGGCGGTCCGCGGTGCCAGCTTCGTCGCGCGCCTGGTCGGCCATGTCGCGCTCTTCGTCCTCGCGGGTGTACTCGGGCACATTGCCTATCGACGCCTCAGGCACCCCCTCGTCATAGTCATACGGCTCCGGCGGCGGCGGAATTTCCTCGCGTTCGCGCTTGGCCCGCTCGGCGGCCTTCTGGCTGGCGGCAAGCGCTGCGCTGCGCCAGTCGTCCTCGCGCTTGGAGGGTGTCGGTTGCGCCGGGGCCTGCTGCTGTGGTTGCTGTGCCTGGGCCTGTTGCGGCGCAGGTCGCTCCGCCGCAGGCCCGCCGATCTGGGCCGGCGCGTCCCAGCCGCTGGCCGGGGCGGGGGCGGGGTCGTCGGAGTCGGCGCTGTCGGAGCCGCTGTCCTCGCTGCCGGCTTCCGCGCCCGGGTTCCAAACCTCGCGCTTGGCGGGGCGGCGCAGGTTTGCAGTCGACGGGTCGGTGCCGATGACGCAGCGGACCTGGATTTTCGCCCCGAGCTTCTCGGAGAGCACGGTGGCGATGTCGGTGTTGTTCTTCTCGGCGTTGATGCGCTCGGCCAGCGCGCCGGTGTGGTGGCCGACCACGAGCACGTCGCCGTCGAAGCCGAGCGGTTTGGCCTCGGTGAGCATGATCTCGGCGACCTTGTTGCGCTCGCCGACGGACTGGCGCAGCCGCGTCCAGTCCTTCTCGATGCGCTCAAACAGCTCGTCAGTGTCCGGCGCAGGGGCTTTAGCGGTCTCCTGCTGGGGTTCAGGCTTGAGCTCCGGCTTGGGTTCTGCCGGCTGCGGCGGCTCCGGCTGCTCCTGCTGGCGGTTGCGCGAGCTCGCAGCTGCGGCAGCTGCGGCGGCCGCCGCGGCCGCGCCACCACCCGGTTGGGAAGGGCTGGGCTGTTGCGATGTCTGGGGTTGCTGCGGGGACGGCGCGGGAGAAGGCGCGGGCTGGGGCACAGCACCAGAACCGGCGGGAGCGGCGGGCGCAGCACCAGAGCCGCCGGGCTGCAACGTGAGCAGGTGGGCGGCCATGATCTCCAGCAGCAGGCGCGGCGAGGTGGCGCCGCGCAGGCTCGCGATGCGGTCGTTGACCTCGGACGCCAACAAAGCCAGGTGCTGCGGGGAGAACTGGTGGGCCTCTTGGGTGAGGATGTCGGCGCGGTCCGAGGGGGCGTCGACAAGCCCTTGCCCAAAGGCGTCCGGCACGGTGCGGATCAGCAGCAGGTCGCGCATGCGGTCCAGCAGGTCGAGGGCGAAGCGGCGGGGTTCGTGGCCGGACTCGATGACCTGGTCGATGGTGCGGTACATCGCGCCCGCGTCGCGGTCCGCCAAGGCGTCGACGGCGGCGTCGAGCAGCGTCAGGTCCGTCACTCCGAGCAGCGGCAGCGCCAGCTCGTAGGTCAGGCCGTCTTCGCCGGCGCCGGAGAGCATTTGGTCCAGGATCGACAGGGTGTCGCGCGGCGAGCCACCGCCGGCGCGGATGACCAGCGGGTAGACGTTCTCGTCGACGTGGACGCCTTCTTCTTCCACCACGTGCTGCACCAGCTCGCGCATCGCCTGCGGCGCCAGCAGTCTGAACGGGTAGTTGTGGGTGCGCGAGCGGATGGTGCCCAGCATCTTCTCCGGCTCGGTGGTGGCGAAGATGAAGATCAGGTGGGCGGGCGGCTCCTCCACAATCTTCAGCAGGGCGTTGTTGCCCTCTTTCGTGATCATGTGGGCCTCGTCGATGATGAAGACGCGGTAGCGCGACTCCGCCGGCGCGAACAGGGCGCGCTCTCGCAGTTCGCGCATGTCCTCCACGCCGCCGTGGGAGGCGGCGTCGAGCTCCATCACGTCCAGGTTGCCACTGCCGCCCGGCGCGAGGGCGACGCAGGATTCGCACACGCCGCACGGGGTGGAGGTGGGCCCCTCGGCGCAGTTTAGGGATCGCGCCAGGATGCGCGCCGAGGACGTCTTTCCGCAGCCGCGCGGGCCGGAAAAGAGGTAGGCGTGCGAGATCCGCCCGTTGTCCAGGGCGGTTGAAAGGGGGCGGGTCACCTGCTCTTGGCCGATGACCTCGCCGAACGTTGCGGGGCGGTATTTCCTGTACAGAGCCACGCGGGCAAGTCTAGTCCGCCTGTGCCTCCGCAGCTTCCACGCAGGCGAGCAGCACGCAGGTGGCTACGCCGTCCATGGCGGTACGCACCTCATCCAGCGGCGGCAGCGACGGCGCGAGGCGGATGTTCTGGTCGTTCTCGTCCACCCCGCCGGGGAAGGACGCGCCGGCCTTGGTCAGGGTGATGCCGGCTTCCTTGGCCAGCTCCCACACGCGGGTGGCGGAGCCGTCCAGCACATCCAGGGAGATGAAGTAGCCGCCTTCCGGTTCGGTCCACTCGGCCACCCCAAACTCGCCGAGGCGGCCCTCGAGGATCCCGATGACGGCCTCGAACTTCGGCGCCAGCGAGTTGGCGTGCTGTTTCATCAGCGTGTGCAACCCTTGGACGTCGCCAAGCAAACGCGCATGTGCGAGCTGGTTGACCTTGTTGGGGCCGATGCCGCGGATGGAGGCGTGGGAGGCGTACCACTCCAGGTTCGCCTTGGATGAGGCGAAGAATGCCACGCCGGAGCCGGCGAGGGTGATTTTGGAGGTGGACGACATGTACCAGAAGCGGTTCGGGTTGCCGTGCTTTTCCGCCAGCGCGATCACGTCGGGGTTGTCCGGCAGCGCGCCGGTAAGCGTGTGGATGGCGTAGGCGTTGTCCCAGATGATGCGGAAGTCTTCGGCCGCGGTTTCCATCGCGGCAAGCTTCTCGACGACCTCCGGTGCGAACGTCACCCCCGTCGGGTTTCCGTAAATCGGCACGGTCCACATGCCCTTGACCTGCGGATCTTTCACCAGTTCCTCGACGGCGTCCATGTCCGGGCCGGTCGGGGTCATGGGCACCTGGACCATCTCGAAGCCGAAGTGCTCGGTGATGGCGAAGTGGCGGTCGTAGCCCGGCACCGGGCAGATCCACTTGACGCGCTCCTCATCCTTCCACGGGCGCGGCGAGTCGTTGGTGCCCCAGATATACGCCCAGGAGATCAGGTCGAACATGATGTTCAGGCTGGAAGAGTCGCCGGCGATGAGGTTGTCCGGGTCAATGCCCAGGGCCTCGGCCCACAGTTCGCGGATGTCGGCGATGCCGGTCAGACCCCCGTAGTTGCGCACGTCCGCGCCGGTGTTGTCGGTGTAATCGCCCTCCCCCGGCAGGGAGAGCAGGGCGTTGGAGAAGCCGAGCTGCTCGCTCGACGGCTTGCCGCGGGTGAGGGCCAGGTTGAGGTTGCGGGCCTTGAGCTCGTCATACTGCTGACGGGTGCGCTGGGCCAGCTCGGAGAACTGTGCGGGATCGAGATCCGAAAGAGACATGGGTTACATCGTACAGCGCAATAAAAGGGGACCCCACGCACCTGCCAGAGCTCGCTGACCCTTGCTGCGTTCCCGCCCTGGGGGAGTTCACAAGATAACACCGCGTGGGATCCTGCCCGATACTGTAGCCATGTTGCCCCTCCAGAAACAAGCCAAGGGCACATAAGCCGGATGCGCTGCGGTTTTGGCCGTGGGCGCTGGGTGGTCTAATATATCGCAAGACGCTTTCGAGTGTCGCTGGAGGATTCGACTAGCGGCCTATGTCACACGCCTGGAACGCGTGCGGGTTTCACGACCCTCGTGGGTTCAAATCCCACATCCTCCGCAAATGTCATGAGTCGCGTCATGCTTGACGCATGAGTCGCGACATGCTGGACGGACCGGCATCCCAGTTGTTTTTTGTTCTGGGGTGCCGGTTTTGTTCATTTGGGGTGAAGTGGTGGGTCGCCGTGTTTCCAGTAGGCCTTTTGGTAGTCGCGGGCGGTGTCGATGTAGTGCTCGGTGATGACTTCTCCGGTTTCGACCAGTGATGTGATGATGTGGTTGTCGGTGATGACCATGAGAATTTTCTTGTGTTTGTAGGTGCGTCCAATGCCGAGGTGGAAGAGTTTGCCGGCGTAGCGCACGCTGACTTTGCCGTTTTTGTCGACTGTGTCGTTTCGGGTTCGCCATTCTTCTTTGGGGTTGTCGTTGGGCGTGGCTTTGACTCCGGCGGTGTATGCCTGCTGCGGGGTGCGTCTGCCCAGGGCGCGGTGGGGTCGGGTGCAGTTGTAGTATTGGCGAAACTCATTGAGGAGTTGTTGCAGTTCAGAAACCGTTTGTGCTGCGGGTCGGGCCTTGATCCATTTTTTGAGGGTTTGGTGGAACCGCTCAATTTTTCCTTGGGTTTGGGGGTGGCCTGGCCGGCCGTTTTTCTGTTGGATTTTGTGTGCGACGAGCACTTTTTCAAACGCGTTTCGCCCGCCTTTGCGCCCGGCTAGGCGGGCGGTGAACACCAAACCGTTGTCCGTCAGCGTGGATGCTGGCGGGCCGTATGCGCCGATCAGGCGGGTGAGTTCGGCGGCGACGGCGGGGCCTGTAAATGCGGCGGCCGCGGTGATTGACAACAGGTATCGAGAGTGGTCGTCGAGGAAGTCGAGGACTTCTACCCGCGTGTTATCAGCGAGGAAGAGGTGGGTGATGTCGGCTTGCCAGCATTCGTTGGGCATCGCCGCTTCGAAGCGGATGTAAGAGCTTTTCGGCTTCTTTTGCGGCTGCGGGGTGATCAAGCCCTCGTTGGTGAGGATGCGGCGGATCGTTGAGGTTGAGGGGGCGCGTTTGCCGGCCTGTTCGAGGTGGTAGGCGATGGTTTCGGGCCCGGCGTCGAGTCCGTGCCGGGTGAGTTGTTTGCGGATGCTGATGATTTCGTTGCGTAGTGCTTCCGGGACGGCGTGCGGGTGGGTGTGAGGGGCGCGTGATTTCGGTGCGATTGCCTCGGCGCCGCCTGCGTCGTAGGCGTTGAGGATCTGGTGGACGCGTTGCCGTGAGATGCCGAAGCGTTTGGCGACGCTGGTGGGTGTGCCGCCTTGATCTCTGACGAGGGTGTCAGGAAGTTTGTGTGTGAGGCTC